>NZ_JAAIJQ010000009.1 GCF_010820565.1 Thiorhodococcus minor | reverse complement strand
AGGGAGGCCCACCCCTCTCCCTCATGCAAAATGACTATTTAAAGGGGAAAATCCATCAGGGACGGTGGCCAGGCTCACTAAGCCGTTGACTGTATGGTGCGCCCTGCAGGGTTCGAACCTGCGACCACCTGATTAAAAGTCAGATGCTCTACCAGCTGAGCTAAGGGCGCGAAAGACTGCCCATTATAGTCGAATGCCTCCGCTTTTCAAGCAGGCGCGCGACATCGGGTCGCACCTGCTCGGCAGCCTGAGCTGGCTCAGGGACGCTGGGCTGCTGCGGGTCCTGATGTTCCGATGCGCTCCAAGCGGCTGCGGGCGAGTCGGGCCTCGGTGCTGTTGGGGTACCTGCGGACGACTTGCTCGAGGGTTTGCTTGGCCTGGGCGTAGTCCTTTTGCTCGTATTGGATGAAGCCGATCTTGAGCAAGGCCCCGGGGACTTTGGGGCTGCCCGGGTTGAGCTGGACCAGGCGATCGTACTCGGCCAAGGCCGCGGGATAATCGCGCAGGACATAATAGGTCTCGCCCAGCCAGTAGCGGGCGTTGTCCGCGAACTCGCCTTGGGGATAGCGGCGCAGCAGCTCGTTGAAGGCCGTCTTGGACTCTTCGTACTTGCGGTCCTTGAGCAGCTCGAATCCGCGGCTGTAGAGGTCGCGCTCACTGCCGCCGATGGTCTCTGGCGAGGGCAGCGCGGGAATCCCGGTCGGATTGGGGCGCGCGGGCGCCTGAGGCGCGGCGGCCCCTTGCGGCTGGCCGAAGGTGCCAGATGGGTCCAGCCCCCCGCCGCTGGCGTCGACCATGCCCGGCGGCAGTGTCGGCTTGGCCTGGCCGATGGCTGTCGAGCCGCCCAGCGATGAGGGCTGCCCAGCCGCGCCAGCGCCACTCAGCCGCGAGTCCAGATCGATGAACTGATCGCGCTGCTGGCGCTGCAGCTTTTCGATGTCGAAGCGCTGCTGCTCGACCATGCCGCGCAGCTCCTGCATTTCGGTCTGCAGGCGCTGGACCTGCAGCAACAGCTCGGATCCCGTTTGATTCTCCAGGATGCGCTCGAGCCGCCCGATGCGCCCTTCCAGCTCTGGATCCGCGGCTGGAGCGGCCTGGAGCCAGAACGCAGCGGTCAAGCCAGTAGCGACGAGCGAAATACGCAGCATAGACGCCTTCATAGGACAGCTTCCCTCAATACTGGACGATCACGCGACGATTACGCCGCCAGGACTGCTCGTTGTGCCCCGGCTCGACGGGGCGCTCTTCGCCATAGCTGAGCGTCGCCATCTGATCCGGCAGCACACCCTCGGCGAGCATGACGCGTCGCACGGACTCGGCACGCTGATCCCCCAGCGCCAGGTTGTACTCGCGGGTACCGCGCTCGTCGGTGTGCCCTTCGAGGGTGACGCGGGTATCGGTATGACTGCCCAGGTAGCGTGCGTGGGTGCGCATCAGCGCCACATACTCGGGCTTGATCTCGGCGCTGTCGTAGTCGAAATAGATGGTCCGCTCGTACAGGGGACTTGAGGGATCTTCCCAGGGTCCCGCATAGGTCGGACGAATCGTTTCGGCCGGCGCCGTGCTCACTTCCGGCACGCGCTGAGGCGGCAAGGGCGCGGTCGTCGCGGGCGCCGGCTCGGGCAGCTCTGGCGGCGGCGTGCTTGCGCATCCGCCAAGGCCGGCGACCAGGCCGAGCAACACCAGGGAGGACAGAGTGAATCGGAGAGAACCATGCATGACGCTGGGCTCCTTAGCGCATGAAGGGGGACCAGGCGGGCTCGCGAACCTGGCCCGAGTCCTGTGAAAGCCGCTGGCCGCCACCGCCCTCGACGGAGGCTGCGGCCAGGACGCCGCGCCCCCCGTGAATGGTGGCGTAAATTACCATGCTGCCGTTGGGCGCGAAACTTGGCGACTCATCCAGATTGCCGCTGCTCAGCAGCCGCGTGATGCCGCGCTGGGTGTCGAGCACGGCGATGCGGAAGGACCCGTTGATGCGCGTGACCATGGCGACGGAGCTCCCGTCCGGCGCGTAGGACGCCCGGCCATTGTAGTCGCCGTCGATGCTGATGCGCTGCGCAGCGCCGCCCGAGGCCGACATCCGGTAGATCTGCGGGCTGCCGCCGCGGTCCGAGGTAAAGATGATGGAGCGGCCGTCGGGCGACCAAGCGGGCTCGGTGTCGATCGCGTAGTGATCGGTCAAGCGCACCAGCTCGCGGCTCAGCATGTTGAGCGTATAGATCTCCGGGTTGCCGTCCTTCGAGAGCGTCATGGCGAGCCGCACACCGTCCGGCGAGAAGGCGGGCGAGCCATTGATGCCCGGATAGCTGGCGACCAGCTCGCGGCGACCGGAGCTCAGCTCCTGAACATAGATGGCCGGCCGCTTGTTCTCGAAGGAGACGTAGGCGAGGCGCCGCCCGTCCGGGGACCAGGCCGGCGACATGATGGGCTCGCCGGAGGAGACGATGGTCTGCGGGTTGTAGCCGTCGGCGTCCGCCACCCGCAGGGTCACCCGAAGGCCGTCGCCGCTGCCGGTCGAGGTGATGTAGGCGATGCGCGTCGAGGCGACGCCCTTCTGGCCGGTGAGCTTTTCGTAGACGAGGTCCGCGATGCGGTGCGCCGTGGCGCGCATGCCGTTCTTGGTGCTGATGAGCGTCTCGCTGGTCAGCTCGTTGCCGCGAAAGACGTCGTAGAGACTGACGCTCACCCGAAAGCCGACGCTGTCCGCCTCCACCCGGCCGATGACCAGGTTGTTCACCCCCAGCAGACTCCAATCCCGCAGATCCACGTCCTCATGCCGAGAGGGCATGTCCAGCATGTCGCGGGTCGGCATCGGCCTGAACTTGCCGGTGCGCGCGAGGTCGGCGCTGACGATGGCAGCGACATCCACGGGAGGAATGAGCCCCTCGGAGACCCCAAAGGGCACGACGGCGATCGGCTGGGCTGCCTCGACACCCCCGGTGATCTGGATGTTGAGACGGGGTGCTGCCACCGCGAGGTGAATCCCGGAGAGACTCAAGGCAGCGACAAGCAGGAGGCGCAGCAAGCGCGGCGTTCGGCTCATGATGCGTGGTCCTAGCTAAGGCGTGAAGGTGAAGGAGAATTCGCGGAAGCGCTCAAAAGCAGGCGGTGATGGAACCTGAAAGGGTGAAGCACTATACACAGCGTTGACGGCGGATTGGTCAAAGGCGATGTTACCGCTGCTGCGCTCGATGTGGACGCTGTTGGGGACGACGTCACCGCCTGGGGTCAGCCGCACCGAGACCACGGCGCTGAGGCTGCCGTCGGCGCCCGGCGGCCGAGCCCAATACTGCCGCACACGGTCCTTGATGACGGGGATGTAGCGCTCGGCCTCGCGCGAGACCTGCTCGGCCATGAGCTGCGAGAGCAGGTCCTGCTCCCGCGCACGTCGGGCCTCCTCGGCCGCCTGACGACGCTGCTCTTGAGCGGCGCGCTCGCGCGCCTGCTGCTCGCGGCGCTTCTGCTCGAGCTCTTCGGCGAGCCGGCGCTGCTCCTCGGCGGCCAGGCGCTCGGCCTCTTCCGCGATACGGCGCTGACGCTCGGCCTCGAGCCTAGCCTGCTCCTCGGCGGCGCGCTGCTCGGCCTCACGGCGCAGCCGCTCGCGCTCCGAGGCCATCTGCCGCGCGGCCTCTTCGGCGCGACGGCGCTCGGCCTCGGCGCGGACGCGGGCCTCCTCGGCCTGGCGCTGCTCCTCCGCCTGACGGCGCGCGAGCTCCTCGGCTTGGCGACGGGCCTCTTCCTCGGCGCGCAGCCGCTCGGCCTCGGCACGCTGGCGTGCCTCTCGGGCCTGGCGTGCCTCTCGGGCCTGGCGCTCCTGCTCCGCCTGGCGGCGCGCCTGCGCTTCCGCCTGGCGCCTCGCCTCGGCCTCCGCCTGGAGCCGCGCTGCTTCGGCGGCCTGGCGGCGGGCCTCTTCCTCGCGGCGGCGGGCGGCCTCGCGGGCCTCACGCTGCGCCTGCTGCTCGGCCTGACGCTTGGCCGCCTCCTCGGCCTGACGCTTGGCCGCCTCCTCGGCTTGACGCTGCGCCGCCAGCTCTGCTTCGCGCTTGACGGCCGCCTCAGCCTCGCGCTGCGCAGCCAGCTCCGCCTGGCGCTTGGCCTCCTCGGCCGCGCGCTGCTGGGCCTCCAGCTCCGCCGCGCCAGGCTCGGGCGCCGGCTCCTGATCCGCCGGCCGCTGCGCGGTCTCGGAGCGAATCTCGGCCATCAGGGCATCGAGGGAGCGATCCGAGACGATGCTGGCCTTCACCACGCGGGCCTTCGCCCCCGCATCGACCACGGGACGCGACAAATCCACGCCGACGAAGAAGAGCACCGCGAAGAGGACATGCAGCGTGAGCGACCAGAAGAAGGCCCGCCGATTACGGCGCAGGATCTCCCACATGGCTAGCGCTCGAGCGGCTCCGGCGGCACAGTGATGAGTCCGACCTCAGGCGCGCCGGCGGTTTGCGCGATCACCATGGCGCGCACCACCCGGCCGTAGTCGACGCGATTGTCGGCCCGAACCAGGATGGGCGTCTCCGGGCGATATTCGAGCACCGTGCGCACACGCTCGAAGAGGATCTGATCGCTCGCCGGCTGATTCTTCTCCTTGCCGACGTCGATGTAGTAATCGCCGAACTGATCGACGGTGATGACGACCGACTCAGTGGTCGGGCTGGCGATGCCGCCCGCCTTCTCCTGCGGAAGATTGACCTTGACGCCCGTGGTGATGAGCGGCGCAGTGACCATGAAGATGACCAGCAGCACCAACATGACATCGATGTAAGGCACCACGTTGATCTCCGCCATCAAGCGACGGCGGTTACGGCTGCGCATATGCTTGACCATAGCGGGAGGCTCCGGATCGCTCAGCTACGGCCTTGACGCTGGAGCAGGGTCGAGAACTCTTCGACGAACTCTTCGTACCTGTTGTTCAGACGCTCGACCTGATTCGAATAGCGGTTGTAGGCGATGACCGCCGGGATGGCGGCGAAGAGGCCGACGGCGGTGGCGACCAGCGCCTCCGAGATGCCTGGCGCCACCAGCGCAAGCGTCGCCTGCTCGACGTTTCCGAGTGCATGAAAGGCCTGCATGATGCCCCAGACGGTGCCGAAGAGCCCGACGTAGGGGCTGGTCGAGCCGACCGTGGCGAGGAAGGCCAGATTGGTCTCCAGCCGATCGACCTCGCGGCTCATGGCGACCCGCATGGAGCGCTCGGCGCCTTGCAGGATCGCCATCATGTCGTTGCCCTCGGTCTTGCGCAGCCGCACGAACTCCTTGAAGCCGGCCCGGAAGATCGACGCCAGGCCGTGCGTCCCCTTGCCCTCCTCGCCCAGCTCCTTGTAGAGGGCGCTGAGGTCGCCACCGGACCAGAAGCGCTCCTCGAACTTGTTGGCCAGCCTGCGGGCTTGGCCCAGCACGCGGCCGCGATCGAGGATCATGGTCCAAGAGATGACGGACGCCAGCAGCAGGACCACCAGCACCAGCTGGACGACGAAGCTGGCATTGAGCACCAGGCTCAGCAACGACAGATCGGTACTCATTGCAGGTTACTCCATGGACGCCTGCGCTTGATGCGCGAGACCTGAGAGAATTCCGGAAAGCAGGTGGGCGGGCATGCGCTTGGGGCGCATGGTGGCGGCATCCAGGCTGGCGACCTTGACGCGCCCCCGGCAGCAGCAGGTTTGATCCGCATCGCGGATGATGCGCTGCTCGAACTCCAGACTGGCGCCCCCATGGTGAGGGACGCTCGACGTCACGGTCAGGCGATCGTTGAACCTGGCCGAGGCCAGATAGTCGAGGCTGACGCTGCGCACCACAAAGAGAATCCCCTCGCGCTCGCGCAGCTCGTCCTGCTCATAGCCCAGGGCGCGCAGCCACTCGGTGCGACCGCGCTCCATGAAGCGCAGATAATTGGCGTAGTAGACGACGCCGGCGGCGTCCGTGTCCTCGTAGTACACACGCACTGGCCAGTCGAAGGTCGTATTGGGCGAATCCGCTGAAGATGACATGCTTGGGAGCTGAGTCGAGCCGTCTGCGCAAAAACGCTGGAGTGTATCGAAAATGACCCGCCCGGGCACCTTGCGGAATTCGCGAGCCTTGGCGTGGTCTGAGCCATGCCCGCGCCCTGGACCAGGCGCATCCTGACCCAGGAATGCACAAAGAGGGGAAAGGCGTCGGGAAAACACCGCGTGATTCGCCAAGCATCACGACATCGCTTCGGCTAGCCCAGGCGACACCCTAGATCAAAGCCCGAGATCAGCAAGCCCCATTCGGCCAATCACCGCGATCGGGGCGAGACACCCGAAAGCGACTCCATCTTCCATTCAAACGCGCTCAAGGAGCTGCCCATGCCATCCCTTCACTTTCTCCGCGGCCATCGCGGCGAGTATCTCGTCGCGCTGCAGTTCGTGCTCTTCTTCGCCTTCATCTTCGCGCCGCGCTGGAATCCTCTGGCGACCCAAGGGCTGATGGACGCGCTGGAGCCCCTGCGCTGGGGCGCGCTCGCGCTCTTCGGCATCGTCGCCCTGATCATGGGCGGCCTGGGATCCGTCCATATCCGCGAGTATCTGACCCCACTGCCCTACCCGGTCGACCACAGCCAGCTGGTGCAGCATGGCGTCTATGCCTGGGTCCGGCACCCGTTGTACAGCAGCCAGCTGTTCGCGGCGCTCGGCTGGACCCTCTTCACCCTGAGCCTGACGCACCTCGCGATCCTGATCGTCGGCTTCTTCTTCTTCGACTACAAATCCGGCAAGGAAGAGGCTTGGCTGACCGAGCGGCACCCGGAGTATGTGGACTATGCCCGGCGGGTCAAGAAGTTCGCGCCTTGGCTCTATTGAGAAACCGTCCAGCCGTTGCCCCCGCGTAAACGGCAACGACCGGAGAACGGCCGAGTCGCCCGCAAGCGGGCCCCTACGCAAGCGCGCGGCCGTAGGAGCCCGCTTGCGGGCAACGCGCTCCGCGTAAGAAGCCAGCCCAGCCCCCAATGCCCACCAGATGGGAGCCTCACGCCTGCAAGAGCGCCGCCGGCGAATCTACCGGCGGCTCGCAGCTGGTGCCGCGACAGCGGTATATGCGGGGCCGCTCGCCCGCCGTCATCGCCCCCAGCGTCCCTGGAAGCGCCGTCTCGGATGACGGAATGCCAAACACCAGCCGGCGGGGTCGATAGCCCTTCTGAAGCTCAAGCTGCCAGGTCGCCAGCCGATCGTCCGCGGCACGGATGACGATCGTCTCCACCGGCTCGATGTGCTCGTCCAGCGCGATGAGCATGGCCGCATGGGCGTAAGGCATGTGCCGCATCGACGCCGCGGCGAGCTTGAGCGTGCCCGCGGCGGCATCGAGATAGCGCGGCTCGCCAATGAGATGGCCCAGCCGCTGCAGCGCCTGCGCGGCGACCCCGTTGCCGGCGGGCATGGAGTCGTCCGTCAGGGGCTTGGGCCTGTGGATCAGTGGCTCGTGCGAGCGGCCCGTGAGCCAAAAGCCGCCGTGCTCGGCGTCGTGAAAGTCATCGAGCAGGACCTCGGCGAGCTGGATGGCGAAGCTCAGATCCGCGCTCGACCAGCGCACCTGCAGCAGCTCGATCAAGGCATCCATGAGATCGGCGTAGTCGTCGAGATAGGCGCTCAGATGGGCGCGCCCGTCCCGATAGGTCGCCAGCAGCCTGCCGTCGCGCCAGAGAGTCTTGCGGATGAAGTGCAGGGAGGCTTCGGCCGATTCCAGAGAGTCCGCCCGATCCAAGACCCTGGCGGCGCGCGCCATGCCCTTGATCATGAGCGCATTCCAGGAGACCAGCACCTTGTCGTCCCGCCCCGGACGCACGCGCCGCTCACGCTCGGAAAAGAGCGCGGCGCGGGCGCTCGCCAGCAGGGCCTGCGTCTGCTCGAGCGTCGCGCCCTGCTCCCGCGCGACGGCCTCTGGGGTGCGATAGCCGTGCAGATGCCAGCGTCCCTCGAAGTTCGGCGGCCGATCCAAGCCATAGACGGCGGCAAAGGGGGCATACTCCGCCGGGCTGAGCAGCACCTTCACCTGGTCTCGATCCCAGACGTAGAAGCGTCCTTCGTGACCCTCGCTGTCGGCATCCAGGGTCGAGAAGTAGCCGCCCTCGGGACCCTGCATCTCGCGCATGACCCAGTCGGCGGTCGCCAAGGCCGCGTCGCGAAAGACGGCCGACTCGGTCGCGCAATAGGCATCGCAGCAGAGGCCGAGCAAGGGGCCATTGTCGTAGAGCATCTTCTCGAAGTGCGGGATCATCCATTGCGCGTCGACCGAGTAGCGGCAGAAGCCGCCGCCGAGCTGATCCATGAGACCGCCGCGGATCATGTGCTCCAGGGTGAAGGTCGCCATTTCGACGGGTGAGCGGCCCGCATCACCGACATCGGCCTCAGGTCGCCGCATCAGCAGCTCCAGGCTGGTCGGGTGAGGAAACTTGGGCGCACTCCCGAAGCCGCCATGCTGGGCGTCGAAGCTGTCGGCAAGCTGCGCACAGGCCCGATCGATCGGCTCGGCATCCGGCACGGCATCTCCGCTAGCCGGCTCGAGCTGCTGCAGGGCATCCATGAGGCTGGCATTCTGCGCCCGGATCGCATCGCGCTGCTCGCGATAGGCACTCTCGACGCCGGTCAGGACCTGGGCGAAGGACGGCAGACCATGGCGCGGCTTGCGCGGGAAATAGGTGCCGGCGAAGAAGGGCTTGTGATCGTCCGGCGTCAGGAAGACCGTCAGCGGCCAGCCGCCTGAGCGCTGCGTCAGGAGCTGATGCGCCAGTTGATAGATGCGGTCCAGATCCGGGCGCTCTTCGCGATCCACCTTAATGTTGACGAAGAGCCGGCTCATCAGCTCGGCGGTCGCCGCATCCTCGAAGGATTCGTGCGCCATCACATGGCACCAGTGGCAGGCCGAGTAGCCAATGGAGAGCAGGATGGGCCTGTCTTGCTCGCGCGCCCTGGCAAGCGCCTCTTCACACCAGGGCCACCAGTCGACAGGATTGTGCGCATGCTGCAAGAGATAGGGGCTGGTGCTGCCGGCCAGCCGGTTGGCCTGAGCGGCCTCTTGGGGGGGCATTCGCGGGATGGTGCTGGACATGGCGGCTCCTGGCGCAAACTGACTGAAGACCGCATCGCCGATCGAGCTGCGGTATTGACTGCGACAGTGGGTGCCGCCCGCCTCGCTTTCCACGGCGCCGCGAAGAGGCGCGCCTTCTGATAGTCTTGCTCGCTCAGCGGGGCCGCCCGCTGCCAACCGCACGACATGAGCCCAACGCGAAGATCACCATGACGACTCAGCCACTCATCCTGCGCAAAGACCAGGAGCGCCGCCTGCTCGCCGGCCATTGCTGGATTTACAGCAACGAGGTCGACACCCAGGCGACCCCATTGAAACCCCTGGAGCCAGGCCAGCCCGTCGCGATACTGAGCCGCCAGGAGCGCTGGATCGGGCACGGCTATGTGAACCCGCGCGCCCTGCTCTGCGCGCGCATCGTCAGCCGCGACCCGAATCAGCCGCTCAGCCCGGCCCTCTGGGTCAAGCGCATCCACGACGCCCTGAGCCTGCGCGAGCGCCTCTATGACCAGCCGTTCTACCGGCTGGTATTCGGCGAGAGCGACGGTCTGCCCGGACTCATCGTGGACCGCTATGGCGATCTGCTCGCCGTTCAGATCACGACGGCCGGCATGGAGCGCGAGCGCGCCGAGATCCTGGCCGCCCTGGAGCAGGTCCTGCGGCCCAAGACCATCGTCCTGCGCAACGACACCGCGGTGCGCGAGCTCGAGGGCCTGGAGCAAGGCGTCGAGCGCATTCTCGGCGAGCCCGCGGACAGCGTAACGATCAACGAGCACGGACTGGAGATCGTCGTCTCGCCGCTCACCGGACAGAAGACGGGCTGGTTCTTCGACCAGGCCGAGAATCGCGGCCGACTCGCCCGCTATGGGGTTGGCGAGCGCGTGCTGGATGTCTGCAGCTACATCGGGGCCTGGGGACTGCGGGCCGCCGCCTTGGGGGCCAAGGAAGTCACCTGCGTCGACGTCTCCAGCCCCGCACTGGAGCGGGTTGCGGAAAACGCGGCGCGAAACGCGCTGGAGGATCGGGTGCAGGGGATGCAAGGCGATGCCTTCGAGGTGCTGCGAGGCCTGCGCGACGAAGGGCGACGCTTCGACACCCTGATCTTGGACCCGCCCGCCTTCATCAAGCGCCGCAAGGACGAAAAGGACGGGACACAGGCCTATCAGCGACTCAACCGCCTCGGCATGGAAGTGCTCGAGCCCGGCGGCCTGCTCGTCACCTCGTCCTGCTCCTTCCACATGGGGCGCGACGCCTTCCTGCGCACCGTGCAGCAGGCCGCGCGCCGCGCCGGCCGCAGCCTGCAGCTGCTCGAGGCCGGTCAGCAGGGACCGGATCACCCCGTCCATCCCGCGATCCCGGAGACCGCCTACCTCAAGACCCTCTACTTGCGGGTCCTGCCCGGCTTCTGAGACCAGGGCGATCGAGCCCGACAGCGCCGGATCGCTGAAAAACGCCTAAGCGGGACAAGCAGCGACTCCCGCCCAGGCCGCCCCCCAAGAACGAAGCCATGGCCCGGATCAGGGCAGTGCAAGACGATCCGGGCAGCGAGGCATGAGATGGGCCGCAAGAGACGCTTGAGCCAGGAGAACAATTTCAGCTACCTGACGGGGGCGCTGGTCCTGCTCCTCCTCGGCGTCGCGGTTGCAGACGAGGTCGGCTTCCGGCTCGGACAGACGCTGATTCAGTCGGCAATCGTCGTGGTCCTGGCGCTCGGCATCTGGACCATCCAGAGCCAGCGGCATTGGTACATGACGCGAGCCGGCCTGGTCGCCGCAATTCTCGTCGTCATGCTGGCCGGGCTCTTCTTCAATTGGGCGCACATGGATGTCCTCTGGCTGGTCATCCTGCTCGCCTATCTGGCGCTGACGGTCTGGGTCGCCACGCGACAGGTGCTGCTCACCGGCCCCATCGACGGCAACAAGATCGTCGGCGCCGTCTGCATCTTCCTGCTCCTGGGGCTGATTTGGACCACGCTCTACATGCTGGTCGCGGTGCGCAATCCAGAGGCCTTCTATGGGATCGCACCTGGCCCCTGGCATGAAATCTTCCCGGATCTGGTCTATTTCAGCTTCGTGTCCATGACCACGCTCGGATACGGAGATATCGGCCCCACCGCCCCCATCGCCCGTTTTCTCGTCTATGCCGAGGCCATCACCGGCCAGTTCTATATCGCCGTCCTGGTGGCGACGCTCGTGGGTATTCGTATCTCCAACCATTCAGAATGAGGGAGCCGCCGATGACGGATGAAAACCCCTTTGTCGACAATGCCCTCGAAGCGACCATTCGGATCGGGGTCTTGCTCCTGATCGCCGCCTGGTGCTTCTCCATCATCAAGCCATTCATCATCCCGATCGCCTGGGCCATCATCATCGCCGTCGGCACCTATCCCGCCTACGGCAAGCTGACAGCACGACTCGGTGGCCGACGGGCGCCGGCGGCGGCACTCATCGCCATGCTTGGGATCATCATCCTCATCCTGCCGGCAGCGATGCTCAGCGGCACCGTCATCGAGGGGGCGCACGGCATGGCGGAGAATCTGAAGGATGGAGCGCTCGCCGTGCCGCCGCCCCCGGATGGGATCAAGTCCTGGCCAGTCGTGGGCGAGCAGCTCCACGCCTTCTGGAGCCAGGCATCGGCCAACCTCGCGAGCACACTCAGCAAATTCGCGCCCCAGCTCAAGGCATTCGGGTCCTGGCTGCTGTCCGCCGCTGCAGGCGCGGGATTCGTCATCTTGCAGCTCTTCGTCGCGGTCATCATCGCGGGCTTCCTGCTCGCACACTCGGAGACGGGCGGCCGGGCGACGCGAGCGATCGCCAGACGCCTGGCCGGCACTCAGGGCGAGTCCTTCGCCAGGCTGGCCGAAGCGACCGTGCGCAGCGTGGCGCGGGGCATCCTCGGCGTGGCGCTCATCCAATCGCTGCTCATCGCGCTCGGCTTCCTCGTCATGGGCGTTCCGGGCGCCGGCCTCTGGGCCTTGCTCTGCCTGATCCTCAGCGTGATCCAGATCGGCCCCATGCTGGTGGTCATCCCCGTCGTCTTCTATGTCTTCTCGACCGCCGACACCCTGCCCGCCATCCTCTTCCTGATCTGGAGCATCTTCACCGGCGCCATCGACAACATCCTCAAGCCCATCCTACTGGGGCGCGGCGTCGACGTGCCCATGGCCGTCGTCTTCATCGGCGCCATCGGCGGCTTCATCAGCTCAGGAATCATCGGCCTCTTCGTGGGGGCCGTCGTCCTGGTGCTCGGCTACAAGCTCATCCTCGCCTGGCTGGGCGAGGATGCAAATTCGCCGCCGCCCGTCGCGCCAGAGCAGCCGACAAGCCCGAGCAACGGCGACTGATGCGGCATGGCGCAGACGCCTCCCGCCGCGCCCTGTGTGCCTCACCCGGGCGCGTCGCGGCGGACTGCCCGACATCCATGAGCGAACCTGCATACCCGACCAAACAAGATAGATTTTCTTCAGAGGCTTACATACACTTCCTAGCGTCAGTTCGGAGAGCCCACAGCGCACAAAATCCCGATTCAGGATTCGACCTATGAGACCTCAAGAGACGCGCGGCGCGCGCTTCGCAAGCCCCCGATTTCGCTTCTGGCGGCCAGACTTCGGCCTGGGGATCGCCGCGATCCTGCTGCTGGGCACCTTCGCACTCAGCGGCTGCACGACCACCTCGGAGCCCCCCAAGTACACGGGTCCCGTCGAGCGCGTCGTGGTCAAGAAATCGCAGCGCAAGCTGCAGCTGGTCGGCGGCGGCCAGGTGATGCGGGAGTATCGCGTTGCGCTCGGCGGGTCGCCCGTCGGGCACAAGTACCGCGAGGGCGACCAGCGCACGCCCGAGGGCAGCTATGTGCTGAACTGGCGAAATCCGAGCAGCAACTTCCACAAGGCGATCCACATCTCCTACCCCAGCGAGCGGGATCGCCATGTCAGTCGTCAGCTCGGCTACAGCCCAGGTGGCATGATCATGATTCACGGCATGCCCAACTACATCCGATCCGAGAGCATGCGCCGCCAGTACGTCGGCCGCGATTGGACGCAGGGCTGCATCGCAGTTCAGAACCATGAGATGGACGAGATCTGGCGCATGGTGCGCGACGGCACGCCGATCGAAATCATCCCCTAGCCCTCGCGACCACGGCGCGCCGGACGATCGGCTGACCAGACGACGGCAGCCGGTCAGGATCTCCGCGCGCTCGCTCCCTGGGCGGCACTCTGGACTACAGGAGTACATTCCATGAGGTTTTTGCCTATCCTCGCCAGCTGCTCGACCCTCGCGGGCCTGTCCCTCACGCACAGCGCGCTCGCGGACAGCAGCCCTCTGGCCCCCGGCTCATACAGCCTGGAGCGTCCCGAGATATCCAGCACCCTAAGCATCGAATTCAAGCACGGACAAGGCGTGCTCCTAAGCGCGGAAGCCGTGCTGCTGAGCCCGTCCGCACACTATGGAATCATCGAGCAGGCGCCGATCGAGCTGCCCCATGAAGACGAGGCACACGTCGGCATCTATCGTGGCCAAGGCTGCGTCATCACGCTGAGGGGCACGCCCGATGGCCTGCACGCGCAGCAGGACGGACGTTGCGAGGAGTTCGGAGCAGGGGTTTGGCTGACCGGCGACTATGTCCGCACCACCCCGCACTATGACGACATCCGACTCGGCGAGGTCGACATCCCTGAGCCGGACAAGGCCGGTCTGTTCGTCGCACGCTTTCGCGTGACCTATTACCCTCCCAGAGGTGGCGAGCCGATGCCGCAGAGCCACAGCTATCGCATCTACTGCCCGACCCGCATGGTCCGCAACATCGGCAACACGCGGTGGGATGAGGCGCGCAAGGTCGAGGAGGAAGATGAGCGCCGTTTCGCAGGCATCCCCGTGGTAGGAAGCATCGTCGCGCGAGTCTGCGACCAGGATCTATAGCCCGGAGCCGGCGGGCCGAGCGAGGTCGGCTCGGGTCAGCCGTTCGGCTCGTGGGAACGGCGCCCCGCCCCCTTGAGCAATTTGCGCCCGTCGACGAGCGCCACGACGGCCAGGAAAGCGGCGAGGCAGAGGCTGCCGACGGCCAGCGCGTGCCAGCTGGTCGCCGACTGGAGCCAGCCGCTGCCGAGATAGATGCCGACACCTAAGCCGACATAGCCCAGCACCTTTCCGACATCATAGGGCACCGGGTAGTAGTGCCGGCCGAGGACGTAGGAAATCAGCACCATGGAGCTATAGCAGACGAGATGCGCCCAAGCGGCACCCTCGAAGCCATAGATCGGCACCCACCAGAGCAAGAGCCCGACAGTGATTAGAGAGCCGATGATGGAGACGCCCGCGCCCAGCAGGGTGCGATCCGTGAGCTTGTACCAGATCGACAGATTCACGTAGATGCCGAGCGCGAGGTTGGCGAGCAGCAGGACGGGGACCACATGCAGCCCCTCGCGATAGGCGCTGCCGACGAAGTACTGGAAGACATCGATATAGAGTGTGACGAGCAGGAAGAGGAAGACGCAGCAGATCACGAACCAATTGAGCACGATGGCATAGGTGCGCCCGGCGTCGGCCTGCTTGGCGTAGCTGAAGAAGAAGGGCTCGCCGGCGTAGCGGAAGGCCTGGATGAAGAGCGACATGAGGATGGAGAGCTTGTAGCAGGCGCTGTAGATGCCGAGCTGCGCCATGTTGGTCTCATCGTCGAAGGGCAGCAGATACTTGAGTGCGGCGCGGTCCAGCATCTCGTTGATGATGCCGGCGAAGCCGATGACGACCATGGGCAGCGAGTAGCGGATCAGGCGCGCGAAGAGCACCCCATCGAAGACGCGGAAGCCATCGCGCAGCTGCGGGGCGAGCAGCAGCAGCTTGACCAGGCTTGCCATCAGATTGGCGACGAAGACATAGCCCACGCCGATCTCAGGGATCCACAACTGTCCGAGCAGGGACTGGGGATCGCTCGCATGGGCGTGACGGCAGACGTAGATGAAGAAGATGGTCAGGCCGACATTGACGCCAATCTCGATCAGCTTCAGCGTCGCGAAGCGCGCGGCGCGGTTCTCCGCCCTGAGCCGCGCGAAGGCGGCCGCCCCGATCGCGTCCAGGGCCAGAATGGCGGCGCTCCACCAGACGTATTCCGGGCTGTCGGGATGACGGAGCAGCTCGGCGATGGGCTCGCGCATGAGGAAGATCGCGAGCAGAAAGAGGGCGTTGGACACCACCAGAAAGCGAAGCACGGTCCCATAGACGACCTCGGGCGCATGCTCGTCGCTGGAGCGAAAGCGGAAGTAGCCCGTTTCCATGCCAAAGGTCAGCAGCACGGCCAGGAAGCCCATGTAGGCGTAGAACTCGGCGATGACGCCATACTCCGCCGGGGCGAAGCTGTAGGTCAGAAAGGGCACCAGCAGGTAATTGAGGAAGCGCCCGAAGACGCTGCTGACCCCGTAGATGGCGGTCTGGGAGGCGAGTCGTTTGAGTGGGTTCAAGGCGGCCGTCCGATGCGTCCTGTCGAAACGAAAGGGCGCATTCTATAACGGCGCGGCGGCGGATGATGGACGCAGGCTGGAGCGCCGATCCCTAGCCTACCGCAACTGGGATCCACCTCCAGGCGGCGGACGCAGCGAGCGCGACGGCAGCTTCAAGGACCTCCGGGTTGGCTTGACCGGCTCTGGAGTCGGAGCGACGGGACGGTGACCGGGCGGCTGCGGCCGCAGCGGCGGCCTGGGCGGCGGAAGCACGAAGGAGCGGCGAGCCTCGGCCTCATCCTCAGCTCGGCTGGCGTTGGCCCGCGCCGCCTCCACCTCGAGACGCGCTTGCTCGCGGGCCAAACGCTGCATCTCCGCCGCTTGGCGCGCCTGCTCACGCTGCAGCCGCTCCGCTTCCATGGCCCTCACCTGATTCAACACGGAGTAGGCATCGGAATCCTTGCCCGAAGACGCGGCGCCCGCTTCGGACTCCAGCTGGATCTGTCGGTGGGCTGCGCTCGGCGCCTGATCGCTGTAATGCACCAGCCCCTGATCGTCGGTCCAGCGGTAGAGCTGCTGCGCGGGCACAGCGCCCAGGCTCGCGGCAAGCAGCGCGCCGCACAGGGCGCGGCTTGCGGCGGCAATGGACATGGCGGCGTCTCCCCTGCTCTGCAGGCCGGACTAGGTCTCCCAGGGCCGCCCCTGGCAGATGATCTTGGCGTCCAGCAAGAAGGCGTAGATCTCATGCAGGCGCTCCGGAAACTCCACCGCATCCTCTTTCGAGGAATACTTGCGGATGAGGATGTCGCGGACGGCCTTGGGCAGATCGTAGAGATCGACGAGCGACATCCCCCAGTCCTCGAAGTAATTCTCTTCGGTCGGCTCGTAGGAGATGAGTCTCAGGTGGTGGTGACGCTCGTCTCGAACGATCCTGGAATAGAGGTCGTTCACCGCGCCCGCGGGTCCCTCCAGCACTTGAAGGAACTGATGGCCCGAGAGGACCAAGAGGCCAGTGATGCCGAGCTTGCGATTGTTCTCGGCACTCTTCTCGATGAGCTCGCGCAGCTCCTCGTTCGCCATGAACTTGTCGGTGCAGGTGCTGCGATAGATGAGTCTGCAGTTATACATATCGGGCTCCGGGAGGATTGAGCCAGGCCTGACTTGCAGGGCCGTCTTCCAACATTCTAGCGCTCGAATACAAATCGACGACACAGCGCGCATGAGACTGTGCGTACAGCCCGAGCGCACAGCGCCCATACCCGCAATGCCTCTGGAGAGGCGAGTCCGACAAGGCGATTGCCGGAAATTCTTATACCAGGTGGCGCCGGATTGAGGTCCGCCTTCAAGAAGCGCCGACAGGAGCATCGCTGGGGGATGTGACTGGCGGGGCGACACAGAAGACGGGCGTCAAGACAAGTCAGATGGTATGAAAATTGACAGAAATCGCCTAAAGCCCCAGGCCACGGCCAGTCGCGATTCGGACGCGAGCTCGCCCGGCATCTTCCCGACGCCCTGACGCGCCCCGCCGCAGCTCTCTGCTACAAGGCAAGATCGATTCCGGAGACCAAGATGCCGGGCAGGAGTGCGCTCGCCGTCGAGCGACCCTCGTAGGTCTCCGCCGAGAGGATCAGCTCGCGCTCCCGCGTCAGTGCCTCCAGGCGATCTCCCAGCAGGTGGTAGAGACTGTCGTCGAAGCGCATTACATCGACTGGCGCGACGACCTCTCCGCCTTCGACCCAGAAGGTCCCGAAGCGCGTCATTCCGGTGATGCGGCACTCGTTCATGTCGGACCAGTTGCAGTACCAGAGATTACCGATGCTGAGCCCGGTGTCGAGCCGCCGATGCGCCTCGGCCATCGGCAGCTCTCCAGAAGCGACGCCGAGGGATTCCGGGACATCCGAGGCCGCGTTGACCGCTTCGCCGTACTCCTTGCCGCTGCGCGCATCGACCAAGCAGTGACCGAAGACGCCCCCACTGATGAGCGGGACGTCGCCGGGCTTGAGGAAGCCTTCGGGCGTAAAGCCTGGCGTCAGGCCGCGCGCGTGCTGCTCCTCGATCGTCAGCCTGGGCGAAAAGGCGCGCTCGCCCCGCACCAGCTTGAGCAAGGGGGTCTGGTGCGTACGGTGATCCTTGAGCCCGAAACCGCCCCAGGCCAGCATCTCCATCAGCTCCTGAACCGCCGCGGGCGCCAGATAGGCGCGATAGCGGCCGGGCGCGATCACCTTGGCCGGCCGCGCCATCACGTCAAGGCCGATCCGCAGCTCGGTCAGCTTGGCCCCCAGGATGTCCGGCTCCCAAGCAAAGCCGCTGTAGCCGAATTTCACGGCCTTGTCGGCACGCAGGTAGCAGCTCCAGTCCAGATTGAAGCTGGTGCTCTGGTGCCAGTAGGCATGGCCGAGCGAGCTCGCCAGCCCTTCGGCGATGTCGCCGCAGGCGCAGATGCCGACCAGATCCAGCCCCTCGGCCGCCCCGATCAGGGTACCCACCATCTCCTCGCTGCTCGGCAGTCCCTCGCCCACGCGCTGCATGCCCTCCCCGGCCTGCGTCGAGAAGTGGAGATAGGGATCCTCCGGGACGAAGGCGAGCCGCTCGCGTAGGCGCTCCAGAAGTCGCCGGGCGCTCACCAAGTCCAGCTCGGGCGAGCCGGTCAGATCGCAGGCGGCCTCCGCCTGGCGCGCGCCGTCGATGAGGGTGAGCCCGAGCGAGCCGGCGCGGACATGGCCGGCCTGGCGGATGGCGTTGCGATTCAGCCGCACGAAATCGGACGCCTCGCCGCTGAGGCTGTAGAAGAGGATCTCCTCCCCCTGCAAGCCCGCGTTGATCTGCGCCGCCAGCCCGAAGAACGCCTCTGGATTCATTCGCCACCTCCGAAGACCGCAACGTCGCGGAACAGACAGGGCGGCGACGCATGGCCGACGTAAATCGACTGGCTCGGCTCACCCTTGCCGCAGTTGCGCACGCCTCTGACCTCCCGTGTCTCCACGCCGCCGACACCATCCAAGCTGCGCCAGAAGCTCGTGGAAAGACCCCGGTAGCCGGGGTTGCGCACCATGCCTTTGAGCGCGCCGTCCTCGATCAGCCGGCCCAGCTCGCAGCCGAACTGAAACTTGTTGCGGCTGTCGTCGATAGACCATGAGCGGTTGGTCTCCATGAGCACGCCGCGCTCCACGCGCGCCACCAGGTCCGCAAGCGTCCCCTCCCCCGGCTCTAGATTGATGTTGCCCATACGGTCGATCGGCGGGCGCTCCCAGCCGCAGGCGCGGCTGCAGGCGACACCCGGCAGCCCGGCGCGCGCCTGCGACAGCGTGCCGCCGAGCGGCCGCTCCAGGATGCCGTCGCGGATCAGATAGGCCTTGGTCGCCGCGCTGCCGTCGTCGTCCGCCGCGCCGGAGACGAGCTCGCCGGGCACCGTCGGATCGAAGGTGACATTGAGCAGCCCAGAGCCGTACTGATATTGGCCAAACATCTCCGGGGTCACAAAGCTGGTACCCGCATAGTTGCGCTCGTCGCCCAGGATGCGATCCAGCTCCAGCGGGTGCCCGATACTCTCGTGGATCTGCAGGACCATCTGGCTGGGCATGAGGATGAGATCCCTCACCTCCGTCGGACACTCTGGAGCCTCGAGCAAGGCGATCGCCTCTTCGGCAACGCGCGGCGCGGCCTCCACGAAGCCCAGTCGCTCCATGTTCTCCAGCCCGCCCTGAAGACCGCCGTCCGCGCCGCCACCGTGACGACGCTGCGTCTGACTGCCGGCGTTGGCCACGGCGAGCAGTCCGGGAAGCACGAATTCCTGCACCTGAGCGACTTCGCCGCCCGCGCTGGTCACCAGAAGCTGCTCGGTGCGGCGATACGTCAGCCAAGCGGCCCAGTCGACGATCCGCTCGTCGAGCGCCAAGGCCTGGTTGGCGGACTGCAGCAAGCCGAGCTTGTCGGCGACCGACAGCGTCTCCCAAGACTTGGAGACCTCAGCCTGGTACTCCGCACGCAGCGCGCTGCTCGGGTGGATAGCAGCGTCGAAAAGCCCATGCCGCGCGTGCGCCCGCGCCCACTCCAGAGCCCGCTCCGCGGCGGCACGCAGCCCCTCGGGGCTGAGGTCGCTGGTCGCGGCATAGCCGACCCCGGCACCCTCGATCACAGTGACCATGGCGCCGAGCGAGGTGCCGAGAAGGCTCGGCTCGACGACGCCCTGACGCACCTCGAGGTGGTCGCTCTCCTCGGCAACAAGCCGGAGCGACCAATCCGTGCATGGAGGCACGCAGGAGCGAAAGGACGTGGCGATTGCGGACAATGCTGGCATGACTTGAGGTTTCCGACTGCTGAATCTGGCCTCGACTCTCCTCAGCGCGCGGCCGGCTGTCAACCGCATGCCGAGCCAGGAATGGCATCGCGGCGCCCCCCTCGAGGCGACGCAGCTACCTTGGGCTGGGCAGCTGCGGCATACTCCGACGCGGTCTTGCACCGCGCTGATGGAACGCCCCTAAGGGCATGCTGGGGACGCCGTCGCGCGAATCTCAGCGAGGCGCCGCTCCCACGCCACTGGCCGTGGGCGTAGACCGCAGGATAGACACAGCCCGAATAGGGGCTCGACACCGCCTAGGCTTGGGCGGCGACACTCAATCGACACAGGGGGCTCGGCGTCATGGCTGCACCCGTCATCGTTCCAATCTGGCTCATCATCGTCATCATCCTGGCCGCCGCCGCGGGCACTGGGGTAATGGCGTATTTCGCGACCCATAGCGTGACGACGATTCTGTTCGCGCTCGGGCTCCTGGCGATCCTCTTCGTCGTCATTCTGCCCAATCTCGCGGGGATCGTCCGATGGGGCAAGGACGTCAGAAAGGCGCTAAGCAATGAGGCGCCAAACGGCGAGGACAAGCCTCGGTGACGCATGCAGGCCAGCGCGGAGCACGCCTCACCGCGCTCGCAGCGGTCAGCGTCTCGACCGGTTGCTCCGGCCGAGACGAGGCGCTTTACAGCCTGGGCGGTTTCCTCTTCGTGATCTTCCTGCTGGTCATCGCGATGACCTATCTCGTCAAGCATCTCCACGAGCGCGAGGACATCAAGGCACTCATCTCCAGGCTGACGGCACCCGCGCTCGCCCTGTCTTGGATCCTCTTCGCGCTCTCCGTCGGGACCATGATTACCGGGACCCGCGTCCTCTGGAGCGAAACCTTCGGCCCCGAGAAGCTCAGCTTTTTCCTGGGTGTCATGCTCTTCCTGCTGGCCTATTTCATCAGACGCTGGGCGCTCAGCCCGATGGAGGAGAAGGGTCACTTCGCGCGACTCACCTCGATCAGCATCGGGTTCTCGCTGGCCATGCTCTACGTCATCTTCGGCGCAAGCGCGATCAGACTCTGAAGGCGATCGCGGTCATAGGCTATGCCGGGAGCCGCATCCGCACAGGGGCTGCTGGCCGAGGCGCGTGGCCGCAGCGGCCACGTCGTCCCTCCTCGCCTATCGACTGAGGTATGCTTGCCGGAAGCAGGCTCGAAGGCTGCGATCATCGATCGCCTGCGACACAGACAGCCTGACCGCACGCCAGCCGCCAAATTCATCACGCCCCAGCAGCCAATCAAGCGACATGAGTAAGCCCAAGCACAACAAGATTGCCGACGTCATCACGGCCATTCTGATCCTGGCCGCCCTGCTCTACTCGGCGGTCGGCTTCCTATCGGATCGGCATCTTGCCGCGGGCGTCGAGATCGCGCTTGGCCTGCTCGCCTTGGTGGGCGTCATTGCAATCATCGCCATGCTCCTTCGAGCCATAGGCAGGAAGGAGGCTCACAAGGTCTTTATCCTCTACTCGGACGAAGATCTCGCCTTCGTATCCAAGCTCTACAAGGCGCTCAAGATCACGCCCTACACCATCCTTTGGGACAAGAAGGAGATCCAGGTCGGCGATCACATCGAAGAAAAGCAGCGCCAGCTATTGGAAGAGAGCGACGACGTCATCGTTGTCATCTCGACGCGCAGCGCAGACTCGGATTGGCCCGAATCCGCCATCGTAAAGGCCATCAAGCTCAAGAAGCGGATTCTTCCGGTGCTGATCGACGATACGGAGATCCCGGACGCGCTCAATGCGCTCATGTTCGCGGACTTCAGGGCCTCCTTCGACGACGGCTACTTCAGCCTCAGGGACGCACTCAAGGCCGAGCGGCCGGAGGATCCGACACCGCCGTCCGAGCGGAAGGCAGCCCCCAACAAGATGGCGGCCAATTGATGCCCATTGGCCCGACTCCTGGGTCGACCCTCGGAGTACTGCACCTGTAGGGTCCTCTCGCTTCCCCGCGCCAATCGCCCGCAAGCGGGCTCCGGCGCGCTAGCGCAGCAGCAGCGTCGGGATCGTCGCCGAGCGCAGCAGATCCGAGGTCTTGCTGCCGAACAACAGGGTCCGGATCGGCGAGTGCCCGTAGGCGCCCATGATGAGCATGTCGATGGCTTGCTCGCGCACGCTGCGGGCGATGATGCCCTCGGCGTCGCCGGGGATGAGCGCGGCCTCTACCTCGAGGCCGGCGGCCTCGAGCGTCGTCCGCGCCCACTCGAGCTGCTTCGCGTCGTTCTTGCGCTCCTTGCCGGACATGAGCACATGGACGCTCAGGCCGCGAAACAGCGGACTCGCCGCGACCATCTCGACGCCGCGGCGCGTCACCATGCCGCCATCGAAGGCGATCATGACGCGCTTGGGCTCATGGAAGTCCTCGGTGACGGCGAGGATGGGCTTCTTGAGCGCACGCACCACACGCTCGACATTGCGGCCCAGGTCGCGCTGCGTCGTCTCCGCCGACTCGCCGCGCCGACCGAGCACGAAGAGCCGCACGCCCGCCTGCTGCTCGATGAGCACCTCCTCCAGCTCGCCATAGCGCTGGCGCACGTCCGGTGCCGCCGCGCCGGCCTGAATGGCGCGCTCGCGCTGGCGCACCAGAAACAGTCGGCCGCGCTCGCGGACCTCGCGGCTGCGCGCCGCGTCCTGCTCGGACAGCTCGGTCAGCAGGTGCTGCTGGGCGTTGATACCGATGGCACCGCTGTGGTCGTCGCCGGTCGAGATCTCCGGGTGACGATCGATGATGTGCAGCAGCTCCATGGGCGCGGCGGCGCGGCTGGCCGCCCAGGCGGCGGCGTCGGTCACGGTGTCCGCGAAGTGCGACTGGTCGACACAGGCCAGGATCTTGGGCTCGTTCAACATGGTGGCTCTCCTCCTCAGTGGCCCATCAACTGCTCGACAGCCTCGGGCTTGTCGTGCACGGCAAAGCGGTCGATCAGGGTCGCGCTCGCCTCGTCCAGCCCGACGACCTCGACCTCCGTGCCCTCGCGTCGGAACTTGATGACGACCTTATCCAGTGCACTGACGGCAGTGATGTCCCAAAAGTGGGCACGACTGACGTCGATGCGCACGCGCTCGATGACCTCCTTGAAGTCGAAGGCGCTGACGAAACGGTCCGCCGAGGCGAAGAACACCTGGCCGGTGACGACATAGGCGCGCATCCGGCCCTCGTCCATCGACAGCGAGCCGACGTGCAGGACCTTGCCGACCCTGTTGGCGAAGAAGAAGCCGGACAGCAGCACGCCGACGAGCACGCCCTTCGCCAGGTCATGTGTCGCGACCACGACAATGACGGTCGACAGCATGACGACATTCGCCCACAACGGATGGTCCCGCAGATTGCGGATGGAGGCCCAGTTGAAGGTGCCGATGGCTACCATGATCATGACCGCGACCAAGGCCGCCATTGGGATCTGGGCGACCCAGTCGTTGGCGAAGACCACCATGAGCAGCAGGAAGACGCCGGCGACCAGGGTCGAGAGCCGCCCGCGGCCGCCCGATTTCACATTGATGACCGACTGACCGATCATCGCACAGCCGGCCATGCCGCCCATGAAGCCGGTGGTGACATTGGCGACGCCCTGCCCCACGCACTCGCGGTTCTTGTTGCTGGTGGAATCGGTCAGGTCGTCGACGATGGCCGCCGTCATCAGCGACTCCAACAAGCCCACGACCGCCAGCGTCGCCGACACCGGGAAGATGATCTCCAGCGTCTCGAAGTTGAGCGGGATGTCCGGCAGCAGGAAGACCGGCAAGGTGTCCGGCATCTGGCCCATGTCGCCGACCGTGCGGATATCGAGCCCCAGCGCCATGGTCACGGCGGTCAGCACCAGGATGGTCACCAGGGGCGAGGGCACCGCCTTGGTCACATAGGGGAAAAGATAGATGATCGCCAGGCCGGCGGCCACCATGGCGTAGACCTCCCAGGTCGCGCCGATCAGCTCGGGCAGCTGCGCCATGAAGATGAGGATGGCGAGCGCGTTGACGAAGCCGGTGATGACGGAGCGCGAGACGAAGCGCATCAGGCTGCCCAGCCGCAGCATGCCGGCCAGGATCTGCAGCACACCCGTCAGCACGGTCGCGGCCAGCAGATACTGCAGCCCGTGCTCCGCGACCAGCGTCACCATCAGCAGGGCCATAGCGCCGGTCGCGGCCGAGATCATGCCGGGACGCCCGCCGAGGAATGCCGTCACGGTCGCGATACTGAAGGACGCATAGAGACCGACCTTGGGATCGACCCCCGCGATGATTGAGAAGGCAATGGCCTCCGGGATGAGCGCCAGCGCGACCACCAGGCCGGCGAGCAGGTCATTGCGGACGTTGGATAGCCACTCCTGGCGTAAAGCTTTCATGATGGATCACTGGGATTGCTGGGACGGCCGGCACGCACCGGGCGTCGATGGAAACAAGAGCACGCCCCCGAGCCGCCGCGAAGGACGGCCCGGCCACATCTGGGTCACGGATTGCACGGGCACCTGAAGAGTCGATGCCCACAAGCAGGATCGAGGCCAAACGCCGCAGAGGGTGATCGAGACCGACGACCCTAAAAAGGAGCAGTTGAACCGCAAAGGACACAAAGAGCGCGAAGGATGTCGACACCTTGTCTGCGAAGCGATGCTCACTCAGAGGGCGAAGCGACGCGGCGATGCAAGCCTCTGGTTTTCGTCGTGTCCTTCGCGCCTTTGCGGTTCCGATCGCCGAATCTAGGATTGCGCAGTGTCTTCCCTCAATCGCACGCCCCGGGAGTGTTGACCTCCAGGTCAACACCCGCCGGCCTGAAGGCCGGCACTCCCAGCACCGACCTCCAGTGGAGAACAATTCGGCGGCAAACAAAAAAGCCGACTCCGGTGTGGCCGGAGCCGGCTTCTTCGATCGATTTGGTGGGCGCAACAGGGATTGAACCTGTGACCCCTGCCGTGTGAAGGCAGTGCTCTCCCGCTGAGCTATGCGCCCGAATCAGACTAAAAATGATAACCGGAGCTGACTCACCCGGTCAACATTGCGGCGCGCGAGCTGCCGATCGGAATCAGGAGCACTGCCTCCCTGCCTGCATGCCCAGCTCGAGGATCTCCATGCGGAAGTTGCCGCAGGGGTTGTCCGCGGTCGGACCCTGCGTGAGCAGCACCAGACCGGCTTCGATGTCGCGCTCGCGGAGCCACTGGCGCACGAAGCTGGACCAGTCGGAGCGGTCGTTATCCACCTGGACGGCGTGGATGCCGTAGGAGAACTGCAGCGACTGGCAGGTCGCGGCATTCGGGCTGTAGGCGATGATCCAGACCGGCGGGCGAAAGCGGGCGACGTTGCGCGCCGTGCTGCCGGATTGGGTCGGCACGGCGACCACCTTGGGCTCGCTGTTGTTGATGGTGTGGTAGACGCTCGCGGCGATGAGGTCCACGGCGTGCGGCCGGCCATTGCCGTCGAGGCGGCCCATGGTGCGGACGAAGGGCTGCTTGCTGCGCTCCGGCTCGACCTGGGCGGCGATGCCCGCGAGCATGGCGACCGCCTCGACCGGATAACGCCCCACGGCGGACTCGGCGGAGAGCATGACGCAGTCCGTCCCGCCGAGGATGGCGTTGGCGACGTCCGTGGCCTCGGCGCGGGTCGGCCGGCGATAGGTCACCATGGATTCGAGCATCTGGGTAGCGGTGATGACCGGCTTGCCGAGGTGGTTGGCCAGCTCGGTGATCTGCTTCTGCGCCACGGCGATGCGCTCGATGGGGATCTCGACGCCGAGGTCGCCGCGCGCGACCATGATGCCGTCGGCCGCCGTCAGGATGCGCTCGAGGTTGTTGAGGGCCTCGGCGCGCTCGATCTTGGCGATGATGAAGGGGCTGTAGTCCATCTCGGCCGCGGCCTTCCGCACCGCGAGGATGTCGTCCTCTGACGCGACGAAGGACTGGCTGACGGCGTCCAGTCCGTGCTTGGCGGCGAAGCCCAGCCACTCCCGATCATCGTTCGTAAAGGCACTGATGCCGAGGTCGATTCCCGGCAGATTGAGCCCCTTGCGCGAGGACAGCTCGCCGCCGACGCGCACGCTGCAGCGGATGTCGCTGCCGCACACCTCCAGAACCTTGAGCAGGATGAAACCGTCGTTGAGATAGAGGCGGTCCCCCGGCTGAACGGCATCTGGCAGAGCTTCGAAGCTGATGCCCACCCGGTCTTTGTCCCCGAGGATGTCCTCGGTCGTCAGGGTCAGGGCGTCGTCGCGCTGCAGCTCGATCGGCTCTTCCTTGAGATCGCCGATGCGCATCTTGGGGCCAGGCAAATCGCCCATGATGGCGATACGCTTGCCGGTCTCGGCCGCGGCCCGGCGAATGCGTGCGACGATCTCGGCGTGATAGTCCGGATCGCCGTGCGAGAAGTTCAGACGCGCGACGTTCAGGCCGGCCTGGATGAGCTGCGTCAGCACCTCAGGCGCGTCCGAGGCCGGACCAATGGTGGCGACGATCTTCGTCTTGTGGTCGGGCAACTGCATGGGGGAATCCTCCCAGTTTGGGGTACAACTCAACGGAGCTGAGACGGATGAGCCTCAAAAGCGCTGCCAGCTCCCAGCCTTGAGCGGCCAGCCTTTCGCAGCCCGCCAATCAGCCGGTTGGCCGATCGCCCATCGAATGGGATTCCCTGGACTCGCCCGGCGGGTGAAGGCCTCGGGAATCGGAAAGCGCGGCAAGCCAACGGCTAGGCGCTGGAGGCTCCTTCGAGGATGAAGATCAATAACGGGGGTGCGACTTAGGGGTCCGGCGAATCCCCTCGCCAGGCGCGAATCGCGGCGGCGTCGATGCCCTGGTCCCTGGCATAGAGGCGATCCAGCTCGGCCTTGCGCTCCGGCGGAGCATCGCGCATCAGGCCGGCGACCGTCAGCACAGGCCCCTCCGTCAGGAGGCGCCCGCCCAGGATCTCGGCGAGGTAGAGGCTGCGATCGCCGATGTCCATGCTGGTCTCGACCCGGCAATCCATCCAGGCCGCCGCTTCAAGGTACAGCGGATTGCCCTCCGGCGTCTCGCTCGCGCTCAAACCGGCGAGCTTGTCGGTGTCTTGCCCGGTCGCAAGCCCAAACCGCCACACGCTCCCCAGATCGGTGGCGCGCAGCAGGTGCGAGGCAAAGCCC
Source organism: Thiorhodococcus minor (assembly GCF_010820565.1). GTDB lineage: Bacteria > Pseudomonadota > Gammaproteobacteria > Chromatiales > Chromatiaceae > Thiorhodococcus > Thiorhodococcus minor. Next base: position 71,964 of record NZ_JAAIJQ010000009.1, on the reverse strand, counting down.
CCTGAGGCTTGGATCAGCTCCCAAGTATGGTGCTGCTTCGCGATGGCGATCAGCATGCGCGGCAGCTCGGGAACGATGGAGGCGCGGACCGCAGAGGTCGCGATCAGCCCGCCCCGGCGCTCGCCGGCGCGCGCGGTCACCAGCCACAGCGGCGGGTCGTAGAGATGAAAAATGGATTCGATGGCGTCCATCGCCTCGGACGACAAGCTGGGGTGATCCTGCATGGGAGAAAGACTCAGATAGATCCAGATCCGGGAGCCGCGTCAGGCCACATCAATACCAGGATTCGATGACGATCTGACGATGCGCTTCCCGAAGAGATCGGTGCCCGCGCGCACCCTTGCAATCGGCGGGCGCGAGCTGGCGTCTTGGCCTGAAGTGGCCATGCCCCGATCAGGCCAGAGGTGCAGGGTCGATATCCCGATAGGCGGACTGCTCGAAACGCGGGCTGCAGATGGCGAGGAAGACCAGATCCCACTCGCCAGGGTTGCGAATCCGCTGGCTGCATCCAGCCGGGATGTAGACGACATCGCCGACACCGACCTCTCGCGGCGGCCGCCCCCCGACCTCGAGGACGCCCTGGCCGGTCAGGATCAGATAGCGCTCGACGATGCCCGCGAGCCGGTGCAGCCGGGTGGTGACGCCCGGCTCGACCCGGGCGCGCGCGATGGAAACGGCGGGGTCGTCGGGGCTGTTCCAAGACTCCAGGATGAAACAGCCCTCGACCATAAAATACTCATCCGCCTCGTCGGGCGAATGGACGATCGCAGCCTCGCCGCTCACGCGCGACCGACGCTCCGTCGATAGGCCTCGGATCTGCGGTCTCCCCCGCGCGGCCGCGGCAGGGCACGGCGGTTCAGCAGGCCCTCGATCTGGCTGCAGAACTCGGGGCTGCCGAGCACCCACGCCTTGTTGGTGCAATCGCGAATCTGCTTGAGCTCCGCGTCCGGCAGCGGCTTCTCGGCCTGCACGGCATAGGCCTCGCGGCGGGCCTTGGCGCTGCGGCCGAGCCGCTCGTACTCGCGGTGCGGCGTGACCAGATTGTCGTCCATGCCTTCCGCGTTGGCCCCGTAGCTGGACCAGCCGTAATCGCCAGGGGTGCCGACCAGCCCGGCGCGCACCGCGTTGGCCTCCACATAGTGCCCGACCGCCAGCAGGTAGTGCTTGGGATCGACCAAGGTGGCACGATAGCGGCCTTCCCAGAGCGTCCCGGTGCGGTCATAGCGGCTGTTGAAATATTGGACGTAGTAGCGGCCGACGTACTGCATCAGCTTGCCGATGCCGTTCTCGAGATAGGGCGTCAGCAAGAGGTGGAAGTGGTTGGGCATCAAGACGTAGGCGTGGATCTCGCACTGAAACTTCTCGGCGGCAACGCCCATCTTGTCCCAGATAAACCAGTAGTCCTCCTCCTCGAAGAGGATCTGCTGACGATTGTTGCCGCGCTGGATGACGTGCTGCGGATATCCAGGCATAACGAAGCGGGGTAGACGGGCCATGAGTAGGGTCGGATCCGGTTGATTGACCTGTCTGTCGAGTATAGACAGCGTTGACCAACCTGCTGCCCGATACGCGCATTCCGCTTGCGCTAAGTCATGTCAAACCGAATCGATAGACACGCGTTGATCACCATCGCGCGTTGATCACCGCGCATTGATCACCACCGCTCGGACCATTGTAGGAAGCAGCAGTCGCGCTAAGCATAAGCACATGAAACGCAACTAGTTTCCATAGACAAACCGACCCTCGCCCATCACGCGGCACGCGGCGTTCATTCACGAATCGTCTATTCGCAACCAAGCCGGCGCGAGCGTCCCGAGAGCCCAGGCCAGCATGCCCCAGAGTAATCCACCCCAAGAAAATCAATGGCTACCGATCGATCCGGTGCTGGATCCGCTGCGCGCGGCGCTTCGAAAGGGTCACGCTTTGTTGCAGGCCCCAACGGGATCGGGCAAGTCGACCAAGGTGCCCTTGGCCCTAATGGACGCGGACTGGCTGGCCGGTCAGCGCATCCTCATGCTGGAGCCCAGACGCCCGGCGGCACGCATGACCGCCGCGCGCATGGCCAGCCTGCTGGGCGAGCCCTTGGGCGAGCGCGTCGGCTACCAGGTCCGCTTCGAGCGCCGCGCCGGCCCGCGCACCCGCATCGAGGTGATCACCGAGGGCATCCTCACCCGCCGACTCCAGCGCGACCCCGGACTGGAAGGCGTCGGGCTGGTGATCTTCGACGAATTTCACGAGCGCAACCTCCAGTCCGACCTGGGCCTCGCGCTCACCCTGGATGTCGCCCGAAGCCTGCGGCCCGAGCTGCGGCTGCTGGTGATGTCCGCCACCCTGGACGCCGAGCCGGTCGCCGCGCTGCTGGGCGGTGCCGAGATCATCCGGGGCGAGGGCCGCAGCTTCCCGGTCGAGGTGCGCTACGCGGACCGGGCGCCGGATAGGGACATCGTGCAGTCCGCGCTGGCCGGCGTCCGACGCGCCTTGGCGGAGGAGACGGGCGATGTCCTGGTCTTTCTCCCCGGCACCGGCGAGATCAACCGCTGCGTCGAACGGCTGCGCGCCTCGGTCGATGAGACCGCCGAGATCCTGCCCCTGCACGGCAGCCTGCCCTCCGCCGAGCAAGACCAGGCGCTGCTGCCGGGAGACGGGAGCCGGCGGCGCGTCATCGTCGCCACCGACATCGCGGAGACCAGTGTCACCATCCAGGGCATCCGCGTCGTCGTCGATACCGGGCTGACCCGCAAGCCGCGCTTCGATCCCGGCTCCGGACTGACGCGCCTGGTCACCGAGGCCGTCCCGCGCGCCTCCGCCGAGCAGCGCGCCGGGCGCGGCGGGCGGCTCGGGCCGGGCGTCTGCTATCGGCTGTGGACGCCGGCCCAAGAGCATGGCCGGCCCGAGCACCGCACCGCCGAGATCCTCCAGTCCGACCTGGCCCCGCTCGCCCTGGAGCTGGCGCTCTGGGGCGTGAAGGACCCGACCGACCTGGCCTGGCTCGACCCGCCCCCCGCGCCCGCCTGGTCGCAGGCGCTCGACCTGCTGCGCACCCTGGGCGCGCTGGACGAGACCGGCGCCATCACCCGCCTCGGCCGCGCCATGGCGGAGCTGCCGGTGCACCCCAGGCTCGCCGTCATGCTGCTGAGCGCATCCGCCGCGGACCGCCAGACCGCCGCCGACCTCTGTGCCCTCATCTCCGAGCGCGATCCCTTCCTGACCGCGCCGGACCGCTCCCGACCCGCCGACCTCGGTCTGCGGCTGCACGCCCTGGAGGCGTCCCGCGCCAAGCAGACGCCGCGCGACATGGACCGCAACCGACTCGCCGCCGTCGGACGGGCATCGGCCCAGCTGACGCGCCTCGTCGAGCGCGCCGAGGCGCAGGCATCCAACCCAGAGCGATCGCCCGGCGCCCTCCTCGCCCGTGCCTACCCGGACCGCGTCGCCCAAAGGCGCGCGGGCGCGGACGACCGCTATCTGCTCGCCTCAGGCGGCGGCGCCATCCTGCCGCGCGACGACGCCCTCGCCATCCATCCCTACCTCGTCGTCCCCGAGCTGGACGCCAAGGGCCGCGACGGGCGCATCCATCTCGCCCTGCCCCTCGAGCCATCCGAGATCGAGACCCTCTTCGACACCCGCATCACCCAAGCCCGCGAGGTCGCCTGGGAGCCCGAGCGCGAGGCCGTCGCCTGCCGCGAGGTCAGCCGGCTTGGCGCCATCACCCTGGCGTCCAAGCCCGTCCCGCTCCAACCGGACGACGACGCGACCGCCCTGCTCCTCGAGCGCATCCGCGAGCAGCCCGACCGCGCCTTCAACTGGTCCGCTGCCGCGCGCCAGCTCCAGGCCCGCGTCGCCCTCATGCGCCAGCACGACCCGAGCGGCGACTGGCCGGACCTCTCCGGCAGCGCACTCCTCGCCACCTTAGTTGTGTGGCTCGCCCCCTGGCTCGACGGCAAGACCCGCCTGAGCGACGTCCGCCAGCTCGACCTCGCCGCCCTCCTGACCGCCCGCCTGGGCTGGGACCAGCAGCAACGGCTCGACCAGGAGACACCGACCAGCTTCGTCACCCCCGCCGACAACAAACGCCCCATCGACTACAGCACCGGCGACATCCCCGTCCTCGCCGCCCCGCTCCAGGAATTCTTCGGCCTCCAAGACACCCCCCGCGTCTGCATGGACCGCGTCCCCGTCCTGCTCCACCTCCTCTCCCCCGCCCGCCGCCCCATGCAGGTCACCCAAGACCTCGCCGGCTTCTGGGCACGCGGCTATACCGAAGTCCGCAAGGAGCTGCGCGGGCGCTATCCCAAGCATCATTGGCCGGAGGATCCGACCGAGGCGCGGGCTGTGGCTGGGGGGATCAAACGGCGGGCGTTACGTCCAACAAAAGGCAAGACCTGACACCATCTTCCGTGACACCATCTTCCGCAATGCCTCGTTCATGGAAATCTCCCATTCGATCGAAGGTCGGCAGGTTGAGCTGCAAGCGTCGATCATCGATTGGCTCGTCCACGCGACGGTTCCGATCGGCGATCGATGCCGAACCGTAAAGGCACCAAGGACGCGAAGAGAGCAGATGCATTGGCCGATGCGCAGATTCCGCCCGCTCGGTGGACAAGATGGATCCCGCGACCTACCGACATCCTCTGCGCGCTTCGGGCTCTCTGCGGCTAGAAAACCACTCTCCAGTCTACGTAGGGTGGACAAGCGCAGCGCAGTCCACCAGCGCCGACGCGGGGCTCGGTGGACTTCGCTCTGGCTCGTCCACCCTACGGGTCCAAGTGGCGATCACGGCCTTCGCGGACATCCAAAGTCTGGGCAAGCCGGTAGAACTTGGAAAATGATTTGATGTTCTTTTTTATAACTGATGGCGATATCCATGCCTGGCCGCATGAGTGCCGACTGAACGCTGGCGGTGCGGGATCGGCGGCCGGATTTCGGTTAGTCTGAATCGGCTTTCAGGGCTCCAGACCGGGCGCGGCGCCTCGGCTCCCGTCGCCCTGGAGGGCGACGCTCCCAGGGATGTCGGCCTGTCGCGCCATCGGCACCCTTGCGCAACAGCGAAAACTGCGGGTCCGACAGCCCCTTCTTTCCTTCGCGCCCTTTGCGTCTCTGCGGTTCAACCTCCCAAGCTCCGATCTGAGTCGACGCCATGCATCTCCTCATCATCGAAGACAATCCGGATCTGGCGGGGAATCTGAGCGACTTCCTCGACGCGCGCGGGCACAGCGTCGATCTGGCGCAGAATGGGCTCGCCGGGCTCAACTTCGCGCTGGAGCGCGACTATGACGCCATGGTGCTGGATCTGATGCTTCCGGGGATGCACGGGCTGGAGGTCTGCAGCCGGCTGCGCGAGGCGGGGCGGGACCTGCCCGTGCTGATGCTGACCGCGCGCGACACGCTCGCCGACAAGCTGGGGGGCTTCGAGCATGGCGCGGACGACTATCTGGTCAAGCCGTTCGACCTGCCCGAGCTGGAGGCGCGGCTGACGGCGCTGGTGCGGCGGGCCAAGCGCGCCATGCCGCGCAGCCTGCTGCGGGTCGGCGACCTGACCTTCGACCCGGACCGACTGCGCGTGGAGCGTGGCGGCCGCCGGCTTGAGCTGGCGCCCATTCCGCTGCGCATGCTGCAACTGCTGATGCAGCGCGCCCCTGGCGTGGTGCGCCGCGAGGAGATCGCCCAGGCGATCTGGGGCGACAACCCGCCGGACAGCGACGCCCTCCGCGCCCATGTCCACGCGCTGCGCAGCGCGGTGGATCGCGACGCCGAGACCCCTTTGGTGCATACCCTGCGCGGCATCGGCTACCAGCTCGCCGAGCCCCATGACCGCTAGGCGCAGCCTGCGCCGCCGCGTCGCCGTCACCCTGGCGGCGTTCAGCGGCGCGGTCAGCCTGACGCTCGCGACCTTCATGTATGTCGCCTCGCACGACCTGGAGCGCCGCCTGATCGACGACACCCTGACCGCCGAGCTGGACGACTATGTCGCGCGGCGTCAGCGCAACCCGCAGTCCCTGCCGGAGCGCACGGCGACCATCCGCGCCTTCGTGGTCGCGTCCGAGGGCGGGACGATGCCCATTCCGCCTGAGGTCGCGGCGCTCGGACCGGGTCGCCACGAGCTGACGCTGGAGGGCAAGCGCTATCGAGCCGCCGTGCGCGTCGTCCAGGATCAGCGGTTCGTCGTCCTCTTCGACGTCAGCGCGCTGCGCAAGCGCGAGCGCATCTTCCTGTTGCTGCTCGCCCTGAGTGTCGTGCTGGTCACCGGGGTCTCGGCGCTCGCGGGACGCTGGCTGGCCTGCGTGGTGGTCTCGCCGGTCACCGCGCTGGCGCGGCGCGTCTCCGCGCAGCGGCCGGAGGACCCGCCGCGGGCGCTGGCGGGCGAGTTTCCCTGGCAGGAGGTGCAGCAGCTCGCGGCGGACTTCGACGCCTATCTGACCCGACTGCACGACTTCATCGAGCGCGAGCGCTTCTTCACCGCCGATGTCAGTCACGAGCTGCGCACGCCGCTCACGGTGGTCGCCGGCGCGGCCGAGCTGCTGCAATCCGATCCCAGCCTCGGTGAGCGCAACCGCGCGCGCGTGACACGGATCGCGCGCGCGGTCGCCGAGATGCGGGAGATGACGGAGGCGCTGCTGGCGCTCGCGCGGGAGCAGGAGGCCGTCTCCGAGGGTGCGCTCGACTGCGATGTCGCCGCCGTGGCCGAAGAGCTGGTCCAGCGCTACCGCAACCTCTTTCCCGGCAAGCCGGTCGAGCTGACGCTGGAGGTGGATGCACGGCCGCGCCTGCGCTCGGACCGGGCCGTGCTGTCCATGGTACTCGGCAATCTGCTGCGCAACGCCCTCGCCTTCACCCAGGAAGGGCATGTGAGACTGCGGGTCGCGTCCGGCCTCGTCGCCATCGAGGACACTGGGCCAGGACTGGATCCCGGAGCCGGTGCGGATCTCTTCCAGCCCTTCGTGCGCGGCAGCGACAGCCGCGGCGCCGGGCTTGGGCTGTCATTGGTCCAGCGACTGTGCGCCAAGCAGGGCTGGGCGGTCCGACTCAGTAACCGGGAGGGCGGTGGCACCAGGGCAAGCCTGGTCTTCCAGCCCACAGATAGGGTTGATTCGGAGCAGGTTTGACCTGAAGCGGCGGCCAGCTTGCGGCACTTACCCAGGGTTACTCGAAGGGTGAAGACCTCAACCATCGGACACCTCGGCAAACCAACAGCTGGAAGCGGATCGCTGGCGGCTGACGGCTCCTCTTGCTTTAACGCTCCCTTAACCTTGCCTTCCCATTCCCTTGACCGGGCCTCCGCTAGGCTGTCCTGAGATCCAAGACATGAGTCCAAGCGAGGCGCCCCATGAATCACGCTCACGCCTATGGGAAGGCGTCGTCCGGCGAAGGACCGCTGGCGAAGACGCTCTGGCATCTCCCACTCATCCTTGCCGGCCTGATCGGGGCCTACGAGCTGGAGCTGGGACACCTGGCGGTGGCGGCGCTGGCCGTTGGCTTGCTGATCGCCTTCCAGGCACGTATGAACAAGGCCGATGGGGCTGGCGCTGGGAATGCGCGCATGTCCAAGCAGGCCCGCGGCGACGGCGGTACCCGCGCGGCGAGGGCTTTGACGACGCCGCGCACCGCGGCACGGACCGTACTCGACGGCGGCAGTTTCGAGCGCCATCAGCTGCAGAGCTAGGGGTATCGCTGGAGTCTTGACCAGCTCGATTCGGGGCCAAGCGGTCACTGACGGCTGATTGCCCAGATGAGGCGAGACCCGAGCGGCCGAGGCCGCCGGGTCAGCTCTAAGGCGAGTCGATGCGCCGATCAACCAGCGCTCGCTGCCGGCTCAGCCGCCTTGCCCGCATCTGCAGCACCGATCGGCATAGAGCTGCCCGACGCTCAGGACACCCAAGGCCAGGATGGTGAATCCCGCCCAACCGCCGGATCTCGGTTCAAGGCTTGACCGTCGTGTCCTACTTGCTCGGGGCGACCGCACTGGCCGGACGACGCCCCTCGGCGACGGCCTCCTTCGCTGGGCGACTCCCTTCGTCGAGTGAGCTCATGGGGCGCGGCCGCTTACCACAGCCTTGCCGCCGCATCAAAAAAGGCGTCAGGCGAGCGTCGGCCGCAACGCGGGCAAGTTGGGCGTGAGCTGAGCCAAGCGCTCACGAAGAGCATTGGCACTAACTATCGTCAGTCTCTTATCGGCTTCGAGCTTCTCATCCTTGGTCGCACGACCTCGATCATGGCTCCTGCCGGCCGGTGTTGGCGGACTGGGCTGCGCTTGTCCGCCCTGCTCGGGGTCTCTACGGAGCCAGACTCCGCAACCATTTCCACTAACCAAAAAAGACGAGGAAGACCCATGTCTCACAAATCCCTGATCCTTTCTCTCGCCATGGCGGCCAGCGGCACAGCAGTCGCCGCCGATCATCCTGTACACTGGGGCTATGAGGGCGCGAGCGGGCCGGAGCACTGGGGAGAGATCGACCCCAACTTCAGGATCTGCAGCAGCGGCAAGAACCAGTCCCCCGTCGATCTCACGCACATCGTCGACTCCAATCTCCCACCGATCGGCTTCCATTACGCGCCGGGCGGCAGCGATGAGGTCAACAACGGCCACACCATCCAGATCAACTACGAGGCCGGCAGCGGAATCACCGTCGACGGCCATGACTACGCCCTCAAGCAGTTCCACTTCCACACCCCGAGCGAGAATCACATCAACGGCAAGGAGTATCCGATGGAGGCCCATCTGGTTCATGCCGACGCGGACGGGAATCTCGCGGTGATTGCGGTGATGTTCGAGGAAGGCGCCGAGAACGGCGCACTGGCCGAGCCTTGGAGCGTCATCCCGGACCACGCGGACCAGAGCGTGCATCTGGCGCACAAGGCGTCCGCCGAGGGGCTGCTGCCTGAGAACCGCGACTACTACAGGTTCAACGGCTCGCTCACCACACCACCCTGCACCGAGGGTGTCGTCTGGCTGGTGATGAAGGAGCCCGTCGCCGCATCCCACGACCAGATCAGTAAATTCTCCGAGATCATGGGTCACCCGAACAATCGCCCGATCCAGCGCCTGAACGCCCGCGTCGTGATCGATTGACCCGACAGGCGATGCGCTGCGGCGGGGCAAAGAGGCCTCGCCGCCATTGCCCCTGAAAAGAGCGACCAGCTTCCAGCAGCCAGTTTTTCATGACCGCGATTTCTCTCGACGACATCACCGGGGTCATCCTCGCCGGAGGCGCGGGGCGACGGATGGACGGGCGCGACAAGGGACTGCTCCCCTTCGGCGATCGCGCCCTGGTGGAATGGGCGATCGACGCCTTGGCGCCCCAGGTCGGCAGCCTGCTGATCAGCGCCAACCGCAACATCGACAGCTACAGCCGCTACGGCCTCCCGGTCGTCCGCGACAGCGAGCCCGGCTTCAATGGGCCTCTAGCGGGCGTCCTCAGCGCGATGCGGAGCGCCCGAACGCCCTGGATCCTCACCCTGCCCTGCGACGCGCCCTTCCCGCCCCCGGACCTCGGCCGACGACTGGGGGCCGAGATCGCCAAGCGGACCGCGGATCTCGCCATCGCCACCGACGGGACGCGCCGCCACAGCCTGCATGCCCTGCTCCCGGCCGCACTGGCATCGGACCTCGCCGACTTCCTCGCCGCCGGCGACCGCAAGGTCGAGCTGTGGCAGCGACGCCACCAGATCGCGCAGGCCGACTTCAGCGACTGCCCCGAGGCCTTCCTCAACCTGAACACCCCGGATGACGCGCGGAGAGCCGAGGCGCGTTTCGTCAAGCGCCCCTGAGCCCCCTCGTCAGGGCGATGCGAGACGCCGCCGTCGCCCTGTATTGACATCCGGAAAGCGCACCTTTACTTTACATAACACAGACGCTCGAACGAGGTCTGTGCCTATGCGGTTCCCTGAGGAACGCACTTTTCCATATTGCTCAACGAGAGGATATGTCCATGTCCAATATCGATTTTTCGCCCCTGCTGCGCTCCATGATCGGCTTCGATCGCATGACCTCAGCGCTCGAGAATGCCTATCGCGCCGAGCCGGGCGGCTACCCGCCCTACAACATCGAAGCCTGTGGTGAGAACGACTACCGGATCACCATGGCCGTGGCCGGCTTCTCCGAGCAGGATCTGACCATCGAGGTCAAGGAGAACATCCTGTCCGTCTCGGGCGGCCGCCCTGAGGATGCCGACAGCAGTCGCCGCTTCCTCTACCGCGGGATCGCGAATCGCAGCTTCGAGCGCAAGTTCCAGCTCGCGGACTATGTGCGCGTCGTCGACGCCCGTCTCGAGCATGGCCTGCTGCATGTCGAGCTGCGCCGCGAGGTCCCGGAGGCGATGAAGCCACGCAAGATCGAGATCCGCGGCGGCACCAAGAGCGACCACCTCATCAAGGGCGAGACCAAGCGAGCGGTCGCCTAGCGCTCGACTCGATGCCGCGCCACTCGCCCAGGCCCGGACGTGCTGACCTCCAGGTCAGCACTCCTTAGCCCAAAGGCAAGCCCGCCTGCCGCTGGTGTCGACGGCATCCATGCCGGAAGCGCGACATCAGCAGGATGTGTCGGGCTAGTCTCGCGCGATTCAGCGTGGTCGACCTCACGACAAGCCGGGCATCTGCCCGGCTTTTTCGTGTGCCCCGACCTCATTGCGCCTTGCCCCCGAGGCGATTAAGTTTTGCACCCATCGACAGCAACCCGCGCCCATGCCATGAATTTCCACGAAGCCTTACGCAGACTTGGCTGCATCCTGCTCTTGCTCTCGGGCATCGCCCAAGCCCAGGCCGGACTCCCTGCGGCGGTCGAGGGTCAGCCGCTGCCGACCCTGGCCCCCATGCTGGAGCGCGTCGTGCCGGCGGTCGTGAACATCTCGACCGTGACCCGGATCGAGGCCGCGGACCATCCACTGCTGCGGGATCCCTTCTTTCGGCACTTCTTCGATATTCCTCAGCAGCGTCAGCGCCGAGAGGGCAACAGCCTCGGCTCCGGCATCATCGTCGACGCCAAGCGCGGGCTGGTGCTCTCCAATCACCACGTCATCGCCAAGGCGGACGAGATCCGCGTGACCCTTCACGATGGCCGAACCCTAGAGGCGACACTCATCGGCTCTGATCCGGAGACGGATGTCGCCGTTCTGCGCATCCCCGCCGAGGGGCTGGGCGCCCTGCCGCTCGCCGACTCGGATCAGCTGCGGGTCGGCGACTTCGTCGTCGCCATCGGCAACCCCTTCGGGCTCAAGCAAACGGTAACCTCCGGAATCGTGAGCGGTCTGGGCCGCACAGGTCTCGGGATCGAGGGCTACGAGAATTTCATTCAGACGGACGCCTCCATCAACCCGGGCAACTCCGGCGGCCCCTTGGTGAACTTACGGGGCGAGCTGGTTGGAATGAATACGGCCATCCTCGCACCCGGCGGCGGCAACATCGGCATCGGATTCGCCATTCCCGTGAACATGACCCGCGCCATCATGGAGCAGCTCGTCGAGTTCGGCACGGTCAGGCGCGGGCTCTTCGGTGTCAGTGTGCAGGATCTCACCGGCGAGCTGGCCAGCGCCCTGGAGGTACCCGATGGCGATGGCGCCTTGGTGACCTCCGTCGAGGACGGCTCGGCGGCGCACGAGGCCGGTATCAAGACAGGTGACGTGATCCGGGCATTGAACGGCAAGCCGGTGCGCGGCGCGACCGACCTGCGCAACCAGTTCGGACTCTTGCGCGTCGGTGAAAGGGTCGACCTGGAGCTGATCCGCAAGGGCCGCCTGCGCCGACTGGAGGGTCGGGTTGCGGACCCCTACGCAGACTTCCTCCCAGGTGAGCGGATCGCCCCCAGCCTCGAAGGCGCCGTGCTGGGCGAGCTCAATCTCCAGGACAACATCCCGGCCGTTCCGGTCGGCACGGTGAAGGCCGACAGCCCGGCCTGGCACGCGGGTCTGCGCGAAGGCGACCGTATCATCCAGGTCAACGGTCAGCGGATCGGCGGTCTGCGGGATATCGCAAGCGTGCTGCGCAAGTCGAAGCGTCTCTACAGCCTGCGCATCCAACGCGGCGACGACCTGATTCTGCTGACGCGGCGCTGATTCAGCAGGCATTCAGGATGCCCTAGGTAGGATCTCCTCCAAGACGGGAAGACCAGCGTCCCGTCTCTCAACGAGAGGAGATCGTACTGTGAAGACACCATGCCCGAAGACCACAGGTCTATTGACCCTGATGTCCGTCGCCACCCTCGCCACTGCGCTCATGCTGCCGGCTGTCGCCTCGGCTCACGGGCGCTTGGATCGCTGGCATGACGCCCAAGAAGCGCATTGGACGCCGCCGCCGAAGCACGCGAACCGTCACCACCATGGGTCCGACAAGTGGAGCCATCGACGTAACAAGTGGCGCCATGGGCACGGCAAGCATCATAAGGGACGCTCCAAGATCTACGTCGATGCACCGCACCGCCCCCTTCGCTTCGTGCATCGCGCCCCGCCGGCGCGCCTCGATCTGGGCAATGGCCTGACCATCATCTATCGCTGAGGCAGCGCCACCAAGACGCACCGAGCGCAGTCGTCAGCCGCCACCAGCCCTGACGCGCTGCGCCCAGTGCGCCCCAGCCGCGGCTCCCACAAGCGCCAAGCCGCGGGAATGTGCTAGATTCCGGCTGTCTTTCTGACCTCGCAGAGCCATTGTCACCATGCGTATCTCGAAGATCACCAAGGTCGTTTGCATGGCCCTCGCACTGCTTGGCGCCAGCTTCCCGCCGATGGCGCTCAGCGGCGCGCGCACCGCGGCCGAGGCGAGCGAGATCGCTCGCCAACAGACCGGCGGCGGGCGGGTGCTGGCGGTGAAGCCCGCGGATGGCGGCTTCCAGGTAAAGGTTCTGACGCCTGAGGGCAAGGTGCGCTTCGTCTTCGTCCCGAGCAACTGAGCGGAATTCGGTGGACTTGGCGCTCGAGACTGTGAAGAAATTCTGCGTAGGTTGGGCTGAGGTACGAAGCCCAACATGGCGGCTAGCCTAACGCTTTGATTGTTGGGCCTCCTGCCTCGGCCCAACCTACACCAATCTGCGATCTTCGCGGTGCGCTTGGATGACTCTCACAGTCGCGCTCGCTCGTCCACCCCGCTGGCCCCTGCGCCTCTCGCGGTCTCTTTCGACGCGCTCGGAAGACGCACTCGAGCCGCGGAGAGCGCGGCCGTCACAACCAGAATGAAGAGCCCACACAAGGCGAGCCCTCTTCTCTCTTCGCGTCCTTCGCGTCTTTGCGGTTCCAATCATCCGATCTAGCATGAACGTCCTGATCATCGAAGACGAGCCTGAGCTGCGCCGCCAGATACTAGACCGCTTTGTCGCGACTGGCTGGCGCGCGGAGGGCACGGGCGACGGCCCCGAGGGCCTCTATCTGGCCACCGAGTACGCCTTCGACGCGGCCGTGGTCGATCTTGGGCTGCCGGGCATGTCGGGTCTGGAGATCATCCGCCGGCTGCGTGCCCAGCAGAGTCTGCTGCCGATCCTCATTCTCACCGCGCGGGACCGCTGGCAAGACAAGGTGGAGGGCCTGGAGGCCGGAGCCGACGACTATCTCGTCAAGCCCTTTCACCAAGAGGAGCTGATCGCGCGGCTGCGGGCCTTGACGCGGCGCGCTGCCGGCACCGCCTCGCGCGAGCTGCGTGTCGGCCCGCTGCGCATCGATCTCAACACCGAGCAGGTCTGGGTCGATGAGCGGGAGATCGAGCTGACGGCCTACGAGTACCGCCTCATCGAGCAGCTCGCGACCAGTGGTGGCAAGGTGCTGTCCAAGCAGGCGCTGGCCGACCACCTCTATCCTCACGACGAGGATCGGGAGAGCAATGTCATCGAGGTCTTGGTCGGTCGCCTGAGGCGCAAGCTCGACCCCAAGGGGGAGCTGAGCCCGATCGAGACGCTGCGCGGCCGCGGGTACAGATTGAGCCTTGGCTCAGAGTCCGGCGACGGCACCGGCAAATGAGATCGCTGCGCGCGCGCGTGCTGCTCTCGGCCGCCGCGGTGCTGACCCTCTTCGTCCTGCTGACCGCCCTCGCCCTGGAGCGGGCCGTGCGCGAGGCCGTGATTGCGGCGCGCGAGGAGCGGCTTCAAGCGCAGATCTTCCTGCTCATGGCCGTCGGCGAGGAAGGCCAGGGTGGTCTGGTCTTTCCTAACGCGCTCGCGGAGCCGCGCCTGACGCTGCCAAGCTCGGGGCTCTATGCCGAGGTGCTGAGCGCGCTCGGCGATCCCGTGTGGCGCTCGCCCTCGGCGCTCGGCCTCGAGACGCCGACACCCCTGCCGCTAGCGCCCGGCCAGCGGCGTTTCGAGCGCCGGACCTCGCCCGACGGCACGGATTACCTGGTGCTCGCCTTCGGCGTCACCTGGGCGACCGGGGCCGTTCCCCAGGACTACAGCTTCGTCGTCGCCGAGGAGAGCACGGCGGCCGAGCGCGAGGTCGCGCGCTTCCGCACCAGCCTCGCGACCTGGCTCGGGGCCATGAGCCTGCTCATGCTCGTCGGCCTGGTCTTGGTGCTGCGCTGGGGACTCAAGCCCTTGCGGCACCTGGCGAAGGAACTGCGAATCATCGAGTCGGGCCGACAGTCCCAGATCCTCGGACGCTACCCGCACGAGATCCAGACCCTGACCGACAACCTGAATGCGCTGCTCGCCCACGAGCGCGCCAGACAGCGCCGACTGGACAACACGCTCGGCGACCTGGCCCACAGCCTCAAGACGCCGCTCGCCCTGGTGCGGGGCACGCTCGAAGAGGGCAAGCTGCCGGCATCGACCGAGGCTGCGATCCAAGAGCAGCTCAGGCGCATGCAGCATATCGTCGACTACCAACTGCAGCGCGCCCGCGCCGGTGCCCAGAGCACCGTCGCCCTGGCGCCGCCCGTCCGCGTCGGCGAGGCTTCCGGACGCCTGATCGCCGCCCTCGAGAAGGTGCATCGGGACAAGGCGGTCTCGGTGGCGGCAGAGATCGACGCGCGACTGCTCTTTCGTGGGGTGGAAGGCGACCTCATGGAGATGCTCGGCAATCTGCTGGAGAACGCCTTCAAGTGGTGCCGCGGTCAGATCCACCTTCGGAGCGCCGAGGAGCAATCGAGTTGGACGCTCTGCATCGAGGACGACGGGCCTGGGATCCCGGAAGACCAGGTTGCGCGGCTGCTCGAGCGCGGCGCGCGTGCGGACGAGTCGACGCCAGGCCATGGGATCGGGCTCGCGATCGTCCGCGAGATCTGCACGGCCTATGGAGGACGTCTGGAGATCGACCGAAGCGCGCTTGGCGGCGCCCGCGTCAGGCTGACCCTGCCGCGCTAGTCGTAGCCGTTGGGATTGGCGGACTGCCAGCGCCAGGCATCCGCGACCATCTCTTGGATGCCGTGCTCGGCCTGCCAGCCAAGCTCCTCGCGCGCCAGAGTCGGATCCGCGTAGCAGGTCGCGATGTCACCCGGGCGGCGCGCGGCGATCTCGTAGGGCACCGGCTTGCCGCTGGCGGCCTCGAAGGCGGCGACCATCTCCAGCACGCTATAGCCCCTGCCAGTGCCCAGATTGCAGGTCAGGACGCCGGGGGAATCCTGCAGGCGCCGCAGCGCGGCCAGGTGCCCTCGCGCCAGATCGACCACGTGGATGTAGTCGCGCACGCCTGTGCCATCAGGGGTCGGGTAGTCGTTGCCGAAGACGGACAGGCTGGGCAGTTTGCCCAGCGCGACTTGCCCCATGACCGACAGCAAGCTCGTCGCAGATTCCCGCGCATCTTCTCCGATACAACCGCTCGGATGCGCACCAGTCGCATTGAAGCAGCGCATCAGGCCGATCCTCCAGCTCGGATCGGACGCATGCAGATCTCGCAATACGTCCTCGACAAAGCCCTTGGCGCGACCGCAGGGGTTCGCGGCCTGAAGCCGGGCATCTTCACGGACTGGCACGGAGGCGGGCTCGCCATAGGCCGCGGCCGACGCGGTGAAAACCAGCGTCTTGACCTCGGCTGCGGCCATCGCCTGACAGAGCGTCAGCGTCCCTGTCACAGTGTTCTGGTAGTCATCCAGTGGACTGCTCACCGACGCATCCACTGACTTGAGGCCGGCGCAGTGCACGACCGCATCGAAGGAGCCCTGCGAGAAGATCTCCTCGAGGGCATAGCGGTCTCGAACATCGGCTTGAATGAAGCCGAGGCTCTTTCCCGTGATGCCGCGGATGTGGTGCAGCGAATCCTCAGTGCTGGTCGCGAGGCTATCGACGACGACAACTTGCATGCCCGCATGCAAGAGCTCCACGCAGATATGGCTGCCGATATAGCCGGCGCCGCCCGTCACCAGAGCTCGCATTGCCCCTCTTCTCCCGCTAACAAAAGTCGGGGCATTGTATTCGATTCAGCCGAGCGCATCGGCCTTGGTGACGCCCTGCAACCGCAGCCGCTGTCTCAGGCGCCTGAGCTGCTCCGAGTCGAGCGCATCGCGGGCAATGGGCAGCGCATAGCGACGCCAGCGGCCCAGCCTGAAATTCAGGATGACCAAGGGTACTGAGACGAAGGTGGCGGAGGTCAGCGCGACGGTCAGCGTCCGCCCCGAATGCAGAACCAGGCGCCAGTCGCCGTCCGGCTGCCAAACCGCGGCCCGAATGGACCAGGGTGCCCGCCGCAGGATCTGCGCATAGAGGACGAGGCCGAAGCTCGCCAGTACCAGCAGCCCCAAGGGCAGACGGTAGATTCCAAGCGGGAGCGTCCAGACGGACAGCAAGGCCAAGAGGTGAGTCGCGGCGACAAAGAGCGCCAAGTGACGCGAGAGCCTGGGTCGGATGACGAGTGGCGGCCAGTCCTGGTGCGAGCCCATGGCCGGCGGCTAGCCGCCCGACTCCGAGGCCACCGCGCGAATCTGCTCGATCAGCTCGCGGTACCTGGCCTCGGGCAGCTCGGAGCGCGAGATCAGCAAGTTGTGCAGATCCTGATCCTGCTCGCGCAGCAGCTCCGTGAAGAGCAGACGATCGGCCGGCGTCAGGTCCGCATAGCCCAGCTCGAGAAAGCGGCTGAAGAGGTGATCCAGCTCCAGCATGCCGCGCCGGCATTGCCAGCGCAGACGCCGGAGCTGCTCATCATCATCCATGGTGGTCTGGGTCACTCAGAGGCCCTTGTCGAGCATCAGCTCCTTGATGTGACCGATGGCCCGGGTGGGGTTGAGCCCCTTGGGACAGACCTCGACGCAGTTCATGATGCTGTGGCAGCGGAACAGCTTGTAGGGACCCTCCAAGGCATCCAGCCGCTCCTCGGTCGCCTGGTCGCGGGTATCGGCCAGGAAGCGCCAGGACTGCAGCAGTGCCGCGGGACCGTGGAACTTGTCCGGGTTCCACCAGAAGGACGGACAGGACGTGGAGCAGCAGCCGCAGAGGATGCACTCGTAGAGCCCGTCCAGCTTGTCGCGGTCGGCCGGCGATTGCAGGATCTCCTGCTCCGGCAGCGGATCCTTGCGCACCAGGTAGGGCTTGACCGCGCGGTACTGCTCGTAGAACTGCGTCATGTCGACGACCAGATCGCGAATGACCGGACGCCCCGGCAGCGGACGGACCGCGATCGGCGTCTTGAGCTCGGCGACCGGCGTGACACAGGAGAGCACATTGCGCCCGTTGGCGTTGACGCCGTCCGAGCCGCAGACGCCCTCGCCACAGGAGTGGCGGAAGCTGAAGGTCTCGTCCTGCTCCTTCACCTCCAGCAAGGCGTCACGCAGCATCATGCCCTGGAAGGTGCGGATCTCGTAGTCCTGCATCCGCGGCTTCTTGTCCGTCTCCGGATTGAAGCGATAAACACTGATCTTCATTAGTACACACGCTCCTTCGGCGGGAAGGACTCAACGGTCAAGGGCTTGGTGCGCACGGGCTTGTAGTCCATGCGATCGCCTTCCATGGAATAGAGGCTGTGCTTGAGCCAGGCCTGGTCGTTCCGCTCCGGATGATCCGGCCGCGAGTGTGCTCCGCGGCTCTCTTGCCGATGCAGCGCGGACACGGCGATGGACATGCCCACGTCCATCAGGTTCTCCAGCTCCAGGGCCTCGACGCGTGCGGTGTTGAACACCCTGGAGTGATCGCGGAGCCGCACCTCCGGCATGCGCTCGCGCAGCTCGCAGAGCTTCTTGTAGCCCTCCTGCATGATCTCCTCGGTGCGGAAGACGCCGGCATGGTCCTCCATGCACTTGCGCACCTCGGCGCGCATCTCCTGAACCGAGATGCCGTCGCCCTTCTGATCCCAGCGCGCGAGACGGGACATGGCCGTGTCGAGGCTCTCCGAATCGGCCGCACGCCTGTAGGGGTTCTCGCGGACGAAGTCGATGATGTCCTTCCCGGCCAGACGCCCGAAGACCAGGATGTCCAGCAGGGAGTTGCCGCCAAGCCGGTTGGCGCCATGGACCGAGGCACAGGCGCACTCGCCCGCCGCATAGAGGCCGACGACGACCTCTTCCCCCTTGCCGGCCGGGACGGCGACACGGCCGAAGCGGTCGGTGGGAATGCCGCCCATGGCGTAGTGCGCGGTCGGGAAGACGGGAATGGGCTCGACGACCGGATCCACGCCCGCGAAGACCTTGCTCGACTCGCGGATGCCCGGCAGGCGCTTGGAGATGACCGCCTCGCCGAGGTGATCGACCTTGAGCATCACATAGTCGCCATTCTCGCCGCAGCCGCGGCCTTCCTTCACCTCGGTGACGATGGCGCGCGAGACCACGTCGCGACTGGCCAGGTCCTTGGCGCGCGGGGCATAGCGCTCCATGAAGCGCTCGCCGTCCTTGTTGATGAGATAGCCGCCCTCGCCGCGCACGCCCTCGGTGATGAGCATGCCCTTGCCGGCGATGCCGGTCGGGTGGAACTGGAAGAACTCCATGTCCATCAGCGGGATGCCGGCGCGCAGCGCCATGGCGGCACCGTCGCCCGTGTTGATGTGGGCGTTGGACGTGGTGCGGAACACCTGGCCGCAGCCGCCCGTGGCCAGCAGGGTCGCCTTGGCCTCGATCAGCAGAGGCTCGCCGGTCTCGATCTCCAGCACCAATGCGCCGGAGCAGATGCCGTCGGCATCGCGCACCAGGTCGACGGCGAAGAACTCGTCGAAGAAGTGCGTGCGGGCACGGATGTTCTGCTGATAGAGGGTGTGCAGGATGGCATGGCCGGTGCGGTCCGCCGCGGCGCAGGTGCGCGCGGCCTGATCGCCGCCGAAGTTCTGGCTCTGCCCGCCGAAGGCGCGCTGGTAGATCTTGCCGTTGTCGAGCCGCGAGAAGGGCACGCCGGCGTGCTCCAGCTCGTAGACCGTCGGGATGGCCTCGCGGCACATGAACTCGATGGCGTCCTGGTCGCCGAGGTAGTCCGAGCCCTTGACGGTGTCGAACATGTGCCAATGCCAGGAGTCTGGCAGCACATTGGCGAGCGCGGCATTCACACCGCCCTGGGCGGCGACCGTATGGGAGCGCGTCGGGAAGACCTTGGAGACCACGGCGACCCGCAGATCCGCGCTCGCGAGCTGCAGCGCCGCATTCAGTCCGGCCCCGCCGGCACCGATGATCAGGGCGTCGAAATGGCGTGTTGGTAGACTCATCCGCGATCTAGCCTCCGATCCCAGCGGTGATGATGGCCTTCAAGGCCCAGAGACCCGAGGCGAGAAAGACGAATCCGAACACCAGCATCAGACCGACACGCAGTCCGAGGATGTGCACATAATCGATGAGCACGTCGCGCATGCCGACCCAGGCATGTGCCAGCACGACGGGCACGAAGAGGACCAGACCCATGGCCACGGCCGGATGCGTCACCCAGCTCACCAAGTCGGCGTGGCTGGCGGGCGCATTGAGCAGCCAGTGCAGGACGAGATAGGTGGTAAAGAGCGCGAGGTAGACGGCCGTCGCGCGCTGCATCAGCCAGGCCATCAGACCCGAAGCTTGTCGACTCATGCCTTTAGCCTCCCAACGCCAAGACGATGACCAGCAGGACGGGTGCGCCGATGAGAACGACCCAGGCGGTCTTGCGCGCAACCGGGCGGTCCAAGCCGACGCCGATATCCAGACCCAGATGACGGATGCCGGCCAGCAGGTGATGAAGCAAGCTCCAAGTCAACGCCAAGATCGCCAGCTGGATCAGCCAAAAATCCAGAAAGGCGGCCGTCGCGGCGAATCCTTCGGGACTGGACAGCGCCTGGTGGAACAGGATGGCGGCGACGGGGATGGACAAAATCATGAGCACGCCACTAAGGCGATGCAGGATGGAAACGAGTCCTGGCAGCGGGAGCTTGATGCGCCACAAGTCCAGGAAGACGGGTCTGGATGTTTGCATTCTCGGACCTTTGATGAGCCGCGGGCGCTCGACCGATGCAGAGCTGAGGAGATTCGCTCAGTGCGCGTGAGCAGGGCCGAGTCCGCGATTGTCGCGATGAAGACACAAAGGGCCCCGAAGGATCTCGAGCATCGCCAGGATGCGCCTTTTGTGCAGCGCATCAGAATATAGGCTTTCTTCAGAAACCATCAATAGTTTTTATCAAAGCTTAGCTTCGACAAATACACTCAGGTATTCCTGGCAACGGACGGCGCTCAGGGCTCGGAGGCTTGCCCTGCCCGCTTCGGCAGCAAAAGGGCCAGTCCACCGAGGACGAGGGTGACGCCCAGGAGGAAGAGATGGAGATTGACGGCACCGGCGAGCGCCAGCTCGGGATCGACCCCGAAGGGCAGGAGCGCGGCCACCGCCGCCAGCTCGTAGCTGCCGCTGCCGGCGACGCCATGGAAAGGCAGGACGCTCGACAGCTCGGCCCCCAGCACCCCGGCCAACAAGCGCCCGAGGTCGAGCGGCAGAAAGAACTTGAGCACGCTGGTGAAGGCCGCGAGCTTGAGTACCCAGATCAGGCCCGTCCAGAGATAGACGCGCACCAGCAGCCAGGCGTCGCGAGGCGCGGCGCCAAGGGCGCGTCGCAGCGTCGCGCGCCACGTCGCCGCTCCCTGAAGCCAGCGCGAGCCAGCGATTCGCCCGGACAGCAGGATGAGCCCCAGTCCAGCCAGCCACAGCCCCGCGAGCCCCCACCAAAGCCAGGACGGATGACGAAGATTCAGGATCAGGAGTGCGACCAGGGCCAGGAAGTGCAGGTCCAGCAGACGCATCCACAGCAGCGCCGCGGTCGACTCCAGCATGCCGTGCCCGAAATAGCGTCGCATCAGCCAGGGAAAGACCAGCTCCCCCGCCCGCATGGGGAGCAGATTGTTGGCCGTGTTGTGCAGCACCGAGAGTCGCAGGACGACCGGGAAGTCGCCCTTGAGCCGAGGGCGGAAGTAGTCGTAGACACGATAGGCCCGCAGACCATAGCTGAGCGCCGACAGCAGGAAGAGCCAGGCCAGCAGCCAAGACGACAGTGAAAGCCACGGAGCTAGCAGTGGCCCCCAGCCGACGCTGAAGTGGACCGCAAGGATCAGCGCAAGCAGCAGCCCGAGCCCCAAGGCCCAGTCCCGCAGGCGGCCAAGGCGAGGCGCGGCGCTCAGCGGCGATTCGGACGCGCTCACAGGGCGGTCCCTATATCGCCGCTCACTGCTTCCGCTTCTTGCGCCGAGGTTTCGGCGGATAGAGGGGCGCCTCGCCTTCGGGGCGCGTCTTGAAACGCCGGTGTACCCAGAAGTACTGGTCCGGCATGGTCGCGATACGCGCCTCGATGAGCGCGTTCATCTGCGTCGTATCGCGCTCCGGATCTCCACTTGGGAAGTCCGCCATGGGCGGGTCGAAGATTAGCTCCAACCCCTGCCCCCAGGGGAGGAAGCGCGCGAAGGTCGGGATAACGACGGCGTCGGTCATGGCGGCGAAGCGGCCGAGCATGGGCACGGTCGAGGCTGGCACGCCGCAGAAGGGCACGAAGATGCCCCGCCGCCCACCGTCCTGATCCGGCAGGTAGAAGAAGGGGGTGCCCTTCCTTATCTCGCGGATCAGCCCACGCAGGTCATCCTGGCGCTCGATCGACAGGCTGCCGTATTGCTGACGCGCACGGCGCACCTGAAGATCGACGACGGGATTGCGGATCTTCTGGTACATGTAGACGCCGGAATGCACCAGGGCCGTGAAGGCGGCGCCGCCGAGCTCGAGCCCGATGAAGTGGGGTACCAGGACGATGATGGGCCGACCCTCGGCGACGTAGGTGTCGATCCTCTCGCGGTTGCGGATGCGCACCAGCCGGCTCAAGCGCTCAGGGGACGCGCCCCAGCCGACGCCTTGGGAGAGCGCGGCAACCCCGAGCCAGCCGAAGTGCGCAATCATGAGGCGCTCGCGCTCCCAGCGGCCGAGATGAGGGAGGCAGCACGCCAGATTGCGCCGCACAACGACGCGACGCGCACCGGCGAGCAGATAGCCGAGACGGCCGAGCAGACCGCCGAGCGCCCAGATCAGTGGAAAGGGCAAGCGACCGAAGGCAAAGATGGCGCCGACGCCGAGCCAGCTCGGCCAATGTTTCGGATGCAGCAGCGCGCGGTCAATTCTCGAACTTGAAGTAGATGTCCGCACCCTGGCTCTCACCGGTCTCCGTCTGTAGCTCGATGCTGCGCGAGAGTTCATAGCGCAGCTTGATCTTGTTGGCCTCGTCGCCCAGCCCACTCTCGTACTCCATGTAGATCTTGGGTGCGACATAGGTGCCCACGGCTAGGCCGGCATTGTCCGTTTGATCGTTCCCGGACGGCGGGATCCCGGTCAGCAGGTACTTGGTGATCTCGGCCTGCGTCATGCCCGGATCGCTTTCGGAGAAGAAGGCGAGCTTGGGGTCACGAATGCTCCCGAGGACACGCACGCCGGCTGTCGTATCGCCGCCGTCACGCTCGGCCTGGAGCAAGAGGCCGGGATTGTCGATGGGGCTCTTGGCGTAGATCAAGCGGCCCTGGGTGATCTTGAGCGGAGCGCCGAGCTCGGCGGCGAGTCCGAAGCCGCCGGAGATCCGGTACTCACCTTCCTTGATCTGGAGCTGGCCGTCGCCCAGCATGTCCTTGCCGGGCCGCTGCAGGATGGTCAGATCGCCAGCCAGCCGGCCACGCACGCCGAAGGCATCAATGGTCACCTCATTTCCCATGGCGACGGTCAGATCGATCGACACCGGGTAGGGCGGCGCCGGCTCCTTCTCCTCAAGGGTGACATCCGCCGAGGGCGAGACCGTGCCGGCGGGCACCGTGCGCGGGCGAATCCGCGCCTCCGGAATGCGGATCTCACCGCGGATCGCGGCCCCCGTGGTCCCGGCCTGGATGTCGATCTTGGGCGAGACGAGGGCGAAATACTCCTTGGTGTCGGCCACCTTGAGCTTGTCGCCTTGGATCTTGATCTCGGCGGTGTAGTCGCTCCCCTTTAGGCCACCATCGCCTGTGATCTCGAGCCGGCCGCCGCCGATGAGGCCGCCGCCGGCGATGCTGAGCCGATCCCAGGCCGGGGCCCGCGCGGTCAGGTCGACGTCCTTCACCTCTAGACCGAGCAAGGGCACCTGGAAGCCAACGCCCTTGACCTCCGCGAGCCCCTTGACGCCAGGCTGCCCGATGGTCCCGCCCAGTGTCAGATCGGCATCGATCGCGCCGCTCAGTCCGTTCAGCTGAGGGGCCATGTCGGCGATCAGCGAGAGATTCTGGACATTCGCCTTCAAGCCGCCGCGCAGGGATTGCCCCGGACGTGCCGGATCATCCAGGCGCCAGCCCGGTAGACTCAGGTCGCCGCTGACCTCGCCGATCTCTTTGAGCGGCAGGCCCAGCTTCGCGGACAACCCATTCCCGTTGGCTTCCAGGCCGAGCCGAGTGGTGGAGAAGTCCAGCGTCTGGCGCTTGCCCTTGCCGATGTCGACGCTCACCACGCCGTCCGGGATCTCCGCAACGGCGGACCCCGTCAGCGTCGGACCCTGCGCCGTGAAGCGGCCCTTGACGCGCGCCAGGCCATCGGCGGTCAGCTTTTCCGGCAGAAACTCCTTGAGTAGCGCGAAGTCCAGCTTGTCCAGATCCACGCCCGCCGTCCACTGCCCGGACTGCGGCTGCTCGAAGTCCAGGCAGCCGCCCGAGCCGTCGGCGTGACGCAGGCAGAGCGGACCGGCAGCGATCTTGGGCGCCTCATAGCTGATCGGCATCGCACGCTCGAGCGCCCAAGCGCCCACCTCCGGCGTGCTGAGATCCAGGGTCCTGAGCTGCCCCGCGTAGGCACCACCGTCCTTCAGCCCGCCCGTCAAGGCGAGCTTCGCGGAGAGCTGCTGCCCGTCCAGCGCGACCGAGAGCTGGTGATCCGGCAGGGCACCCGTCCCGCGGACCCTGAGGGTTTCCCATTGCAGCCCCCCGGCGACGAGATCCTTGCCTTGCAGATCGACATCGAAGCGGCCATCCGTGCCCAGCCCGACCTCGGCATCGCCAGTCAGACTGGCGATGCCGTTGCCGGCCAAGGCCACACCGCCAAAGCTCAAGTCGAGCATCACATCCGGCGCATCCAGCGCGCCCCTTACCTTGCCCTTGACGTCGATGCTGCCCTCGGCCTGAGGCAGCACGCTGGCGAGGTCCGGCGAGGTCAGGGCGAAGTCCAGTTCCAAGGCATCCGCAACAGTGCCGTCGACACGCAGCTTGCTCGGACCGGATTCGGCGGCCAGTCCTTCGATGCGCGCCGTCTTGCCGTCCAAGGAGACCTTGCCGGTAGCACCAATGGGATAGCCGCGCAGCCTGCCCTCAAGCTGCTCGATGACCGCGACGAGACTGGGCCCAGTCTCCTGGAGCACGCCCTGGGTGGTGATCTTGCCGTCGATTCGTCCAGGCCACTCTGGCGCATAGCTGCCCGGATTGATGCCGGCAATGCTGAGCCCAGCGTCCCAGCCGATCTGCGGATCCAAATCGACCTTGGCCTGACCCTCGATGCGCCCATCCAGGATATCGAGCTTCAGGGTCTCGACGCGGGTCTGCTCGAGGTCGCCGCTGCCGACCAGAGTCAGGCTGGCCGGAGGCAGGCCGGGGCCCGAGGTCGTGGTGACCAGGTCGTAGTCGAACTGCTCGAGGCTGCCGGCGGTTTGTAGATTGAGGACCACCCGATCGTCCAGACCCTCGACGAAGCTGCCTGGATTGAGGTCGTTTCCGTGCAGCGCGAAGTCCCACTGCAGGGCCGGCGCCCAGGCCAGATTGCCCTTGCCCTCCAGCACGCCGTCCAGGGTGTCGATGCGAAGCTGGTCGAGCTTGGTACCTTCGGCGGTGCCCTGCCCCTTGGCGGCAATCTTGGCGCTCGGAAAGCTCGGTCCGGCGGCCAGTGCCTCGAGTGCGTAGACGAAGTCCTCGAAGGTGCCCGAGGCGTCGACCTTGCCCTGTGCGGATTGGGCCAGAAGATCCCCGCTCAATGGCCAGCGCAGCCGCTGCCACTCGCCCTGAAGCTCAAAGCGCCCAGGGGTGGGGCTCAGATCGACCTCCCCTGTCGCCTCGAGCGAGGCCTGCGAGACCTGCTCGGTCATGTCGAGCTGACGGATGCTGAGGCGCTGCTCCTTCCAGAGCACATCCAGGACCAGCGCGAGATGGCCGAAATCCGGCAGGTTCGGCGCGCGGGCGTCGAGCGTGCCCGAGAGGGTCGCCTCGTCAAGGCTGCCGCTGGTGTCGAGCGCCGCAGTCGTCTCGACGGCCGGGAGGTCCGGCTTGAAGTCCGGCAGCGCAACCTTGAGGACCTTGACCGAGCCATTCCACGCCGGGCTTTCGAGCACATCCGTCACCTCGGCGTCGACATCCACCTCCGCCGATCCGCGCACGCGATGCTCCAGGGTCAATCGCTTGAGATCGCCGCCCAGCGTCCCTTCACCCTGCAGCCTGGCGTCCGGCGGCAGATCGAAGGTCCACGCGAGATCCAGCCCGAGCGGATAGTCACCGCTCAGCCGCGCCTGGCCCTTGGCATCCGCGGCAAGCTGAGGTTGTTCGAGCAGGACGCTCAAGTCGGCCAGCTGAAGCGCGCTGCCCTCCAAGGCCGCGCTCAGACCCGCGTGCTCTAGGACGAGCATGGGCGCCTCCGCGCCCTGACTGACGACCCGCAGCCGGTCCACCGTAGCCTGCTCGATCGCGAAGCGGATCGGGATGGCGATCTCGGGCAGGGCGAAGGGCTCGTCCTCCTTCTCTTCCGCAGGTCCCAGGGTCAGGGTGATGTCACGCGCGGCAAGCCGCTGCACGGCAACCACACCCCGCAGAATCCCGGCGGGCGACCAATCGAGATCGAAGCCGCCGACGGTGACGTCCGTGGTCGGCAAATGCAGCTCGAAGCCCTCGAGGTGCAACGGCCCGAGGATGCGCCCCTCGGCGACCCGGATCTTCACTAGACCGGGCGCAGCCCGATCGGCCAGCGCAATGGCTGTGTGCAGCCCGTGCTCGGTGCCCAGGAAGTAGAAGAGGACGCAGACAACCAGGATCAGCAGCGTCGATAGGGTCCCGCCCAGCCAGCGCAGAATGCGCCAGCCCAGTGCCGGCTTGCGCCCCGGGCTGACCCCGGCGTCAGGCGGCGAATCCGGGGGCTGCGTGGGGCGTTGCTCGGTGGTCTGGCTCATAGGTCAGGTCCAATCACGATGTGCAGCCGGGCGGGTGGAAGGCCGTCGTAGTCGCCCTGATCCTTGGTGAGCGCGAAGGCGACATCGAAGCGCACCTGGCCGATGGGCGAGGCCCAGCGCAGGCCGACCCCGGCGCTCTGCGCCAGCTCTTGCTCGTAGTCGGGATCGAAGGCATTGCCGAAATCCGTGAAGACGGCGGCGCTCCAAGGACCCTTGATACGGCGCTCCAGCTCCAGGCTACCGACCGCCAGGTAGCGGCCGCCCACCGTCTCATTGGTCACCGGATCGTTGGGACCCAAGACATCGAAGCCCCAGCCGCGAATGGAGCTATCGCCGCCGGCGTAGAAGCGGCGGCTGGCGGGCAGGTCGTCGACGCTCTCGGCCCAGGTCGCACCTAGGTCAGTGCGCGTGATGAAGCGATAGTTCTCGTTGAGACGCCTCACCCACTTGAATTGGACGAGACCGCTCAGGTAGGAGGTCTCTGAGACCAGCCCCTGGAAGGTGCCCAAGAGGGTGTACTTGAGGCGGTAGCCATGGTTGGTATTGATGGGGTCGTCTGAGACCGTCTTGGACCAGGAGATGTTCGGAACCAGCTCGTTGGTCGCGCCGAGCGAGTCGGAGCCGGTATCCAGGTCTTCGTAGCGGTAGTCCACGCCGATGTTGCGCCGCCAGCCGCGCGGCGTCAGGGTCGAGTGCGCGGCCTGCACCGAATGGACCCAGCCCTTGCGTGTGGCCGTGTCATACATGGAGGAGCGCGGCTTGATGACGATGTAGTCGCGGGTCGGATCCTGGATGGGGATGCGGTAGTCCAGCTCCAGCTCGGAGAGTGCGGGCGCCAGACTCAGCTCGCTGCGCAGTTTGTGACCCCAGCGGTTGAGATAGCGCCGCCGATAGTCCAGCGTCATGCGCGGACCGACGTCCGTCGCATAGCCGAGACCAATGCGGTACTTGTTGGCCTTATTGCGCTTGGCGACGACCTCGATGGGGACTTCATTGTCCGGGCCGGCCTCGTCCTTGTGCGGAACAATCTCGACGTCCTTGTAGTATTCGGTGCCGAGTAATCTGGCCTGCAGTGCCATGAGTCGGTTGGGGTCATAGACGTCGCCCGACTTGACCTTGACGTAGCCTTGCAGGAAATCCTCGTCGAGCAGGTCCTGGTTGAAGGTCACCTTGCCGATGCGATACCGAGGACCCGTCTCGATATGGAAGACGATGTGTGCCTCATAGGCGACAGGGTCGATGAGGACCTGATGCCAAGTCAGCTGGTAATCCAGAAACCCTTCCGAGGAAGCGGCATAGCGGATGTCCGACTTGGCTTTTTCGTAGCGCGAGTGGAGCAGGACGTCCCCGACCTTCATCGGAAAGGCCTTGGGAAAGGTCGGATCCTCGGCGCCCTGGCCAGTGACCTGGTAATCCACGGTGGCGACCTTAACGGGCTCGCCGGGCGTCACCGAATAGGTCGCCGTCCAGGTGCCCTCGCCGCCCGGCGGCTCCTGAAGATCGCCCTTGACCTCGACCCTGTAGAGGCCGAATGGCGCCAGGGCGTCGCGAATCTGGTCGGGTGCGATGCGGTGCAGCGCCAAGACGCGCGACGGCGTCAGCTCGTCGTCTCCGCGCTCCTGGTAGATGTCGAGCAGCGCCAGGACGTTGGCCTCCTGCTCGCCCTCGAGGCCCTGGACACGAGCATCGAGCTTCAACGCAAGGGCAGGCGCGGCGGCAAGGCTGGCACTGAGGATAAAAAGGAGCAGACACCAAGCTCGGCGGCTGCGGACGAGGCGGAGGCAGTGGGAGCGAGATGTGGCTCTGGCCTGCTCGCTGGCGGAGAGTCGATCTGGCACGCAAACGCCCTAGCTGATGTCATAGCGTCCCCGCAGTTTAGCCCAGGGCGGGGGCAGCCGCGACCGACCCTGGCCTGGATAGGTCCGCGATGCTGGCCGACCCGAGGCCGGCCGATCTACTGAGACGCCATGAATCGCGCTGCGCCAAGCAGGGGCGTATGCGGCTGCAGGATCACCCTGACCGGCATGCGCCGCATCAGCGAGCCCATTCGGCCCTTATCGAAAAAGCCCTCCAAAAACCCACCTTTACGGACCA
Source organism: Thiorhodococcus minor (assembly GCF_010820565.1). GTDB lineage: Bacteria > Pseudomonadota > Gammaproteobacteria > Chromatiales > Chromatiaceae > Thiorhodococcus > Thiorhodococcus minor. Next base: position 43,420 of record NZ_JAAIJQ010000009.1, on the reverse strand, counting down.
GAGCAAGATTCTTGAGCGCGATTCCGCCGCCCAGATAGACCCCCCCGAGCGCCATGTGCTTGAGTGCGGTATTGCCCGCTTCCCGCCCGTAGAGCCGCATGAAGAGGTCCATGGTCTCGGCGCACACTGGGCAGCGCGCATCGGCGGCGGCCTGAGCCACGGCCGCCGCGGTATCCCCTCCCTCATCGATCGCCTGGCGTATCCAGTCCGGCTGAGCGGCCCCATGACGCTCGAGCAAGAACTCGTAGATGTTGGCAATGCCCGGACCGGAGACGAGGCGCTCCCAGCTCACGCGTCCGTAACGTCGTTTGAGATACGTCAGCAGGGCGAACTCCAGCTCGTCGACGGGCGCGAAATCCGTGTGCCCACCCTCGGTCGCGAAGGCGTGATGAGCGACGCCATCCCAAAACAGCCCCGCCTGCCCCAGCCCAGTGCCCGCCGCCACCACACAGGCATTGCCTTGACTCAAGGCATCGCCCGGATGAATCTCGGCGATGTCCTGTGTCCCGAGCGCGGGAACTCCCCAGGCAACGGCCTCGAGGTCGTTCAGTAGGTCCACCCCGGAAAAGCCGAAGGTCAGCTCCAAGGCATCGGCATCCAGCGCCCAAGGCAGATTGGTGGTCTCCGAGCGGCGATCTTGCACCGGCCCGGCGACCGCAAAGGCTGCGAAACGACAAGTGACCCCGGTCTCGTTCAGGTAGCGCTGCACGATCTGGTCGAAAGTCGCGAAGGCTGCGCTGGGATAACGCTTGGGCTCGGAGAGATTAACCTGCTCGCCGTCCGTATCCGCGACACCGAGTGCTGTCTTGGTTCCTCCGATGTCACCCACCAACAAACGCATAATCGTGTCTCCGAGTCTCTACATGGCGAGCATTAGCCCGCCCTCGCCTGGCTAGGATCGGGCAGCGAATCCGGCGGGGGATAATAGCAAGTTGAGGGATGAGCGGTGAAATGCCCGGAAGCGCTCACCCGAGCGCACTGTCTCGCGGGCGCCGCAAGGGCTGCAAGAATCGCCTCTGGGCGCTTCGCTGGATCGGCTGGTGAAAGCGGCTAAGACGGCCTAGCTGCGATGATCAAGGCGCGCAGCTCGTCGGGCTCCGGCGGGCTTTGGCCGGGCTCGGGCCGCAAGCGGGGTCGCGCTTCGGCCCGAGCAGGACGACGCGAGGGACTCGCGCGTCGCGAGCTTAGGCGATTTCTGTCAATTCCCATACCATCTGGCTTGTCTTGACGCCCGCCTTCTGTGTCGCCCCGCCAGTCACATCGCCCAGCGATGCTCCTGTCGGCGCTCCGTGAAGGCGGACCTCAATCCGGCGCCACCCGGTATAAGAATTTCCGGCAATCGCCTTATTTGGAAGAAGTCGTGCTCTGAGGCGCGGTTACGGCGGGATAGCCATAGGCTGGATAGCCATAGGCTGGATAGGCGTACCCCGGATAGACCAGCCCAGGATAGCCATAGACCGGGCCGCCCCAGCCATAGCCGCCATAGGGCCCGTAACCGTAGCCGGGGCCTCCCCAAGGACCGCCGCCCCAGGGTCCGCCACCCCAAGGCGTGAACCAGTCGAAGGGTCCCCAGCCCCAGAAGGCATTCGCGGGCGTGGCGCCCAGCGTCGAGAGACCGGCAATGGTCGCTGCCAATACCAGCGGCTTCATCGTCATCGTCTTGTCCTCGCTTTCAGACTGTCTCTTGAGAGCGCAGCGGACGCGCGAGCGCGGGGCTCGGTGTCCGCGCAAGATGGGAGTCCGCATCCTCGGATGCATCCACGACTTCCGCGCTCTCGGGACGCTGGCCGCAATCGCGGTGGTCGTGAAGACGGGCTCCGCAAGCTGCCGTCACGCTCGCTCGGAGCGATGACCGCAGCGCCATAACTTAGGCCGGAAGCGCCGGAATGGCTTTGACCCTAATCAATATATCCTTATATGGCGATATGCTTCTAACCGTGCCTATCCGGTTGCCTCCCACACCATGCCGCGGGTCCCGCAATGCGGCCGATTTTTCTCATGCACTCGCCGATCCAGGGGGCTGACGGCTCGCGGAAGTGGCTTGTGCCGCACTTTCGGCTCGAAAACACAACTAGCATGGAATCGTTGGGTAGCAACCGGATAGGCATGCTTCTAACGACCCATCCGGAGCTCACGCCCAAGAGCGGCTCTCAGCGGCCGACGGACCCGACTCCGCACCCCGCCGACGCAAGGCTCTGTCCAGCGGGGGTACGCCGCCCTCTCGACGACTGCCCTCGACGATGGGTTGATTCGCCACACAAAGGCCGCATCTGCCGTGGCAAAATAGGGCGCCTCGGAAATCATCGCTATAACCAATCATAACGATACCAATAATCCATTTCACAGATGGAATTGGCCGCCGTAATCTACACCCAAGCAAGCCGCAACGAGCGGCGAGCAAGTGCTCCACAACCAAACGTCGAACCACGACACGCAATACACGGAGTCTGACCAATGTTTGAAGACCGTACTGGAAGCCGCGTTCCCAACGTCACTTTCCACACCCGCAAGGGCCACGAGTGGGTCGATGTCACCACGGATGAGCTCTTCGCCGGCAAGACCGTCGTCGTCTTCTCGCTCCCGGGCGCCTTCACCCCGACCTGCTCCTCCTCGCACGTGCCGCGCTACAACCAACTGGCGGCCACTTTCAAGGAGCACGGCGTCGACGAGGTCGTCTGTATGTCGGTCAACGACACCTTCGTCATGAACGAGTGGAAGGAGACGCAGAACGCCGACAATGTCACCTTCATTCCGGACGGCAACGGCGACTTCACCGCCGGCATGGGGATGCTGGTCGACAAGGACGCTCTCGGCTTCGGCAAGCGCTCCTGGCGCTACTCCATGCTGGTGAAGGACGGTGTCGTCGAGAAGATGTTCATCGAGCCCGAGGTCGAAGGCGACCCCTACGAGGTCTCCGACGCCGACACCATGCTGGCCTACATCGCCCCCGAGGCACCCAAGCCGATGGACGTGTCGGTCCTGAGCCGCGACGGCTGCCCCTTCTGCGTCAAGGCGAAGGAGGCGCTGCGCAACGCGGGGATCCACTTCGAGGAGCTGGTCCTCAACAAGGACTACACCGAGCAGGGGCTGCGCGCCATGACCGGCGCCAAGACGGTTCCGCAGGTCTTTGTCAACGGTAAGCTGATCGGAGGGTCGGACGCGGTCGTCGCCTGGGTCGCCGAGCGCTAATCGCGGATCGTCAGGGCGGTCCTGACACAGCGGCGCCCTCCCCCCTGATCCAGGGCGGAGGGCGTCTTCGCTTGGGGCATGGGGGCTAGGCCTTGGAGCAGCATGCGATCGAGACCAAGCGCGCAAGCGGCTCGGCCGATCTATCGGCGGAGTCGGCTGCGGATCAGAGGAATGAGAGGTTGAATACCATGAGTCAGCATTTCGACTTGATTGCCATCGGTGGCGGCAGCGGCGGCTTGGCCATCGCCGAAAAGGCGGCCCAGTTCGGCAAGCGCGTCGCCATCGTCGAGGGCGCCAAGCTGGGCGGGACCTGCGTCAACGCAGGCTGCGTGCCGAAAAAGGTGATGTGGTACGGCGCCCACCTGGCGGACGCTGTGAAGGACGCGCCGGACTTCGGCGTCCACGCCAGCGGCGGCGGGCTCGATTGGAAGAAGCTCGTCGAGGGGCGCAACCGCTATGTCGCCAATATCAACGACTACTGGGACGGCTATGCCGACCGGCTCGGGATCACCCGCATCCACGGCTTCGCCCGTTTCGTCGATGCACGCACCATCGCGGTCGGCGACCAGCACTACGGCGCCGACCATATCGTCATCGCGACCGGCGGCCGGCCCATCGTGCCCCGCATGCCTGGCCACGAGCTGGGCATCACCTCCGACGGCTTCTTTGCGCTTGAAGAACAGCCCAAGCGCGTCGCCATCATCGGCGGCGGCTACATTGGCGTGGAGCTGGCGGGCGTGCTCAGATCCTTCGGGACCGAAGTGACCACCGTCGCCCTCGAGGACCGGGTGCTCTGGCAATTCGACCCCTTGATCAGCGAGACCCTCAAGGAGAACATGGAGGCCGAGGGCATTCAGGTCCATCTGGAGTTTGAGGTAGCAGGGCTGGAGCGCGAGGCATCCGGAATCACCATGCTCGCAAGCGACGGCCAGCGCCTGAGCGGCTTCGATCAGGTCATCTGGGCCGTAGGGCGGGCGCCCAACACCCGCGACCTCGACCTGGAGGCGGCGGGCGTGGAGGTCGAGCGCAACGGCATCATCCCGACGGACGCCTACCAGTGCACCAACGTGGAAGGCATCTACGCGCTCGGCGACATCACCGGACGCGACCCGCTGACCCCGGTCGCCATCGCCGCCGGACGCCGTCTCGCCGAGCGGCTGTTCAACGGCAAGCCGGACTCCAAGCTGGACTACGAGAACATCCCGACCGTCGTCTTCGCCCACCCGCCGATCGGCAAAGTCGGCCTCACCGAGTCGGAGGCCCGCGAGCGCTACGGCGACACCCTGACCGTCTACGAGACCAGCTTCACGCCCATGCGCTATGCGCTCAACGCGCACGGCGCCAAGACCGCAATGAAACTGGTGTGCACAGGCCCCGAGGAGCGTGTCATGGGTATCCACCTCATCGGAGACGGCGTCGACGAGATGCTTCAAGGCTTCGCCGTCGCCCTCAAAATGGGCGCCACCAAGGCCGATCTGGATAACACTGTCGCCATCCACCCCTGCAGCGCCGAAGAGCTGGTGACCATGAAGGAGCCGGCGAGGCGCCCGGGGCAAGGCGCCTGAGCAGGCCTCGGTCCGCAGCTCAGATGGGAGCTTGGCCCCAGCCTAGCGCTGGTGGGGTCGGGCTCCGATCATGGCCCCGCAAGCCCGTGCCCCCCAAGGCGCGCCGTCCCTACTTCCGTGATCCTTCTGTCGGACAACAGCAGCCTTCTGCCGGCGATGGCGGCAGCGCTAATTTCGTCGTGACTGATGTAGAGCAGGCCCACGCCCTGCTCCGCAACCTGATCGAGAATGACCGCATTCAGTTGATCGCGCGCCTCGGCGTCCAGGTTGCTCGTCGGCTCGTCGAGCAGCAGGTACCTGGGCTCCGCGGCGAGCGCCCGCCCGAGTGCGACACGTTGCGCCTGACCCGCGGAAAGCGTTTGCGGCCTCCTGCCGAGAAGCTCGGCGAATCCGATACGCTCGGCCAGCGCGAGGATTCGCTGCTGTCTGTCCCGAGCGCGGCCCATGACGAACGCCAGGTTGCCGGCCACGGTCATGCTCGGCCACAGAGTCGGCTGCTGGAGCACCACACCCAGACCGCGTTTGTGCGGCGCGACGAATGGCTCGCCTCCCGTCACCCGGGCTCCGTCGATGTCGATGTAACCGGATTCCGGGACCTCCAAGCCGGCGATGAGACGCAGCAGGGTGGTCTTGCCCGTTCCCGAGGCGCCTGACAGGACGCAGCGCTCGCCGGCTCCGATGTGCAGCGACGCGCCATCGAGCACCCATCGTCCGTCGAGCCTCTTGCAGATCCCGACGACCGCAATCCCGTCAGTCTCGCCCATGCGCGCTCCAAAGGTTCGCGGCGCGCAGCCTCCCCAGGGCCAGCAGAAGGCCGATCATCGACGCCATGGAAAAGATGAGAACGAAGAGGCAGAGGGCCGCGGCCTGCTGCGAAGCGCCATAGTGCAGCAGACCGTAGATCTTGACGATCAGCGACTGCGCGCCAGGCGGCGCCACGAGCAGGTTGGCCGTCAGCTCCGACATGGATAGACCGAGAACGACGAAGAAGCCCGCCGCAAGTCCCTGCGCCCTCAAGGGAAGCAGCACCTTCAGCCAGACCGCGGGTCCATTGCCGCGATAGAGGCGCGCCGCCTCGATCAATCCCGGGTCGGTGCGCTTGCTCTGGACGTACTGGATCAGGATCGCGAGCGGCGCGAACCGCGCCACGTCGGCCAGCACGGGCATGACGACGGTACCGTGGACCAGTGCGAGGCCGGGAAGGGTCCAGAGCACGATGAGCCCGGTGCCGATCAAGGAGCCTGGCGCCGCGAGCGGCAGCAGCACGGCGACCAGCCATCCGGTCGAGGCAAGCCGTGGAGCTAGCAACAAGCCGAGTAAGACGGAGACCGACGCAGCGAGCATGGACGTCGAGAGCGAGCTTCCGATCTCTCGCAGGCTGACCGACCAAATTACCCAAATGTCGCCCAATGGCGTCATCAAGAACAGCGACACCACGGGTACCAGCACCTGCGCCAGGCAGAGCATCACAGCGCCCGACCGCATCAGTCGCAGGCCTCGATGCAAGGCAGGGGCTCTCGGACGTTGCGCAGGCGCCAGGAAGGAGACCTTGACCGCGAGTGCCCGCATAGGCGCCGCCACGAGCACCAGCAACAGCACGCACAGCAAGAGCACGGGCAAGGCAACCAGCAGTGAGGCGGCGCTCTCGGCGGCGATGCTATATTCGACGAAGGCCTCGAGCGCGTAGACCTCGACCTGCATCAGCGCCGGCACGCTGTAATCGGCAATCGCCAGGATGAAGATCAGCGCCGCACCGATGCCGATGGCCGGAGCGGCTTGCGGGAGCTCGATGGCATGGAAGACCCGCCAATCGTCGGCGAAGACGCGTCCCGCATCGACCTGCTGCCGGTCGGTCATGGCAAAGCCGGCGAGCCCGAACGCAAGCCCTAGAGGCAGGAAGGTCAGGGTCTCGATGACGAAGACCGCCATCCAGCCGGATAGCTGCAGCCCCAGATGATCGGCCAGGCCCATCCAAGCGGCGGCGTGGAGGTAGGGGGGAACCGTCAGCAACGAAAGCGGCAGCCAGAGCAGCAGCGCGCGCGCACCGCCCTGGCTGCGCAGCCAATGAGCCGCGGCGGCGGCGATCACGCTTGCGGCGCCGGCGACCGAGAAAGCCAAGAGCGCCGATTTGACGAACAGCCATGAACGCCGCGCGCTGAGGGGCCCGGCGTGAAGCCAACTCTCCGGCTCGACGATGAGCGCGGCCAGAATCGCCACGACTGGTCCCAACCCAAGCACCAGCCAACAGGCCGCCGAGAGGACCCAACTCCAGTCGGCCCGCCCCTTCACCACGGCCGAGCGGCGCGGCATCGGCCGTCCCTAGCGCACGATGACGTCGCGCAGGTCGCGACGCAGCCTGTCCAAGGCCTCGGCGTCGAGCCCTGAAGGCAAGGACATCCGCTTCAGGCGCGCGGGCAAGCGGCAATCGGGGTCGGCAACCACCTGTCTGCCGCTGACATAGAGCCAGCCTGACTGGGCCAGCAGCGCAGTCGCCTCTTCCCCGATCACGAAATCGATGAAACGCTTCGCGGCCTCCTCATGCGGTGCGCCCTCGATCAGACCGACACTGTTCGGGATGACCAGGGCGCCCATCCCCTCGGCGCCTTGATCCGGGAAGGTGGCGAAAACGGGCTCTCCACGGGCGACCGCGCCGCAGGCGTCGTCCGTATCCGTGAGACCGAAGACCGCCCTGGCCGAGACCACCAGATCGCGCACGACCGAATTGCCGTCGACGAAGCGGATACCGCGCCGCTCGAGCTGCGAGAAGAAGTCGAGCGTCGGCGCCACACCCCAGACCTCGGCGAGAGCCACGGCATGGGTCGCCGTCGTCCCGAACAACGGGTAGGCGATAGCTATGTCGCCGCCTTGCCAACGCGGGTCGAGCAGATCGACGATCGAGGTCGGTGGCGGACGACTACCGAGGCGTTGCCGGTTGATGATGAAGACGCGCACACGTCCGCCGAACTCCAGCCAGCGCCCCTTCGGGCCGAGCGCCACGCCCTCTGGCAGCCGCTTGGGGCGGTAGATCGCAAGCACGCCATGCTCGGCGAGGCGTCGCATCTGCGAGACTTCGCCGTTCCAGAGCACATCCGCCAGCGGCCGCTTGGACTCGCCGATCAGCCGGTTGACGAGCCCTGTGGTCTTGGCCGCCTCGATGTCGTAGACCGGCCTTACCCTAACCCCGCTGACCTGCTCGAAACGACGAAACAGGGGCTCGGAAAAATGCTGATCGACCGAGGTGTAGATGGTGACTTCCTCGACAGCGACATCCCCGCTGTCGCAGGCCGCAAGAAACAGCGACAAGAGCAAGCCGAGGAGCCCGTGCAGCAGTAGATGACGGCCTGTCTGTCCGAGCATCGCAAACACCTCGTCGAGCCTTTCGAAATCCCAGCCCATGCTCCCATCCCCCTTGGTCCGCAGATCCGGACTGCAGGCGCCTCAGGCCATGGCAGCCCGGCATCCTCTCGGGGCTCCTGCGTTCGATGTGAAGCCCCGCTGGACTATATTTATATCATTGGACCGCCAGGGCATCGCCGCCCCTTGCTCTGATGCGGATCAATGATGGCGCCGGCGGGAAGCCGTCGAAGAGGGAGATGTTCTGATGTCACGAGCAGCCAGATTTTGCGGTCAATGCGGTGCGGCGATAAAGCCGGGGCATCGCTTCTGCGGACAATGCGGGTGGCATGCGTCCGATACGAGGCCGCCGTCCCCCGCCGAGACGCCAACAGACCGCCAAGCACCGAGGGCGGCACCCCAGCCAGAGCCATTCAGATCCGCGCCACGCGAAGGCGGCAGGCAAGCGCCCGATCGGCCTCACGCCGCGCCAACCGAGTCTCCCTTCGTCGCTGCGGAGGAAATCGACCGGCCCAGCCAGGCTAGACAGCGCAGGGGGCGTTGGTACACCCTGGGCGGCAGGGAGCTGCTGTCCGGAATGCACTGGGGCCTCGTCTGGCTCCTCGGATGGATGCCCGTGGGGATCTTCCCAGCCCTCTACTGGGCAGATCAACGCCTGCGCCACCCTGATTTCTACGCACTCTATGCCCCGATCCAGGATTGGGGCTATACGCTCCCCGGCGCAACGACCGCTTTCGCCCTCGCCGGGCTGATCGGCGGTTTCGTCGCAGGAATCATCTTCACCAAGGTCTTTCCGGAAAAGCGCGTTGGCTTAAGCCGCGCATCCGTCGGCGGACTCTTCTTGTGGCTCGTGGGCTGGGCTCTCGCCTTGTCCGTGCCCATTGGGTCTTTCGTCAGCGGCAGCCTGACCAGCGACGATGAGATCGCGCTCTTCATCCTCTTCGCAGCACCCATTCTCGGTGCGGTCTCCCTTCTGTTGGCGGCGTCGTTGACGCCGACGAAAGAGCGGGATGCGCGCGAGATTCCACGTCGTCGGAAACTGCTCGGGGCACTCGGTTGGGCCATTGCCGCCTTCATCGGCCTCTTGGCGAGCGTCTTCGTCATCGACGTTTGAGAGAAGTAACGAGATGTCCGGCAAGCTCGAGAGGCGCTTCGCGGCAGTCGGCTCAATCTCGGCTGCGATCGCCGTACTCAGCCTTTTTCTCCTCCTGAGCCTGTCATCGGAGACCCGCCCCCCTGCCCTGCCCCAAGGCTGGACGCTTCATGCCGCCGATCTCCAGGTGCAAGACATCCTTTTCGATGGGGACATTACCATGGTCGCCGCAATTCAAGGCCTGGTGGCCCTTTCACCGGATGGCAACGAGCAGCACCGCTTCATGGGAGAGCGCAGGATCGATCCCTTCCTGCGTGCGATCGTCAAGGATCCCATGGGCCACACCTGGGTCGCGCGCGAAAGCGGCGTTTCCCGATTGACGAAGGATAGCGAGACCGCGCTACCGCGCGCTGATGGCAAGGCGCCCGGAGCCATGCGAGCCCTCGCGCTCGATCGCAATGGCCGACTCTGGGCGGGTGGCGACGCAGGCTTGTTCCGGGTCGACGCGGACGCGCTGATTCCCGTCCCCTTGCCTCGGCCAGACACCCTGGTGACAGCCTTGCTCTTCGATCTGGAAGGCGGCCTTTGGATAGGCACGGCGCAACAAGGCGTCTTACGCCTCAAAGACGGCCACTTTCGGTCTTGGTCGGTTGCCGATGGTCTCCAGCACCCACAGGTGACCTGCTTCTTCTTGGAGCGAGACGGCTCGGTCTGGAGCGGTCAGGGCTTCTACAACAAGGGCGGCGCGGTGAGATTCGTCCGCGACGCAGCGCGCTGGCGCATCGGCGACAGCCTGCCGCTGGAGCAGCTGGCTGGCCCCAAGGTCCGCAGCCTCTACCGTGGTCGCAAAGGCCGTCTTTGGGTCGGGCATGAATATGACGGCCTGACGCTTCGCGACCAGGGTCGCACCGTCCGCACCCTCACCGTCGACGACGGCCTGCCGGACGCCGAGGTCACCGTCATCGAGGAAGACCGCGCGGGAAATCTCTGGCTCGGAACGCTGAGGGGTGCCTTGCGCCTGACTCCAGGCGCTGTCGAGCGCTTGCTCGGCCAGCATTCGGGAGAGCGCCATGGCACATGAAGACTTGCTGCAGAATTATCTTGCGCTGCGCGCAGCACAGAAGCAGGGCGTGCTCTCCGCCGAGGAATTTGACGCCAAGGTTGCCGCGCTCGGCTTTACTGACAAGGACGGCAGAGAGACCCGCATCGATCCGGCGAGCGGCCGCATCGTCGCCACGGCGCAAGGTGGGAAACAGGCAGGCGTTGGCAAGGGGCCCGCGCGCCTGCCCGACGGCTTCTTCGCCTTGCTGACTCTGATCTTGGGGAAGGCGCTGACCACCTTCTTCAGACGGCTCCCCTTGACCATCCTCTTCGGGCTCGCAGGCTTTCTCCTGCACGCCTACCTGCTGATCGTCATCAACGGCGGCTTTCAGAAGTCGTCCCTCGTCAGCGACTTCCTGATGATCAACAGCCCCGTCTCCAACTTCGTCCTCTGGATGACGGCGTCGGCCCTCCTCGTCTGGGGGCTCGGGCGGGTCTTCAGCCGCAAGGGGAAGCGCATCGGCTTCAGACAGCGGGTGAAGGCGATCCTCGCCTATGTCCGACGCGAGAAACACGACGCCTATGCCGTAGTCGCGGCGTCCGTGGGTCTCAGCCTGGTGATCGGCGCGCTCGTCAACGGCTCCGCCAACCTATCGCTGGCCTTGGGCGCGAGCGCGCTAATCGCCGCGCGCGGCGGCTCGGTAGTGGCGCTGCTGGCGCGCTCGGCCTGGAATTCGGCCTTCAGTCTGCTCCGCGGCCAAACCCTGCGGCAGCACGGGATGGCAATCGGCTATGTCGCCATGCTGGCCGGCGCGCTCGGCTTCATGCTCAATTCGCTCGTGACGCCGGATGGCGTCACACTCGGTCTCTTGCTCCTCGCTGGCGCCCTGGCATTCGCCTATTTGCAGCATCGCAGACTCGGCGGCCTCGGCATACTCCTGCTGCTGATCGCGGCAGCGGTGGTGGTCTCCTTCCTGCCCGACTTGTCCCCGATCGCCTTGGCCCATGATGGCGGTTGGCCCGAGTACATGGGCACCAGGCCGATGACACCCGAGAACATCCTGATCTATCTGCAGAAGGGCGGATCGATCACGGCCCTGATGAACGGCCTGCCCGCCGGCGTCGCGGCTGGACTCGGAGCCGCGCTTGCGCAGGTGTTGAACCGGCTCGGCACGGACCTCGGCATCGATTTCGACGACGCGCCCGGCGGCGGCGCCAATACCCGCCTGCTCGATGGCGACGCGGCCCGCGATTGGATGATCCGCAACGGCTATTACGATGCGCAGGGCAATCCGACGGACAAATACCTCGACTGGATGAGCGCGCCGCATAGCGCAGGTAGCGACAGTCCACTGCTTGGCCTCGCGACCGGACCGGACGGCAATCTCGTCATCATTAGCAGCGATGACGTCAGGGCCGGTAGCAACGAAGCTGGCAATTCCTCGTCGCGCGACCGTAGCCCTGAGCCTAGCCAAGCGGACGATATAGACGGTCAATCCGACGACGGACAGGATCGAGCTCGGCCGCAAGAGGACGACCGAGACAGCGGCGACGGCGGCTATTTCGTGCCCGAATGGTCGCTGCGCAACAACCCTGACCCGAACAATCTCGCCTGGGATCCCGACACCAACAGCTTCAGGCCCAAGGACGATCTCTATGCCGAGAAGATGACTCGGCAAGGCTTCAAATGGGACGACGACAGCCAGCGCTGGGTTCGAGGCTGGAGGCGCGACGACAGTAGCAACACACCGCAATGGGTGCCGGACGAGCATGCGCCGCCCCCGAATGAGCCACGCACGCCGCTGGATGAGTACTATCAGCGCGGCGACTATCTGGACGACAGGCGCCACCATCTGACGTTAGAGCAGCAGGCGGCGCTCGACCGCATTCTCGATCGCATCGGCTACCGCGGCCATGGCGTCGACCCCGACAGCATCACCGATGAGGATCTCGATACCCTGCGCCGGCTCAACCATGCCGTAAATGACATTCGCACTGGCCAGACTGAATCCGCCGGCGCCAAGGCCGACCATGAGGCCATCGATGCGCAGCACCGAGAGAATGTCGCCATCAAGATCGTCGAGACCGGGAAAAAGGCCGCTGCCATTCTCGAAAGCAGGGTTACCCCCTGGACGCGAGGCGCCGTGTCGAGCTTCGTCTACGATGCGATTCAATACCGCGACAAGGGTGCGGAAGGGGCCATCAAGGAGGCCGCAACCGGTGCAACCTTCCGTTGGATTGGCGGCCATCTCGGCGCAACGCGCCAGGGCGATGTCGCCTGGAATGCCTTCACCAGCGGCCTGACCGATGCGGCACAGGCAGGCTGGCGCGGCGGCAATGCGGAGGACATGTTCTACGCCGGCGTCCAGGGCGCCGCGACCGGCGCCCTTTTCGAGCATCTGCAGAATGTCGAGCAGCGTAACGGCGGGAGCCTCTTCGGCCCAAGCAATACGCCGCGGATCGACGCTGGTGACGACCCGGCTCTGCGGGCCGGCTCACGTGGCCTTGGCAGCGACGACGATCTCTCGGTACGCTCGGCTGCCGTCGATGAGTCGGGACTGCCGCGCATCCCCGCAGGCGACGACCCGACCTTGCGCGCCGGCTCACGCGGTTTGAGCAGCGATGATGACAGCGCAGTGCGGCCGTCGACAGGCAATGACGGAGGCGGCCAGCCCGGCACGCCCGATGAGGGCACATCGCCGCAGCGCTCAACCACCACTGCGGATGAGAGCGTCGGTCTGCGGCGCTCGGCCGCGAGCAATGAAGGAGGTGCAACACGGCCGAGCACGGACGATGAGCCGACGGACCAAGTGAGTGGATCGCGTGCGGGTCAAGAGACGCCGACGCGAAGCGAAGGCTCACCAAACGATGCTCCTGAAGCAGCAGCGACACTCCGAGAAGGAGAGCGAATCTCCGAGGGCGATTCGGATAGCGACGGCATCTACCATGTGACCGAACTGGACCCATCGCACCCGTGGGCGCATCGGGCAGAAGACCCAAAGGGCGGGTTACGACATGGACAGTACTCTAGAGGAGACTGTGCGAGGGCATCGTTGGCAAATGCAACTGGGCGCAGCTACACCGAAGTCGAGGATGTCCTAAAAGCAAGGAATCTCCTGGGGCAAAAGGGTGGACTCAGTCCGAGCAATCTTCCGGGGGCAATTGAATCCCTGGGAAGTACTCCAATTCGGGCGAGTGATCTCGGCGTCTCGGAGGTAGTCGCAAGGGTAAATGCTGGAGAACCGATCGTCTGCAGCTCTTCGGGCGCGATTACCGGGAGGCCTCACGCCGTTGTGTGCACGGAAGTAAGGCAGGGGTCGTCCGGATTAGAGTTTCGAGTTGTCGATCCTGCAGTTCCCAACAAGGACTTCATCTTGTCGTACAAGGAGTTCAATGAAGCCGTCGACTGGCGGAATTCCTACCTCGTTGGGCCAGGCAAGACAAAGGCCGAATGAACATAGAATCGCCGTTTTCATTGAGGAGGCTCGAGGCGCATCGGCAAACGCGGCAATCGAAGGTGAGACCAAAATGACCCGGCGAACCGAACAAGCACTCTCTCGATCGGACCTGGCCCAGCTGCTGATCGCCCAGGGCCTGGCTCCGGGCATTGGGTCGCCCTTGCGCGACTTGCCCGCCGCCTTTCCGGATTCGGCCCTGCAGGCCGACATGCGCGGACGTGGCTGGCTGGACCAGAGCTGGAGAGCGGCGCTGGAGGCGCTGTGCCACCCCTACCTGCTCATCAATAGCGCGACGGCCACGGCCGATCGCATCAGCGCGCCCTTCTATGCGGCCTCGTCTGCCGCGCCCGACAGGCTGACGGCCATCGCCCCCGCCGAGGATGGCTACAGGCTATCCTTTCCGTGGACGACCAAGGAGATCGCGCTCGAAGACTGCATCGCCCTGGATGTCGATAGCGCGCCCTTCCCCGACATCCCGACGCTGGAGCTCACCCCCGCGGGCCTAATGGCATTGGCGGCGGCGGCGGATGCCGTGCGTCTCGTGCTCTTGACCTCCATCATGCAGAGGCAGGTCGTAGCCGATTTCCTGCTTCCGGTCGATCACCTGACGGTCATGTATCGCCTGAGCGTTGAGGACACACAGGCCGACGGGCGCTGGCTGGTGACCTTGTTGAGGCTGCTCGCCCCCCATTCCTTCCAGATTGGGGACGGAGGTTCCGCATCCAGGCTAACGAGCGGCTATCGGGAGCTGGCGGGACTCGGCCTGCTCAGGGATGAGGGCAACGGCAAATGGAGCCCCAGCGCCAACCTCATGCGGCTGTCCGGCCACTGGATGACGCCGGTTCCGGCCATTGCCCACGAAGTCGTCACCTTTGAAGACCGCCAAGAAACGACGACACACCGCCTGACCCTGCGAGGCAGCGGACCACTCTGCGTGATCGCGTTCGAGGAAGCGCCAATGCCGAAGGCAAGGCTGCGGTCGCTTGAGCCCGGCGCATACTGGCTGGAGCTCTTCGGCATGCTGTCGCCGCCCGTGCCAGAAGAAGCGGCGGCCGCAGGCGCCACGCCTGCGACAACGAGCCAGTGTCCCGCCTGCGGGACCATGGTTAGAGAAGGACAGAAATTCTGCTCCGAGTGCGGCGCCAGCCTTGACCGAGCACTTCCAGCGACAGCCGCCTCTCCACCGACATGCGCGAGCTGCGGGGCTCCACTCGAGCCCGGACTTCGCTTCTGCACGCAATGTGGCAATCCGATTACCCGGAGCCGCTAGTCTCGGGAGCGCTACCAGCAATCAGCGGCCAGCGGATCGGTCAGACCGACTCGGCGTCCACCATACGGCTCCAGTCGTCTCGTCCGCCCTTGTTGGCCAGGTAGCTCAAGAAGGCGAAGACAATCCTCTTGTCGAAGCGACGGCCGATCTCTTCGAGCAAGATGGATTCGGCCTCTTCGAGGGTCTTGCCGTCGCGGAAGGCGCGCGGACTCACCAAGGCGACGAAGGTATTGGCGAGGGCAACGGTCTGAGCGCTGAGCAGGATCTGGTCTCCTTGGAGCCCGAGCGGACGCCCCCGACCGTCGACCCGCTCGTTGATCTGGCGCAGGGTCTCCAGCACCGGGCCCTCGAAGCTGATGTCCTTGAGTATCTCGGGGCCGTCGTCGAGGGCCTGATGCACCGTCCGCAGCTCGTCTTGGGTGAGCCGGTCCTGCTTGGTCAAGAGTGATCTTGGCACGCGGATCTTGCCGATATTGACCAAGCGCGCGGCCTGCACCGTCGCTTCGACCATGCTCGCGTCCAAGCCGGCTTCTTGGGCGATCTTTCGCGCGATCCAGGCGACATAGCGGGACTGATGGGCCGAATCCGGGTCGCGCTCGTCGACCAGCCCGACCAGGGTCTCGATCAGCTGGCTCGTGTTGCGCTCTCGACGCGCGCGCTCGTGCGCCAGGTCGGTCAGGTCCTCAATGCTGGTCAGCACCCCGCCTGGATGCTCGGCCGTTGCGGACAAGCGCGCATGGTAGGAGCGCCAGACCAGCTCCTCGCCCTCCTCCAGCCTGAAGCGCGAAAGCTCGGTCCTGGGCTGCCCGCTCTCGAGCACCTGACGCGCGATCTCGAGATACCGCCCACCCTTCTGCTGACCGAGCATGCCGAGGAGCGAGCGCCCTGGGAGCTCTTCCTTGGGCACCTGCGTGAGATCGGCCATGCGCTGATTGGCGAAAGTGATCTCACCCGAAGCCGTGGTGACGAAGATGGGCAGGGGCTGGCTGTCCATGAGGGTATCGAGAAGCTCGGAGAGTGCGGCGAAGCGCTCCGAGGAGAGCTTGTACTGCCGCGCGGCCTCCTCCGCCCGCAGCGATGTCGCATAGCGCCAGACGATGACGAAGGCCGCGGCCAGGGTGACGATGAGCAGCGCCATGCCCGCCATCAGGGCGTTGCGGCGATCGTCCGTGGCGGCCAGGGCCTCGGCACGCTCGATCTTGTGCACCAGCGCCCAGGGAGTGCCTGGAATCTCGCGACTCACCGCGAAGACGGCCCTGGCGGCATAGTCGCGGCCGGAGTGGAAGCGCCCTGGGCTCGACAAGGCATCCACGTCCACCAGATTCGCAGTATTCAGGGCGAGACGCTTGGTGAGCGGTCGCGAGCCGTCCTTGAGTGGCGTCAGGTACTCCACCTTGCCGCCCTTCTGGCGGATCAGGTAGGACTCGGCCGTCTGCGCCGTCGCCCCCGGCTGCGCCAGCGTGTCGTAGAAGTCAGTCCCCACCGACCGCACGCCGAGGACGCGCGCGATGACCCTGGACGTGGCCTCGCCTGGCTCCTGCGTCAGAACCGGGACGACGAATCCAAGCTGCGGCGTCTCCGTCGTCTTGATGGAAAGGTCCAGCAGCCCGCGCTCGCTTTGCGGGACCTGATCGAGAAAGGCCGCGATCCGCCCCTCAAGTGGCGGCATGCCCGCGGTGGCGACGATCACATCGCCTTGCGGACCGATCAATGCGATGCCGGCATCGCCAAGGGGCCTGACATTCGCCGGCAAGGACGGGGACCGGACGCGGGGCTGAAATCCCGAGCGGCTCGCCGTCGCCTCGAGCAGCGTCCGCAGGTAGGTCAGGTTGGCCGGATCCGGATCTAAGGGCTCCTCCCCGTCGCTCGCACTCACGACTTTGATGTAGATTTGCAGCGACGCATTGTCCGCAAGGCCGTCCAGAATGTCGTATTGGCCCTCGAGCCAACGCCCAATGGCGTCGGCTCGGCTATCCGCGACCACAGTCATCCGCGTCTGCAGGAGCTGGACGTCGCGAGCCCGCTCGCGCTCGGTGAGCACGTATGCGCCGTAAAGCGCCACACAGACGGTCGCCAGGAGAATAGCGACGGCCACCCAGATTCTCGGCCTCACCCCAGGTGGCGCGAAGACATCGCCATTGCGATCAGCGGTTAACATGTGGATGTCCATTCCGGATGGCTCGGGATAGGAGGGATTCGTGCCCGGCTCGGCACGCGGCCTACATTGGGCGTCCTGTGACGCGGGACTCATTTTCTAGCATGGTCTGAGCGTGTAATCCAACCCCATGCATGCTGCAAGCCCATCCAAGACAGGTGGTTGCGCACTCGCCGCCGTGGTCGCGCTCTCGCTTCTGCTCGTCGGCATCGGCTGGCAGCAGACCGGCAGCGCCTCTCTCGGCGCTCGCTCGATCTTCGGCCTCAGCGGGAAGCGCTTCACCAACTTCAAGCCCATCCCCAAGTGGCAGACGCTGCTGGAGCGCTACCGCGCGGAGGAGGCGAAGGACGCGCGCTGCCGACGCCTCCAGCTAGGAGACTGCCCCTATACCGAATGGAAGGGCCTGATCGACAAGTTGAAATATCGCGATCGGATGACGCAGCTGCGGGAAGTGAACGACTTCGCGAACCGCTGGCGCTACATCGAAGATCGCGTGAACTGGGGCGTCGAGGACTACTGGGAGACGCCGGGCGAGTTCTTCGCCAAGGCGGGTGACTGCGAGGACTTCGCCATCGTCAAGTTCATGAGCCTGCGCGCGCTCGGCTTCAGCAATGACGAGCTGCTGCTGGTCGCCGTCAAGGACCAGAACCTGGGCATCGGGCACGCCGTCACGCTGGTCTCGCTGCACGGCGAGACGCTCTTGCTCGACAATCAAGTCAAGGACGTGCGGCCCGCGAAGCGCGTGCGGCACTACCAGCCGGTCTTCTCGGCGAACGAGACCTCATGGTGGCTGTATCGGCCTTGATCCCGATGGCGCTGCCAGCTCCCCCAGCCTCCGGCAGCCAGCTTTCTGGAATCATTCGGCTGACGTGCGGAGGCGCCCCTCATTATTCGCCCAATCTCCGATTGCTCAGGCTTGACCCGCGACGGCACGCAGCTCCGGCTGCACAGCCAGCGCGGCGTCTTGGAACTGCAGCGACGCCAGCCGCGCATAGAGCCCGCCCTCGGCCATGAGCTCATCGTGCCGCCCGGATGCGACGATGCGGCCTTGATCGATGACCAGGATACGGTCGGCATTGCGCACGGTCGCCAGGCGGTGCGCAATGACGATGCTGGTGCGGCCCTGCATCAATGTCTCGAGGGCATCCTGCACCAGGCGCTCGCTCTCGGCATCGAGGGCGCTGGTGGCCTCGTCGAGCAGCAGCAGCGCCGGGTTGCGCAGGATGGTCCGGGCGATGGCGATCCGCTGACGCTCTCCGCCGGAGAGGCGCACGCCACGCTCACCAAGGAAGGTGTCCAAGCCGTTCGGGAGCCGGTCGAGAAAGTCTGCGGCATGGGCGGCCTCCGCCGCCTTGCGCACCTCCGCGTCGGAGACGTCGTCGAGACCGTAGCGGATGTTCTCCCAGGCATTGGCGCCAAAGATGACCGGATCCTGGGGCACCAGGGCGATGCGGCTGCGCAGCTCTTTCGGATCCACCTGACGGATGTCGACGCCGTCAAAGCGGATGACCCCAGTGTTGGGATCATAGAAGCGCAGCAGCAGCTGAAAGAGCGTCGACTTGCCCGCGCCCGACGGGCCGACCAAGGCAAGACGCTCACCCGGCTCGACGACCAGCCTGAGACCGTCCAGAGCCGCGGTTCCGGGACGCGAGGGATAGACGAAGCGAAGCCCTTCGAGATCGATTCGGCCCTGGGCCCGCGCCGGTAGCCGCTGCGGCTGCTCGGGCGGCAGGATCGCGGGCTGCACCTCCAGCAGCTCCATCAGGCGCTCACTGGCCCCGGCACCGCGCAGCAGCTGACCGATGAGGTCGCTCAGGGAGCCGACGGCGCCAGCCACGACGATGGCGTAGAAGAGGAAGGCCGAGAGCTCGCCGCCGCTCAGCGTGCCCTCGAGCACCTGGTGCCCGCCCATCCAGAGCACGACGCCAATGGCCCCGAAGGTCAGCAGGGTCGCAACGCCTGATAGGGTGGCACTCGAGAGCGAGCGGCGCATGGCGACCGAGAAGGCCGCCTCCACCTGATCGCCATAGCGGCGGCTGTCGATCGGCTCATGGCAGAAGGCCTGGACGGTGCGGATGCCATGGATGACCTCGTCGACATAGGCACCGACGTCGGCGATGCGGTCCTGACTGGCGCGCGAGAGCCGGCGGACCCGTCGGCCGATAATCCACGCGGGGAGGATGACGACCGGCAGTCCCGCGAGCACCAGCCCCGTCAGTCCGGGGCTGGTGATCGCGAGCATGATGACGCCGCCGATGACCAGCAAGGAGGTCCGCAGCGACATCGCCAGGGTGGAGCCGACGACGATCTGCAGCAGCGCGGTATCACTGGTCAGCCGCGAAATGATCTCGCCGGCTCGGGTCGTCTCGAAGAAGCCGACGTCCAGGCTCAGGGCCCGCTCGAAGACCGCCTTGCGGATGTCCGCGACCACCCGCTCGCCGATCCAATTGAGCAGATAGCTTCGGACCATCATGGCGCAGGCGGTCAGCACCACCACGGCGAGAAAGAGCACGAGCGAACGGTTGAGCGCCTCGACCGAGCCTGTCCCCAGCCCAGAGTCCACCACGACACGAATGACCTGACCGAAGGCCAGCACCGAGCCAGCGGCGACGATGAGCGCGACGATCGCGGCGACGAGCCGCCCGACATAGGGCCGCGTGAAGGTCAGGAGCCGCGTGAGCGCACCTAGGTTGCGTGCGCCGGGGCGGTTGATGTCGGAGGCGGAGGAATGACTCATGGAGGGTCTCACTGCAAAGGGGCATTCGCGTCGACGCAGGGCGCCGACGGGCTCGATTCGAGGCGGTCGGTTGGACGCCGACTGAGGATATGGGGGCGATCCGTCGGCCGACGAAGCCGGCGGACTCGCGCCCTATTCTACGACTTGAGACCCAGGAATTGACGCCGCAGGAGGATCAGACCCCAGATCGCGGCAAGAATCATGATGAGGGCGCCGAGCAAATGGCTCAGGGTGGCGAGCGTCGTATCCCAGTGCAGCAGCCCCGTCTCGGTGAGCAGATACTCCCAGTCATGAAAGCCGTAGGGAGAAGTCTGCCCGGTATTGCCACCGATCAAGGGCAAGATACCTGCGCGCGCGTCGGCCATGTAGGGCGCGATATCCAGGAAGTTTTCGCCAAGCCACCAGAGGCAGACGGACGCACCGAAGGGATCACGCGTCTTGATGAGCAGCACGCCGAGACAGATCGCCGGCATCAGGAGCTGCCCGAGGGTGCCGCCCAGGGAGGTGATGAACTGGCCGAATGGACGGAAGAAGACGTGCCCGGTCTCATGGAAAGGCAGATTGATGAGGTGAAGAAAGGACTGGCCCGCGGCGTTGGAATCGACCGAGGAAAAGATCAGCAGCAGGCCCCAGACGGCCAGAATGACCCAGAGGATCGCGCGCAGCGCCAATACCATCTCGTCACCGCCCACCTGCGCCGGCAGCAGGAGATGCTGCAGCTCGCTCGCCGTGGAGAAGCCATTGTCCGCGAAGGTCGTGGCCGGCAGCGATTCGCCTGGATGCGGGTGGTGCTTGTAGTACTTCTCGAAGACGACTCCGCACTGCTCGCAGATGGCGTTGCTGTGATTCTGCTCGGCGTTGCATTTCGGGCATTTCATGGCGTGCCTCGGATTTCCCGCTCTTTTCCGACTCTATTGCTAAGCTAAGCCTGTCGGTCTAGGAAACTAGCACAAGCACAATCCAGAAACGGCGACATAGGACACGCCGTAACAAGCCGGAGGAGCGATGAAGAAGATCCAAGAGCTACTCGAGGGAAAAGGCGCCAGCGTCTGGTCGATCGGCCCGGACGCCACTGTGTTCGACGCACTCACGCTGATGGCGGAGCACCGCATCGGCGCCCTGCTGGTGGTGGACGACAATGGCCCCGTCGGACTCATCTCCGAGCGCGACTATGCGCGCGAGGGCATCCTGCGCGGACGGGCCTCCAGAGACACGCCGGTGCGCGACATCATGACCCACCGGGTCGTCTGCGCCACCCCAGAGCAATCGCTGGAGGACGCCATGATCCTCATGACGGAGAAGCGGGTGCGGCATCTGCCGGTCATCGAGGACGGGCAGGTGCTGGGACTGGTGTCGATCGGAGACTTGGTCAAGTCCATCATCTCGGAGCAGAAGTTCATCATCGAGCAGTTGGAGCACTACATCAACTCGTGACCGAGCCGTCATGTCGGTCCACTGCGCCAGCGATGAATGCGCACACAGCGTCCCGGGGCCCGAGCCTCCTGCTCAACTGACAGATGGGAGATGTCATCGTGACGCTGGAGCGTCGCTGACTGGCTACCACGCTGGAGCCTGGTAGCCAGAATGGAGAGTGTGCCGACACCTGCTACGGTCGGCTGTGCGGCCCTTGCCCAGCCTACTTCTTGGAGATGGCCCGCCGGAAGCGTGGGTCGATGACGCGCGTGGTGCGGCGGATGGTCCGCGCACCCTGTCCGGCCGTGCCGCAGGCCCCGACGGGATCGAGCAAGCTGGCGACCCGCTGGATGGCGTCGCGATTCGTCCATGAGCCGGTCAGCTCCATGGCTTCGGGCGCGGAGAGCCAGCGATGCTCCGAGTGCTCACGTCGACTCAGCCGGATGAGCCGACGCGAATCCAGGATGAGCGCGAACCAGTATTCCCGGTTGAAGCAGACGTTGGGCGCATAGCGCTTGCGCCAGGCCGGAATGATGGGAAAGAGGACGGACTGGCGCAGGTCGATCAGTCCGCCGCCGGGACGAAGACCCGTCTCTTCCAAGACCTCGCGCGCGGCACAAAGCCTGGCGGTCTCACCGGGCGCCAGGCTGCCGGTCACGGACTGCCAGAAGCCCTCCGGGCGTGTCCGCTCCATGAGCAGGAACTCGCCCTGGCGGGTGCAGACGACGACAAGTACCGACTGCGGCCGTTTGCGCTCAGTCTTTGACATCAGCGTTTCGCCTCGGCCCACGGGCTCACCAAGGCGCAGAGCGCCGGGAGCCAGGGGTCACTGCGGGGCGGTGCCGAGCAGGCACCCTTAGGAGTCACCTCAGGCCCGCAGGCGAATCCGCAGCGCCAGCTCCTTGAGCTGATTCTCGTCGACTGCGGAAGGCGCGTCCGTCAGCAGGCAGGCGGCCGTCTGCGTCTTGGGGAAGGCCATGACGTCGCGGATCGAGGTCGCCCCCGTCATCAGCATCACCAAGCGGTCCAGACCGAAGGCGATACCGCCGTGCGGCGGGCAGCCGAACTTGAGCGCCTTCAGCAAGAAGCCAAAGCGGTCCTCGGCCTGCTCGTCGCTAATGTTGAGCAGCTTGAAGACGCGGCGCTGCGTCTCCTCGCGGTGGATACGGATGGAGCCGCCGCCGATCTCGGTGCCGTTCAAGACCATGTCGTAGGCGCGCGAGAGACAGGCACCCGGGTCCTGCTCCAGTGAATCGAGCTGCTCCTCCTTGGGTGCGGTGAAGGGATGATGCAGCGCGACCCAGCGGTTGCTGTTGGGATCCTGCTCGAACATGGGGAAGTCGACGACCCAGAGCGGACGCCAGTCGCCTTCCAGCAGATTCAGGTCCTCGCCGAGCTTGACGCGCAGCGCGCCGATCGACTCGTCGACCACCTTGGCCTTGTCGGCGCCAAAGAAGATCAGGTCGCCGTCCTGAGCGCAGGTGCGCTCCATGATGCCCTGCACGGCCGAATCCGGCAGGAACTTGAGGATGGGCGATTGCAGCCCCTCGCGGCCCTTGGCGGCCCACTCGTTGACCTTGATATAGGCCAGGCCCTTGGCGCCGTAGATGCCGACGAAGTTGGTGTAGCCGTCGATCTCCTTGCGGGTCAGCGTGCCGCCCTTGGGCAGACGCAGCGCGACAACGCGGCCCTCCGGATCCTTGGCGGGACCGGCGAAGACCTTGAAGTCGACCTCGCCCATGAGATCGGCGACATCGATCAGCTCCAGCGGCACGCGCAGGTCCGGGCGATCCGAGCCGAAGCGGCGCATGGACTCCGCATAGGAGAGGCGCGGGAAGGGATTGGGCAGCTCGACCCCGCTCACCTCGCGGAAGAGGGTGCGGATCATCTCCTCCATCAACCCCATCAGCTCGTCCTCGCTCATGAAGGAGGTCTCGATGTCGAGCTGGGTGAACTCGGGCTGACGGTCGGCGCGCAGATCCTCGTCGCGGAAGCAGCGGGCGATCTGGTAGTAGCGGTCCATACCGGACATCATCAGCAGCTGCTTGAAGAGCTGGGGCGACTGCGGCAGGGCGAAGAACTCGCCGGGGTGGGTACGGCTGGGGACCAGATAGTCGCGCGCGCCCTCGGGTGTCGATTTGGTCAGGATGGGCGTCTCGATGTCGAGGAAGCCATGGCCGTCGAGGAAGGTGCGCATCGCCTGGGTGACCTTGCTGCGCGCACGCAGGCGCTCCTGCATCTCGGGGCGGCGCAGGTCGAGATAGCGGTAGCGCAGCCGGACCTCCTCGGAGGCGTCGGCCGAATGGGTGTCCAGCTGGATGGGCGGCGTGTCGGCGGCGTTGAGGATCTCGAGCTCGGTGCCCAGGACCTCCACCATGCCGGTCGGCAGATCTAGATTGACGGTGCCCTCCGGACGCGGCCGCACCCGGCCCTCGACGCGCAGCACATACTCGCTGCGGACATGCTCGGCACGCTCGAAGACCTCGGCACGATCGGGGTCGAAAACGACCTGCACCAAGCCCTCGCGATCACGCAGATCGATGAAGATGACACCGCCATGGTCCCGCCGCCGTTGTACCCAGCCGCAGAGAACGACCTCCTGGCCATCATGGCTGTCGTTCAGATCTCCACAATAATGCGTGCGCATTGGTCTAGTGCCCCGTCGTTAAGCCGTTGTTGGACCTGGCCGGGAGTTTGGCCGGGTCCACCATGAAAAAGCTCGGAAGCTTACTTCTCGCTATTGATCGACGCAAGCCGCTGCCGCGAGATTTCGCGCGCGTCATGGCGCTCGCCTCAGGGCAAGAACTGAATTCATGCGCCGACGAGACTCTTAGGTGATTTCCTGAAATGACCCTACCCAGAACAGCGCCTCCAGTAGGATGGGCAAAGCCCCTGGCACGCCGGCGCGCATGGGGAAGACCTTTGTGGGGCGTGCCCACCCAGGTCGCTCAGGCGCCTGGACGATGGGCAGGCTGCGCTTTGCCCATCCTACGGGGAATCTGTTTCCCGGAAATCACCTTAGCGTTAGGGGCGGATCTCGATGAGCACCCTGGGAAGCTTGTACACTGGCGCATCGGTCCATCCCGCAAACCACCGAGCCCGAGGACTCGTCGATGAGCACCGTCTTCGAATCCAGCCGGCACAGATTCAGCCGCCATGAATGCGCGCGCATGGTGGAAGCCGGCATCTTTGGTCCGGACGACCGCGTCGAGCTCTTGGACGGAGAAATCCTTGATAGGGCACCGCAGAGGAGCCGGCACGCGACCGCAGTCACTCTATTTGGCGATGCCCTTCGCGCGGCCTTCGACACCGAGGTGACGGTGCGCCTTCGGCTCCCGCTCAGCCTCGACGAGCACTCGGAGCCCGAGCCCGATGCCGCTATCCTTCCCGAGAGTCCCCGCGACGACAGAGATGCCCATCCGCTTACCGCCTTACTCGTCTGCGAGATCTCCGACACCAGGCTCGCCTTGGATCGCGGCAAGAAGCTGATCGCATCCGCGAAAACCGGCGTTCCAGAGTACTGGATGCTCGACCTGAATGCAGAACGCTTGGAAATCTATCGAGAGCCGAAGGGTCGCGGCTATTCGTTCGCACAGGTCGTGCGATCGGACGAGCGCGTTGCGCCTGCCTTTGCCCCCGGAAATCCAGTCCTCGTTCGAGACCTGCTCCCCTGAAGCGCGCGCGTCCGGGGCTCGGACAGACGGACGATCGAAGGCGAAGGGCCCTGGCCCCTGCAAAGGCGTTCGTGCACGACCGATCGCACAAGCGCCCAAGGGCGATTGCGTCGCCACTGACACCTGACACCTGAAACCTGACACCTTTTCGGATAGGAGCCCGCCATGCCCGCCCCCAACGCCAGCCGCAAGGCCATCTGCGGCATCTGCCCCGCCGGCTGCTGGGTGGAAGTCGACTATGACGCCGATGGCCGGCTGGACCGTATCCGCCCCGATAAAGACCATCCGCTCGGCGCCATCTGCACCCTGGGCGAGCATGCCAAGGAGATCGTCTATTCAGAGCATCGGTTGAAGCAGCCGATGCGGCGCAAGGGCCCCAAGGGCACGCTCGACTTCGAGCCCATCAGCTGGGACCAGGCCTTCGCGCTGATGACCGAGCGGCTGGAGGCGATCAAGGCCGAGTCCGGCCCGGAGGCAACCGCCATCTACACCGGGCGCGGCAGCTTCGAGCTGGCGATGTGCGACCTCTTTCAGCCCAAGGGCGTCGCTGTCTCCTCGGCATCCAGCGTGCTCTTCCCCTTCGGCTCGCCCAACACCCTTGGCGTGGGTGCACTCTGCTATGTCTCCATGGCGATGATCGCACCTCACGTCACCATGGGGGGCATGTTCATCAACATGTTCTCCGATCTCGAGAACGCCGATCTCATCGTCGTCTGGGGCGCCAACCCGGCCACAGACTGTCCGCCGCGCGATCTCGAGCGCATCCTCGCCGCCAAGCGGCGCGGAGCCGAGGTGGTGGTGATCGATCCGCGCCGCACCCGCACGGCCAAGGCCGCCGGCGCCGAGTGGGTGCCGATCCGACCTGGGACGGACGGCGCGCTCGCCCTAGCGATGGCCAACGTCATCATCGAGGAGGAGCTCTACGACGAGGCCTTCGTCCGCGACTGGACACTCGGCTTCGGCGACTTCGGCCAATATGTCCAGCATTTCCGCGCCGAGCAGGCCGCGGCCATCACTGGCGTCCCGGCCGAGACCATCCGCCGCCTAGCGCGGCGCATCGCCCAGGCGGACGGCGCCAGCCCGGTCATGTACACCGGCCTGGAATACAGCGACTCAGGCGTCCAGGCGATCCGCGCCACCATGGTCCTCTGGGCGCTGGCGGGCCAGCTCGACCTACCTGGTGGGCGCTGCTTCGCAATGCCGCACAGCGCCTTTCCGATCAACCGCAGCGGACTGCTGGCCAACCCGGACCTCAAAAAAGCGCTCGGCCGCGACCGCTTCCCCGTCTACAGCCAGTATCGCGGGGAGTCCCACGCCATCGCCCTGCCGGAATCTGTCCTGGAGGGCAAGCCCTACCGAATTCGCGGGCTCATCGTCCTCGGCGGATCCATCATCACCTCCTGGCCGCAGCCGGAGATCTGGAAGCGGACGCTCGATGCGCTCGACTTCCTGGTCTGCATCGACCGCCAGCTCACCGCCGATTGCGCCTACGCGGATCTGGTGCTGCCGGCCACCACAGGCTTCGAGATCGACAGCTACATGCACTATGGCCCCATCTTCCGGCTGCGCGAGCGCGTCATCGAGCCGGTCGGCGAGGCCCGCAGCGACTTCCTCATCCTCGCCGAGCTGGCCCGCCGGCTCGGCTATGGCGACTGCTTCCCGCAGGACGAGGAGGCCATCCTGCGCTTCGCCCTCCAGGGCAGCGGCTATGACCTGGAGGAGGTCCGCGCGGCAGGCGGCTGGGTCAAGCGCCCGACCAGCGTGATGGAATACAGGAAGTGGGAGAAGGGACGCCTGCGCCCGGACGGCAAGCCTGGCTTCGACACACCCTCGGGCAAGCTCGAGATCGCCTCCAGCATCCTCGCCGAGCACGGCTATGATGCCCTCCCCGTCTACACAGAGCCCGCAGAAGGCCCGCTGGCCCGTCCGGACCTGGCCGAGCGCTTCCCGCTGGTCTTCAACTCGGGCGCACGCGTGACCACGGACTTCCGCTCCCAGCACCACGGCATCCCCGGCCTGGTCAAGCAGCGCCCCGAGCCGACCGTGACCATCAACACCAAGGATGCCGAGCGGCGCGGCATCGCCAATGGCGACAAGTTGCGCATCCGCTCACCACGGGGCGCAGTGGAGATGCGCGCCCTGGTCACAGACGACATCGTCCAAGGCGCGGTCGACGCCAACATGGGCGGCGGCACACCCGTCGGCCCGGCGGCCTGGCAGGAGGCCAATATCAACGCGCTGACCGACATCGAGCGCTACGACCCCATCAGCGGCTTCCCCATCTACAAGACGCTGCTGTGCGAGGTCGAGCCGGTCAGCGAGGTCGCGGAACGACTCGAAATCGACAGCGGCGAGCGCTCCACGACCTCGGCTCGACAGGAGCCGGTCGCCGCCAGCGAGCGACGCATCTATCTGGATGCCAACGCCACCACGCCCATCGCCCTGCCGGTCCGCGATGCGATGCAGACCGCACTCGAGACACTCGGGGGCAATCCGTCCAGCATCCATCGCGAAGGCAAGGCCGCGCGCCAGGCCGTCGAAGGAGCAAGACGCGCACTGGCAAGCCTGCTGGGCTGCACCGCCCGCCGCATCTACTTCACAGGCGGCGGCAGCGAGGCCAACAATCTCGCCATCAAGGGGCTAGCCTTCGCCCATCCCGAGCGCGCCCATATCATCACCACGGACGTCGAGCATCCCTCCGTGCTCGCCACCTGCCGCTGGCTCGAATCACGCATGGGTCGCCGACTGACCTATCTGCCGGTCGACGCGCACGGCCAGGTGCGCCCGAACGATCTCGCGGCGGCACTCACGGACGACACCCTCCTGGTCAGCATCATGGCCGCCAACAACGAGACCGGCACCCTGCAGCCGATCGCCGAGCTGGCCACCCTCGCCCATGCGCGCGGCGCCCGCTTCCATACGGACGCCGTGCAGGCGATCGGCAAGATTCCGCTCGATGTGAATGCGCTCGGAGTCGACCTGCTGACGCTCTCGGCCCACAAGATCCAAGGCCCCAAGGGCGTGGGCGCGCTCTATCTAGCGAAGGGCATCGCGCTGGACCCACTGGTACACGGCGGACACCAGGAGCAAGGGCTGCGCGCCGGGACCGAGAATACGCTCGGCATCGTCGGACTGGGTGCGGCCGCCGAGCTGGCCTCGAGGGCGCTCGAGCGCGCGGACGAGACCCGGGAGCTGCGCGACCGGCTGCTGGAGGGACTCATCGAGATCTTTCCGGAGGCCCACTTGAACGGGCACCCGAGCGAGCGCCTGCCCAACACCCTCAACCTGAGGATTCCAGGCGTGCGCGGCGAATCCCTGGTGATGGCGATGGATCCTCTGGGTGTGGCCCTATCGTCTGGCTCGGCCTGTCGCTCCGGCTCGCCCGAGCCATCGCACGCGCTGCTCGCGATGGGGCTGGGTACAGCCGATGCGCACTGCTCGATCCGGCTGTCGCTGACTCCAGAGACGACCGCCGCCGAGATCGAGGACGCGCTCGCGCGCTTCGCCCGCATCGCCGCTGGTGGGACGGAGGCGATCCGCTTCGTGGCTTGCCGCTAGGCGCAGCCCCGAAGCGCGTCCAGCCGCGAAGTCACCATGCAGCAGCTCGATCTCTTCGGCGACGCCCCGGACGACGCAAGCCCGCTCGTTCGGCCGGCGCAGGCGAGCTGGGCCGAGGCTGCAGAGCTCGCGGCCACCCTGCCCCGACGCCTGCGGCTCGGCACCTCGTCCTGGGCCTTCCCCGGCTGGATCGGCCTCCTCTATGACAAGGCCAATGATGCCTGCGCCTTGTCGCGACATGGTCTGCGGGCCTACGCCCAGCATCCGCTGCTGCGCAGCGTCGGCCTCGACAGCGCCTACCATGCGCCTGTGCCAACAGAGCGCCTGCGCGCCTACGCCGACCAGGTCCCGGCCGACTTCCGCTTTCTGGTCAAGGCACCAGCCCTGGTCACTGACCCCTTCGTGCGTGCCGCAGGGGGGCGCCCAGCGGAGCCCAATGCAGGCTTCCTCGACCCAGGCCTGGCGACGGATCTCGCCGCGCGCCCCTTCATCCAGGGTCTTGGTGAGCACGGCGGCGTGCTCTTGCTCCAGTTCCCGCCGCTCGGAAGGCGCATCACCGCCGACCCAAGACGCTTCGCCGAGTCGCTCTACCGCTTCCTGAAGCGCCTGCCTGAAGGCCCCTGCGTGGCCGTCGAGGTGCGCGATCGCGAGCTGCTGACACCCGATCTCGCCGCCGCCCTGAGACACGGCGGCGCCCACCCCGCCTACAGCCTGCACCCGCGCCTGCCGCCCTTGCGGCAGCAGCGGGAGCGCTTCGCAGACCGTCCGGCCGGCCCCTTGATCCTGCGCTGGATGCTCCGGGCCAATCGCGGATATGCCGAGGCCCGTATGCGCTTCCAGCCGTTCGATCGCTTGCAGGAGCCAGATCCCGCGTCACGCGCGGAGATCACCGACCTCGTCGCCGCGGCGCTTGGCCAAGACCGCGACGTCTATGTAATCGCCAACAACAAGGCGGAGGGCTGCGCGCCCTTGAGCTTGCTGGCCCTCGCGCGGAGCCTGGCCAGCCAAGTTGATTGACCTCAGGGTCATCCCGGACTTCATGATTCGGTCTCCGACCAGAGAGCTTCGCCCTCGCGCCGGCCGCTGGCGGCTACCTACCTCGATACTGCGCCGGCGCCGTGCCATGCGCTTCCAGGACCTCAGGCGCCTGGCTCGCCAACTCGGAATCTATCCGCTCGACCAGCAGCTCGAATCGCCAAGCGGCGCCGAAATCGAACAGGAAGCCGATTGGCTAAGGGCCGTGGCTTTCTTGTCCTCCACCCGCCTGTCGCTCAGATGCTCACCGAAGAAGAGCCAGCGACTGACCGAGCCTCCACCGAGCGTCGCCCGCTTGAGCCGCTCGACCTGGGCCGTGAGCGCGGCCAAGTCTTTTGCCTGCCGCTATGGCCTTGCCGATCGCACCGGCGACCGGCTCCCGCTGACGCTGTGTGCGCATGCGCTCCGTGGTGGCGATGGAGCCCCATTCTCCAGCCTCAGTACTTGACCGAGCAGCCGTAGGGACGTGCCACCGGCGTGCCAAGGGATTCACCGGCCGCGAGATCGGCGAGCGCTGCGCGGACATAATTGGTCGCCCCCGCGATGTCGGCCGGATCGGTCGTCGGCCGGTCGTCGATGCCGCCCATGTAGACCAAGGTCCCGGAGCCGTCGATGACGAAGAGGTGCGGCGTCGTCTGGGCACCATAGGCGCGACCCATGGTGCCCTCTGGATCGAGCAGTACGGCCGTCGGGGAGGCATCGCGCTGCCTGGTCAGCGCATCGGCCTCGGCGGGGCTGACGTACCCCTGCTTGCCGGGCGCCGAGGAGATCACCGACAACCAGAGCACGCCGTTTCCAGCGGCCTCGCGTTGCAGGGCCTGCATGTTGCCGCTGCCGTAATGCTTACGCACATAGGGGCAGTCGTGATTCGTCCATTCCAGCACGACTGTCTTGCCGTGCAGGTCGGCGAGTCTCCAGGATTGCCCGCTGGTATCCGTGCCTGTGAAGGCCGGCGCTGGGGCACCGACCTCGGGCTTCGCCAAGGCGCTGCCCGTGAGGAGTAGGCCGATCAAGATCAGCATGGTGGCGTGCGCGCGCGGCGATCGGGTTAGTAGAAGGGACATAGAGAGATCCTCGTGGTGGGAAAGAGTTCATCTCGGGGAGTCGGACTGATGATTGCGGACAGGCGTCGATGGGGCCTCGATGGTCTCACGGACGCTGCCCGCGGTCAGGATCTGGGGGAGCACCCGCGGCTCTCCCTGTGGAGGATAGTAAACATAGAGCGGCACGCCGCTGCGGCCGAAGTCCGCCAGATAGGCCGTGATCGCCGGGTCCCGGTTGGTCCAATCGCCCTTCAGATAGCGCACCTGATGCTTCGCGAGCAGGGCCGCTGTCGCGGCCGTCGACAAGGCGACGCGCTCGTTGACCAGGCAGGTGATGCACCAGGCGGCGGTCATGTTGACCAGCACGGGGCGCCCCTCGGCCCGCGCCTCGGCAAGACGGCTGGCCGAATAGGGCTGCGCGCGCAGGGTCGGTCGGCCAGCATTCGCCGGCTCCTCGGGCGACCTTGCGGGGACGTCCAGTTCGTCGGTCGAGACGCCGAGCAAAAGAGCCGCGAGGATGGTCGCTCCAGCGGTCACGGCGCCAGCCTGACGCCGTCTCGGCGCGCTCAGCAAGGTGCGCTCGCGCACCCACAGCCCAAAGGCGAGCAGTAGCATGCCGGTCAGCCCCAGCGCCACCCCGTCCGGCCCGGTCTGGACCGCCAGCACCCAGAGGAGCCAGGCCGCGGCCGCGAGCATCGGGAAGGCGAGTGCCTGCTTCAGGGTCTCCATCCAGGGTCCGGGACGCGGCAGCCAACGAACCAGCGCCGGGAACAGTGACAGCGCCAGGAACGGCAGGGCCAGTCCCAGCCCCAGGGCCAGCAGCACCGACAGGGCCTGGCCCCAGGGCAGCGTGAGGCCATAGCCGAGTGCCGCCCCCATGAAAGGCGCCGTGCAGGGCGCCGCGACGAGCGCCGCGAGCGCGCCGGCGCCGAATGCACCCCCCAGCCCCCGTCCGGTCTGCCCGCCTCCCAGCGCCATCAGACGCCCCCCAAGTGTCACCGCCCCGGCCAGTGCGAGTCCGATGACCAGGAAAACGTCGGCCATGACCGCGACGAAAGGCGGATACTGGAGCTGAAAGCCCCATCCGACGGCGGCTCCGCCGGCGCGCATGGCCAGCAGCAGCGCACCCAAGAGTCCGAAGAAGAGCAGAGCCCCGCCCGTGTAGGCAAGGCCGTTGAGGGCGTGCCGCCCTGCCCCGTCCAGCAGGCTCAGCGCCTTGATCGCGAGCACAGGGAAGACGCAGGGCATCAGGTTGAGGATCAGGCCACCGAGCAGCGCGAGACCGAGGGCGAGCGGCCAAGTCAGTGCATCGCGCTCCGCGGCCTGCGCCGCCGATGGCGCCACATCACCGCGCTCGGCGACGACTGAGAAGGCGCCAACGGCGCCGTCTCCATCACTGATGACCAGGACGCCCTCGGGATCTGCGGTTGCAGCCAGACTCCCGGGTGTCAGATCGATCTCCAGCCGCTCCGCGCCGATCCGCCAGGGCTGCGGCGCGGCATGCTCGATGAGGCCCCAGCTCCCCGCGAAGAAGCGGACGGATGCCGGCTCCGCGTCCTGAATGGCGGGATTGAGGACGCCTGGGATCGACAGCCTGAGTCCGTCATCATGCGCGCCGAGCAGCGCCCCCTGCAGGCGATCCCTGGGCAGTGCACGACGGGCATCGGCAAAGAGGTCTGCCCATGCCGGATCGGCGGCGCCCGCTGCCTCGGCGGTCCGCAGCCTCAGCTCCAGCAAGCCGGACTCGGGGATGCAATGCTCGGCGCAGACCAGCCAATGGGCCTCCGCGCGCATGTCAAGCGGCGTTCCGGCTGGCCAGTCCGCTGGCACCGAGAGCTCGACGAGATGCACGGCGCGGCCAGAGTAGCCGTAATTGGCGAGCGGCCCGACCCGGATCAGCTCTGGGTAGGGCCAGCGGATGGCGCCCGCGACCACGCCCTCGGGCAAGGTCCAGTCGATGCGCGGCGCCTCGCCCGAGTCACCGGGATTGCGCCAGTAGGTGTGCCAGCCTGGTTGGATGTCGAGCACCACGGCCAGCTCGACGCCAGCGCCAGGTGCGATCGGCGTGCGCTCCGCGATCAGCCGGGCCGTGACATGCTCGGTGGTGACCGAGCTGGCCGAGCCCGGCAAGGGGAGTATCAGCAGGATCGTGAGCAGCCAAGCCCAAGCAGGCCCCAATCGGCGTCGACGCGATCGCTCATGGCCGCCGGCGCCATTCGCCCGGCCCGGAACTTCGCCGATGTGTCGAAACCGCTTCAAGGGACCCCGCAGCCGCCAAACAGAGACCGGCTCGGGCGTGAGCGCGAGCTAATCGTGACATTGAGATCCGAGACAATCGGCATGGGGTCGGCTATGGCGTCGATACAGATCGGTTCAACCAATGTCTCGCGCGCTGTTCCGGATCCGCTTTGGAATCCTGCCCCTCGTCCCCGAATGCCCCCGAGTGATCGGATCTAGCGGGTGCCTGGGCGACAGGGAAGGCGATTTCCCGGGTGCCGCGGCAGGTGTCGCCCGTGCAGCCCTCGTCCCGATAGGCGCGCACGATCAGCCCAGGGAACAAGCGAAGCAGCTCGTTGGGCGCGATCCGAAACTCAGGATTCGAGGGACCGCGATCCGTGACCGCCACGCGGCTGAGGGTCTGGGCGTCGATCATCGATTGGCCCGGCGTCCCGCAAGGGTGGACAAGCGCAGCGCAGTCCACCAACGCCGGCGCGGGATTCGGTGGACTTCGCTCTCGCTCGCTCGCCCACCGGTCCAACTGACGATCGAGGCCAAGATCTGATGCAGCAGTAGACCATCCGGACGCAAAGCCGCGGCCAAGGCCGGAGCCAGACCGCGGTCGAGAAAATGCGCGACACAAACCAGGTCGGCCGATCGCAGCGGCCGGGAAGCGCGCCATCTCCTGGAATGCCAGTGTCTGCGCTTGCTCAAGGTCCATGTCACTTGCCTCCGCCGCTTGTGGGTTGGCCATGCGTGGCCGTGCTGAAGGAGCTCGTCTGCGGCCAGCCAATCCGCAGATGCAGTCGATCCATCTGCGCCACGAGGAGATCCGGATCCTCGGGATCGGCTCGGGCGTGGCGCGGATGGCGAGCTGAGGCCCCTGCTCTGGTCGTCGCGGCGATCGGAAGACAGGACAAGACCTGGACAGGATCAGTCGGCGCAGACCAGCACTCCAGCGGGAGGGTCGTGACCGCATCGCCTTTACAGCCAGAGGCCGCGCAAGCGCAAGGCTGCGTCTAATTATCCTAGAAAGAGGCTTTGCATGCCCATGTTCTGAACAATGTATTCCTTGTATTTTGCTTGGTCATCACGATTCTCTCGATCGTAGGCGATACGAGAAGCGGTTGCCCAACGAGAGGGCGATCTGTCGAGCCACCCGAGAGGTTTTCGGTTCGGCCATCAAGATTCAACGAATATAGGTGACATCATGAGCGAAGAGACCATGCGCAAGAACGAACGCAAGGCCTACTGGATGATTTGGGCCATCTGCCTGGCACCACTGGTTCCTTACGCGCTGCGCGGCGCGGGCTGAGTGCCGAGCGTCGAGCACCGCCGGGCATGAGTCTGGCGGTGCTCGAGCGCAACCCCGAGGCGGGCTCGACCACTCCGCCTCGGTCCCAGGAGACCAAGCAACTCGTCCCTGAATTCGGAACCCTTCCACAGATGGAGCGCACCCCTCGACTTGCAGGCACGCGGACTCCAGGAGCCGGCGCTCCAACATCACCCCACCACAGTTGAATGAGGCACTCGGGAGTGCGGTCGTCGCCGTCACCACTCCCAGCCCATCGCTTGCTCCAAGGCCTCCACGACTGCGATAAGGCATCGCGTGACAGGCTCGGAAGTAAAGCGGTAGACGAGCCGACAGCCTGGCATCGGGTCGTTCTCACCCCAACGCATCCCCAACGTCTGAAGCGCAAATCGCGCGCAGACCTCGCGCCCCACCTCGGGACTCGTGGTCAACGGCGGCCACAGCAGCAGGCTCGGGAGATCCTGGGCCAGCTCCAGCAAGGCCTCCAGCCGTTCTGTTAACCTGCTTGTCTACCTAACCGACGAGCCGGTTGCGCGGTGTGCAGGAGGATCCGCCGCGGCATGCGCTCGCATAACCCCAGGAGGCACGCATTCATGTTCAACAAAATTATGGTGCCGGTCGATCTTGCGCACCTGGGTGCGCTGGAGAAGGCCCTGACCGTGGCGGCCGATCTTTCGCGCCACTACGGGGCGGCCCTGTGCTACATCGGCGTGACCACATCCCAGCCCAGCGCGGTGGCCCGCACGCCCGAGGAATATGAGGTCAAGCTCAGGGCATTCGCCCACGAGCATGCCCCCGACAGCGGTCATGAGCCCACGGCGCGCGTCTACAACAGCCATGATCCGGTGGCCGACCTGGACGATATCCTCGTCCGGGCCATCGATGACGTCGGTGCGGACCTGGTGGTCATGGCGACCCATCTGCCCACCCATCTCGACGCAATCATGCCCCCCAACGGCGCCAAGATCGCAAAGCACACTAGGGCGTCCGTGCTCCTCGTGCGTAATGACTTCTCGGCCGAATGACCGCGCCTGAATACCACCGCACAAGCCCCCGCACTAGAACCAGGCAGTCAAGGGAGAATCTCGTGGAAAAAGAACCCTCAACAGCTCCGGAGGCCCCGCTGGAGTCGGTCGGCATACCGGCCCCGCAGGGAGCCGCCAATCTGATCGATACCGATTACCAGATCGGTCAGGACAACTATCAGGCCCGTCCGCTCGGGGTGAATATCGACATCCATGGCTCCGTGTTCGCCGTGTCGTCCCTGATGATCCTCGGCTTCGTGGTGCTGACCCTGGCCCTACCCGAGCAGGCCACCGCCATCTTCAATGGAGCGAAGGGCTGGATCAACACCCATGCGACCTGGTTCTATCTGCTATCGGCCAACATCTTCGTGTTGCTGTGTCTCGGCCTGATCCT
Organism: Thiorhodococcus minor; assembly: GCF_010820565.1. Lineage (GTDB taxonomy): Bacteria > Pseudomonadota > Gammaproteobacteria > Chromatiales > Chromatiaceae > Thiorhodococcus > Thiorhodococcus minor. Next base: position 7,887 of record NZ_JAAIJQ010000009.1, on the reverse strand, counting down.
CTCGCCCCTAGGACGCATTCGCATCGGCGGCGCCGATGCGACGCCGGACTTCTCACGGACCTCCTGGTTCGCCATGCTATTCGCGGCGGGCATGGGTATCGGCCTGATGTTCTATGGCGTGGCCGAGCCCTTGACCCACTACGGGACGTCCCTGGAAGGCACAACCCTGGGCGACGACGGCGTGCGCACGGATTGGGCTCCTCTCAGGGCGGCTGCCGGTGATGAGGAGGCCGCCACCCGCCTGGGTATGGCCGCGACCTTGCTCCACTGGAGCCTGCATCCCTGGGCGATGTATGCCGTCGTGGCCTTGGCCTTGGCGATCTTCTCCTACAACAAGGGCCTGCCGATGACGGTGCGGTCCATCTTCTACCCGATTCTGGGTGAGCGCATCTGGGGCTGGCCGGGACACATCGTCGACATCCTGGCGGTGTTCGCGACCCTGTTCGGACTGGCCACGTCCCTCGGGTTTGGCGCCGAGCAGGCGGCCTCGGGGCTGCACTACCTGTTCGGGATCGGTGACGGGGATGTGACCCTGGTGCTGCTGATCACCGGCATTACAGCGGTGGCCCTGGGATCCATCGTGGCCGGCGTGGACAAGGGCGTGAAGCGTCTGTCCGAGATCAACATGGTGCTGGCCTTCCTGCTGCTGATGTTCGTGGTGGTCGTGGGGCCGACACTGCTCATCTTTACCAGTTTCTTCAAGAATATCGTCAGCTACCTGGGTGAGCTGCCCTTCCTGTCCAACCCCTTCGCACGGGAGGACGTCAATTACAGCCAGGGCTGGACCACCTTCTACTGGGGCTGGTGGATCAGCTGGTCGCCCTTCGTGGGCATGTTCATCGCCCGAGTGAGCCGGGGGCGCTCGGTGCGGGAGTTCCTGATCTCCGTGATGCTCATCCCCACCACTGTGTCTATCTTCTGGTTTACGGCCTTCGGCACCACGGCCATCGATCAGGTGCGAAAGGGCTTCGAGGGGGCCGTCTCGGCGGAGCTGCCGTTGCAGCTGTTCATGATGCTGAGCGAGCTGCCGCTGACGGAGATCACCTCGTTCATCGGTATCGTGCTCGTGCTCGTGTTCTTCATCACCTCCTCGGATTCCGGGTCATTGGTGATCGACACCATCGCGGCGGGCGGCAAGATCGATGCTCCCAAGCCCCAACGGGTGTTCTGGGGCGTCATCGAGGGTGCCGTCGCCATCGCACTCCTGCTGGGAGGTGGGCTGGCAGCCCTACAGGCGGTGGCGGTATCCGCCGGCCTGCCCTTCACCCTGCTGCTCCTGGCGGGCTGCTACGCCATCATCATGGGGCTGCTGAGCGAGCCCCGGATCGCCAAGCCGACCAGGCCGACGGCCCCTTGACGGCGGTGGAGGAGGGCGGCCGCGGCCGCCCTCTTCGTTGGCTGCAGGCCTTCACCGCCCAGCACCCATACAGCCGATCAGTTTGAACACGAGACAGTTGAAAACCGGACAGGATTCACAGGGTGAGCAGGATTGAAAACAGCTAATTGGAGGATCCTGTCAATCTTGTCGAAAAGCTAGATCCAGAGGTCGGATACCGGTGTGCTCGGCCCAAAATGCCGGGCCATCTGGGCCTGGAAGAGCTCCGCGGTGGCCATGGCATCCACCTTGGCGTGATGGGAGGAGTAATGGGGCAGGCCGTAGCGACCGCGGCTGTCGGCCAGCCGGATGGAGGACGGCTGGATGCCGAGCAGGCGCTTGATGCCACGCAGACGGCCATGGCGCTCCCAGCGCGCTTCGAGGGCCATGGTGTCGATCAGGGGAAACAAGCAGTGCTCACCGCGATTGGCCATGACGGCGGCATCGAGGAACGGCCGTTCGATATTGCGATAGTGGACGACCACCAAGCGGCCGGCAAGCTCGGACAGCACCTCGTCGAGGATCGCGGCGATGGGCGGCGCCTGCTCGACCTCCGAGTGGGTAATGCGATGGAAGGCGATGGACTCCTCCGTGAGCGGCCGGGGCGGCTTGACGACCCAGTAACGGCCCGCCGACGGACGGATGACCCGCAGGTCGAAGGGCACCAGGCCGATGCTGACGATGGCGTGCTCGCGGGGATCCATGCCCGTGGTCTCGAAGTCCAATGCCACCAGCGGGACGTCCCCGATAGGGCCTTCCTCTGCTGGCACACCCGCCGCGTAGAAGCGCTTGAGAGCCGGGGTCTTGCAAGCCTCGGCCTGACGGGCGAAATAGTCCGCCCAGCTCGGGGAGGCCTGCCGCTGGTGCTTGCCTAGGATCATTGCGGTCAGCGGCTCGGGCTGGGATAGCGGAAGCGCAGGAAGCTCTGAGCATTGCTCAGGATCTGAAAGGCCTCCTTGAGATTGTGGCGCTCGCTGTCCGATACACGATCCGGCTGGATGGCATTGTGCGGCTCGTGATCGTCCCTAATCGCTTGAGCCTGATGGCGCATCCGCACAATGGACAGGAACTCTAGGGCATAGCTCAACTTGTCGGTCTGCCCGGCCGGTAGGGCCCCGGCCGCACTGATCTCGTCGAGCCGCTCGAAGCCGTTCTGGCCGCGGGAGCCCACGCCTAGGGCATGGACCCGAATGACATCGTTCAGCGGGGCGATTCCGCGACCTTTGAGATTGATGCTGTTGTTGTGCCGTCCGTCCTGCTCCAGCACGAAGGTGCGGAAAAAGCCGAGGGGCGGCGTGCGGCCGAGGGCATTGCGCGCCAGGGCGGCGAGGAACCGGGGGCTGGCCTTGGCCCGGGCGGCGATCAGGTCCTGCAATTCCTCCACGAATCGCGTCTCGCCGTGGATCGCGTCCAGGTCGAAGAAGATGGAGCTGTGCAGCAGCCGCTGAGGATCCGGCTTGGCGATCCAGTCGCTGAAATAGCGTTTCCAGCGGGCGAGGGGCTGGCGCCATTGGTCGTTGGTGGCCATGACGCCCCCCTTGCAGTAAGGGTAGCCGCAGGCGTTCAGCCCATCGCTCACGTATCGCGCCAGCTCCTTGAAGTAGTCATCGTGGCGCTTCGGCTCGAAAGCGTCGTGGAGCACCATGGCATTGTCCTGATCCGTGGTAATCGACTGATCGTTGCGCGCGAGGGAGCCGTGCCCCATGAAGCAATAGGGAACAGGGGGCGGGCCGAGATCGGCCTCGGCAAGCTCCACCAGACGACGCATCAGGCTGCGGCCGACACTCGACATGGCCCCACCGATCATCCGCGAGGTGGCGCCCTCGTCGACTAGCCGCACGAAGGAGGCCCGCACCTCGGGCGTAAGGCGCGCGAGGGCCTTGACCGAGGTGCGGCTGAAGATGTTGTTGACCAGGTAGAGGCTGTTGTTGGTCTCGTAGCGGACGATGTCCGACAGGTACACCACCCCCACGGGACGGCGACGATGGAGGATCGGCAGTCGCTGAATGTTGTTGCGCAGCATGGTCAACATGGCCTCGTTGACCGACTCGTTGGACTGGATGGTGATGATCCAGCCGTGGCTGATACGAGCGAGCGGGGTCTGCGGCGAGGCCCCCTCGGCGACGATGCGCTGCCGCAAGTCCTTGTCCGTGATCATGCCCGTGAGCAGCCACTGCCGTCCCTCGGCGTCGGCGAACATGCGGTCCGAATCCTCGTCGTTGCCGGGCTTGAGCAGCAGCACCGAAGAGACGTCGTGCTCGGTCATGAGGCGTGCCGCCTCCTGCACGCTGGCCGACTCCTCGATCATGACCGGCAGCCGGGAGATGAGGCGGCGCACCGGCGTGGCGATCATGTCGTTGTTGCGCAGGCTCTGCTCGACCGTGCTCTTGAGCCGCGAGCCGGACAGCTCCACGAAATCGGCGAAATCGTCGTCTGCGGCGCACAGTTGGTCAAAGACGGACTTGGGAATCAGATAGACCAGGGTGTCCTCGATGGCCTGCACCGGGAAGCGCACCTGGCCGTCCCTCAGCAGGGCGAACTGCCCGAAGATATCCCCCTCGCCGAGGCGGCTGAAGAGCTGGCCGTTGTGGCGGTACACTTCCACCGCGCCGCTGCGGATGTAGGACAGGGCCTGCACCTGTCGGTCCCGTTCGGCCATGATGGTGCCGGCCTTGGAATAGGCGATCTCCACCGCGCCGGCCACCTTGTCGAGGAGATCGTCGGGCAGCCCGTCGAAGGGCGGATGACGGCTGATATGATCGCGAATCTCCAGGATTTCTGCTTCCATGGTGCCCCCGCGCTGCGGATCTTCTGCCCCGTCGCTGGGACTGTAGAGGTGCCCTCGGGTGCTGGCAAGCCCGGGGCCCTCCCGCAGAGCACGGACACATGCCCCGCCGGCTCCTGTGGCACCGACGAGCTCAGTCGGGGGCGGGCATGTGCGAACGGACTCACGCATTGGGCGACCCACGGCTCGAGCGTCACCAAGAAATCGCCCTCTTTCCCGCGACTGGCTGGTGACCGGCCAGATCGGCCAGACCAGCCCGGCATCCTTCGTCTGAGGGCCGAAACACTTCACCCCCATCCTGGTCACGACCCTCGGCGAGCGCTCTCCCTGCGTTCTGCAAAGGATCAACGGGAGGCTGGGCCGGGCGCTAGCAAAGGTCTGATCCTGAGGTATCCCCAGATTAAAGGAGACCACCAGCGCGCCGTCGCGGCCAGCGTGCGCAAAGAGGCCATCCTCGCCGAGCACGGACCGATCGGCGACTCGCCCTATCGCGTCGACAGCGTTTCCTCCGCGTTGGAAACGGACCGGGGGATGTGGGCGGCGCAGGTGCCGCTCAAGGCGAGCCGCCAGGGGCACCCACCTTCGCCACGCCCAGCTTCACTCGCTTCAGCGAGGTCGGCGGGCGGCTCACGGGGCTCCTGGACGGCGCGGCGCGGACGGAGCGGACGTTGCAATGAGCGCCGGACGCGATGTGCTCCCTGGCCGAGTCCCCGAAGTCCCCCTCAGCGCGCCCGCGCCTGCGCCTCGCTGAGCTGCACCGGGACGACTTCCCGGCCCTGACGGTCGACCCAGCCCCAGCGTCCACCGCTCACGTGGCTGTGCTCGCCCTCCTGAAGCGGCCGACAGCCGCGACACACCAGCGCCCTGCCCTGCGCAAAGGGCCAGCCCCAGTCGTAGCGCGGGCCGATGACCTCTCGGAAGTGGGCGTCGGCATAGACGATGCGGCCCTGGCGTCGGGAGCGGACCAGCCCCTCGGCAAAGGGATCTGGGGCATTGTCCAGGGTCACCACGGGTAACGCGGCGCCCGAAGGCCGAGCGTAGTACCAGCGTCCCGCGACCCAAACGCTCGCGAGCCCCTCTGTCTCGTAGCGCATCTGTCGAAGATGCCTCTGTGCCAGAATCAGCCGCTCGCCCTCGCGGGCCGCACACGCGGGGTGAGACGCTAGCTCGGCGTCAGCGGCCCGCGCGACATAGGCGCAGGTCAGCGGAAAGCCGTCGGCGCCGGTGAAGGCGCTCCAGAGTAAGAGGGCCAGTGTCATTGGAGCACGTCGTCCCATGGCGGTCGGCCTGTCTTCTAATCTCCGGGGAAGCCCAAGCATCACACAGCCGGTCAGTCTTCGACCAGTCACCGCGTCGACCATGGCAGACAGTCGGTTACAGCCACGTATCACAGCTTATCCACAGTTCCATGCAGAGGATCTGGGGACAAGCGCGCGATGCGGCTCGCCGACACCGTCGTATGATGCCTCTGGTGTGAGGGGATCCACCGTCCGGCCGGATCGACACGGGGCAGTCTTGGCGTGGCGGCATCCCTATTCCATGGGATCGGAGGACTCGAAAGCATGCGTGTCGCGCTCACCCTGAGCTTCACGGCCAATCTGATGCTGGCCATCTTCTCTATCCTCGTCCTGCCCGAGCGGGTGGCCATCCATTTCGCCTGGGGCGGTGCCGCCGACGGTTGGGCCGCTCGGCTCGACAGCGTCCTGTTGACGCTCAGTCTGGACACCCTGCTTTTCCTGACCTTCTGGCTCTCGCCCGCACTACTGCGCCGGACACCGGTCAACTGGGTCAACCTGCCCAACCGCGCCTATTGGCTGAGCCCCGAGCGGCGCGAAGCGACCATCGCCCGCTTCTGCGAGCGGCTCTGGGCCTTCGGCGCGGCACTCTTTCTCTTCCTGCTGGCCGTCGGGCTCTTGACCCTCGCGGCCAATCGTTCCGATCCCGTCCGGCGCGATCAGCCGCTGTTCCTCGTCGCGCTTGGGCTCTTCCTGGCCTACACGCTCTATTGGACTGTGGCACTGATCCAGGACTTTCGTCTGCCGACGGGCTCGGGCGGCACCTAGCTGGCAGAGCCACCAATCAATGCCTGCGCCAAGATTGGACCGACAAGGAGCACAGGCTCGATCCTGATGGGGCGATGCCATTCGGTCTGTAGGCGGCGAACATCTCGTCGCAGTCAGGGGCGCTCGTCGGCTTGGTCCGACTGACGGCCGTCGGCGAGGAGCGGTCACTGGACCCTGTCCACGCTTCGTCCGCTGCATCCTGCTAGCGGAAAGTCCCTTTCGTTTTGCGAGTGACAAGTCACGACCCAGAGCGGTCAGTCAGCGGGAAAGATTATGTGACCTTAGTCGGGCATGCAGCTGACACTCGACGAGGCTGTCTGGGGGCTCGGAAAGGCTACATATAGGAACAGACGGCAACTAGAGCTATGCCTATACTGTGCGTAGAATGTGCGTTTCTGACATCCACCCTAGGAGAAACCTAATGGGCGCCATCTTTGCAGACGTGCTCGAATCGACGCGGGAGCCGGGTACGTCGCGATTCTCGGCATCGGGCGTTGCTGACATTCTCGGCCTGCAACAACAGGATCTGGCCGCACTGGCGGGGGTCCATCGCAACACGCTGCGCACCCATCCGGAATCGCCAAGACTGCAATCCGCACTGCGTGACCTGATGCGCGTGTTGTCGGCCGCCACGGCGGTGCAGCCGGACCCGCAACGCGCCATCTTCCTAATCAAGAACGAGCCCATTCCCGCGTTTCGTCACAAGACCCTGTTGCAACTGATTCAAGACGGGCGAACCGAGGATGCGATCGGCTACCTGGAGTCGATCAGCGCCGGTTTCGTCGGATGATCCTATGCGACCTGCCCCCCGGCACCACGTTGTTCCGGGCGCATGCCCCGCAGTGGGCCAGCCGGCCCATCAGCGGTGCAGGCGCCGCAATCCGAGGGGGACGATTCAACCGAGAGGGCGTGGAGGCGCTGTACCTGTCGCTGGATGAGGTGACCGCCTTGCGCGAGTACCAGCAGACCTCACCCTTCCTGCCACCCTGCACCATGTGCTCGTACACCGTGGCCCTGCGTGACCTGGTCGACTTGCGCCAGCTCCACGACGGCGAGCCCTGGGACGACCTGTGGCACGACTGGCGCGAGGACTGGCGCCACCTGAAGTTCGAGCGGCACATCGAGCCGCCAACATGGGTTCTCGCCGATCTGGTGCTGGCGCACGGACACACCGGCATCCTCTTTCCGAGCCAGGCGCATGAGGGTGGAACGAACGTGGTCGTTTACTCAGAGCGGCTCAAGGATGGCAACTCGATCACCGTCAACGACCCGGACGGGCGGCTTCCTCGCAACATGTCCAGTTGGGCGCGATGATCTCCCGCAGTTTGCCGATTTCCAGCTCGCGATGAACGACCCGGAGTGTCGCGTCTGCGCTCGTGATACCCGTCGGGTCGATCCCTCGCCGACGGGACTCGCGCAGGGCGACAACCTTCTCAGCCCGGGCCGTCCCGCTCCGGGTCGCTGCTCCGCCTCGAGTAGCGCCGTTGGCGCACTCGGGCTACGCACGACCCTACGACGAATGACTCTACGGCGTGTGTGACTGCGCTTTGCATATTGCCTTCACGACGAAGGACTCACGTCCTTCGTCATAATCCCGGGTGCCGAATAATGCCGAGTCACCCTGCAAGCACCGTATGGCGACTGGGCTGCGGGGCCACTCGACT
>NZ_JAAIJQ010000099.1 GCF_010820565.1 Thiorhodococcus minor | reverse complement strand
ATGTCGCGTAGCGACTGCTCAACCGAGGAGCCGGATGCGTAGTCCCGCACGTCCGGATCTGTGGGAGCCGCGGGTGCATAAGCACCCGCGGCCACCCGGTACCGGTATCCCGCAGTCGGGTGGACAAGCGCAGCGCAGTCCACCAGCGCAGGCGCGGGATTCGGTGGACTTCGCGCTCGCTCGTCCACCCTACAGATCCAACTGACGATCAAGGCCGCGGCGCTCATGCGCTCGATGCGGATCGGCGTGCGCTTGATCATGCTCTGGTTGGTGAAGCTGTCCTGGTCCAGATAGTCCGTCAGCCGGTTGATCTGGCCCGGCACGAAGTCCAGGAAGGGATAGGCCCGAGGGACGTGCGCGTTGAAGCTGAGCTGCACGAAGACCATGCCGTGCAGACTGGCGATGCGCACCCGCTCGCCCTCCGCCAATCCGAGACGCTCGGCCTGGACCGGATTGATCTCGAGCCAGTAGGTCGCCTCCTCGACACCAGTGAGCGGCAGCGTCTTGATGCCGGAGTTGTAGCGGCCGCGATAGTACTTGCCGCGCCGCCCGGGACGGCCGCGCCCGGTGACGAGATTCATCAGCCGGTCGTCGCCCCGATTGCGCAGGCGCCCCTGCTCCAGGCGCGCGAGCAGGTCCTCCGGCGGGCGCACCAGCCGCGCCTGGTGGTCGTTGCCGTGGCGCACACGCGGAAAGATGGCTCCACGCTCGCGCGCCTGGGCATAGCGCCCGTTGCCTTGCCACTGAACGCCGCGCCCGGCCTGCCGTTTCAGCATGGCGTGGCTGATGGGCGCGCCGGATTCGCTCTCGAAGCGGTTGTAGGTGTCGAGCGCCAGCGAGGTATCGACCAGGTGGTCGAAGACCCTTGCGCTGTCGACCTGCCCGTGACTGTCCAAGTAGCGGCCGAAGGTGCGCTCGACGACGTCCGGGTCCAGCCCGTTCAGCGCGGCGGTGGCAGGGTCGCGCAGCCGGCGCGCGATGGCGAGCGCGAGCCTGGCGAGGATCTGCTCGTCCGACCAGGCCAGTGGCGGCGGCTCGGAGATGCGCTGCTGGAGCTGCAGGCTGCGGTCGCCGCGCTGGATGACGCCGGTCCGCTCGGTGTAGGTGTAGGACGGCAGCAGCACGTCGGCATAGTCGAGCACGCCATCGGCCAGGAAGGAGTCGATGACGATGTTGAAGGCACGCCCCATGCGCCTCTGCCAATGCCCCAGGCGCGGCATGTTGCGGGTCATCTGGGTGCCGACGAAGATGAAGCAGTAAAGGTTGTCGTCGTCGGCCATGTTGGCGACGGGCGTGCCCTTGCCGTTAGGGATGTTGTCCGGGGGCAGATCCAGCACCCGTGCGAGGTCGGCGCGGTGCTCGGGATTCGTCGGGTCTAGATTGAAGAGGAGGCGGCGCGAGTTGAATCCCATCGCCAGCTCGCTGGTTGCGTTCGACTGACCCGCGATGCGCATGGAGCCGGCGCCGCGGCGGCCGACGTTGCCGGTGAGCGGCAGCAGGTTGAGATTGCTGGAGAAGCCGAAGGTCCCCGTGCTCTGGTTGATGCCCATGCTGGAGACGAAGGCCGGGCGCGGTCGATCCCCGTCCGCGCCGGGCTTGGCGATGAGGGCGGCATAGCGGCGGATGGTCTCGGCCAGTGCCTCTGGATCGTCCTCCTCCAGCGCGATGCGCTCGGCGCCGGCCGCCGGGCCGAAGCGGTCCTCGGCGCAGAGTGCGCGAAAGGCCTGAAGGCTGTCGAGCTCCACTGCACGGGCGAGATAGTCCGCGTCTTCCCAGCCCTCGTCGAGGATCGCCCGCGCGAAGGACAGGTTGAAGAGGATGTCGCCGCCCCGCTCGAAGCGGATGTGCAGATTGCGCGGGTCGCGCGCGAGGACGTCGATGGCGGTGTCGCTGCGCACCGGGTCGATGACGACCTTGACTGCGTCCCGGTTGGTGAGGATCTTCTCGTAGGCCTGCGGGAAGGTCACCAGCGGATTGGCGCCGTGCATGATGACGACGTCGCAGTGCTCGATCTCCTCGAGCTCCCGCCAGGTGAAGGAGGCTTCGTTGCCGAAGTTCTGCTCGTGCGCACTGCCGGCGCTGGCCAGACAGTGCTCGGAGTTGGCGCCGATGGTCGGCAGGCCGAAAACCAGCTTGTAGAGGCTGGCCATCCAGATGGCCTCCAGCGTCTTCTGGCCGTTGCCGTAGATGGCCGCGGTTTGCGGACCTACCCACTCGCGGGTATGCAGAAAGAGCCAGGCGGCGCGCTCCAGGGCCTGGCCCCAGCTGACGGCCTTCATCTCGCCGTCGTGGTCGCGGATCATGGGCGAGCGGATGCGGTCGTCGGCGACGCCGCGCCTGGCGAGACGCCGCACCCGCTCGGTATCGCTGCCAGTGTGGAGCGAGGTCTCACCCTTGACGCAGAGACCGAGCGGACTGAGCGGCAGGATCCGCTCCCGCCCGCCTGGGGTCTCGACGACCGTGAAAGGGCAGCCGACGCCGCAGAAGCTGCAGACAGATGCCTTGTCGAGCAGGCGCCGATGGAGCTCGAAAGCGGCCGGGTCCGCCTGCGCCTCGAGATTCTCCGCAAAACCGCGGACGAAGGCGTGCACCGGACCATGGCCTGGCACCTGTCCCTTCCCCTCGACGCTGAGCGTCTTCGACGCGAGGCTCATCATTGCTGGCTCGCGTGCATGCAGCCTCTCTCGGCGAGCGTGGCTGGCCTGTGCGCCAAGTCTTGTTGGTACCTGGCGCTGGCGCAACCGCAAGAGGACTGTGGGAATCATGGCCGAAGGCAGCCTGCGAGCATCGGTCGCGCGGGCTGAAGGCCGCGCCGAGGCGGCCGTCCCTCGGCGGCTGGGCGAGGCGCAGCCTTCCCTCAGCGCGCTCGGCCTTGACCGCTGGAGTCGCGGACAGATAGCTTCGGTCTCACAGGGTCCGATCCGGGCCTGACGTCTTCTGAGCAAAACCGAGCCGTGGAAACCATCCGATGAACCCGCAAACCATCGCCCTCGTCCGAACGTCCTGGAACAAAGTCAAGCCGCAGGCCGAGCCGGCTGCGCAGCGCTTCTACGAGCGCTTGTTCGCGCTCTATCCGGAGACCAAGCAGCTGTTCCAGGAGGATATGGACGAGCAGCGGCGCAAGCTCATGGCGATGCTGGATACCGCGGTCGACGCGCTCGACGACCTGGATGCCGTGCTGCCGGCGATCGAGGAGCTGGGCGCACAGCACGCCTGCTATGGCGTCACCGGCGCCGATTACGACAAGGTGGCCGATGCCTTGCTGTGGACACTGGGCCAGGCGCTGGGCGCCGACTTCACGCCCGAGGTCCAGGGCGCTTGGACCGAGGTCTACAGGAGCCTGGCCGAGGCAATGCAGGAAGGCGCTGCGGCGGACGCCTTGGACTGCCCTTGACCGCCGCGACTTCCGCAGGAGACTTCGTGACCAAAAAAGCGGGAAGCTGCTGACGGACACTTTCTAGGCTGTGACCCCAGCACTGATGTGGGCGCTGTCGGTGCTGGGAGTGTCGGCCTCCAGGCCGACACCTGTTGACCTGGAGGTCAACAGGCCCAGCGTCACCCGCTCTCGCAACATAGGACGGAATCGCCTGACTAGAGCACCTCGGGCACTGAGGTGGGCTTGGCCGGGGCCTAGCGGGATTGATGCGGCGATACTCCCGGGGCCGCGCAGTCTCGCAACCGAGGGCGAAGCTCGGTATTCGATGCTAGAGCAGGAAGAGGCTCGCCAGCCCAAGGAAGCTCAGAAATCCAACGACATCTGTAACCGTGGTCAGGATGACGGCACCGGACAGCGCGGGGTCGATGCCGAGGCGGTGCAGGATGATGGGCACGGCGATGCCGGAGAATGCGGCGGCCAGCAGGTTCAGCATCATGGCGACCGCGATCACCATGGCGAGCCCGGTGCTTTGGAACCAGAGCCAGGCCACGAGCGCGACCAGCGCGGCCCAGACCAGGCCATTGAGTGCGCCGACGCCCAGCTCCTTGAGCAGAAGCCAGCGCAGGTTCGCGTCCGCGATCTGGTTGAGCGCCAGGCCCCGGATGGTCAAGGTCAGGGTCTGGCTGCCGGCGATGCCGCCCATGCTGGCGACCACGGGCATGAGCACCGCCAGGGCGACGATCTTCTCCAGCGCGTCCTCGAAGCGGCCGATCACCCAGGCGGCGAGGAATACGGTCACCAGGTTGATCCCGAGCCAGACCCCGCGTCTGCGCGCACTGGGGATGACGGGGGCGAAGAGGTCTTCCTCCTCTTCGAGGCCGGCACTCTTCAAGAGGCGCCGGTCCGCCTCCTCGCGAATGACGTCGACCACGTCGTCGATGGTGATGCGCCCGAGCAGCCGGTCCTCCGCGTCCAGGACCGCCACCGAGATCAGGTCGCGGCGCTCGAACAGCGCCGCCAGCTCAGATTCGGTCGCCTCGGCCCGAGCCAGCTCCGCGGCCGGCTCCATGACGTCGGCGACCAGGCTGTCGGGATCGCCGGTCACGACCGTGCCCATGTCCAGCTTGCCGAGATAGCGGCCGTCGTCGCCGACCACCATGAGCGCGTCCGTGTGCGGCGGCAGCCTGAGATGCAGGCGCAGCCAGCGCAGCACGACCGCGAGGGTGACGTCGGCGCGCACGCTGATGACATCCGTGCTCATGAGGCGCCCGGCCGTGCCCTCCGGATAGCTGAGCACGGCCTCGATGCGTCGGCGATGATCCTCTTCCAGGGCGGTCAGGACCGTCTCGGTGAGATCGGCGGGCAGGACATCGAGCACCTCCGCGAGGTCCTCGTCGTCCATCTGCTCGGCGGCTTCGACCAGCTCCTCCGGCTGCATCTCGTCGATGAGGGTTGCGCGCGCCTCGTCGTGGACGTAGGCCAGTACCTCGCCGCGCTGGTCCTCGGGAACCAGCTCCCAGGTCGCCCGACGCGGCTCGGGGGGCATGCCCTCGAGGAGACCGGCGACCTCCGCCGGGTGAAGCTCCGCGAGCGCGCTCGCCAGGCGCTCCGTCCAGCCCTGCGCGAGGTCGCTTTGGGCCAGCTCGACGAGCTCCGCGAGCGCGAGCTGCTGGGCAGTTGTCGAATCCATGGTGGCTGGCTCCCGGTCGTCGTTCGGTTAGGCGTGCGGTGCGCGCGAGCTTATACGCCTGGGATCATGGGAGCCACAGGGGGAGCCCTTGGGCCGAGGGCGCGACCGCCTCGTCGCCAGGCCCACAGACGCCTGCGCCCCGCCCATCCGAGCCAGGGCCGATGCGTCTGTGCCGGGCGAAACTTGGGAGGCTGGGTAGAGTCGCGCCTATATTTCGGGTGCTGGCGCCTCCACAATGGTGCGATTGACGAGATTACCTTGGGAGAGCATTTATGGGTGGGCCATCACACGAGGACGGTGTCATGATCGCGGTCATCGGCCGCTTGGAGAAGTTCCGTCTTCCGCGCACCCTGGACATCAAGGCCAAGGTGGATCGGGGCGAGCGTCTGGAGGACAGCGAGATCGCCTACCTCAAGCGCGTGCTCGCCGACGCCGAGCAGGTCAAGCGGCTGGTCGACAGGCGGCCGGACCTGCAGGGACTCTACACGCGCGTCATCGGCCTCTATCAGGACATCACTCAGAAGGCGCTGGAGAACGAGCGCGGCGCCTAGCGGGGCGCCCGCTGCGTCAGGCAACCATCATCCCAGGAGCTGTGGCGTGTTCCTCGACTATTTCGCCCTCGGGCTGCTCTTCTTCGTCGCGATCGTGCTCTTCTACGGCATCATCGTGATCCATGACATCCCCTATGAGATTGCCAAGAAGCGCAATCACCCGCAGCAGGACGCGCTGCACGTCGCCGGCTGGATCAGTCTCTTTACCCTGCATGCGATCTGGCCCTTCCTGTGGATCTGGGCGACGCTCTACCGCGAGGACCGCGGCTGGGGCTTCGACCGCGGGCGGTCGCCGCCGCCCGCGACCGAGCCGATCGTGACGGCAGAAGAGGTGATGGCCCTGCGCCAGCACATCGAGCGCCTCGAGCTGCGCTTGCAGGCCTTTGAGCAGGCAGCACTGGTTGAGCAGTCGGCACAGCCGGAGGGGGAGCGCTAGATGGACCTTCTACTCATTCTGACCTACACCGCCATCTGCGTCGCCGTCTTCAAGATCTTCAGGATCCCACTGAACAAGTGGTCGGTGCCGACTGCCGTCTTGGGCGGAATCCTGATCATCGGCATTTTGCTGCTGCTCATGAACTACAACCACCCCTACTCGGAAGTCGTGCGTCAGTACTATGTGACCACGCCCATCATTCCCGAGGTAAGGGGGAGGGTGATCGAGGTCCCTGTCCAGCCGAATCAGCCGGTGAAGGAGGGGGATGTCCTCTACAGGATCGACGCGGCTCCATTCGAGGATAAGCTCCGTGGGATCGAGGGGGAGATCGCCGCCGCCCGCAAGGACCTCGAGCGCTCGCGGGAGCTCTTTGCCAAGCAAGCGATCAGCGAGCGCGCGCTCGATCAGTCGCGCGCCAGCGTCGACGACCTACAGGCCAAGCTCGATGACGCCCGCTTCGATCTCGAGCAGACGGTGGTCAAGGCCCCTAGCGAGGGTATCGTCACTCAGCTCGCCTTGCGGCCCGGCATGATGGCCGTGCCGCTGCCGCTCAGTCCCGCCATGACCTTCATCCACAAGCAGGAGGGGGCCTTTATCGGCTGGTTTCGGCAGAACAGTCTGCTCAGGCTGGAGAGCAGCAGCGAGGCCGAGGTCACGCTCGACAGCATTCCGGGCGTCATCTTTGCCGCCGAGGTCGCCGAGATCCTGCCTGTCATCGGCGAGGGTCAGGTGTCCCCGGGGGCGCAGCTCATGCGCTTCGGTCAGCAGCGCGTGCCCGGGCGGGTCGCCGTCAAGCTCCAAATCAGGGACCCGCGTTTCGAGGAATTCAGGCTCCCCGGCGGCGTCTTCGGTCAAGCAGCCATCTACAGCGACCATTTCCACCATGTCGCCGTCATGAGAAAGGTCCTGCTGCGCATGGCGGCCTGGATGAACTACGTCTTCCCATTGCATTAGGCTCGCCAGCCCGCCTCGCCGCGCGGACTAGCGCGCCAGCCGCGCCAGGCGGCCTTGGTAGCGGCGCATCACCAGCCAGTGACCGAGCGCCTGCGTCGGGATGTAGAGGTACCAAGGCAGGGCCGGGGCATAGTCGTGGATGGCCGTCATGGTGTAGCGCGCGCCGAGCAACGTGTGGAACTCGAAGCGCGCCTGCGCGCTGCCAGGGCGCGCCAGGGCGCCGCCGCAGATGGCGTAGACCTGGCGCTCCGGAGTGCTTTGGTCCGGGAGGCGGCGCAGCGCCAGCAGCTTGAGCCGTGGGAGCCTGATCCAGACCTCGACATGGCCGGCGCCGTCGACCTGGCTGCGAATCAGCGGCCAGCAGCAGCTGCCCAGCCAACGGAAATAATTGCCGCTGACCCAGGTCGCGTCTTGCCCGGGCGGCAAGAGCACCCTTTGGATCGAGCGCACGCGCGCCTCCTTGCGCATCAGTGACTGGTCCGCCTCGAGCAGCTGATCGCGCGGTCGCGGTCGCGGCCGTCCCGAGACGGGATCGATGCAGCGCTCGAGCGCGGCTGCAAAGCTCAGGGCATCCGGCGCGATGACGCGCTGCAGGGCGTTGTCCCGCATGAGGGTGTCCTGGGGCAGGCTCTCGACGATGGCGCCGACCATCTGGGGCGGCGCACCGCTCACCAGCCTTGCCGTCAGCGAGACCAAAGACGTTGGCAGCAAGGGCAGGCGCAGGATGAGGCGTCTGAGCCCAAGCACCTGGGCCGTTTCCCGCAGCATCTGCTCATAGCTCAGCTCCTCCCTGCCGCCGATGTCGAAGGCGCCCGTGAAGTCATGGGGGCGGCCGAGGCAATGAAGGATGGCGCGGATCAGGTCCGGCAGGGCGATGGGGCGGGTGCGCGACGCGCTCGACGGCGGTAGCAGCAGGACTGGCAGCCGCCGCACCAGGTCGATGAGGAGGTTGGGGCCGGTCCCGCCCGGGCCGAGGACGAGACTGGGCCGCAGCGCAGTGACCGGCGTCCCCTGCGAGGCGAGCACCATTTCGACCTCGCGCCGGCTCCAGAGCAAAGGCGAGAATCTGAAGCTCTGCGGCATGACGCCGCTAACGAAGAGGATCTGACGCACGCCGTTGGCGGCGGCCGCGCGGGCGAAGTTGTCCGCCAGCACCAGGTCCATGTCGCGCGGGCTGGCCTGCGTCAGCCGCGAGGAGGGCGCCAGGGAGTGGACCAGATAGACGGCGTAGTCGATGCCCTTCAGGCTGTGCTCGACCGCGCTGACGCGAAAGAGGTCGCAGTGGCGCCAATCGAGGCTTGCGAGGCCGCTGGCGCTTGCGGCCCGGATGGGCGAGCGCGTCAGTGCCCTGACCTGGAATCGCTCCGCGAGGTGCGGCAGGAGCGCCGTGCCGACGAAGCCGCTGGCGCCGGCGATGGCGACGCGCGGCCGCTCAGTCCGCGACTCGGTCATCGGCCCCGCTCGTGCGCGCGTCATAGGCCGCGATGACCGCTGCGAGCGCGCTCAGCGCGCGATTGGTCGCCGGCATACCCGCATAGACGCCGACCTGGAAGCAGGCTTCCGCCAAGGTCTCCCGCGCGATCCCAGACCTGAGCGCGACCCAGAGATGGACGCGAAGCTCCTCCTCATGGCCGAGTGCCGCAAGCGCGGAAACGGCGACCAGCTGACGTGTCTGCAGCGAGACCCGCTCGCGGGCGTAGAGACCCTCGAAAAGGTGTCGAGACAGCGCCGCGGCGAGCTCTGCGTCGAACGCCCGCCACCGCGCGCTCGGCCGCTCCCAGGGGAAGTCTTCGAGCAGCTTGGCGAAGCGCCCTTGTCGCTCCAGGTCATCTGGGCCCGAGGAATGGCGCATGCGGGACTCAGCCCGTGGCCTTGATGGGGGCGATGTTGTCCGTGGCTGGGGCTGGTGTTTCGGCGGCGTCGCGCTCCGGCGCCTTGCCCTTGAGCACCCGCTCGACGTCGCGCGCATTGCGTGCCAGATAGATGGTCAGCTCCTCCAGGTCGGTGTCCGAGAGGCTGGCCAGCACCCCGTCCGCGCGGATCATCTCCGCCAGGCGCTCGGCATTGTCCAAGGCACGGTCATAGGCGTCCGCGGCCTTCTTGTCGGTGGTTCGCAATCTCTCCACTCCGTGACTGTCTTTGACGATGTACTCGATCTCGATCATGAGGAATTCTCCGGTCTGGCGGTGGGCGCGGCTCGCGGGGCAGTATAGCGGGCCGGCAAGGGCGGCTCGACCCGGTGGCGGGCGCGGCGGGGGTATTCTGGGCGGCGTGTGCCTTTGAGCCGCTAGCGTTCGGCGGCTCGGCATCGCCTCCGCGTTTCGCTCCGTGGGAGCGGTGCCCCGCCGCGACTTGGGCGGTCGGAGCTGGCCCCGTCGCCCGCAAGCGGGCTCCGACGGAGAGGGGCGCCTAGGAGCCCGCTTGCGGGCCACGCCGCATCCATGGTCAAGGCATCTGGCCCTCTGCGCCATGGGTCACCAAGCCGGCCGAGCTCGCCTTGGCCTGATGCTTGAGCGCGGCGATGGTGCGGCCAAGCTCGTCGCCGTTTCGGAAACGGCTCCCCGGGCGGACGACGAGCAGCGCCGCGCTGCAGCGCATCAGCGGCATCTTGCGCAGCTCGCCATACCTGTCCTCGCATTCGAGGTGTCCGCGGGCCCGATCGGCGGGGTCATAGAGGCTTTGGACATCGGATGCGAACTTGGCGAGCAGCTGCTCGATTTGGGCGGCTGCGGTCCCGGAGTCGAGGTCCTGGGCGCCCGCGAAGAAGTCGTCTCCGCCGATGTGACCGACGAACCAACCGCTGGCGCAGAGCTGATCGCGGATGAGCTGGGCGAACATCTGGATGGCGCGGTCTCCGCGCCTGAAGCCATAGTGGTCGTTGAAGGCCTTGAAGTTGTCGAAGTCGAAATAGACCAGGCAGGAGCTCCCCTGAGCCTTGCCGAGGGCCTCCGAGACATAGCGATGGACGGGCTTGTTGGCCGGGAGCTTGGTCAAGGGGTTTTCGTTGCGCGCGGAGGCGAGCTTGCGCTCCCCCACGAGCTGCAGCAGCGCGGTGGCCGAGATGAAGCCGTCGTAGCGCCCGTCCTGGGTGAGCAGGATGCCGGCGGCGCTCGGCGTCGCCGAATAGGCCTCGAGCAGGCGCTCCGCGCTGTCGAAGATGTCTACAGTGGGGCAGGGGCGGACGAAGTCGAGGATCTCGCGCGCGAAGGCCCGATTCAGCATGAGGTCGCGGCCGTAGGCCGAATAGATGAAGTCCTTGATATCGACCTCGTGGATCAGGCCCATCGGCCGGTCTGCCCTGTCGACGACCGGGACGAAGTGATGACCCTTGTGCTGGCGAAAGGCGTCGAAGATGCGTCCCACGCTGTCATGCGCGCTCAACGGGGGCAGGAACTCGCGGTACTGCTCGATGAGGAGCCAATCGTCCGGGGCCTCGCGTCGATTGCGCTGATGGATCTCTTCGACGTGGGCGTAGCTCGATCGGAGGGCGTCGAGGTCGAGCTGGGGATGGGCGACGAGATAGCCCTGCACGAGGTCGCAGCCGACCTCGCGGCAGGCGAGCAGCTCGCGATCGGTCTCCACGCCCTCGGCGATCACCCCGATGCCCATGAGGTGGGCGAGCTGGACCGTGTTGGCGACGAAGAGGCGCTTGCGCTGGTCTTCCGCCATGCCGCGAATGAAGAAACGGTCGATCTTCAGGATGTTGGGCGGATGCTCGTAGAGCAGCCGCAGTCCGGCGTAGCCGCTGCCGAAGTCGTCGATCGCGAAGTGGAAGCCTTGCGCGCGATAGGCTTGAATCGCGCGCTCGACGGCGGGATTGCCCGTGTGGTCCGCCTGCTCGGATAGCTCCAGGCACATGCTCTCGGGGCCGAGTCCGTGCCGGCGAAGGATCTCCAGTGTTTGCTCCGGCCGCTCGTGCTCGATGAGGTGCGGGTCGAGATTGAAGAAGAGCCGATAACGCTGGGCGTCCGGCAGTTCGATGAAGGTGGCGATGGCCTGCTCGCGCAGCATGCTGTCCAGCGCTGTGCCAATGCCCGCGCGCCAAGCGGCGCCCATGAAGCTCTGTACCGTCGGGAAATCAAGGGCATGGACGCCGCGCAGCAGGGCCTCGTAGCCGAAGACGGCGCCCGTGTGAATGTTGACGATCGGCTGAAGGGCGTAGCGCAGCCTCGCCCGCGCCCGCTCCAGCAGGGTCTCGTCGGCCTGCGCGGGACAGGCGGCTGCGGGTGGCGTCGTTCGGGACCTGTCGTGTGTGGCGAGCTCGGAGTACATCTGTCTTCTCTGGTGGCAGCCCCAAGGCTCGATTCCCCTGGCGCGTCGCGCACGCGCGCGGATCTGCGATCCCGCGATCCGCGTCCATCGAGCATCGACCCTGGAGCAATGGCGCGCTAGTGGACGCGGAAATAGGCGACGCGCTCGCGCAAGGTGCTGGAGAGCGTGCTCAGGCTGGCGCTGTGCGCGAAGCCGGATTCGGCCTCTTGGGAGTGGCTCTGCGCGAGCTGATTGATCTTGTTGATGGCGAGCGCGATGGCATCCGCCATGCGGCTCTGCTGCTCGGCGGCGCTGGCGATGAGGTCGGTCATGTCCGTCAGGCCCTTGACGGCCTCCGAGAAGGCGTCGAGGTTCTCGACGGCCACGCCATAGTGCGCGACGCTCTGGCGGGCGCGGTCTCGATTCGCGTGGATGACCTCGACGGCTGCGCTGGTGCTCTGCTGCAGCCCCTCGATCAGCACCTCGATCTCTTCGATGGACGCTTCGGTCCGATTGGCTAGCCCGCGGACTTCCTCCGCGACCACGGCGAAGCCTCGGCCCTGCTCGCCGGCGCGCGCGGCCTCGATGGAGGCATTGAGCGCGAGCAAGTTGGTCTGGGTGGCGATGTTGCGGATGACGTCGAGCACCTTGCCGACCGCGAGGCTCTGTCCAGCCAGCCCTTGGACGACCCCGGCGGCCTCGTCGATCTCCACGGCGAGGCTCGCGAGGATGTCGGTCGTGGCCTCCAGGATCTGGCGGCTCGCGTCGATCTGCCGCTGGGCCTGCGAGGTCGTGCCGACGGCCCGCGAGGTATGGCCGGCGATCTCCTGGGCGGCGGTCGCGAGCTGACCCACGGCGAGGTCGACCTGGCTGGTCTCGGACTTCTGCTCGTCGAGCTGCACCTTGCTGGTCTCGGCCAGACGCTCCATGTGCCCCGCCGAGAGGTGCAGGTCGCCGCTGGCGGAGTGGAGGTGTCCGACGATGTCGCGGATCCGCTCTACCATGGTCTGCAGCGCCTGCATCAGCTGTCCGACTTCGTCGCCGCGGCCGATGGCGAAGGAGACGCTCAGATCGCCGTCGGCGAGTGCCGAGACCGTCGCCACGGCGCGGCTCAGCGGTCTCAGCGCGTGGCGCATATAGAGGTAAAGCCCGATGGTCGCCAGGATCAGCATGAGCAGGACGCCCCAGAGTGCGATGGCATCGAAGCGCTGTTGCGCGGCGTACCAGCCGCTGGCGTCCTTGATACTCACGAGGTGGGCGATGGCCGCGCCGTCGAGGCCGACCACTGGCACCACGGCCGCCGAATAGGCGGCGTCGCCCGTGGTCAGTGTCGTGTGCAGGGTGTCGCCGAGTGCCGGCAGGTCGAGTGAGAGCCCATCGAATCGTTCTGGATCGGCCCCCGCATAGCGCTCGCCCGTGCCGCTGGCGAGGAAGACCTCTGACTCGGAGATCCCCTCGAGCGCCGTGACCGCGGCCGCCAGGGGGCTCTGAAAGACCGCGGTTCCGATCAGTTTGTGGCGCGACCTGAGCACGAATGCCAACAAGGCGACAGGTTTGCTGGCGGCGCTCCGGCCAATGCCGCGCCGCGTGGCTTCTTCACGAGCGGCCATGCGCGCCAGAGACGCAACATCGCCCGGCGCGTCCGCATCGCCGCAGCACATCGGCTGCTCCGCGGCGTCGAAGATATAGAGCCGCTCGAAATAGCCTTGATCCCCGATCAGATTGATCAGGGACTCCAGGCTCTTGTCCAGCTGCTCAGGCGCGCTCTGCTTGAGCGCCTGCTTGAGATAGAAGTCGTCCGCCACGCTGGAGACGCCAGCTTCCATGTGCTCGAAGAGGCCGTCCGTCGCCTGTTTCCAGAGCAGCGTGGTGCCCGCCGTGACCTCTTGGGCGAGACGATCCTCGAGCCGACTCATGCTGAGCCGCGCCACCACCCCCAAGACGAGCGCGACGACGAGGGTGACCGAGATCGCGGCGAGGGTAACGCTTTTTCGGATGCTCATGGCGCTGCTGCCTAGACGTCCAGCTCGAACTCCTTGGCCCGAATCCAAGCGATTCGGGCTGCCCGAGCACAGTAGAGCAGCGCGGCGTTACCGCCTCGTGAACATCCGCCCTGATTGTGACGGCCTTCTCCAACGCGAGTGCGGGACCCTGACCTGCTCTTTCGGTTGGCACTGCGGCTGGCGTCAGGGGCCAAGAAGCTGGCCGTTGGAGTCTAAGCTGACAGCTCTATTCGGCACGAAGAGAGCGCACCTGAAGCCTGATGTGCCCTGCTAGGGCGTGCCTGCTCCGGGCTCCAGCTTCTTCTGGCGCTTTTCCTCGTACATGGAGGCGTCGGCGCGCCTCAGCAGGCGCTGAGGCGTTTCGCCGTCCCAGGGGAAGAGCGCCATGCCGACGCTCGCGCTGACGCGCAGCGAGCTGCCCTCGTGGAGGATCTCGGTCTGCTCCAGGAGCTGGCGGAGCTTACCCTTGAAGGCGACCGCCCCCTTCTGATCCATCTCCGGAGCCAGGATCACGAGCTCGTCGCCGCCGATGCGGGCGATGCTGTCGTTCTCGCGCAGGTTCTCCTCGAGCAGCTCCGCGCAGCGACAGAGCACGGCGTCTCCGGCGGCGTGTCCGTAGCTGTCGTTGATGATCTTGAAGTCGTCGAGGTCGAGCACGAAGAGCACGAGCGAGCGCGCATAGCGCTTCGCTCGGGTGAGCTCCAGGGCGATGCAGTGATTGAAGGCGCGCCGGTTCAGCAGGCCGGTCAGGTCGTCGCGCTCGGACTGCTCGCGCAACTGGTCCTGTGCCAGGGAGAGCTTCTCGAGCAGCGCATCGAAGCTCTGCGCAAGCAGCTGAAGCTCCAGAAACATCAGGGGCTCGTCGACCGCCGGCTTGCGATGCGCGAGGGTGCCGGTACGCTGGACGTGCAGGATGCGGCTGGTCAATTGCATCAAGGGACGGACGAGGAAGCGACGGTTGATCAGGAACTGCACCGACAGCAGGAGAAGCGTCACCACGGCAACAACCTGGATGACGCCGCTGAATGCCGCGCTGAGCGGGCGCTTGAGCGGCGCCAAAGGCAGCGCCATTTGCACGACCCCGTTGACCTGTCCCGCGGCGACGTTGGTATGGCAGCCGAGGCATTCGGCCGCGGCTACGAAGGGATAGACGAGGTGGACCGTCTCGCTGTCCTCCCACACCTCCTCTTTGCCGCTCGACAGCACCCGAGCGATCTCGGGCGATGTCTGGCGCAGTCTCCGCGCCTGTGCCGTGTCCCCGAAAAGGGCGGCGACATGCTCGCTGCGGACGAGATCGATCTCTGCGCCCTCCACGCCCGAGCGGGCGCGCGCGACCACGGCGCCGATCTCACTCGGGCTCCAGCCCGCGCGCATACTGCCGTAGAGCCCGGCGAAGACGAGCTCCGAGAGGATCCGGGCCTCTTTGGTCGCCTGGTCACGGACGACCCTGTCGATCAATGCATTGGAGGCGAGGTAGATCGCCAGGCTCAAGATTCCGATCGTGAGCCCGAAGATGAGCAGGACGACTCGGGTCAGCGAGGGCCTCAAGCGGGGCGCGCCATAACGATGCGAGCGCGACTGGATCATGTCGTCGACCTCTTGCCTTGGCTGTTCGGGTCGGCATCCTGGCTTGAGCCCTGGGTTGGCCGTTCGATGCGGCGGCTAGGCTGTCCCTGCGGTGACCTGCTTTCTGTGGTTTCTGCCTTTGTTGCGACCAGCGGCGTGGGCGCAGCTCAGGCGTCTCGCGCGCGCCTCAGCCACTGTGTGGCGGCATCGGGTGGCAGCGGCTGACTGAAGTAGAACCCTTGTGCCTGAGGGCACCTGCGTCCGCGCAAGTAAGCCAGCTGCGCCTCCGTCTCCACCCCTTCGGCGATCGCCTCCAGCTCGAGATGTCGCGCGATCGTCAGGATGGTGTCGACGATCGCCGCCTCCTTTTGCGTGTCGGTCACGCGGCGGACGAACGACTGATCGGTCTTCAGTCGGTCGACCGGATACGACTGAAGATAGCGCAGGCTGGAGTAGCCGGTGCCGAAGTCGTCAATGGCGAGGCGCAAGCCGAGCGCCTTGAGGCGCTCGAGTGTCTTGATGATATCGCGCGTCCCCTCGAGCAGGCTGTTCTCGGTGATCTCGAGCTCGAGCCGGTCGGGCGGCAGCGCGGATTCTTTCAACAGACTCTCGATCTGGGCGCAGAGCGCCAGTCGCCGGCGCGCCTATTGGAACTGCTGAGCGGATAGGTTCAGCGCCACGGGAACGCTGGCCAGCCCGGCGCGGGTCCAGGCGAGCAGCTGCGCGCCAACCGCGCGGAGCACCCAGTCGCCCAGATCCTGGATCAGGCCGGACGACTCGGTCAGCGGCACGAAGTCGTCCGGTCCCAGCAGGCCGTGCTCGGGATGGTGCCAGCGCACCAAGGCCTGCAGGCCGACCAAGCCCCCTGTTTCGAGCGACACATGGGGCTGGTAGGAGAGCTAGCGTTCCGTCTTATATTGGTGCGCGACCCCCATCAGGCGGCCGGCGAGGTCCTCAAGATGGCTGGTGGCGCTCACGACACCATCTGTGCTTTGCAGGGTTTCCGTGGAGAGGTGCCGAATGCTCTCCACATTGCGGTTCATCTCTTCGACGACCGCGCTCTGCTCCTCCGTGGCGGTGGCGATCTGGGCGTTCATGTCGTTGATGCGCTCCACCGACTGGGCGATGGCGTCGAGCGAGCTGTCGGTCTCCCCGGCCGAGCCGACGCTTTGCTCCGCCTGCTCGCGCCCGCGCTGCATGATGGCGACGGCATTCTGGGCGCCATCCTGCAGGCGCGCGATCATCTCCTGGATCTCCTGGGTGGATTCCTGGGTGCGCTGAGCCAGGGCGCGCACCTCGTCGGCGACGACGGCGAATCCGCGCCCTTGCTCGCCCGCCCGAGCCGCCTCGATGGCGGCATTGAGGGCCAGCAGGTTGGTCTGTCCGGCGATGCCGCGGATGACGTCGAGGATCTTGCCGATGTTCGCCGACTCGGCCTCGAGGTGCGCGATCGTCTGCGCCGCCTCGCCGACCCCTTCGGCGAGCTGACGGATGCCGTCGACGCTCGTTCGCACGACCGCGCGGCCGTTCTGCGCGTCGCCACTCGCCTGATGCGCGGCGTCCGCCGCCGCCGAGGTGTTGTTGGCGACCTCCGCGACGGTTGCGGACATCTCGTTCATGGCCGTCGCGACCATGTCCGTTTCCTGGTGCTGCTGCTCCATCAGGCGATGGGTGGCGTTGGTCGCCTGAGCGAGCTGGCCCGCGGCATCGGCCACGCCAGTGGCGGATTCCTGAATGTGCCCCATGACGGTCGCCAGCCGCGACTGAAGCATCTTGATGGACTGCAGGACCTCGGCCGTCTCGTTGTTGCCCGAAACATGGATCGGGGAGGTCAGATCTCCGCTCGCGATCGCCTTCGCCATGCGCACGCTCTCCCCGATATGGCGAAAGATGGCGCTGGCGCTGATCTGGGCCAGGACGAGGCCGAGGACCAGGGTGGCCAGGCCGGCCCAAATGCTCCCGACCCAAGCTGCCGCGACGGCGCCCAGGCCGACGGCGCCGAAGGCCGCGGTCAGCCAGGCGCGATGGCTGGGCTCGGGCAGGAGGGGGCGCGGCAGGTCTTCGAGCTTGCGCTCGCGCACCCGGGCGTAGAGCCGCTCGGCGGCGTCGATCTGTGCGCGGGTCGGCTTGGTCCGTACCGATTGGTAGCCGACCAGGGTGTCGCCCTCGTAAACCGGCGTGACATAGGCATCCACCCAATAGTGGTCGCCGTTCTTGCAGCGGTTCTTGACGATGCCGCGCCAGGCCTTGCCGGTCTTCACCGTCGCCCAGAGGTCCTTGAAGGCGGCCGGCGGCATGTCCGGATGCCGGATGACGTTGTGATTGGCGCCGATCAGCTCGTGCTCTTCGTAGCCGCTGATCTCGATGAAGGGCTTGTTGCAGTAGGTGATGAGGCCCTTGGTATCGGTCGTCGAAACGATGACGAACGAATCGGGGTAGTCGTTTTCGCGGTTCGTGATCGGGAGATTGAGCTTCATGTCCGGTGCGGCTGCGTTCGGTCTGGTGAAGGATATCCCTGTTGATTTCGATCGCGTCGATGCGGGCTCCGTATGATACGGCCCCTGGGTCGCAGCGTGTTGGAAATCTCCAGTATCGCGAGCGTCTCGTGCCCGCTTCGCGAGGATGGACATCTGCTCGAGTCCTAGGCTCCGTCTCGTATCGCGAGACTGGACCGCCTCTAGCGTGGCGGTCTGCAGGTCAGCAGGTGTCGGCCTGGAGGCCGACCCTCCCAGGGCGAGCGTCGCCGGCGTCCATCAAGCGCGTGCTCCCCGGAAACCCGACGGTTTTCCGATAGACGGTTTCTCGATCCCAGTGGTGTCGCCTCTAAACGGCGGAGTCGCGGGGGCGCGGGGGGCGGGGCAGGCCGGGGCGGGGGGGGGCGCGGGGGGGGGGGGGGGGGGGGGGGGGGGGGGCACGGG
>NZ_JAAIJQ010000098.1 GCF_010820565.1 Thiorhodococcus minor | reverse complement strand
GTCGTCGAATTGGCGCAGGTCGTGGTCGCTGAGGTGCGGCATGTCAGAGCGATGCGTCGCGTCAGAGAAAAGCGGCGCCGTTCAATGGGGCTTGATCCTGCCAGATCTGGCTCGGTTTGTCCCGTCAGAAATGAGGGGGGGGTAACCGACTACGGGCATTGAAGGTCTTTCCGCAGGCCGCGCAGCGAAACCGCGGTAAGCCATGCGCCTGGCCCCAATGTCCGCACGGAGTGTGATGGCAATGGGGGCAAGGCGGGTGGGGATTGAGCGCTGCCACCCAGGGTTCGGGCAGCGGCTGTTCCTGTCGCAGCGCCTCAAGGTCGTGCTGACGTTGCACGGGTGTCAGTTCGTCGGCCTGGGACAGCCAGTCGCCTCAGGAAAGACCCTGTTCTTCGCACAGCGCGGATTCCGGTTGTTGAATCGGCGCCCGGCTTCTGCAGGACTTCAAGAGCGAGCGGGGGCTCGGTCAGAGCGCGCGGATGCAGACCTCGCATACCCCGCCGATCACCACCAGAGCAACCCTGGCCTCGAGCATCTGGGGAAGCAGGCGGTTGAAGACGAGGAGCTTGGGCAGGGGTATCGCGGCCTCGAGGATGTAATCGCCCTGCCGGTTGATTGGGCGGCAAGGGTTCGGCCCCGGTGAATCCCGGTACCGGCTGCGGAGCTCGTGCTGGCATTGAGTATGAAGATGGCGGCCGGCAGGTTGCATCGGATCAGCGGGACGCCCGCCGACGCCGGGAGTCCCGGATCTCCGAGAAGCGGATCGAGGGCAACTGGTCTGTTGCTATCCATACAGGCCGTACCCCATTGTCAACTATGCTACGACACCAACAAGGTCGCAAGCGTTCATAATTCTCTATGAAAAACAAATAGATAAACGATTTTAATGGGTTTGGCGCGGGGTTTGCTCCTGTAGGAGGCAAGAGCGATCACAGTCAACCTGCTGTTTGCAGCGAGCAAACCGGGAGATCCCATCATGGCACTGCGTCAATGCGCCATTTACGGCAAAGGCGGAATCGGGAAGTCTACGACCACGCAGAACCTTGTCGCAGGTCTGGCAGAGCTGGGTCAGAAGGCCATGATCGTGGGGTGTGACCCTAAGGTCGACTCCACGCGCCTGATGCTGCACTCCAAGGCCCAGGAAACCATCATTCATCTGGCCGCCGAGGCGAGTTCCGTCGAGGATCTGGAACTGGAAGACGTGCTGCAAATGGGGTATGCGGACATCAAGTGCGTCGAGTCCGGGAGGCCAGAGCCCGGCGTCGGCTGCGCCGGGCGGGCGTCATGACGGCCATCACTTTCCCGGAAGAAGAGGGTGCGTACGATGAGGACCTCAACTTCGTTTTCTACGACGTCCTAGGAGACGTGGTGTGCGGCGGCTTCGCGATGCCCATCCATGAGAACAAGGCCCAGGAGATCGACATCGTATTCTCCGGCGAGATGATGGCCATGTACGCGGCCAACAATATCTCCAAGGGCGTGTGTATATCCCGGTGGCACCAAGGAAATCGGTTGGGCGCCGTTGGAAATTGACGGTGATGTCGAGGGAAACGTCTTGGCGCCCATGCAGGACGCAGCGGAAGTTCCGCATTGGCATGGATGCACCACCTTTGATCTGCCCGCCGGTGCAACCCGGCTGGCGTCGTCGGCGGTCTATCCAAATCAGGCATTCGGCTACCGAGACAATGTGCTGGCGCTGCAATTCCATTTGGAAGTCGAACCCGAGGCCTTGGAAAGCCGGTACTTCGGTCGTGCGCACGAAATTGCGTCAGTAGAAGGGCTGACGGTTCCTGAACTCCGGGAAGATGGCCAGCGCTATGGGCCAACTCTGCAAGGCCCGGCCCAGCAGGTATGGGCGAACTGGCGGGAGTCTCTGGCTGCTCAGGGTACCGTCGAGGCAGCGGCATGAGCCGCTGAGACTTCGTACGGGAGCTCTACCGGTGGTAGGGGCAGGGTAATCGCATCAAGATTCGCCAATATTGGCGTCCCATTAAAAATATTTATATCGGCAGGTTACCGCATCCATCGCGGACATTTTCTTCCTGTCTCTTACCGAACACTCGCTACCCCGAGAGGTTGTTGTCGATTCGTACCGTCATCGCACTACTTTTGTGAAACAGCCTGGGCGCTAGTGCGTGAACGGAGGGCGATTCGACGAGCGCAATGGATTCAAAAAACTGATGTTCAAAGACTTTAGAAGATCATAATATTATAGATCCTTGATGCGATTGCTTTGGTGGTAGGGGCTGTTGGCCTAGGCTCTCGTGTCGTAATGACCGATATCGGTCGCCGGGCGTCGATCATCGATTGGCCCGACCTCCCGCTGTAGGCTGGGCAAGCGCAGCGCAGTCCACCAAGCGCCGGCGCGGGATTCGGTGGACTTCGCTCTCGCTCGTCCACCCTACCGGCCCAACTGACGATCAAGGCTGGTCGCCGTTGCTGGGGGCGCGGTTAAGGATCATTTCGATCACCACATTCATCCCGGAGAGAACGAAGATGAGTTTTAGACGCTATCGTTGTGTCACTTGCGAGCATGTCTACGACGAAGCTCTGGGTGACCCGATTCACGGGGTGGCCCCGGGGACTCGATTTGATGGCCTGCCGGACGAATGGTTTTGTACGCTTTGTGGTGATCCTCGCGAAAGTTTTGAATTTGCCGGTTTGTCCGAGCATGCGCAAGCCGTTGCCGAGCGCAACAACGACCAGGAAGGCGATCCCATTGTGATTGTTGGCGCTGGGATCAGCGGTTGGTACATCGCCGAGCAACTGCGCCAAAATGGTGCCAAAGGCCCGATCACCATCGTCACGAAAGATGATGGCGACTACTACTACAAGCCGCACCTGTCCGAGTCCGTTACCAGCAAGTCACGTGCGGATCTGATCATTGCCAAAGGGCCGGATCGCGCGCAGTTGCTGGACGTGGACTTGCGTGCGCGTACCCAGGTGCTTGGTCTCGATCGTAAGAAAAAACGTTTGTTAACCAACAAAGGAAAGGTCGAGTACGGCAGGGTCGAGTACGCCAAGTTGGTGCTTGCGACGGGCGCGGTGCCGCTCCGTCTCTACGTTCGTCGTATCCAGCGGCATATCCATCAGCTGAATGACCTGGATCAGTATGAGTCACTGACGGAATTGCTCAACAGCGGTCGCAAGCGGGTACTGATTCTGGGTGCCGGCTTGATCGGATGTGAATTGGCCAATCACCTTGCTCGTGCCGGGCATGAGGTCGCGATCAACGATAGAGCCCCATATTTGCTGTCGTCCGTGGTATCCGAGGGTGTTTCCACCTACGTTCACGATCGACACGTGCAGAACGGGATCGAGTTCTTGCTCGGCACCACGATGAACGATGTCGCCAAAGGAGACGGTGGGTTGCAGATCCGGTTCGAGGATGGGCGCACCATGGAGCGCGACGTCGTGATCTCGGCGATCGGCCTGAAGCCCAACGTTGATCTTGCGGCCCGAGCGGGCCTTGATGTTGGCAAGGGGATCAATGTCGATGACACCATGCGTACCAGCGACCCGGACATCTACGCTGTCGGTGATTGTGCTGAACACAAGGGGCAGGTGTTTTCATTGGTCGAGTGTATCAATCGCCAGGCTGCCGTGATCGTGGATCAGCTTTGTGGTGAAGGCAAGCAGAGCTTCGAGTCACGTATGTGTATAGGAAGCATAACCGCCTTCTTGCCTGTTGGCAGTTCCTGTTTGCGCCCTTCGGAGCCTCCGGTCAGTCGTCGATCCGACCCGAGCGCCATTCGGAGCCTCCGGTCAGTCGTCGATCCGATCCGAAAAGTGACTTGGCGCGGCAGTTTCGGCCCTGAACCCGCCCAACCACCGCTCCGCTGACGCGATTTTTTCCTGCGCACCTGCCACCCGGCCAGCCTCCACCCTTGCCGTGCCGCTAACGCCACAGTCCGAACGAGGTCATCATAGGGTCACCCCGTCTCGTCGAACAGCCCCCGCCGCAGGCCGGACAGGTCTCGATCTCAATGCCGAAGAACTGTGTCAGGCGTTGCGCCCACGTCATCGAGGCGCGGTTCGGCGGGTGTCGGCTCCTGTGGAGCCTGCCTCGTATCAGGCTGACCACCCCGGCCCCCGCTTAGCCGGTGTCACTCGCGCGCGGTCGTGGCTGTTCGGCGCAAAGACCCCGCGAAAACGGGTCAGGTTTACTCTCAGCTTCGGCACCAGGGCCGCCAGCCGCGCGATGAAGTCCAACGGCTCTAAGATGACGTGGGTGGTGCCGTCGCGATACGGGGTCTTAAGCTGGTAGCGGATGTTGCCGTTCGCCGTGCGCGACAGGCGCTCCTCGGCAACCGCCGGACGGCTGATGCAGCGGCACAGCCGCTCAAGCTTCTTGCGCTCATCCGCGCGCGCTGTGACGCCGGCATGCAGCGAGAACCCGGCCACCTTGCGAGCCCCTGATCGAGCGGCTCCTCACACGCCGGCAGCATCTGCAGCGTGCGCAAAAGACGCCGAGTTAATGTCAAATCTGGTGTACAGCCTCATCGGGCGGCGATCCGATCTGACTGATCGTTCTCTTGCGCTCCATCGCGGAACGGGACGTTGTTGAGAAAAAGAACCACGTGATGAAGGTCCTGCTCGACGAAGCCGAAGCCGCTAACCGCGCCAAAAGCGAATTCTTGCCTGTCATGAGCGACGAGCTACGCACGCCGCTGAATGCGATCCTCGGCTTCTCCGAAATGCTGCGCGGCGAGCTCATGGGTCCCTTGGGGTCGCCCAAATATCTCGAACACTCCGCCGACATCCACGACAGCGGCCAGCCTCCCGAAGCGTCCGAGACGCCCGTCGACCGGAGTGTCGCCGTGCTCGTGATACATTTTGGGACATCCCTGTCCCAAAATGACTGCGCTCGGCGACAGCCTTCTTGCCCCGATTCGCCCTGCGTCCGTGGCGCTACGCCGACCTCTCGCACGCTCGAGGCCGGCTTCGCACCACTCCCTCAAATGGCTTGACGGCGTGTCGGATGCGCTTGCATATGGCCTACGCGGCTACGGGATCTCGTGGACCTGCGGTCCACGGCGACCCCTTCGCCACTCCGGCCATACGCCCGCGCCGACGCCTATCGGGGACTACGCGCCTTCGCTTCGCTCTCCATGGCGCGCAGCGGCTGCAAGCCGCGGGCTAACTCGTCGGCGTCCTGGCCAGATTTCCGAGCTTCGCCAGCGCCGCATCCTGCGCCTCGCCGTATGCGATCGATCCGACGAAACGTCCTTGGGCGTCGAGCAGAAACATCGTCGCCGTGTGCTCGACCGTATAACCGCCGCCTTCGACCTTCGTTCGCGCGTAGTAAACGCCGAGGGGTTTCGCGAACGCGGCGATCTGGTCAGGCGTTCCGGTCAGGCCGCGAATGCGCGGATCGAATGCGGAAAGATACGATTCGAGTTCGTCCGACGTGTCGCGCTCCGGATCTACGCTGACGAAGAAGACGCCCAGCTTGTTGGCGGCGGACCCCATCCGCCGCAGCGTCGCAGTCAACGACGCCAAGGTCGTGGGACAGACCTCAGGGCAATGGGTGAAGCCGAAGAAGACGGCCGCCGGACGGCCCAACACGTCGGCCTCGCTCACCGCCTGCCCGTCCTGGTCGACCAGCTTGAACGGCGCGATCAGGCGCGCCCCCAAGGCCGGCGACGCGCCGGGGACAGGCCCGCTTTGAAAGAAGCCCAGGCTCACGGCGAGCGACGCGAAGACCAGGACCGCGACAAGCGTGATCGCCCCGTAGCGAACGATTCTCAACAACTCACTGCTGTTCATGCCCGCCTCCTCCCATCGCGCGAACGGCAAGCGTCGTCTTGACGCGCAAGTCGCCCTCGAACACCAGCGTCAGCGGCACGCTTGCGCCTTCCGCAAACGGCGCTTTCAGTCCGATCAGCATCAAATGATACCCGCCGGGCTTCAGCTCGACGCTGGCGCCGGCCGCAATCTCGAGACCTTCGTTTGCCGGCTGCATCCGCATGACGCCATTGTCCATCGACATCCTATGAATCTCGACCGTCGCCGACGTCGGCGTCTCGCCGCCGACGAGGCGGACCGACGCGGAGCCCTCGTTCAAGATCCGCATGTAGCCCGCGCCGACATTGGCGCCGGGGGGAGTCGCCATCGTCCAGGCGTCGACAATCTTGACTTGGCCGGACGCCTTGCCGTCCGACGGCGAACACGCCGTGGCCGCAAGGACTGCAATCGCGGAAAAGACAGCAACATACTTTGCGCGCAGTAAACCGCTCATATCATTCTCCGAGTTTCCTACTGGTGTCGGGCTGTGCCCGAATGCGCCAACTTGCCACACGTCCCTGCGTCCGCCCGGACACTAAAATAAATCGGCATCGCAAAAGAAGAAGCAAACCGGTCAGCCCGCGGGCGGCCCCGTCGGCGGCGGTTGTGCGCGAAACGCTGGAAGGCGAGGCACAGCCGTTTCACCTGCGGCAAAGGGTCGGAAACCTACGCGTTCGACCGTGACCGCACTAACCGCGGGCGGCGCAAGCGGCGATCAATCGTGCAGTCGGCAATGCGCGCACTGCTTGCCGTGCTCGTGAAAATTCGACGGACCGGAACCCGCACTGCCGCCGCTCGTCAAGCACAGGGTGCCGGCGATCGCCTCGGCGCGCATCATCACCACAGGCAGCATCAGCTGCGCCAACACGGCAAGGCAGAACAGGATCGCGCGCAAAACGCGCGTCTCCCTCGCGACGGCCGTGCCGGAATGAATCATATGGCCAGTGTCGCTGGTGTGCGCGGTTCTGGATATGCGCCTGGAGGAGCGCCTTGCCGCCTGAGCATCTATAACTCGCGCTCCCACACCCGCGTCCCGTCCGTCAGCGCAACGCCCCCTTCGGCCTTGGCTACCAGCTACCAGCTACCAGCTACCAGCTACCAGCGGTAGTTGTAAACGCCTACCGCACAACGCCGCACCCTGCCCTGTCGT
Organism: Thiorhodococcus minor; assembly: GCF_010820565.1. Lineage (GTDB taxonomy): Bacteria > Pseudomonadota > Gammaproteobacteria > Chromatiales > Chromatiaceae > Thiorhodococcus > Thiorhodococcus minor. Next base: position 10,927 of record NZ_JAAIJQ010000098.1, on the reverse strand, counting down.
TTGTCGCGTCGACTCAAACGCGCCGCCGCCCGCGCACCTGGAAGAACTCTAGTGCCTCGCGACTGGGCGCGCCTGAATCTGCGGTACCCGTCAGCCTGTCAAGGCCGTACCCGGTCGATCGAGACCGCCACCTGTGTGGAGCCGCTGCTCGGGATGGGGCCGGTTTCGCCCTCCAGATCGCCGGGCTGGGGCATGGCCTGGCCGCTGGTTGAGACACGGGCGCCGACGATGACCTGTGGGAAGCTGGACAGTTTCATGGTCGGCATCATCGCCATGCTGTCATCGAGGCGGAGGGTCGTGGGTAGGTCCGCGACCCGGATACGCCGCACGGCCAAAGGCATCGGTGGACCTGCCGCGGCCTTGGCGTAGACGAAGACCGTGGTATCTGGCGGCGTGCGATTCAACAGTGCGGGGGCGAGTGAGACGTCGACCTCGATCGCGGGGGCTCCCGCATCCGCCTGGGTCGCGGGTTTGGATTCGGCCGGGCGCTCCTCATTACCGTTGGACGCCCGCGCGTCACCCGCATGTCCCACTTCTCCGGCACCATCCTTCGCCGCCAGCCGAGCCGCGGACGGCACGCCGGCACGCTGCTCGGCGTTGTCGATTAGCCGCCGCAATTCGGCGGCGTCCTCGCTATCGGGGTCGGTCTTGCTCAAGACCCGTTTCCAGGAAACCGCCGCCGCGGTGAATTGACCACGTTGAAATGCCGCCATTCCGGACAGCCAGCGCGCCATGACGTCTTCCGGGTCCAGTTCCAACGCCTCGGCAATCAGCGCCGACGGCCGACCCTCCAGTCTATTGTCGTTGTTGGCGGCCAGCGCCTCAGCGTATGCCAGAAGTACCTGCAAGTCCTTCGGCATCAATTCGTAGGCCCTGGCCAATGCGGTCTCGGCCTTCTCGGCGTCTTGCATCGCAAGATAGGTGCGTCCGAGCGTGATCCAGCCTTCGGCGTCGTCCGGCGTCTGCTGCAGGCGCTCCTCGAGTTGGATGACCAGAACGTCCAGCGATGGCATTCCGTCCGCTGCGCCGTTGTGGTCCTGTGCTGCCGCGACCTGCCCGGCAGCACCCATCGGCGGGATCATGTCCTGGCTGCCCAGCGCCAGATAGAGCGCCAGCGTGGAGGCGGGCACGGCCACGACCAGCGCAAGTGCTGTCAGCCCTGTGCTTGGCAGTGAGAAGCCGCTGCGCTGTCGCGGGTTCTTTGTATCCAGGTTGTTCAGTACTTCCCGCTCAAGATCCTGCCGTGCCGAGTCGTATTGGTTGCGATCCAGTTTACCCGCGGACAGATCGGCGTCGAGCTCAGCGAGTTGCTGCTTGAACAGGCCCAGGTTGACCTTATCGAGGTCGACGTCGTCGTCCCGATCCGCCTCGGCGGTGCTGCTCAGCAGCGGCGCGAGCACGAACAGCAGGGCCAGGCCGGTGAGGCCGGCAACGAGAATCCAAAAGATGGTCATGATGATTGGTCCGTCTTGCCGTCGCGATCGGCGAGCATGTCCTTCAGTCGGAGGCGGTCGTCGTCGCTCAGTTCGGCGTCTGGCGCGGACTGCTTACGCAGCAGTGCGCGGACCATGAACACCGCACCGATACCGATCAGCACGAATGGCCCGAACCAGAGGATGTACGTGGAGGGTTTCAGGGGTGGGTCGTAGAGGACGAAGTCGCCGTAGCGTGCTATCAAGAAGTCGAGTATCTCGTCTTGTGACTGGCCGGCGCGCATCATCTTATAGACTTCGTTGCGCAGGTCTTGGGCCAGCTCGGCTTTGGATCCGGCAAGGGACTCGTTCTGGCAGACCAGGCACCGCAGCTCGCTGATCAGTTCGCGAAACTCCGTCTGCTGCTCGGGACTGTCGAAGGTGAGCTCCTCGAGCGTGAAGGCATCGACGGCCACGCTGGTCAGGAGCAGGATTGACAATAGGAAGGACTTGATCAGTGCTGGCATGCCGATCTCGTACGTGCGCTTTTCATCGATATTGATGGCCCAAAGGGAAGGTTTCGACAATGAAGGACGCAAGGGGATCTCGGACTGGGGTCAGGTTGCAAGCCCCGGCAGTGGCGGCAGTGCAGACGCGAGGCTGCGCCTCACCCCGGCCTACCTGTGAGTATCGACCGTCAAGGATTCGTTCAACACCCGTTTTACCAAGGGGCCTGTGCATCGAGTACGCCCTCAGCCCTCGGCCTGCAATTCGGCTACCAGTGGCTGCAATGTCTCTTCCCAAACGGTGCGGTCAATCGGGCCGATGTGTTTGTATCGGATGATGCCTTTCCTGTCGACGACAAAGGTCTCGGGCGCGCCATAGACGCCCCAGTGGATGCCGACGCTATTGTCGGGGTCGTAGCCGTTCATGTCATAGGGATTGCCGGTCAGACGCAGCACCTGGGTTGCGTTCTCGGCGTCGTCCTTCCAGTTCAGTCCGACGACCTGGAAGTCCGGGATCTCGGACAGGGCCATGAGTGCCTGGTGTTCGGCGCGACACGAACCGCACCAGGAGGCCCAGACATTGACCAGCGAGATGGTGCCCTTTAGGTCGGTGTCACTGACGCTGCGGCCGGGGTCTGTCAGCTCTGGCAGACTGAACACCGGCACCGGCTTACCCACCAGTGGTGAGGGTACCTTACGCGGGTCGTTGCCGAGCCCAAAGGCCAGCAGGGCGACCAGCGCAATAAAGAGTGCCAGGGGCACGAGCGCGACCAAGACGCGGTGCGAGGCCGGGGTGGAGGATGCCGTCGATGCTGCGCCCATTGCTCAGGCCCTCGCCGTTGCACCGCCGACCGCCGCCGCGGCGCGAGAGCGGGCGGTGCGATAGCGTGGGTCGCTGACGGCAAGGGTGCCGCCAAGGGCCATCAGTATCGCGCCAAGCCAGATCCAGCGGACATAGGGTTTGTAGTACAGACGCAGCGCCCAGTCACCGTCTCCCACAGGCTCGCCGAGGGAGATATAGATGTCGCGGAACAAACCGGCATCAATGGCGGCCTCGGTCATTGGCATGCCGCCGCCCAGATAGGACCGCTTCTCCGGATAGAGCTCGGTGATCTGCTTGTCGCCATCATAGACCTTGAAGTGGCCTCGGTCGGCCATGTAATTCGGTCCGGGGGCCTTCTCGGCACCAAGGAATTCGAACCGGTAGCCGGCCAGTTCGTGGCTGTCCCCTGGTGACAGACGTACGTCTTCCTCAACCTGGAAATTGGACACCATGGTCACGCCGACGATGAACAGGGCGACGCCCATGTGGGCGGTCACCATGCCGTAGAAGCTACGTCCGTTGCCGCGCAGATCAGCAATCCAGCCGTCGAAGCCGCGTTTGTTCTTGAGCCGATCGCGGACAATGCTGGCATGCGAGAACAGCAACCAGGCTCCCAGCGCGACACCTATGGGCACCCAGAAATGGCCGCCGCTGAACATGGGCAGCGACGAAATCGCCAGCACCAACGCGCTGAGCGCGAAGGCGATCCACAGCGTCTTGATCAGTCGGCCGGGCTCGTCGTGCTTCCAGCGAGCCGCCGGCCCGATGCCGAGCAGGATTGCCAGGAAAGGCGCCAATGCCAAAAACATTTTATTGAACCAGGGGAATCCGACTGAGATCTTGCCCCAGTCGAAGGCCTCGTAGATCAGCGGCGCCAGGGTGCCGAACAGCACCAGGACGGTGAAGGCGAGGAACAGCAGATTGTTGCCGAGCAACGCGCTCTCTCGCGAAACCAGATCGAAGCGCCCGCCCTCGGATACCTCCGGCGCACGCCAGGCATAGAGTGCCAGGGAGCCGCCGGTGACGATGCACAGAAAGATCAGGATGAAGAGTCCGCGCTCCGGATCAGTGGCAAAGGCATGGACCGAGGTCAGTACGCCAGAGCGCACGAGGAAGGTGCCGAGCAGGCTGAGGGAGAACGCGAAGATGGCTAGCAGTACTGTCCAACTCTTGAAGGCCCCGCGCTTTTCGGTGACCGCCAGCGAGTGAATCAACGCGGTGCCGACGAGCCAGGGCATCAGCGATGCATTCTCGACCGGGTCCCAGAACCACCAGCCGCCCCAGCCGAGCTCGTAGTACGCCCACCAGGAGCCGAGCGCGATTCCGATGGTCAGAAACACCCAGGCCACCGTGGTCCAGGGGCGTGACCAGCGTGCCCAGGCGGCGTCGAGCCGCCCGCCGATCAGCGCTGCGATGGCGAAGGCGAAGGCCACCGAGAAACCGACGTAGCCCATGTAGAGCATCGGCGGGTGGATGGCGAGACCGAAGTCCTGGAGCAGTGGGTTCAGGTCACGACCCTCCGCCGGTGCCGGGAAATGGCGCTCGAACGGATTGGAGGTGAACAGCATGAAGAGCAGGAAGCCGATCGCGATCATTCCCTGCACCGAGATCACCCGCGCCACCACTGCCAGAGGCAGATTCTTGCTGAAGGCGGCGACCGCCGCACCCCAGGCTGCCATGAACAACACCCAAAGCAATAGCGACCCTTCATGGCCGCCCCAAACAGCTGAAACCTTGTAGATATCAGGGAGTAGCGTATTCGAGTGCTGGCCGACATACAGCACCGAGAAGTCGCTGGTCAGAAACGCCTGTACCAAGCAGGCGAAGGCGATGATCAAAAACGTGAATTGCCCGTACGCCAGTGGACGCGCCATGGTCATCCAGGGGCGATTCCCGGTTCCGGTACTGGCCCCGTTGCCGGCGAGCGAGCCGGCCAACGGGAAGGAAGCCTGTACGACGGCGACGACGAGCGCGAGGATCAGTGCGACATGGCCGAGCTCCGGGATCATTGGGCAACGCCTCCAGCTTCCTGGGTTTGGGCAGCCGACTCCGTTGCTCCCTCGACATGGGCGGTCTTCGGGGTGTCGGCGACCTCCGGCGGCATGTAGGAGTCGTCATGCTTGGCCAGCACCTCGTCGGCGTAGAAGATGCCGTCTTCGCCGATCCGACCCTTGGCAACGGCGCCCTGACCCTTGCCGAACAGGTCGGGCAGAATACCGGTGTCGCTGACCGACACGACGGCGGCGTTATCGGTCACATCGAAGCGGACCGTTAGGCCGTCTTCCTGACGCTTCAACGAGTCCTCGACCACCAATCCGCCGATGCGAAAAACCGCGCCGGTCGGATGCTCGTTGGCCATCACCTGGGCCGGACTGAAACATAGGCGATGTTGCTCTGCAGTGCGCTGAGCGCCGAGGATGCGGCGATCCCGGCGCCGACGAAAACCATGCGTTTTTGTCTTGCTTTCATGTCTGTTCACCTCGGGGCTCTGCCAATGGCGCGGTCTCGGGCTCGACGCTGGGATTTGCCCCTGCCGGCGATGTGTCGCCTGGACTGCGCAGTCGCACCGATCGACCAACGCGGGACAAAATGCCTCGGCGGTGTTGGCGTCACTGCGCCACTTCGGCCAGCATCGGCAGGAATGTGACACCGAAGGCGCCCCAGACGAAAAAGGCGGATCCGCCCTGCCGGAAGAAATCGACCGCAGCTTCCATTACACCGGACGCGACAATGTCGCGCGAGAAGCCGAGGTCGCCCACCTGTCGGAGGAGTTCGCGCACATTTTGCGAATCCGCGCTCATCATTTTGTTTTTGATACTAATTTAAGGACAAAGATCAACCAACAAGGTCTGGGAAACCGTTTTGGCTTGGGCGTCACCACATCACTGCTCATAGCCTGGTCAGCAAATTATGCGCCAGACTGTGATCGAACCCGGCGGAGGGCTAAGCGGAAAGACGGGAACCCCGGCGAGTCACGCGGTGCAGCCCGCTGTCGCAAGCGTCTGGTGGACCGGGATAAGGCGTTCAGGTCCACCAGCTCGCGCAGGATATGGACCGGCCGGCTGGAGATCCGCGCGGCCCGGCGGGCATGGGGCTCGAGCAAGGAAACCCGTTGAGTCGGAGGAGCGGATTGCTGGAAGCTGATCGCTTGATTCAGGCCGATCGGTTATCCAGGCCCGCGATCGTTCCACGGCAATGCCACCGAGACAGTGGGCACGTAGGCGCGACATTTTGTTCCATTGGCCAACTCATTTCGCGGCCATTTTGTCTCGGCGTTCGAGGCGGCACCGCGGCGATGCGCTTCTGCCTCACCATGTTTAAGATTCTAAAGAAACGACTCTGGCGGCTTGCCTCCAATGCGTCACCGGCCGTCGGCGAGCGATCCGTTGCGCTGATGAGCACATGGCATCGATCGTGCTTTTCAGTGATGCAGCGGGCCCATTCATCAATGCCTATGCAGCGTGCATCGATAAGAGCGGTCGTATGATCTGACCCGCATAGGCCGGCATCTAGACGTAGCCGCTCGTCCCATCAACAACTCATCGGACAGACCATAACGATGCAAATCAGTATCCTCTTGGTGACGCTCCTCGGCATGGCGTTCGTTGCCGCGGCATTCGTCTTCGTCGTTCTGAATTCGGGACCGCGCGACGAGGACTATGGTGGGATCGCGAAACGGGGCTACTTCATCCGGCGCTGGTGGATGATTGGCCTGTGCGCCGCCGGGGTGGTGGTGAGCGCTTGGTCACTCGTCCCCTTTCCGCTGCAGGCATCGAGCGTCGAATCGCCAAGAATCATCCAGGCGATCGGTCGGCAATGGTCTTGGGAGCTCGCTTCGAGCAGCGTGGAGGCCGGGGAACCTGTCAGGTTTCGCGTGACCTCGCTCGACGTGAATCACGGCTTCGCGATCTACGGGCCCGACGACCAGATCATCGCGCAAACCCAGGCGATGCCGGGCTATTACAACGATCTCGACGTCACTTTCGAGCGCGCCGGCAAATATCGCGTGCTCTGTCTCGAGTATTGCGGTCTAGCACACCATACCATGGTCGCCGAAATCGATGTGAAGGAGAGGCGTTGAAATGACAGCATCGGAACTGGAATACGCGACCCCCGACACGCAGCGCACGCCTGTGGTCAAACTCTACCTCGGCATCGGTCTGCTCGTCTTCGCCGGGCTGATGCTGGTCGGCGCACTCATGCGGGCGGCACAGGGCGCCACGACAATCTCCATCGGCCCCGAAGTCTTCTATCAGTTGATGACCTTGCACGGTGCGGGGATGGTGGGCACGGCCGGATTGGCCGCACTCGCCGTCAATTGGTACTTCCTGAGCAAGTACGTACGGCTGAATCAGAAGATCTTCCTGGGGACGCTGGTCTTGTCGCTGGTCGCCGTCGTCATGATCGTCGGCTCCATCCTGATCGGCAAATTCGCGGCCGGGTGGACCTTTCTGTATCCGCTGCCGGCCACCTCGCTCGGACTCTGGAGCAAGGGTGCGGCACTGACCTTCGTCGGGGGCCTCTTACTGCTGGGGGTCGCCTTCCTCTTGGTCTATCTCGACATGGGTATCGCCATTGTGCGTCGCTACGGCAGCATTGCCCGTGCCTTGGGGTTGCCGATGCTGTTTGGCCGGGAACCGATCGACCCAACGCACCCACCGGCGGTGGTCGCCAGCGCCATGGTGCTCATCGTCAATGTCGCCGGCATTGCCGCCGGTGCGATCGTTCTGATCATGACGATCCTGCATCTGATCTACCCGCCGCTCGCCCCCGACGCACTGCTGATGAAGAACCTCATCTACTTCTTCGGCCATGTCTTCATCAACGCCACCATCTATTCGGCCGTGATCGCGGTCTACGAGATCCTGCCCCTCTACGCCCGACGTCCATGGACCGTCTCTCGGCCCTTTCTCGCAGCCTGGCTCGCCGTGACGCTCATGGTGCTGGCGGTCTACCCCCATCATCTGCTGATGGACTTCGCCATGCCGTCCTGGATGGCGATCATGGGACAGATCCTGTCCTATACCAGCGGCATTCCCGTCTTGGTGGTCACCGCCTTCAGCGGGCTGATGCTCGTCTACCGCTCGGGCATTCGTTGGGACGCCGCATCCAGTCTGCTGGTGCTGTCGCTGTTCGGCTGGGCGGTGGGAATCGTTCCGGCGGTGATCGATGGCATGATCAACGTCAACCTGGTGATGCACAACACCCTCTGGGTGCCGGGCCATTTCCATTTCTATCTGCTGCTCGGTCTCTTGCCGATGGTGCTCGGATTCGCGAGCTATTTGAGCGCCAACGGTCAGCAGGGACGCACTGGGCGTGTCGGCGCAATGGTCTATGCGGTTGGCGCAACACTGCTCTGTCTGAGTTTTCTGGTGTCGGGGGCGCTCTCGGTGCCGCGCCGCTTCGCCGTGCATGAGGAGAGCTGGCAGTGGCTCGGCGACGTCGGTGCCCTGTCAGGGGGCATCGTTTTGGTCGGCACGCTGATGATCGCCGTGCCGATTCTCCTGAAGCTACCGCGCGCGCGCTTGGCCAGTATCAGCGAAAGCGGATGAGTTCGCGCACCGCACTCTCGATGGCGCTGGCCCTGTGTCTGGTGGGCGGGCTGCTCTGGCAACGGACCGCCGGCTTCTCCGCGTTCACCTATGAAACCTGGCGCCAGTCCCAGGTCGTCCGCCAACGACCGCCGGTATCCGATTGGCGGTTGCAGGACGACCAAGGCAAGGTCGTCCGGCTTTCGGACTGGGGCGAACAGGTCCTGCTGGTCAGTTTCATCTTCACCCGTTGTACCTCGGTCTGCGGAGCACTCGGGGTGCGTTACCGTCAGCTCCAACGCGCCATGGAGGCCACCGGCTCGAAGCGGGTTCGCCTGCTGTCCGTCAGCATCGACCCGGCGCACGATACGCCCGAGCGTCTCGCCGAATACCGGAGCCGCTTCGGCGGCGCGCGCACGTCCTGGACCATCGCGCGCCCGGCCGACGAGCAAACCCTGAGCACCCTGATCAGCGAGACCGGATTGCGCGTCATCCCCGACCGCACCGGCGGTTTCGCGCACAGCGACTCGCTCCATTGGATTCGTGACGGCCGCTTGGTCCGCATCAGCGCTTGGACCGATCCCGCGCTCGAAGGCTTGCTCACGGATGCCGGCTGAACGGTGGCGGCAGTGGCCGCTCGCACTCACCTTGGCGTTCTGTGTCGCCGGGCTGATTCCCGTCACGGCGAGACTCTTCGAAGCGTCCATGCAAGCACACCTCTTGGTGCAGATGCCGCTGCTGGCCTTCTGCGGCGGTTACTGGGTCTCTCGCTCCGAGCGATTGCAGGCGTGGCTGGAACGTGCGGATCCGAGCGGAGGAGTCGCCCTGGTGCTGGGGAGCGGTTGGCTGATCTACTGGATGCTCCCGCTCAACTTGGATCTTGCCACCTTCGATCCGAGTGTTCGGCTCCTCAAGGTCCTCACAGTACCGGTGCTCCTGGGCGCGACCCTGACCTGGAGCTGGCGGCAACTGGGCCCGGTGGGGCGTGGCGTCATGCTCATGGAAGGTTGGGCCATTCTCGTGCGTTTGGGCTGGATCTATCTGATCAGTCCAGTGCAGCTGTGCAGCAACTATCTCATCGGCGATCAACAACGCACCGGGTCGCTGCTACTGGGCTTGGCATTGATCAGCGCGGCCCTGGCCGCGATCTGGGGCGTTTTTGGGCCCTTTCGAAAGACGGATCGGTGTCAGCCAGAATAAGCGGTCGCTGCACCGGCAGCCCCGCCGCCAACTGATGGGTCGCATAGGCGTGGCGCAGCCCATGGATGCCGCCGACCTTGTGCACCCCGGCGCGCTGCTTGGCCTGCGTGAACGCCTTCTGCAGCGTGGTCGGTGAGAGCGGCGCCCCGGACGTTCCGGCAAACAGCCACGCACTCGGGCTAGGCGCGCCAATAGGTGCGCAGTTGCTCCAGCAGCGTGGGGGATAAGGGGACGAGACGATCCTTGGCGCCCTTGCCCTGTTCCACGCGCAAGAGCTTGCGCTCCCCGTCGAGGTCCGCCACCCGCACCGCCAGCACCTCGCTCAGGCGCAGCCCACCGCCGTAGCACAGCGTGAGCATCATGCGATGACGGGCATCGGGACAGGCCCGCAGGATGGCCGCGACCTCTTCGCGCGTGAGCAGCTCCGGGATGCGCTGCGGGCGCTTCGGGAGGGTGACCTCCAGGTCGACCGTCGGCCAGTCGAGGACCTCCAAATAGAAGAAGCGGATGCCGTTGTAGAACAGCCGCACGCTGGCCGGAGCCAGCGCACGCGCGCGCACGAGGTGCTCGAAGTACGCGCGCAAGTCCTCCGGCGCAAGGCAATCGGGCGCGCGGTGGGTGAACTTCGCCAGATCCCGCACGGCGGCGAGATAGCTCTCATGGGTGCGCGGGGAGAAACCATGCATCTGCATGGCCACGATCATGCGTTGACGCAACGCTGTCATCGTCCGGTCCTCTGTCAACGACCCCGATTGGGTCATGGCGAGTGTGGACGACGAGGCGTGGAAGCGCTGTCAGGCGCGGGCGAGTGACGAGCGTCCGCAAAGCCCCGCGGAGCGGATTAGTTCAACGTTTGCCATAAGCCGCGCGAGGTACGAGCGTCGGATTTGATGGCATGGTTATACGCTTTCCTTTAATTCACTAAATTCGTTTGCTGCAAACACTAACTCTTCAGTTTCATGGTCAAACCAATAGACAGTAGGTTCTATGAATCCGTTGCCATCGACTTTATAAACAAGGACATCACCACCGCCATTGTTACCGATAACAATTAGATTTTCAGGCAATCGGTAATGATTTCTTGCCATCTGCGTCTCGTGAACAATGCTATTGCATGTTCTTTTAATTCTTTTTTTGTCTGAGGTGTCATAAAACGGGTGTATCTCGAAGTAGTCCTCACCCACTTCGACACCACCACCATTCAGTCTCATCATCTTCTGACGAAAAGAATCTGGGAACTTCGCTCCAAGTTCACCTTCTGCTTTCTCGATGTATTTCTCTTCAACAGGAAACGCCATCTCAATCCTTTTGCGTATAACAATTAAGCATTTATCCATCGGGCGCATGGCTGTGAGCGTGGTCTCGCTCCGACGCTGGCGCGCCCGATGGATAAATGTCTGTTGGACTAATCCGATCCTGGCACGACGCCGCCGACCGCGCGGATGCGGGCATGCC
>NZ_JAAIJQ010000097.1 GCF_010820565.1 Thiorhodococcus minor | reverse complement strand
CGGCCGAGCGACGATTGAGCCGCAGGGGCTAATGAGCTCGAGATGTCGCCGTGGGGGCGCCCCCCCCGCGCGCCGCGGGCGGCGGCCACGGGGGGGGGCCGCGCCCCCGGGGGGGGGCCCCGCGGCTGGGCCCTAGGGAAGGCTGATGCGCGTCATGATGCCGTCCTTGAGCTTCCAGTGCTTGAGGCCGGCCGCGATGTGGATCAGCAGCAGGACCGCGACGATCAGTCCGCCGATTCCGTGATAGGTGAACATCATTTCGCCGAGCTCCTTGTTCTCGCCGATGATGCCCGGCAGCGTCATGCCGAAGAACTGAATCGGATAGCCTGAGGCGGCGGTCGCGATCCAGCCGCCGATCGGCAGACCGATCAGGAAGACATAGAGCAGCAGGTGGATGCCGCCGCCGACCAGGCGCTCGATCAGGCCGAGCGGCGGGTCGTAGGCGGGTGGCGGTGTGCGGAAGCGCAGCACCAGGCGCAAGATGGTCAGCAAGAGCACCAGGATGCCGAAGCTCTTGTGGAGCATGTAGACGGTGTTGACGCCTTCGTCGCCAAGCAGGCCCTTGAGGCCCTCGTAACCGAGGGCCCAAAAGCCCAGGCCGGCCATGAGTAGGCCGAAGACCAGAAGGGCAATCAGCCAGTGGAGCAGGCGTTGCAGGAAGGTATAGCGGTTGGTGGTGGCCAAGATCGTCACCTCGCTCTCAATGCTGGGATGGACGGATTCGGAAAGTCTGGGTCCGTGCTGGACCGCGCGCCTATCTTATACGGGCCGAGCCCAAAGGACATCATTCGGCTCGGGCTTGCGCTGCTCGGACAAGGTTGAGGCCCGGAGCGCTCGCCTCAATTGGAAAGGAATCTTCAGCCAAGCAGGCCAGCGCGTCTCGTGACCACTTCCACTCAAGCATCACCCGGCCGGCTAACGACCGCACTGGGCTATCTCAACTGGGTCGTCAATCCCTTTCAGCGCCTGGGCGTGGTCGGAGTCTACGACCTCTTGTCGACGGGCTCGCCCACGGAGCAGGGGCTCTATCTCAACCTGGGCTACTGGCCGGATGCGACGAACCTGGACAGCGCCTGCGATGCCCTGGCGATGCTGGTGGCGGACAGGGCGGGCATGGGGCCAGGCGATCGGGTTCTGGACGTCGGCTACGGCTTCGGCGACCAAGACCTCCTTTGGGCGCGTGAGTCTGGCCCTGAGCACATCATCGGCCTGAATGTGACGGCCTCGCAGGTGACGGTTGCGCGCCAGCGCATCGAGAAGGCGGGGCTCGCCGATCGGATCGATCTGCGCCAGGGCTCCGCGACCCAGATGCCGATTCCGGATGCCTCCGTCGACAAGGTGGTCGCGGTCGAGTGCGCCTTTCACTTCGACACCCGCGAGGCCTTCTTCCGCGAGGCCTGGCGGGTGCTGCGTCCCGGTGGCCGCCTCGTCACAGCGGATATCCTGCCGATGCCCAGGGTCAGCGGCGGCTGGGCGCGTCTGAGGCAGCGCCTGTCCTGGTGGATGGTGGCGAGCAAGTTCGCGATCCCTGAGGCGAACGCCTACACCCGGCCGACCTATCACTCCCTGTTGGCGTTGCGCGGCTTCGAGGAGATCCGCGTCGAGTCGATCCGCGACCAGGTCTATGCGCCGCTGCACGCCTATCTCCAGCAGCATCCGCAGACCGTGCGACGTCTGCACCCGGTCGCCAGACTGGCGGCGCGCTTCGCGCTGCGTTTCGACGCGCGCGGCGTCTACAGCGGTCTGGACTACGTCCTGGCGAGCGCGACCAAGCCTGGCTAGGAGCCTGTCCGACTTGGGGGGATCGAAGCGAGGAAGTGGGAGAGCGAGGCCATTTCGCGCCGGTTTTGAGGCGCATAGCGGGTCTATGTAACGAAAAACCGGCGCGAAAGGGACCCTTCTCCCGGTTCCGCAGCCGATTCATCCTAAGCCGGACAGGCTCCTAGGGAAGGGGGTGCCCTGGCCAAGGGGCGAGCGTGCTCAGCCCCCGGTCGGCTTCTTCTTGCGCTTCGTCGTGCCCGGTGCCTGGTAGCGGCTCATGTCCTCCTCGGGGCGGTCGATGAGGCAGCCCCAGGCGAGCGGGCGGTCCTGGACGTAGCGCTTGCCGAGCTGATGGGCGATCTCGGCGCGTGCCAGCTCCACGCCCAGGTAGAAGGCATGGCTGCCGTCCGCGTCGACCCCGAGGTGCGGATAGAGGGCGAAGGGGTCAGAGTGTGTATGCAGACCGTCACGGTTGTAGACGTGGATACCCAGGGTGCTCACCTGGATGCGGAAGTTGGGGTCGCGGATCTCGCTGGCGAGCTCGCGAATCTCGGTTTCGCTATAGGGGAAGGGGTTGCGCTCATGCAGGCCGGTCAGGCCGCCGTCGATCTGCTTAGGAAGGCTGTTCTCCTGGCGTGCCCAGTACATGACGCGCCGTGCTCGATCGGCCTCGCGGATGGCGGTGCGGCAGTGGGGGCTGACCTGGGTGGTGAGGATGTTGGTGATCCCGAGCTCCGAGATGAGGCCCATGAGGATGGCATTGATGCCGACCGTGTCCGCCTCGGTCAGCTCGGTGAGGTTGCCGACCCCCATGAGGATCTCGACCTCGGGGTGGCTGCGTCTCAGGCTGTGGTAGCGCACGATGGAATCGGCGAAGCCAAAGTGGATGGGGTCGAGGATGGGATCGGCGAGATAGGGCTTGCCGAGTGCCTCCATGCGTGCGATGGCGCGCTCCAGCGAGGCCAGGTCGTTCTGCGGATGCGGGATGATCACGGGCACCGCATCCACCTCCTCGGCGACCCAGAGGCTGTGCTCGTTGAGACTGAGAAGAAAATCCGCACCCGCGCGTCCGGCGACCAGCAGATCTTCCGGGCTCATGGAATCCACGCTGACGCGGTATCCGGCCTCCTTCAGGTATTCGATCGACTGCTCCAGGTGCGGGAAGGGCGTGTCGGGCAGACAGCCAAGGTCGATGACATCGGCGCCCTCCGCCGCGAAGCGCTCGGCTCGCTCGAGGATTTCGTCGACGCTCAGCCGCGGCGCGTCTACGATCTCGGCGAAGATGCGAACGTCATACTTGCCTAAGTCGGCGGGCTTGCCTTCCAGGCCGAAGTACTGAGGCAGATCCATCAGCTCCTCCGGCCCACGCCTGACGGGGACGCCGAAGTGCTGGGTCAGGGTATCCAGGTCGCCACGGCAGCGCCCCGGGATCATGATCCAGTCGGCGCCTTCCGTGTCCGTCAGCCGGCGCTGGATCATCTCGGCGGTCATGAGGGCCGCGACCTTGACGCCCATCTGCCGCACCGACCAGGTGCGGTCCGGCAGGGCCATCTCGGTCAGGATGCGCTTGAGCGGCCGCTCCGCGAGCTGGCCGGTCAGAAAGAGGATGTGCTCGCTCATCATGCCCCTGTGTCGTTGTGACTCAGCTTGAGAGATGGGGCGAGTCGCGGGCTGACTCACTGGCCCCGCTGATTCCCGCGCTCCATGGCCTCCACCAGCAGGGCGATGAAGCGGTAGCCGGCGTGCACCAGCTTACTGTAGGGAATCAGCAAGAAAAGCGCCAATACGCTCCCGAGATGGATCGCGAGGAGCAAGCCCATGGCGCTGGTGTCACGCCAGAGCAGCAGCGCCAAGCCGGTGAGGGCGACGGACAGCAGCAGCATGAGGGCGGCGAGGTCCGCGTTGCGGGCGACCGCTGCCGTGGGCTCCGGGTCTCCCTGCCACTTCAGCCATAGGAGTCCAGCGATTGCGCCGGACATCAGCAGGCCGCCCAGGGTGCCGAGGACGACTGGCGCACTGTCCAGCGGGTAGGGCGCTTGCAGTGCGAGCCCGTGATGATAGTAGGTCGCCACGCAGGTTGCAGCGAAGGTCAGCAGGAGCCCCAGCACCATGACTTGATGGAGCCAGCGGCGCTTGTGCGATGCCCGCTCGTCCAGGTCGTTGCAGCCCGGTCCGCCGCCGCTCAGGTTGCGTAGCAGCAGGACATCGCGCAAGGCAGCCAATAGGGCGCCTGTCGTGACAGGGGCAGCGGCTGTCGCGGTGGCGCGCCAGTATCGGCGCAAGCTGATCCCGATCGAAAACACCGACCACGCAAGCGGCAGCAGCCCCAGCACGACCATCCAGCTCCAAGGCAGCACGCGGTAGAAGGCGCCCGAGCCGGTCTGTCTTGAGAAGAGGGTCTCGGCGGGCGTGCTCAGCAGGGCGAGGGCGACTAGGAGCCCGATGGCGCCGAGCCCGATCGCCAGCGTGGCCATGAGGCTGTGCGCGAGGAGTCCGGCAAGGGGCCGCGGCCAAGCGTAGTCGGCATAGCTCTGGTGGCGCATCTCGGCCAGGGCGCGCGGGACGTTGACGCCGAAACCGTGCGGCGGTGCGTATTGGCAGGCGTAGAGACAGCTCCGGCAGCCGTGGCAGAGGCTCGCGAGGTGGGCGAGGTCGGTATCCGTCAGCCGCGGCCGATGCTTGGCGGCCTCGAAGAGATCGCAAAGGCCGTTGCAGTAGCCGCAGGCGTTGCAGATGCCGAGCACGCGGCGCGCCTCCGCCTGGCGCTCATCCCCGGACATGACGCGCCGCCTCCTGGCCGGCAAGGCGCCCGAAGACGATCCCGATGGTCAGCGCGAGGCCTGAGACATAGCCGCGCGGGATGATGCTCGGCGCCATGATCATGCCGGCGGCGAAGAGGTTCGCAACTGCTCCGCCTTGGCTCAGCCGCACGCGGGCCGTCGTGTCGACGCCGACCCCATGGTAGCTGAAGGTGATGCCGGGGCGCATGGGGAAGGCCGCGAAGGGGGCCTCCGTGAGGGGCAGGGCGAGCCTGGACTTGGGGGGATCCAGTCCGAGGCTGTGCCATCCGGCCCTGTCCGAGGGATCATCCGGCGCGCGGACTGAGGCGTTGTAGCGGGTCAGCGTGGCGTCGAGCGCAGCGGGATGGATGCCAATGCGCTCGGCGAGCCCGCCGACGCTGTCCGCGGTGATCGGCGGGTAGAGCGACGGCGGCGCCTCGCGCAGGCCCCGGGCGTCCAGAATCAGGTGGCCGAGCTGTCCTGGAAAGCCTGCGAGACGCTGACCCCAGACCGCGTAGCGGGTCGAGGCCGTGTCGCCGCCCTCGTCGTGCCTGCGCTGGCCTTCGGTATCCACGACGATGCCCGCCGGCATGGCGCGCACCCGTGTCGCGATCCCACCGTCGTCGGCGGGCGAGCGCGCATCGACCGCGACCAGATAGAGGTGCTTGGGGTCGCCCACGGCCTCGGCCCCCCGATCCAGCAGCGATCTCAAGACGCCGCCTTCAGCGAAGGGTGTTCCTCGGTTGACGAAACCCTCGGCTGCGTCGCCCCAGCATGAGCGCAGCCATGTGCGACTTGCCTGGGCTCCCCCGCAGCAGGCGATGGCTGCACCTGGGTGGAGGGTGCCCGGACGATCGCCAGACTTCAGCGTCACGCCCACCAGGCGGTTCTCGCGGATGGCCAAATCCACGCATTCCGTCTCGTAGGCGACACTGACGCCCAGGTGCTCGGCCCTGGAGTAGAGGGCGTTGATCATGGATTTGCCGCCGCCGAGCAGGAAGGCCGTCTTGCTCGACTGGGGGAGCACGCCGCTCGCGTGCGACTGGAAGTGGACGCCGGCCGCCTCGAGCCAGCCTGTGATGTCCTGGGAGTCCTGGACCAGTAATCGGGCCAGACCCGCATCCAGGGTGCCGGAAGTCGCCCGCTCGAGGTCGGACCAGAAGGCGTCCGCGGGATAGGGGCCGGTCGACAGGGGTGTTTCGCCGGTGTGCGCGAAGCGCAGATTGCGCGAATGACGGGTGTTTCCGCCCCTGAGTGCCCGTGGCGCCTGCTCGACCATCAGCACAGAGGCTCCGGCCTGGCGCGCGGCGATGGCCGCGCAGAGCGCCGCCGTGCCGCCGCCGATGACCAGCACGTCGGGGGCTGGGTCGAGATGCCTTGCATCAGGCATCGAGGCGGACGCGGATCTGGCGGGCTGCCGGGCGTGATGCTGGGTTTGACAAGGGCGGGCGCGACTTAGAAGAATACTCAGCTTTATCGCCGCACAATACGCAAGGTCAGTCATCCCATGCAAGACATCCTATTGCCCTGCCGCCGCCTAGGCCTGGCCGAGCGCGATCACCCCCATGGGTAAGGTCTGGTTCGTCGGCGCCGGCCCTGGCGCGCCGGATCTCATCACGGTGCGCGGTGCCCGGCTGCTCTCCGAGGCGGGCGCCATCCTCTACACCGGCTCCTTGGTCGCCAAGACGGTGCTCGAGTGGGCGCCCGAGGGCTGTGAGATCGCGGACTCCAAGTCCATGGACCTGCAGCAGGTGACAGCCTGGCTGCTGGAGCGCGCGCAGCGCCATGAGACCGTGGTGCGGCTGCAGACGGGCGACCCGACCCTCTACGGCGTACTGGCCGAGCTGGCGCGTCCGCTGGACGAGGCGGGAATCCCGGTCGGCATCGTCTCCGGCGTCTCGTCGGCCATGGCCTCGGCCGCCGCGGCGGGGGAGTGCCTGACCCTGCCCGAGGTGACCCAGACGGTCATCTTCACCCGACTCTCAGGGCGGACCCAGATGCCGGAGCGCGAGTCCTTCGCCTCACTGGCGGCACACCAGTGCACCCTCTGCATCTTCCTGTCGATCGAGCGGATCCAGGCGGTCGCCGACCATCTGATCGCCGCCGGCTGGCAGGCGGGGGCGCCCGTGGTCGTGGTCCACAAGGCGACCTGGCCCGATGAGGAGCTGGTGCTGCGCGGAACCCTGCAAGACATCGCCGAACGCTGCCGGGAGGCCAAGGTCGAGCGGCAGGCCTTGATTCTGGTCAGCCCGGCGCTGGGCGCGCGCGCGCGAACGGCGACCCAGCCGTCCAAGCTGTATGATGCCGCCTTTCCCCGCCGTTTTCGCCCGGCCCGTCCCTCGGGCGCGGCGACGGACTAGCCGACGATCCCATGCTGCTCGAAGACACGGACCGCTATGCGCTCAGTCGTGAAGGACGTTATCTCTCCGCGATCTTCAAGCGCCCGCATCGGGTCCTCAGTACCTGCCGCCTCAACGGCGGGCTGCGCGAGGACCTGACCCACATCGCCAATCACCAGAGCTGCGAGGGTGTCGCCCATGTCGTCAGGGACAACCTGGCGTCGGGACACCAGGCCTATCATCGTCACGCCTGTGCCGCCGGCGAGCTGCCGCCGGAATCGACCGCGCTCATGGCGACTGCCGCCAACATGCAATGCGCGACGCTCGCCCAGGCCGCCTACGAGGACCTCGCCGTGTCCGTCGTCGCGACCGCCGGCGTGCTCGGCAACGCGACGCGCGCCGGCGATCCGGCCGGCTGGCATGAGCACCCGGACGGCAGTCGCCCGGTCGACCGCGCGGCCCATGGCTCGACCGAGGTCTCTCCCGCGGAGTCTGGATCCGGGACCATCGTCACCCTAGTGCTCATCAACCAGGCCTGCACGCCGGCCTGCTTGGTGCGCGCCGCGACCATGGTCACCGAGGGCAAGAGCGCCGCGGTGCTGGATTTGCGCATGCCGAGCCTGCAATCCAGCGGCCTGGCGACCGGAACTGGAACGGATCAGCTCGCCATTGCGGCCCCGCTCGCGCGCGACGGCGAATGGGAGCGGCACTGGGCCGGGAGCCACAACACTCTTGGCGAGCTGGTCGGGCGGGCGACGCACGAAGCAGTGACCCGCTGCCTGCTGCTGCAGAACGGGCTGTGCCCAGAGCTGCGCCGCTCCTTGCTTGCGGCGCTCGGTCGTCATGGCTGCGACGAGCCGACCTTGCGCGAGGTGGCACGCACCGAGCTCGAGTCGCGCGATGCCCACTGTTTCGAGCAGAATCTGCTCGCCATCGTGCATGATCCCATGAGCGCCGCGGCGGCCTATGGCATGGCCGAGATCCTGGACCTGGCCCGGGCCGGGGTGCTGCACGCCGAGGTCGCCCAGGAGGCGACCTTGAACCAGGCGGCGCTGCTCGCGGCCGCCGTCGCGGTCCGCCCGCGGGCGCTCAGCGAATTTCGGGCAGCGCTGCAACCGCATCAGGGTCTAACGCCTGGGCGTTTCGCGGCGCTCGCGGTCGTCAAAGGGTTCGAGAGGAAATGGATATGAACGAGCACCTTGCCCTCGTCATCGGGGCCTTTCTGCTGGATGTCGCCTTCGGTGATCCCGCCTACAGATTCCATCCCGTGCGTCTGATCGGCAACTGGATCCTGGTCAGCGAGCGGCTTCTGTTCGCGCGCGGACGCAGCGACCGCAGGGCCGGCGTCATTCACTGGCTGATGGTCGTCCTGGGGGCGCTGGCCGCCTGGCTGGCGATCCATCTGGCATTGCTGCTGGTGAGTCCGGCACTCGCCACGGTCTGGGATCTCTATATCGCCTACAGTCTCCTGTCCTTCCGTGGACTGCTCGCGCAGGGGCAGCGTGTCCTCAGGAGTCTGGAGGATCTCCCCAAGGCGCGCGAGCACATGCGAATGCTGGTCGGGCGGGATACCGAGCCGCTGCAGCGTGACGGCATCGTCCGCGCGGCCATCGAGAGTCTGTCCGAGAACCTGACGGACGGGGTCCTGACGCCCCTCCTGGCGCTCTGTCTCTTCGGCCTGCCGGGCCTCATCGTGGTGAAGGCCGTCTCGACCCTGGATTCCATGGTCGGCTACAAGAGCGAGCGCTACCGCGACTTTGGCTGGCTGAGCGCGCGCAGCGACGACTGGACGAACTGGCTGCCGGCCCGCCTCTCGGTCGCCCTGATCGCACTCTCGGCGGCCTTCCTGCGGCTGCACCCGCTGCTCGCGATTCGCTCCGCCCTGAGGTACCACGCCATCCTGCCAAGCCCGAACTCCGGGTGGAGCGAGGCCGCCTGCGCGGGTGCCCTGCGCGTGCGCCTGCTCGGCCCCGTCTGGTCCGAGGGGCAGCTCGTCAATGAGACCTACATGGGCGACCCGGATTGGCCGGCCGACCTGGGGCCGGATCACCTGCGAGCGGCGCTCGATATCATCCTGATCTGCGGCCTGCTCGCCTTCGTGCTGGGTGTGGTCGTCGCACCGCTGCGCATGCTGATGCCCTGGTGAGCCGATTGCGCGAGCCGCAGGTGCCTGCGGCTCGCCTGTCATCAAACCTTCACACCTGATGCCCCTGTTGTGGTGTAGCTTGCGAGACTCGCCACGAATTTCACGCGCAACGGCCGTGCCCTTGGATCGGCCGCGGCAGGTGTCGGTGCTGGATGTATCCAATGGGTGTTGCAGACTTCGGAGCCCCGCATCTCCGCCTTAGGGCCAGCTTCTTGGCCGCTTGCTCCTGTCTCCTGGTCGCCTGGCTCGGCTGGTCCGCCGCGCTTCAGGGCGAGAACGCCGCGCCCAGCGGTGCGCAGCCATCGCCGCAGATCGCCCAGTCCCCAGTGGTCCGGGACGCGCGGGTGCGCAGCCCCGTCGCCTATGTCGTGCCGCAGTGCTATGTCTTGCCAAGCGCTGCCGACGGCGCCGTCCGCAATCCCTGCTATATCTGCCATCAGCGCGGCCAGGCCCCGAACTACATCGACGACAGCAGTTTTCAGCAGAGCTTCGAGATGGCCTCCGCCGCCCTGGAGAACCCATGGTCGAATCTTTTCGAGGACCGCTCCGCGCGGAGCGCACTGATCGACGATGACTGGATGCGGAATTACGTCAGGGTCAGCAACTACAGGGCATCCGACGGCGTGCTCTTGCTGCCGCCGCGCTTGAGGGCGCTGCCCGGGGACTGGGACCTCGACCAGGACGGCGCCTGGAACGGCTATATTCCGGACGCCTACTTCCGGTTCGATGACCTCGGCTTCGATCTCGGCCCGACGGGCGATCCGACCGGCTGGCGCGCCTTCCTCTACTATCCGCTGCCCGGCACCTACTGGCCGACCAATGGCTCGGCCGGCGACGTGCTGATTCGTCTCGCCGACGTCTTTCGGCGCGACGCGGACGGCAAGCTCGACCGCGCTGTCTACCGGTTGAACCTGGCCATCGTCGAGGCCTTGATCAAGCACGCGGACGTGGCGATCGACCCGGTCGATGAGCGCCTTTATGGCGTCGACCTCGACAAGGACGGCACCCTGGGCATGGCCGCGCAGGTTGGCTACGACTGGGCGCCCTTGGAGGGTCGCTCCATGTCCTACGTCGGCATGGCCGCGACCGCCCAACGGGCCGGCAAGGTGCATCTGGCCGCAGGTCTCTTTCCCGAGGGTACCGAGCTGCTTCAGAGCTTGCGCTACCTGGACGTCGACGACCGCGGGCGTGTCAGACCCGCCGCGCGTATGAAGGAGCTGCGCTACGCCAGGAAGAACGCCTGGTACAGCTATTCCGAGCTCAAGGGCATCGCGGATCGGGAGGGCGCGGAGCGGCGCGAGTACGAGAACGACGTCCTCAAACAGGCTCCAGGCGATTATGAGCGGGGCCTTTTCGCCCAGGGCTGGGTCTACCAGGGCTTCATCGAAGACGCGCACGGCCACCTCAGGCCGCAGACGCAAGAGGAGACCCTCTACTGCATGGGCTGCCATGGCGGCGTGGGCGTTACCACGGATACCACCTTCGCCTTCGCGCGCAAGCTGGATGCGGGGCGCGCCGATCACGGCTGGGGACATTGGTCCCTGCAGGACGTCTTCGCAATCGCGGAGCCGGTCGTCGAGGTCGCGGGCCTGGGCGCCCGCCCCGAGTACAGCCACTTCATCCTGTCGACGCGCTCCGGCAGCGACTTCTTGGTCAACGCCGAGCTCGAGGCCCGCTTCTTCGGCAGCTCGGGCCGTCCGCGAGCCGACGCCTTCGAGCGGCTTCACCAGGACATCTCGCTGGCGCTGCTGCCCTCGCCGGAGCGCGCCATGCAGCTCAACAAGGCCTATCGCACCATCGTCGAGGACCAGGACTTCGTGCGCGGTCGCGACGTCAATCTCCGGCCGGTGACGCGCCTGCTCGCCGTGGTCCCCAAGGACCTGCCGACGGGCATCCAGCGCCCCATCCAGATCCGCTCCCTGCCGAGCGCCCGCCAGACCGAGCTGAGCGCCAAGGCGAGCCCGCCCAGCAGCGAGGCCGCCGTCTCCTCCTCAGCCCCTTGAGCGCGAGCCCGCCGTCGGGCGGGCCATCCCCGATCCTCCTTTACGCATCCAGCCCCGGGCCCGCGTTGACGGGTTTTCGACCCTGACCTAGGCTGGCGTGATCCGGGCTTGGGGCTGAGTTGAGGAGAGCTGAGATGGTTGGGCGGATTCTCTGTTCCCGCTTCGGCAGGGAGCTGCCTCTCTTGGTGCCCATGCCAAGCGATTTCCGGTCATTCTTTGCGCCCTTTGCGCCTTAGCGATTCCAAATGCCAAGCTCAGGCTGCAATGCCCTGCGCATGGACCGCCCCTAGCACACCTCGAAGCCCCTCGGGCTGGCGCTGATCCTGCTTGTCTTTGGCATGGCCTGGATCCCTCGACACCTTTGCGCCGACGCCACGCTGCTCAGCGGAGCTGTGAGCCTGGGCTATGACAGCCATCCCGCCCAGAGCCGAGACGGCCCAGAGCTGGCTTTCTCGCGCGATTCGCTCGATCTCTCCCGCCGCGTCCCTTGGCAGGCGTCTAGGCTCGGTCTCTCGGTCGGTGGCTGGTATCCCGACTACGAGGCGGACAACGATAGCTACCGTTTGACCCTGCGCTCGGATCGGTCGCATGACCTCTGGGAAGGCATGGGACTGCTGCGCCTGGGGCTCGAAGGCGCGGCCTACCGCGATGCCCTGGTGCCCGCGGATGCGCGCGATGAGCTGGCCTTTTCGGCACGTTTCGCCCGTATCCTGGGGGCGCGGGCGACGGTCGGGCTGACGGCGGAGGCGCGCCGTTTGGACGACCGCAACGCCTCGCTCCCTTGGGCCGGCCGTCCGGGGGCCAGCCCGTCCAGGCAGGGGCGCGGGCAGGGGCCTGGCGCCCCGCCGTGACGACGCTCTCTTCGCCGCCGGTCTGGAGATGCCCTAAGATTGGTCCCCGGATATCTCGACGGGCTTGTCTCTGACCGGGGCCCGCTGCGACTCGCCGGTGCCCGTGCAAGCCTATTGGCGGCGCGGAGCCGGTCTGGCCCTGGAGGTCATGCCGCGCGCGGACCGGCGAATCGGTCTGGGCCTGAGCTTTTCCAGGACGGATTATGATCGAGCCCCGCGTCGCCTGGCGCGAACCGACGATCAGCTCGGCGCCAGCCTGGAGGTGCGTCGCGCCCGCGGCGCGGTCGAGGGCTTCTGTACCCTTGCCTGGACGAACAGCGACTCGACGGTCGAATCGCGCTCCTTTCGCCAATGGGCGAGCACCTGTGGTCTGGCTTGGACCGATTAGGCGGTGTGCCTGGCCCATCGCTGCCTGCCTACTGTCGGCGAGCCTCGTCTTCGCCCATGCCGCCGAGCCGGCGCTCGCGCGGGTGCTGGCAATCGACGGCGATCGGGTTACCTTGGCCTTGGATCCAGGCCCCGGGCCGCCGAGCGGCGCATGATCTTCCTGATCGAGCAGGTTGCGCTGCGCGAGCGTCTCGAGGCCGGGAGCCTGGTGCGCGTCTGGCCTGGGCAGGAATCCGGGCCGGGCGGGGTCAATCTGGGCGCCCGCTTGTCTCCACTTCAGTCCGATCTCTCCGGGGCCGATCGCACCGGTGTGCGGGCGCGGCTCATGTATGGCGCGGAGCGTGGCTTCGGTGGTGGTCGCGGTGGCCGATGAGCCGCGTCGCGGGCGTCTCCCAGCACCCCGGATCGGGCATCTGCTCGTCTTCGGGCTCCTCTTTGCCATGGTGCTGGCATGGTTCTTCCTGCAGACGCGCCAAGCGCAGCGGATCTTCCTGGAGGACGCGAGCGAGCACTCGCGGCTGCTCGCCGACGCCGTGGTGCTGCACACGCGCGGTGCGCGCCTGGCCGAGGAGGCGACCGAGACCATCCTGTCGAGCTTCCTGGCGAGCTCCGCGCGTTTCGTGGCCTATCTCGACGGCATCGCGCCCTTTCGCTCCGACGAGCTTGCCGCCTTCGCTCAGGAGGCCGGCCTGTCGATGATTCGCATCATTCGGCCCGACGGGATCGTCCAGGGACCCGAGGGCCAGCTCGCCGACCTTCCCGGGGACTGCGCGCCGCTCGGGCGCCTCATCCGCCTGGAGTCGGCACACCAGATCCTGCTTGGCGTGCGATCCCAGTCGGATGAAGGCTGCATCCCGGTCGGGATGGACAGCCGCCAGATCGAGGCCCTTGAGGCGGCGATCGGCGTCTCCCGCGCCTTGACGGCCGTGCGCGAGCTGCCCGGTGTCCTCGTCGTACGATTGGTGCAGGGCGCTGGCGATGGCGACGCTGGGGCGGCCGATGTCGAGCAGCCCCTCGTCAGGTTACGCCATGCCGCCAGGGGCGACGTGGTGGCGCATGCGCGTGCCTCGATCGACGGCTCGACGCTGCTCCTCGATCTGGATGCCGGCCCCTTGCTCGCGATGCGAGAGCGGCTGTGGTGGGAGTTTCTCGGCTTCGTTGCGGTGCTGACTCTCTCTGGCGCGCTCGGGGCATGGCTCCTCTACCATCATCAGCGTGCCCATGAGCGTCGGCTCCTAAACTACGAGCGCAGGCTCTCCACGCAGCGCGCGGAAGCGGGGCTTGGACGACAGACCGGCTTAGCTGGAGAATCTAATCAGGATGGGTTATCGGCTATCTGGTCGGCCCGGGTCGACAACTGGCGTCAGGCTCGACAATAGTGTCGAGGCTCGGGCGGCGCGGGCGTGACGCCGAGGGATGCGGCTTTTGGGGCGTTGCGGTCGTCGCGGTCTGGGGCTCGCAGGCTTGGCTAGCGCTAGCTGGCGGCTCGCCCAGCACCTCCGCGAGGGAGTGCAGCGCCTGGTCGATGCGATCGATGAGCGGTAAGAGCTGAGATGCGTCCCGGAGGTCGTCATCGCGCAGCGCGGCATCGAGCTGGCCGGCGGTTTCCGCGACCGCATGCGCCCCCAAATTCGCCGCAGCACCCTTGAGCCGGTGGGCGAGCGCGCGGACCTTCGACGGCTCGTTGGCGGCGACCAGCTCGACCATCTGCGCCGGGTCGTCGCCATGGTTCTTCGTGAGGTAGCACAGCAGCTCGACGAGCTTGTCTTGATTGCCGCGCAGCACAGAGAGGCCGCGCTTCACGTCCATGCCTGGTAACCGCGCGATGCGCGAAAAAACGTCTCGCCGACCTAGGGGCGCCGTCGGCTCGGTCTGCTCCGTCGCTTCCTCGGAGTAGACGCGATCCGCCTCGGCTTCGGCGTCTTCGCGGGTGGGCAGCCAGCTGAGAAGGGTCGCGAAGAGACTCGCCGGCTCCACGGGCTTGGAGACGAAGCCGTTCATGCCGGCTGCGAGACAGGCGCGGCGGTCGTCGCTGAAGGCATTCGCCGTCATGGCGAGGATGGGGATCTCGGCCCAGCCGGGCAGGGCGCGGATCCTGCGCGTGGCTTCCATGCCGTCCATGAGCGGCATCTGGACGTCCATTAGAGCTAGGGCATAGCGCTTTCGCCGCGCCTTCTCGACGGCCTCTTGCCCGTCTTCGGCGGTGTCGACCGACAGCCCCACCGCGCTGAGCAAGTCGATCGCCACCTCGCGGTTGATGGCGTTGTCTTCGGCCAGAAGGAGAGGAGTCCCGCTATGCGTCTTGCGCAGCAAGGACTCCGCCTGGGACGGATCCGAGCCTTTGGTCGCAGGGGATCCGGTGCCGCGCGCGAGCCAAGCGGTGAGCCAGAAGGTGCTGCCCTTGCCGAGCGCGCTCTCCACGCCAGTCTCTCCGCCCATGATCTCTGCGAGGCGCAGGGTGATCGCCAGCCCGAGGCCGGTGCCGCCGAAGCGCCGGGTGGTCGAGGCATCCGCCTGCTCGAAGGCCTGAAAGAGATGGGGGATCGTCACGGGGGCAAGGCCGATCCCACTGTCCTGGACTTCGAGGCGGACCTTCATGCGGTCGCCGAGTCTTTCCAGAATGCGTCCCGACAGCCGGATCTCGCCATGCTCGGTGAACTTGACGGCGTTGCTGGCGTAATTGAGCAGGGCCTGACTCAGGCGCGTGGCGTCGCCGTGCAGCCAATCGGGCAGATCGCCCTGATCGATGCTGACACGAAGCCCTTTGCTGCGTGCCGTCTCGCCGATGAGCGAGGCGACGTGATCCAGGACGTCGCCGATGGCGAAGTCACGGGCCTCCAGGGTGAGCTTGCCGGCCTCGATCTTCGACAGGTCCAGGATGTCGTTGATGATGCAGAGCAGGTGCCGCGCGGCCTGGTCGATCTTGCCGAGCCGCTCTGCTTGGGCGGGTGTGGTGCCGTCGCGGCGCAGCAAGTGCGTGAGGCCGAGGATCGCGTTCATCGGGGTGCGGATCTCGTGACTCATGTTGGCCAGGAACTCGCTCTTGACCTTGGCGAGCCGCTCGGCCTCGTTGCGCGCCGCGACTAGGTCCGCCGTTCGCGCGTCCACCAGATCCTGCAGGTGGGCGCGGTGGGCGTGAAGCTCGGCCTCGACGCGGCGCTCTTCCGTGAGATCGTGCATGGCGACGAGCATGCCGCTGGCCGATCCCTTCTCCCCTCGGATGATGCGTGCGCGACCGCGGATGGGATTTCGCGCCGGGTTGAGCGGGTTGTCGGCCTCCCAGACGAAGTCCGTATCGCGCCGCTCGCGCAGCGCCCGGCAGATCGCGCAGGCGTCGTGCTTGCAATGCGGCGCGATGATGGTGGAGATCTGCTGGCCCTGCGCGCTCTCCGGCGTTCGACCGGTGAAATCGAAAAAGGCGCGGTTGGCTCGGACTAGCCGGCCCTCCGCATCGAGGACGTAGAGCACGTCGTCGAACTGATTCATGGCCTCCGCCCAGGCCTTCTCCGCCCGCTCCAAGGCGTGCTCGGCGGCTCTGAGCTCGCTGAGATCCACGGCGGTGCCGACCGATGCCCGCCGCCCCTCGTAGATGACGCCCTTGCCCCACACCAGCATCTCGAAGGTGGAGCCATCCTTCCTCAGTGCCTTGACCTCGTAGGGGCGCCCGGGCTCTCCGGCGGCGCGCTGGCGCAGGTTGGCCGAGACGCGCTCGCGCTCCTCGCGGGCAAGGAAGTCCGCCGGACCGAGATGATCGATGAGCGCCTCGGGCGAGCATCCCAGCATCTGGGCGAAGGCGGGGTTGACGTAGCGGAAGCGCAGGTCCTGGACGATATAGATCCCGAGGAGGCTGGCCTCCATGGTCTCCTTGAAGAGACGGTCACGCGCCTGTGTTGCCTTGTGCTCGCTGATGTCGCGGATGCAGCCCATCATGCGCAGCGCGCGTCCCTCGGGGTCGCGCTCGACGACGCGGCCTCGGTCCTCGACCCAGATGAAGGTGTCATCCGAGCATCTCATGCGGTGCTCGCTGTGGTAGTTCTGGTCGTTCGCGAGTGTGGTCTCGATGGCGTGGCGGACCCTAGTCCTGTCCGCGTCATGGATCATGGCCAGAAAGTCCTCGACGGGGTGCTCGAGGTAGCCCTCATCGAGACCCAGGAGGCGACACCAGCGGAGATTGTGGCGGACGCGGTTGGAGCGGATGTCCCAATCCCAGATACCTTCGCCCGTTGCCTCGATGGCGCGGACCCATTCCTGCTCGCGTTGCGCGAGCTTCTGAGCGTAGCCGGCGATGCGTGCCTTGAGCCGCTGATTCGCAACGCCGAGGATGGCGCCGGTTCTTCTCCATGCGTGCCAAAGCAAGAGTGCCAAGGGCAGCAGGAGCAGATTGGCCAGCAAGCTCGCCCACAAGAGGCCGTCGGGATAGGCAATGGGGGCGGTCTGCGCCGGCGCGAGCGCTTCGGCGATGCCCTCGGCGGCCCAGCAGAGCTGGACCGCAGAGGAGAGGAGTGCGAGGCGCGCGAGCGCAAGCGCCGGACGCTGTGCCTTGCCGTTCATGGCGTGCTCCCTGACCCTGCGATGCAATCTTTACGAGTGCGGCCGACCATGGCGTCCTTCCGAGCTGGGCAGGTCTCCTCGTCCGGGCCTGTCCTTGGCGTCTGAGTCGAATGC
The DNA here is from genome assembly GCF_010820565.1 of Thiorhodococcus minor. GTDB lineage: Bacteria > Pseudomonadota > Gammaproteobacteria > Chromatiales > Chromatiaceae > Thiorhodococcus > Thiorhodococcus minor. The sequence goes on along the minus strand of NZ_JAAIJQ010000097.1, from coordinate 1,160 downwards.
GCCCCATGCTACTGCGCGGGGCGGTCGCCATCACCCGGCAATCAGCTGAAGTTCGGGTCCTGTCACAAAGCCGGGCCCCGTCGAGTCTTGGGGAGATCTGTCGCGGGCCCACCAGGGGCGCTGGGTCGCCGCATACGGAGCGTGGCTCATCTGCTTTGAGCATAGACCAGCCACTCAATGAGGGCTTCTGGATGCGGATGCGAGTGACCGGCAGCTTGGCGTGAATCTGACTCAGGGCAGGGCGGCAAGGCCGCGCGGAGTCAGGCGGATGACGACACTTGCGCTAGGCGCGCTGTTCCAATGACCTAAGTAAAGGGGCAGCGCGCGGGTGCGTCCGGGGAGCGCGGTCGGCGTGCCTCAGGGCCGCTGGGGCGCCATTGGTCCTTGCATCATCTGCGAGCGATGCTCGGCCTGTCCCCTCGCGAATTCTTCGGGGTCGACCTGGCCATCGTCATCGAGGTCGATCGATTCGAAGCTCGGGGCGCTACCAGCGTTGCGCATTGGATAGCCCTGCTGAGCGCGCTCGGCAATGCGATTTGCGCGGGCCTGATAGAACTCCTTTTGGCCGATCGTGCCATTGCCGTCGAGATCGAAGTCGCCGAAGGCCGGCATGTTGCGGCCCATGCCGCGTCCGGCGCCAGGTCCCATCCCCATACCGCGACGGCCTTGCATCCGGCCTTGGCGGAAGGCGTTGAATTCATCCTGCGTCATCTGGCCGTCGCCGTTCTGGTCGAAATCGGCGAAGCTGGGCGCGTTTGCGGCACCACGCCTGGGGGCGCCAGCGGATGCGCGTGCGGCCATGCGCTCGGCGCGCGAGGTGGCGAATTCCTGCTCGGACACGACGCCGTTGCTGTCGCGATCGAAACCCGAGAATGTCATGGGGCCCGGCCCTTGGCCGAGAGCGGGCAGTGCGGTGGATGCCGCGATGGCGGCGAGGAGTGCGAGCCTGTGCGTGGGGTATTTCATGGTGCTCTCCATGGGTGTGCCGACCTCGGTCGGCGAGGTTGTCGAGCCTGGCACCGCCAGGCTTCGCGCCGGGCGGTGCCAATGGATTGATTCCTTTGCCGGGGAACGAAGGGGACAGTGCGGCCTGGCAAGGCCGCGTGTTCTAGCGGGTGTGACTCCCGCCTGGGTAATCGTGCGCCGCGAGCCCAGTATCG
>NZ_JAAIJQ010000096.1 GCF_010820565.1 Thiorhodococcus minor | reverse complement strand
AGTGCTCGTTCATGCTGTTTCCTCTGTGGCTAATCGGATGACTTGCCACTGGGAAACAATCAGAATAATGCCGGGTCGGCAATTACGGCATCAGCCGTAAAACACTGATCGAAAAGAACTTAGAGCAGGACGCCAGGACTACCAGGCATTATTCGGCACCCGGGATTATGACGAAGGACGTGAGTCCTTCGTCGTGAAGGCAATATGCAAAGCGCAGTCACACACGCCGTAGAGTCATTCGTCGTAGGGTCGTGCGTAGCCCGAGTGCGCCAACGGCGCTACTCGAGGCGGAGCAGCGACCCGGAGCGGGACGGCCCGGGCTGAGAAGGTTGTCGCCCTGCGCGAGTCCCGTCGGCGAGGGATCGACCCGACGGGTATCACGAGCGCAGACGCGACACTCCGGAGGTCACCGCTCGAGCAAGGCCTCCAGCACCAGCTCGGCCGTGCGCGCCGACGACATGGGATTCTGCCCCGTAACTAGATTGCGATCGCGCACGGCGAAGGGCGTGAAGTCGTCACCCTGGACGAAGTCACCGCTCAGCTCGCGCAGTCTGTCCTCGAGCAGGAAGGGCACGACCTCGGTCAGCGCGACGGCCTGCTCCTCGCTGTTGGTGAAGCCGGTCACCTGGTAGCCTGCGATCAACGGCTCGCCATTGCTGCGTGTCGCGCCGACCAACCCGCCTGGACCATGGCAGACGGCACCGATGACGGCGCCACGATCGGCGGCGTCACCCAGGATCCTGCCGAGATGCGCATCGCTCGGGAGATCGAAGACGGCGCCATGGCCGCCGGGCAGAAAGACGGCGACGAAATCGCCGAAGTCGATCTCGGCCAGGGGCACAGTGTCGCGCAGCCGCTCCATGGCCGTAGGGTTTTCGAGAAACCAGGCCACGTCATCCGGCGTCACATCGAGCTGCTCGAGACTCTTGGGGTCGTGCGGCGGCTCACCGCCTAGCGGCGAGGCGAGCACGACCTCGAAGCCGGCCTCGTCGAAGATGCGATAGGGCGCGGCCATCTCCTCGTACCAGAAGCCGGTCGAATGTCCACTGTCGCCAAGTCGATCGTGGGAAGTCAGAATCATCAGTATCTTCTCGGCCATGCGTTGTCTCCTGTTGCCAGTGCAACAGCGTCGGGATCAAGCGCTGGGTTTCAACCGCGGAGGCCGAGCGCCCACCATCAGAGAGCGTGACCGGGCAGCAGCCATGCATCGACTGAGCAGCGAGACATTCAGGCGATTCACCACATGCGCAGTCTCGGCGTCGAGCGGCGCACCGCCCAAGTCGACCAAGTGCGTGGCGTGCTGTCGGAGTAAGGCATCGAAATCCCCCAGGGGCGCGCGGCGGTGATGCGCCGCCTGCCCGTGATCCTTGAGCCCAGATCCCGCAGTTGACCGCTGCGCGCTTCATGCAAGGCCTGGATCGCGTTCAAGATCCGGGCTTCCTGCTGGCTCACCCGCCGGGTGGAGGCCGCCCAACCGCCGGATTTAGGTTGAAGATGGCGAGAACGCCTTGAGTGCGCGGCTGCGCGCTGAGCTCAACGGCCTGCTCGAGGAGCTGCGCCACCTCGATGCGCGCGTCGCGCATTCCGATGCCCAGATCCAGCACATCGCCGAGAGCGAGGACAGGAAGGCGCGCGAATTCCATCAGGGCACGCGCGGCGAGCTTGCTCGCGCACGACCATGCCGGACCTATGGCTGCAACAGTTCCTTCTGCCAACCAGAGATTTCCCTCTTACATCGCGGGGCGGATCCTATATGGAGGCTGGAAGCTGGTAGCTCTCTTCAGGCTGAAGGTGACGAGAAGCTGGCCGCCTGAAGCTGGCAGCCCCCATCCGCGTCCATCAGGCCCGTCCCCGAGCGGTGACGATCTCCTCCCGCGCCGCCCACGCGGTGATGTCCTCGCGACTGATCGCGGCAGCCATGAGAGCGGGAAACTGGTCGGGCGTGCAGGCGAAGGCGGGAATCCCCATAGCGGCGTATTGCGCCGCCATGCGGTGGTCGTAGAACGGCGCCCCTTCGTCGCTCAAGGCGAGCAGCGTGATGAACTCCGTGCCGGACGCCTTGATACTGGCCGCGCGCTTGAGCATGTCTGTCTCATCGCCGCCCTCGTAGAGGTCGCTGATCAGCACGAAGATGGTCTCGTCCGGTCGGCGAATGAGCTCCTGGCTGTAGGCCAGTGCGCGATTGATGTCCGTGCCGCCGCCGAGCTGGACCCCGAACAGCAGATCCACCGGATCTTCATGCAGGGCATCGCTGAGATCGACGACCGCGGTATCGAAGACCACCAGACGCGTGCTCAGCGCGGGCAAGGAGGCCATCACCGCGGCGAAGATGCTGGAGTAGACGACTGAGGTCGCCATGGAGCCGCTTTGGTCCACGCAGAGCACGACATCGCGCAGTGACGACCGCTTGCGGCCGAAACCGATGCGCACCTCGGGCACGATGGTGCGGTGCTCCGGCTGATAGTGCTTGAGGTTGGCCTTGATGGTCCTGTGCCAATCGATCTCATTGAGGCGTGGCCGACGATTGCGGATGGCGCGGTTGAGCGCGCCGCTCACGGCCTGACGCATGGGCTGCTCAAGCCGTCGCATGAGATCATCGACCACCCGCCGCACTACCTGACGCGCCGTGTCCTTGGTCCGCGCGGGGACCAGGTGCTTGAGGGTGATGAGGGTCGCGACCAAATGAACATCGGCCTCGACGGCATCCAGTACCTCGGGCTCGAGCAGCAGCTGCTCCAGGCCGAGCCGCTCGATGGCGTCCTTCTGCATCACCTGCACGACCGAGGACGGGAAATACTGGCGGATGTCGCCCAGCCAGCGCGCCAGGTTCGGCGAGGATCCAGCCAAGCTGCCACGCCGCTTGCTCTGGCCATAGACCGCGCTCAGGCATTGGTCGATACGGACATCTTCACCCTGCAGGGTCGACCCGATGCCGTCCGCCTGCTCGCCGCCCAGAATCAGGCGCCAGCGGCGCTCGCGCTCCGACTGGCTCATTCCCTGTCCTCCAGACCGAGAAGCCGCGACAGGAGGGGCAGCGTCGCCTCTGCCCGCGCCTGATCGAAATCACCGTCGCTCGGCGCTGCCCCCAACCGCGGCGCCATGCCGCGCTTGACCCGCTCGCCCATCTGACGACGCTCCGCGGGCTCGAAGCTGGAGAACGTCCGCCGCAGCACGGGGACGATCTGCATAAAGGCCTCTTGGCTGAGCGCACTCACCCATTGATCGATGAGCTGCCACAGGCTGTGGTCATGGATCAGCAGCTGACCGCTGTCGCGCAGAAAGCCGTCCAGCCAGGCGGCGGACTGACTGGGATCGCCACCCACCGACAGGGCCAGGCTCAGCTGGCGCGCGGCGCCCTCTTCCTCCAGAGCGCCGCTGTCGAGCAAGAGCCGGCAGCAGCGGCCACGGATGATGCCTTGCAGGCGCTGCATCTCGGCAAGCGCGGCGAGCGTGCGCAGCCAAGACGCCCGCAGCGCGGCGGCGTCGAGGATCTGCAGCCCTTCGTGAACGCCCTGGATCTGGGCGAAGATCCGCTCCGCCGCCTCCGCGTCGATACCGCTGCAGGCATTGGGCAGACCGATGAAGATGCGCGCGAGCACGCCTTCCAAGAGGGAGTCGACTTGCTCGAGCGCCGTCTTGCGCACATCGCCGTAACGGGCCAGCCGCGCCAGCTCGGGCACGGCATCCATCAGGGTCAGGACGTCAGCGGCGACCGCCGCCCGCGCTTGCAGCCGCGCGATGATGGGCTCGATCGCCTCGGGCAGCTCGGCCAGCAGGGCCTGCCGGGCCAAGCTGGCGAGCTGTCCGATGTCCTCGCACTCGCGGGCATCCTGCACGACAGCAGCGGTCGCCGCCTGCGCGATGCTGCTGCCCCAGCGGCCGGCCTCGATCAGCGCTACCTCGAAGTCGGGCTCCCATTTGAGCCGCCAGGATTCCTTGAAGGTGCCCTTGCCGCCTTCGGACCCGCCATCCCGCCCCCAGGGCAGGCTCAGGAGCCGGAGACGATGCAGTAGATGGCTGCGCGCCAGATCGTTCGGCTTGCGCAGATCCAGCATCAGACTCTGATCGCTGGCGCTCGGCTTGAGCCGCAGCCGGCGCTGCTGGGCGCGCAAGTCTTCCTGCAGTGGCGTCGACGGCGTCTCGGCAGGCACCTGACCCAGCCGCTCGCCAACGACCAAGCGCTCATGGATGAGCCGCATCGGCGCCGACTCGCCGAACAGCATGACGGCCTGGGCGGCGTCGTTGAATTCGGCGAGCGAGGGCAAGGGGCGCGCACGCATCGCCGCCAGCGACTCGGCAAGCCGCACCGACTCGATGACATGGGCGCTGGAGACGTCCAGCCCCTCGCCGCGCAGGGCATGGGCGACCTTGACGAGCCAGGGGGCCGCGACATCCCCATGCGCACCCCAGAGATGGTCGTACCAGCCGGGGGAGGCGATCCCGGCGCCATAGCCGCTGGCATAGCTCAAGCGGCCGTAGGTCCAGGGGACCCAGGTCGCCATGGTCTTGACCTTCGGAAGTCGCTTGAGGAGCCGGTTGTCCTCCGTCTGCTTGGGACGGCGCTCCAGCGCAGGTACATGCCAGGCACCGCAGACGACGGCGACGCGCTGAAAACCCTCCTTCTCCGCCGCGCGCACCACCCTGCGCATGGCGGCCTCGCGATAGCGCTCCATCAGCACAGGCTGCTGATCCAGCGTGCCCTCCAGATGCTCGCGCAGCGCGGTCATGGCCGCGCCGATGCCCGCGAACAGCGACTGGGTATCGCGGCGCTCCTCGACCAGGTGCTCCCACCAGCGCTCGCTGTCCTCGAAGCCGGCCGCCTGGGCGAGGAGCAGCATGGGGTCAGTACGCCAGGGCGCGGCAGGCTCCTCCTGCGGATCCGCTGATGTGCCTCCCTCTCCAGACGGGCCGTCCGCTCCATCGGCCGGCGTCTCGCCCTCGGACGTCTCCGCGCGCTCAAGCCGCCGCAGCGCGATGCGATTGGCAAGGGGCAGATCCATGAAACGAATCGGGATCTGCTGGCTCAAGCCATAGTGGATGGCCTGCCACTCAGGCGAAAAGCGAGCGAAGGGGTAATAGGAGGCGTCGCTCGGGTCGTCGGGGGCATAGACCAGCATGGCGACCGGCGGGCACATCTCGGCGTGGGCGGCGAGCGCCAACAGCTCATTGCCCTCCGGCGGCCCCTCGACGAGCAGGATGTCTGGCGCCAGGGACCGAAGGGCGTCGACCAGGCTGCGCGCGGAGCCCGGACCATGGTGCCGGACGCCGAAAACCTGGGTGTTCATAGCATCTCGCGACAGGCGCGATAGATGTCCTTCCAGCCGGAGCGCTCCTTGACGACCGTCTCCAGATACTCCTGCCAGACCACCTTGTCTTGCACCGGGTCCTTGACGACGGCACCCAGCAGACCGGACGCCAGGTCCGCCGCCCGCATCTGGCCGTCCCCGAAGTGGGCCGCGAGCGCCATGCCGCTGTTGACAACCGAAATGGCCTCCGCCGTGCTCAGGGTGCCCGAGGGCGTCTTGAGCTTGGTCTTGCCGTCCTCGGTCATGCCCTGGCGCAGCTCGCGAAAGACGGTGACGATCCGTTGGATCTCCTGCAGCGCCGGTTTCTCGGCCGGCAGCTCCAGCGCCCGACCCAGCCGCTCGACGCGCTGCTGCACGATCTCGGTCTCCTCCTCCAGCGTCGCCGGGAGCGGCAGCACGACGGTATTGAAACGGCGCTTGAGCGCGCTCGAGAGGTCATTGACGCCCTTGTCGCGGTTGTTGGCGGTTGCAATGACGTTGAAGCCCTTGAGCGCCTGGATCTCGGTGCTGAGCTCGGGGACGGGCAGCGTTTTTTCGGACAGGATGGTGATGAGGGTATCCTGCACGTCCGCCGGGATGCGGGTCAGCTCCTCGACCCGCACCAGCTCGCCCTTTTCGAGGGCCCGCATCACAGGACTGGGCACCAAGGCGGCCTCCGACGGACCCTCGGCGATCAGCCGCGCGTAATTCCAGCCGTAGCGCAGCGCCTCCTCGCCGATGCCCGCGGTCCCCTGCACCACCAGGGTCGAGTCGCCCGAGATGGCGGCCGCCAGGTGCTCCGAGACCCAGGACTTGGCCGTGCCCGGCAGACCATAGAGCAAGAGGGCGCGGTCCGTTGCCAGGGTCGAGATGGCGATCTCGATCAGCCGGGCCTGGCCGATGTACTTGGCGCCGATACGCACGCCGTTCTCCAGCTCGCCGCCCAGCAAGTAGGTCCGCACCGCCCAGGGCGACAGCTTCCAATTGGGCGGACGCGGATGCGCGTCGGCTGCGCGCAGCGCCTCCAGCTCATGGGCAAACTCCTGCTCGGCATGCTGGCGCAGGACGGATTCGTTTGGTGTCGGGGTGGTCAAGGCTCACCTCAGGGGGCTGAATCGATGTGTCACTCGGATGCAACCTGGACCCTGTCCAGGGCCCGGGGCATATCGCTGCGAAACCTCAAGACGTCCAGCATCTCCGTGGCGATCTTCTGCCAGGGGGAGGCGTCCTGGATGTAGGGCTCGAAGGCCTGCTCGGCCCGCTGGAGCAGCGCGGGGTCGAGGCGAGCGGCCGCGTGGCGCAAGGCCCGATAGCAGCCGTAGCCGTCGCGATCCGGCGACTGGTGGCGAAAACGCTGGAGACAGGCTTGAAGCAGGGCTTCCGAGAAGGCCGCGCTCCACGCATGCTCTAGGCTGTCGAGACGATCGAAGCCCCGCTGGAAGAGCTCGCTCGCACAGGGCATCGTGATCATTGTGGCGACCAAGTCCTCTTGCTCCGGTGGCCCAAGGAGCGCCCAAAGCTGCGGGCTGGAAGCTGGGATGCCGCGGAGCAGCGCCCGCGCCCAATCAGTGTCGCTGAAGCGCAGCGTCGCGCGCTGCCAGCCCGCCAGCAGCGGCTTCTGCCAGTCGTGCCCTTCGACCAGGGCGATAATCTCCTCGGGACTCGACTGCCAGGACTCCGCCCAGTGGCGAGGATCGACCAGGCCCAGCATCTGCTCGAGCCACCATGCCTTCTGGCCGAGTCCCTTGGGCGCCTTCTCGCTGATCCCGAGCCTCTCCCAGGCCTTGTCCCAAGCCTCGGGCAGGCGGACGTCGAGCTGCCCCCGACGCCCCTTGAGCTTCGCGATCAGGCCGGCCTTGGGCGCGAGCGTCAGCCAGCCGCCGAGGAGCTCGCGCAGCCGCGCCTGCAAGGTAGAATCCGGCAGCTTGGCGAGCAGCTCGGCGGCATAGGAGCGCACCTCCTTGCTGCGATCCGCAAGCGCGGCGGTGAGGAATTCCGCGTCCTGGGACTCGAGCCCTTGGCTCAGGGCCTCGATCAGCCGCCGCCGCTCGCGTGCCCCTTCCTGTTTCCAGACCTCGGCCAGCCGCGCGCGGGCCGATTCCGGATCCTCCAGACGCAGCTGGATCAGCCAAGCGAGACGCTGCTCCAGGCTGCCGGTCTCCCAGAGGGCGTCGTCGCGTCCCTGGCCGTCGGACGCATCGAGCAGCGGCGCCCACTCCGGATTCTGGGCCGCGAGCCAATGCCCCTTGGCGCCGATGACCGCCATGATGGCTCGCCTGAGCCCCTGGTCACGGACCGCCATGCCCAAGAGTGTCGGGATGCTAGTCTCGGGGACGCGCAGGCCGCGTTGCGCCAGAAGCCCCAGCCACTCCCCGAGCAGGTGTCTGAGACGCTCGTCGCCCAGGATGAGCCTGAGGTGGCCCGCGCTTGCCGGCACTGGCCTGGAATCCGGCGCGGCCGGCTGGGGCGGGGGTGTGGTCCGCCGCATCGCGGCTCGACCGGCCTGCGCATAGGTGCCGACGACGGCCGCGCACCTGAGCAGCTGCGCTCCAGGCTCGGCGTCTTGCCCCTGAAGCGCGGTGAGCGCCTCGCCGAGGCGGCCATCGGACGACCAAGTCTTGCCGCCGCGCTCGGTGCCGAGCAGGGCGGTGCGGACCAGATCGCCCCAGAGCTCCATCAGACGAGCTCCATTTGCGCCGCCTGCATCCCCTGGACGCGGCCGTCGGCGATGACGGTGAGCGGGAAGAAGGCCTCGCCATCCCATTCGCCGAAGACATCCAGCCCCCGCCCGCCGCCGATGGCGAGGAGCTCCCAGCGCAGCGGGAACTGGCGGGCGATCGGGACGGACTTGCCAGCGCCGTCCACGAGGAGCCATTCATCGCCCTGCTTCAGGGGTGCGACCTGACCCAGGGTGGCTGGGAAGCGCTCGATCCAAGGCATCCGCGTCAGACACTCGGCATAGCCGGCATAGAGTGCATCGAGCCCGCCGAGCGCCCCGGCCATCAGGGACGCTGCATCGACGTCCTGAGGCGCGTCCTGGGTCTTGATCAAGGCGCGCAGCGGCCAGGCGCTGGGATAGAAGACCAGCTCGCCGAAGATGCTCGCCCCCTCCACAGGGGTGATCGGCAGAACAGCGCTGGCCGCGGCGAAGTCCAGCAGCAGCGCCCAGCGCCGCGTCTGCTCACCGCGCAGCCAGGTCCGCTGGACCTGAAGCCGCTCTTCCTCGGCAATCCACTTGCCCATGACACGCCAGCTGTCCTCGATCCCGGTTTGGGCCAAGAGCCGCTCCTTGTTGTGCGGCAGGCCAACCAGCTCCTCCAGATCCGCCGCCAGGGGCTCGGGCAGGCTCGCGCGGCGCGGATAGGCGTCGAGCAGGAGCTGCAGCCCTGACAAGGCGCGCAGGGCAGACCCCTGCCAATCCTCGGAGAGGTAGCGGGCCTCCTGGCAGCGCCGCAGCCAGCGCGCCAGTCCGGGGGCCTGAGCATCCACCAGTCGCGCACGCATGTGATCCCAGGCCTGGGTCTGATCCAAGGCGCGTGCCAGCCCCTGGCGCAGGCTGTCGTCGAGCCAATGCTGCAGCTCGGCGATCCCAGCAAGTATCTTCTCCTCGCGCTGCTCACGGCGCTTCCCCTGGGCCGCGGCACGACGCCGGCGTGTCTCATCGTCGACGGGCTTATCATCTTCGGCCGCATCTCGCTTCGCCTGTCGCTCGGCCCGAGCCTCGCGCTTCTCGAGCCATTCCGCGACCCACTCCGGCGGCGTATCCGAGGCGAAGGCCTGAGCGGCCTCGGCATGGGCGAAGGCGAGCCCGAGGCCATGCTTGCAGGGAAACTTGCGGCTGGGACAGGAGCACTTGAAGGCTGGCCCGGCGACGTCGATGCAGGCCTGATAGGGCTTGCTGCCGCTGCCCTCGATCTCGCCCCAGATGAGCCGCTCCGTCTGGCCGAGCGTCTGCCATTTGGCCGCGCTGCCGAGCTTGCGTCCCGCAGCGGCGGAAGCGGCGTCGGGCGCCATGGCGCCGACCTGCTCGGCCGTCCACGCCGACGCCACGGCAGCGCTAGCCCAGCTCGGCCTGGAGGTCGTCGAGCAGCTCCAGCGGATCCACGACGATCCCGGTGCCGTCCGGCGCAGGAAAGACGGAGACCAGGCGGCCATCGCGCGCCATGCCGCGCAGCCAGCGGCTCATGAAGACATCCAGGTCCAGCGCCTCGGCCCGGCAATCCGACCAGTCGGCGTCGGCGACCGTCTCGGCCAGGTCGGGCGCAGGCCAGAATGGGAAGCAGTCGTGCCCGTCCTCGTCGCAGAAGGCCACGAAGCCGCCGGGGCCCGCGAGCGTCCAGACCTTTCTCTGGCCGGCGATCTCGCTGACGAAATAGACGTAGCGCTCGTCCGCGGGGAGGTTGAAGAGCGCGGCCATGGCTTGGCTTGACTGAGGTGCGTTCATCAGACGGGTTGTCCTCGCTGGGGCAATGGATGCGGGAGTTGAGCCGCTTCAGGGGGCGTGTCTCGGCCGCGCGGAGCCCAGACTCTAGCAGCCGCCTCGAAGCAGCGAAAGACTTGTCCGCACACGCCGGCGCGCAGGCCGAAGCCCGGCGAAGGCGCATCTCGGGCTCGAGGATGCAGCTCGTCCGAAGCACGTCCTCTCGACTTGTCCCGGGCCGACAAGGGATCGCAAAATAGGAGGATTGACCTGGATAGCCAGAGGGGTGAATCCATGAAGTGGTACGGGATCATGCTCGGCGCCATCCTCGGCACCGCGGTCGGGACCTTGATTGGATACTTCCTGGTCCCCGGCATGCTTAAATAGGTATTGATACGGACCGTTCGTGCGACGCGCGCGATCGCTCGGGCCCTCGCCCTCGTCCGCGTCCACTCGAAGGCTCGATCGCCGGCGCCGCCGACTGCGACCTCTAGCCCTGCGGGTGCTCGATTCTGCTGGAGATCTGCCGATGAGGCCACTGAGATACCGCGTCAGGCCAGGTAACTGGGATTTCGCCGGGGCCACCGTTATGGAGGGCGGTGTCAACTTCTGCGTCTTCTCGCGCTATGCGGAGCAGATGCAGCTGCTGTTGTTCGAGGACGAGGACAGCACCGACCCCTACGAAGTCATTCCGCTCGACGCTCACGTCAATCGTACCTTCTTTTTCTGGCATGTCTTCGTCGAGGGGCTGCCCGACGGCACCTTCTACAATTGGCGCGCCGACGGCCATGCAGATACCCGTGAGACGGGAAGCCGGCTCGACCGCGACAAGGCCTTGCTCGACCCCTGGGCCACGAGCATCAACGATCGGCTCTGGGACCGAGCCGCCGCCTGCCACCCCGGGGACAACGTCGACACCGCCATCCGCGGCCAGGTCGTGCGAGACGACTACGACTGGGAGGGCGACAAGCCGCTCCACATTCCCATGAGTCAGGCGGTCATCTACGAGGTGCACGTCGGCGGCTTCACGCGCCACCCCTCCTCCGGCGTCGCCCACCCCGGAACCTTCGAGGGCATCATCGAGAAGATTCCCTACCTGCAGGATCTGGGCATCACCCATGTCGAGCTGATGCCCGTCATGGCCTTCGACGCCCAGGACGTCCCTCCCAAGACGGCCGAAATGGGCCTCGAGAATTACTGGGGCTACAGCACCCATAGCTTCTTCGCGCCGCATCCAGGTTTCGCGGTGCGCGCCGTGCGGGCGCGCGACGAGTTCCGCGACATGATCAAGGCCTTTCACAAGGCCGGCATTGGGGTCATCCTCGACGTGGTCTTCAACCATACGGCAGAAGGCGGCGAGGACGGCCCCGTCATCAGCTTCAAGGCCTTCGGCAACGAGATGTTCTACCATCTCGACTTCGACGACCGCCGCCGCTACCGCGACTACACCGGCTGCGGGAACACCATGAACTGCAATCACCCCATGGTGACCCGCTTCCTGATCGACGCCATCCTCTACTGGGTACGGCACATGCACGTGGACGGTTTCCGCTTCGACCTCGCCAGCGCCCTGGCAAGGGGCGAGGACGGCAACCCTCAGTACCACGCCCCAGTGCTCTGGGCCATCGAGCTGTCACCCTCGCTCAGCCGAGCGCACATCATCGCCGAGGCCTGGGATGCCGCCGGGCTCTACCAGGTCGGAGACTTCCCGGGCTACCGCTGGGCGGAGTGGAACGGCCGCTACCGTGATGTCATCCGCGCCTTCGTGCGCGGCGACCCCGGCCTGGTGGCCGAGGTCGCGACCCGTATCGCCGGCTCCAGCGACATGTATCAGCCGCGCGGGCGGCTGCCGATGAGCTCCATCAACTTCGTTACCTGCCACGACGGCTTCACGCTCTGCGATCTGGTCAGCTACAACGACAAGCACAACCTGGCCAACGGCGAGGACAATCGCGACGGCCACGACCACAATCTGAGCTGGAACTGCGGCTCCGAGGGGCCCACGGACGACCCGGGCATCCAGGCACTGCGCCGCCGCCAGGCGCGCAATTTCATCAGCATCCTCATGCTGAGCCAGGGCGTGCCCATGCTGCTCGCGGGAGACGAGGTCTTCCGCACCAAGCAGGGCAACAACAACACCTACTGCCAAAACAACGAGCTCTCCTGGTCCGACTGGGGACTGGTCGACACCAACAAGGACATGCTCGACTTCGTGCGCGCCATGATCGCACTGCGCAGACGCCACCCGAGCCTGATGCGCGAGCGCTTCCTCACCGGCAAGCCCGAGCGCGGACAGGCGCTGGCCGACATCACCTGGCACGGCATCGGACTCGAGCAGCCGGAGTGGGACGATCCGAATAGCCATGTGCTCGCCTTCACGCTCTCAGGCAAGGCGGAGGACGAGCCGCCGATGCACGTCATGCTCAACATGGGAGCGCACCTGCTGGAGTTCGCCGTCCCGACGCTGCAGGGGTTGCGCTGGTGCCTTGCCGTCGATACCTCTGACGATCAGGGGGTGATCGACCCGGACGCTCAGGAGCCCATCGCCCCCGGCCGCGTCAAGGTCGGCTCACACACAGTCGTGGTGCTGGAAGCCAGACCCTGCTGACGCCGCAGGGTCGCACCGCGCCACTCGAAGCTCACAGGGGACAGAGAGATGCAGCTTGGAATGATCGGCCTCGGCCGCATGGGCGCAAACATGGTGATGCGCCTGCTGCGCGCCGGGCACGAATGCGTCGTCTACGACCGTGATCCAAAGGCGATCCAGACGCTCGTGGACCAGGGCGCCGAGGGGGCCACCGACATGGCGGACCTCTGCGCCAAGCTGGCCCCGCCTCGCAACATCTGGATGATGGTGCCCGCAGGCGTGGTGGATGCCGTCATCTCGGACGTCAGCCCCCACCTGGCAGCGGGCGACACGCTGATCGACGGGGGCAACTCCAATTATCGCGACGATCTGAAGCATGCCGAGCGACTTCGACCCGAGGGAATCCACTTCATCGACTGTGGCACCAGCGGCGGCGTCTGGGGACTGGAGCGCGGCTACTGTCTGATGATCGGCGGCGATGACGAAGCCGTCGAGCGCCTCGACCCCATCTTCGCGGCCCTCGCGCCCGGAGCGGGCGAGATCGAGCGTACGCACGGGCGCTCCGGCCCCGCCAGTCGATCGGAGCAAGGCTACCTCCACTGCGGCCCCAATGGTGCGGGCCACTTCGTGAAGATGGTCCACAACGGCATCGAATACGCCCTCATGGCCGCCTATGCCGAGGGCTTCAACCTGCTGAGACACGCCGGTGTCGGCCGCAACGACCATGAGGTCGACGCCGAAACGGCGCCGCTCAGCAACCCCGAGCACTATCAGTACGACATCCCCGTCGCCGAGGTCGCCGAGGTCTGGCGCCGCGGCAGCGTGGTCGCATCCTGGCTGCTCGATCTGACGGCCAATGCGCTCCTCGAAGATCCCGATCTCAAGGGCTTTGGCGGCCGGGTCTCGGACTCCGGCGAGGGCCGCTGGACCTGCCTGGCGGCGATCGAGACAGGCACTCCAGCGCCATTGTTGACGACCGCCCTCTTCGAGCGTTTCAGCTCGCGTGGCGAGGCAGACTTCGCCAATCAGATCCTGTCCGCAATGCGCTACCAGTTCGGCGGGCACCACGAGAAGCCGAAGGACTGAATCCCGCACCGCAGCCCCTCGCTAGCCCGCGAGGGCGCAGCTCACTGCCGCGCACACCTGACGCCCCAGGAGAAGCCCCGTGTCCAACGAGCGCCTGAACGCCGAGATCGCGCCGCCCGCGCCCCCGAACGTCATGATCATCTTCGGCGCCGGGGGCGATCTGACGAAGCGCAAGCTGATTCCCGCCCTCTTCTATCTGTGCCAAGGCGGCCTGCTCCCCGAAACCTTCGCCATCCTCGGACTGGACCGGTTGGAGATGGACGACGAGGCCTTCCGTGACGGCATGGCGGATGCGGTCAAGGAGCACGTCGGATCCGCCTGGAACGAGGCGACCTGGCGCAAGCTGTGCCACCATCTGCACTATATGCAGGGCAACATCAAGGAAGAGGCGACCTACATGGCAGTCTGTGAGCGACTGTCCCGCCTGGACGCCGAGCGCGGCACCGAGGGCAACTACCTCTTCTACCTCGCTGTCCCCCCGAGCCTCTTTCCGGACATCACCAGACATTTGGGGGCCGTCGGTCTCACGGCCGAATCCGAGGACGACTGGCGCCGCGTCATCATCGAGAAGCCCTTCGGCAATGACGTCGAGAGCGCCAAGGCCCTCAACGGCATGCTCCACGAGACGCTCGACGAGGATCAGATCTACCGGATCGACCACTATCTGGGCAAGGAGACGGTCCAGAACATCATGGTGTTCCGCTTCGCGAACGGTTTCATCGAGCCCTTTTGGAACCGCCAGCACATCGACCACGTGCAGATCACGGTCGCCGAGTCGGTCGGCGTCGAGCACCGCGGCGAATACTACGAGCAGGCCGGCGCGCTGCGCGACATGATCCCCAATCACCTGCTGGTCCTCCTGGGATTCTTGGCGATGGAGCCGCCCAACTCCTTCGAGTCGGGGGCGGTCCGCGACGAGATCAACAAGGTCCTGGATGCCATTCACCCCCTGACGCCCGAGCAGGTCCTCACCCATGCCGTACGAGGACAATACGGCGAAGGCGTCATGCCGACGGGGGAAAGGGTGCCTGCCTACCGGTCGTCACCCGGGGTCTCGCCCACATCCGGCCGCGAGACCTATGCGGCGCTCAAGCTGACCATGGACAACTGGCGCTGGGCCGGCGTGCCCTTCTACCTGCGCACCGGAAAGCGCCTTGCGGCCCAGTACACGGAGATCGTCATCCAGTACAAGCGCGCGCCCAAGATCATGTTCAAGAACACCGACATCGAGCAGATGACACCGGACATGCTGGTCCTGCGGATTCAGCCGAACGAAGGCATCCAGATGAGCTTCGGTGCCAAGATCCCAGGTCCGCGCATGCGTGTGGGCACGGTCAACATGGACTTCTGCTACGCCGACTATTTCGGCAATGCCCCGGCAACCGGCTATGAGACGCTCATCTACGATTGCATGAACGGCGACGCCACGCTCTTCAAGCACGCGGACACGGTCGAGAAGGGCTGGGAGATCGTCGAATCCGTCATGGACGTGTGGAACGCCCTGCCGGCGCGCGACTTCCCCAATTACGCCGCCGGCACCTGGGGGCCGGCAGCCGCGGGAGACCTGCTGAAGAACGACGGCAGGCTCTGGCGACGCATCAAGACACCCTGATGCCCCTGTGCTCCCTGCCGTCTGCGCCTCGGCCGAGGCTCTGCCGATGAATCCGATCGAAACCCGCCAAGCCCATTGCCCTTGGTGCGACGCGCCGTTGGAGATCGCGCTGGATGTGACCACCGGCAGCAACAGCTACATCGAAGACTGCCAGATCTGCTGTGCCCCAATCCGCATCGCATTCGAGATCGGAGCCTGGGAGCCGGACGAGATCGCCTTCAACCTGACCCGCGACGGAGACTGAACGCCAAATGAGTCAGACGCCATTGGTTCTCGCCTCGACCTCCCCCTTTCGGCGCGAGCTGCTGGAGCGACTAGGACTGAGCTTCTCGGCCGCATCACCTGAGGTCGATGAGGCGCGACGGCCAGACGAGCCCGCGCAAGTCCTGGTCCTGCGCCTCGCCGAGGCCAAGGCGCGCGCCGTCGCCAGCCAATACCCCAATGCACTCATCATCGGCTCGGACCAGGTCGCCTGCCTGGATGATGCCATTCTTGGCAAGCCGGGATCGCGGGAGAACGCCATCGCACAGCTCGAGCGTGCGTCCGGACGCACGGTCTTGTTTCAAACTGGACTCTGTCTCCTCGACGCCCGCAACGGCCAGGCACAGACCCTCGTCGAGCCCTTTCGCGTCCACTTTCGGCAACTGAGTCGCGCCCAGATCCAAGGCTATGTGGATCGCGATCAGCCCTACAACTGCGCCGGGAGCTTCAAATCGGAAGGGCTCGGCATCACGCTCTTCGAGCGCATGGAAGGCGACGACCCCAGCGCGCTCATCGGACTGCCGCTGATTCGCCTCGTGCCACTGCTGGAAGCAGCGGGTCTCTGTCCCCTAGGTTGTTGAATCCATTGACCGTATTGGGGTTTCTGCGCATTGCAAAGCCGTCCCGTGTGGGCGACACTTCAGGCTGTGCAACAAAGACTCAGCATAGAGTCAGGATATTTCAGGGGGTTTTCCGAAAATGCGTCCCGCACCCATCTCTTCCCGGATGCTTTGGGTCTCGGCGTGCTTCCTGCCACTCGTCTTCTTGGCCGGATGTGCCAGTACCGGCGGCGGTCAGCACGGGCTAGGGCCTGAGATTGGCGAATCGGGCATCAACTACGGCGCTTCGCGCGAGTTTCCCGTCCCGGACGACCTCCAAGACAATGTCGATTTTTGGCGACACGTCTACGGCATCTGGAGCCGCGGCGAGGTCGCGATTCACGACGACGAGCACCTCGGGGTCGTTTACGAGGTCGTTCAGCTGCCGGGCTCCATCCAAGGCGGCTACAGCAGCGCGCAAAAGAGCCTTGTCCGGGCGCGCAAGCGGCACTACGAGGCCCAGCTCGCGAGCCTGGAGCGGCGCCTGCGCGCCGGAGAGCGCCTCTCGGGCATCGACAAGGCGATCGCACGGAAATTCAAGCGTCATGGCGGCGCGGGAGCCATCTATGGCGCGTCCGAGCGCGTGCGAAGCCAGCGAGGGCTGCGCGAGCGCTTCAAGCGTGGCGTCGAGATCAGCGGACGCTATGACGACATCTTCCGCGACATCATGCGCAAGTATGGCGTCCCGGAGGACCTGGCCTATCTGCCGCACGTCGAATCATCCTTCCAGACCCATGCGCGATCGAGCGCTGGAGCCGGCGGCGTCTGGCAGTTCATGCCCTCGACCGGTCGGCAGTACATGCGCGTCGACAGCGCCATCGACGAGCGCTTCGACCCCATCTTGGCGGCCGACGGCGCCGCGCGCTATCTGGCGCAGGCCCATGCCAAGCTCGGCAGCTGGCCGCTGGCCATCACCTCCTACAATCACGGCCAAGGAGGAATGGCGAAAGCGAAGGCCCAACATGGGAATGACATCGGTCGCATCGTCAACGATTACAAAGGCCGCTATTTCGGCTTCGCATCCCGGAATTTCTACGCCGAGTTCGTCGCGGCCCGGGAGGTCGCCCGTCATCCGAACCGCTACTTCAGTGGGGGCGTGCGCTATGAGAAGCCCTGGCCGCACGACCGCCTGGTTCTCAGATATGGCATGCCGGCCGACCATCTCGCGCAACATTATGGGACGAGCAAATACCGCCTCGCCGATCTCAACATGCACTGGCGTAAGAAGGTCGTCAACGGCAAGACCCATATCCCCGCGGGGGCGACCGTATGGCTGCCGACGGGCAGCATGAAGCGGGTGGCGAGCCATCCACCCCGCTACACAGCGCCCGTACTGGTTGCTAGCACCAGGGCATCTCGGCCGACGGTGCGCTCGACTCAGACCATCGCAAAGGCCAAGAAATCGGCGAAGCCCGTTGCTCGCGCACGCCCCGCCCCCAAGGCAAGGGCGCGCTATCACGTCGTCAAGCCCCAGGAAACCCTCTACCGCGTCGCGGTAAAGAATGGAATCACAGTCTCGCAGCTACGCAAGCTCAACAAGATGCGGCCGGACGACACCAAGATACGTCCTGGTCAGAAGCTCATCGTGGGAATCTAGGATTCGACGCCCCCGCACAGGGATGTGCGGAGCTCGACGACGCGGCTAGGCAAGGAAGGCTCGGCGATTCATCGCTATGAGGCGCGGCTAAATCGCCCCCTCTCCAGACCAGCGCCCGCTCTCCGACCCGATCAATCGGCTCCGCAGAAGTCTCTGCATTCCCGCATCGACTGGAAGGGCACTTGGCCGGCACAACCGCCATAACTGAAGGCCTTGCAGCGATTGTCGGCATAGTCGAAGTAGAACTTCAGCTGCCGCTGACGGCAGGGACCAGGATCCGGCTTCGCCAGGCAGCTCACTGGGAGCTCGCCCTCCTGCGCAGCCCCATGTCCCGCACAGCCGCTGACCGAGATGCCGGCAGCCAGCAAAGAGACGCTGAGCAAGCGCCACATCCCCATCATGCGATACCTCATCCCCAAGAGATCAGCATCTCTTGAGTCTCCAAACTGAGCCCACCCGCTGTCCATCGGACAAGAGAATACCCTCGAGCCAGGGAGCAGACTATAGGGAGGATCAGGCTCGCAAGGCGTCGGCGGACGGCAGGACTTGAGAGCGGATCTCGTTCCGAGCGAGATGGAGACGCCCCGAAACGGTAACTTCTCAATAGGTCGTGGCAGCCTTGGCTGAGGAGATCCGTTAGAGTATTGCCTCGGCCCCGAATCCTGACCTTCGAATCGCTCCCGG
>NZ_JAAIJQ010000095.1 GCF_010820565.1 Thiorhodococcus minor | reverse complement strand
TATCTCTTAGACAGTCCAAGTGACATCAGAGCACCCACACAAAAGCATCTGAACAACTTGTTAAAGATCTGAAATTCTTCGGCAACTCTCTGAACTGCCAAGACCGACCATTCTACAGCAAACCCAGTCGGCGTCAACCCCTTTTTTCATCAGCCGCCAGCCAGAACACCAAAATCCCCGCGTCCCAAAACAGCCGGCTAACCCCGCTCCCTGAGGAGCCGCGCATTCTACAGCGCCTCAGAACAGCGTCAAGCCTTTCTTCACATCAATCGACCCGCACCCTGGCGAAGCGGCGCTTGCCTACCTGGTAGACGTGCTCCGTACCCGCGGCGCAGCAGACCTTGCTGTCCTCCACGCGCTCGCCATCGATCTTCACCGCGCCCTGCCGGATCATCCGGATGGCTTCGGACGTGCTCCCTACCAGTCCAGCCTCTTTAAGAAGGTTTGCGATCGGCAGAGCGCCAGCATCTCCGCTCGGGAGACAGGTCTCCGGAATGTCCTCCGGCATCGCCCCACGCTGAAACCGCGCTATAAAGGCTTCGCGGGCTTGGCGCGCCTGCTCCGGACCATGAAAACGCGTCACCACCTCCATACCAAGCTCGAACTTGATGTCGCGCGGGTTCGCCCCGTCCTGCACGGACTGCCGCCACGCCTCGATCTCAGACATCTCGCGGAAGCTCAAGAGCTCGAAGTAGCGCCACATCAAATCATCGGAGACGGACATGATCTTACCGAACATGTCGCCTGGGGCATCCGCAATTCCAATGTAGTTCCCGAGCGACTTCGACATCTTCTGAACGCCGTCCAGTCCCTCGAGTATCGGCAGCGTAATCACGACCTGCGGCTCCTGCCCATAGGCCTCCTGCAGCTGGCGCCCCACCAGGAGATTGAACTTTTGGTCCGTTCCGCCGAGCTCGACATCCGCCTTCAGGGCGACGGAGTCATAGCCTTGGATGAGGGGGTAGAGAAACTCGTGGATGGCGATGGGCTGGCCGGACTTGTAGCGCTTGGAGAAGTCATCGCGCTCGAGCATCCGCGCAACCGTGTGCTGGGCCGCCAGCTGGATCAGACCCGAGGCACCAAGTGCGTCGAGCCATTGGGAGTTGAAGACCACCTGCGTCTTTTCCGGGTCCAGGATGCGGAAGACCTGGTCGCGGTAGGTCTGGGCATTCTCTTCGATCTCTTCCCGGGACAGCGGCTTTCGGGTTGCGCTCTTGCCGGTGGGATCGCCAATCATCCCGGTGAAGTCCCCAATCAGAAAAAGGACCTCATGCCCCAGGTCTTGGAACTGACGCAGCTTGTTGATGAGCACCGTATGCCCGAGATGCAAATCGGGAGCGGTCGGATCGAATCCCGCCTTGATCTTGAGCGGACGGCCTTGTGCAAGCTTCTTGCGCAAGGCGTCCTCGATCAGGATTTCTTCAGTGCCGCGACGAATGATGGCGAGAGATCGCTCGAGTGAGTCCATCTTGATGTAGCTTTGCTGGATGCTGCGTGAGGCGCCTGACAGGCGCAAAGCGCGGAAGCCTACGACGCAGCAAAGGCGGAGACAAGGGCAGGACGGCCCGAAGCCGCTGATCGCGTGCCGTCTTGCCTTGTTCGCGAGACGCCGATCCGACTACACTAGGCTCAACGACAGAGCATTGATTTCCTTAATATTGCGGCGATTCTATGATTCGCGATTACAAATTCAAGCGTACAGAGTGGACGCTACGCAAGAAGCGACGGCTCGGATCTGGCGTGATCGCCAAGGTACTTGGCCTCGTCTTGTTGGGCGGGGCGGGGTATGGTGGTTACCTCTGGCTGACCTCTGGAGACAATGGCCGAGATACCGCAATGCCGGCGGAAGCGGATGCCCAGGGCGATTCGGGCGTCATCGAGCTTAAGCTGCCGCCGAATCCGAGCGCGGCAGCGACGATCAACGCTGACAAGCCCTGACGCGGGCGGAGTGAGACTCCGCGCTGGAGGAAGAGGGGGCTTGAGCTAGGCTGAGAAGGAGGAGCCGCAGCCGCAAGTCGTGCTCGCATTCGGGTTGCGAATCACGAATTGGGCTCCCTGCAACCCTTCGGTATAGTCGATCTCGGCCCCCATCAGATACTGCATGCTCATCGGATCGACCAAGAGCTTCACGCCATCGGTCACGATCTCCGCGTCCCCTTCCTGAATCTCTTCTTCGAAGGTGAAGCCGTACTGGAATCCGGAGCAGCCCCCGCCCTGAATGTAGACGCGCAGCATCAGGCCTGGATTTCCCTCCTCGCTGATCAGCTCGGCGACTTTGGATGCCGCGGCCGACGTAAAGACCAAATCTGCTTCTTGGATCGCTTCTGCTTCGGCACTCATCGTGGCTTCACCCTCTTTAAAGATTCGCTCTCGCCTAAGGTGCGTCTCGCGAGCAGGTCTTCAAGCGTTCCGGGCTCCCCCAGCGTCGGCTCAATCATTCCCTCGACAGCTCCCAGGGAAAGACGACCGAGGTGGGCAGCAGGAGCTTCGACTCGGGCTCGATACTGACGACAACGGACTCCGGATCGTAGTCCTCAGGAACCTCGATCACTCCCTGAAGATTCTGAAAGTGCTCGAAATCCATGTGGAGCTGCCGCGGATCTGCGGATGGCAGATCGGCCAGCTCCAGCGACTCCGACGCGCCCTCACGCACACCGACGATACTCAGACCCACACGTCCGACCGAGCGTCCGAAGCCTGGAACCAGCTGCGCAATGGTGAAACTGTAGAGAAACTCATGAGTGCCGATGCCACGCGCGAGCCGCATGTCGTAGACCTGAATCGCGCCCTTCCCCCCCTTCTGCACGAGCCGCTTGAGGTAAGTCAGCTCGCGCTCTAGCTCCAAGCGCGCATCCTGCGCTTGCTTGAGCTCCTTTTGGAGGACCTTGCGCGCCTCGGCATCGATCTGAGACGCCCGCTCCAAAATGACGCGCTGCCGCTCGGATTCGGCCAGGAGCGCCCTCAAGGAATCACGCTCTTTCAAGAGGTGAGCGCGCAAGGCGTCTGGCGCCGCGGCCCCGCCCCCAGCAGCGGGCGCCCCACCACCGCCGAGCTCGAAACCGATCAGAAAGATCGCCGCAAATGCCAGCGCGAATGCGCCTGCCGCTAGAAAGCGGAACGACAGACGCCGAAATGAGTCAGGCATATCGCGGCCTTCAAGGCAGTAACGCCACGGCCTCCAAGCCCGCGGACTCCGGAAGACCAGACATAAGATTCATGTTCTGGACGGCCTGTCCAGCAGCCCCCTTGACCAGATTGTCGATGACGGATTGGACGATGACGACCTCGCCCGAAGCCTGCTGAGCAACCGCGATTCGGCACAGGTTCGCACCTCGCACCGATCGGGTGTCTGGATGGCCGCCAGGCATTACATCGACGAAGGCCTCTCCAGCATAGCGGTCGCGATACAACTCCTGGACATCGACGGAGGTATCCACGAGCCTGGCATAGAGCGTCGCCTCGATGCCGCGGATCATGGGAGCCAGATGTGGTACGAAGGTGAGCCCGACGTCAACGCCAGCAAACTGCTTGAGGTTCTGCATGATCTCCGGGGCGTGGCGATGCCCGGTCGCCGAATAGGCCTTGAAGCTCTCGCCGACCTCGGCCATCAGCAAGCCAGTCGTCGCCTTGCGGCCCGCGCCACTCACGCCAGATTTCGCGTCAGCGATCAGCCAAGCGGGATCGACTGCCCCCGCCTCGACCAGGGGGAGGAAGCCCAGCGTCACCGCAGTCGGATAGCAGCCCGGATTCGCGATCAGGCGCGCATCGCGAATGGCCTCGCGATTCAGCTCGGGCAGACCGTAAACCGCCTCTTCCAACAGCCCGGGGCACTGATGCGGCATGCCATACCAGCGCTCCCAGAGGGCGGGATCCTTCAGACGAAAGTCGGCAGCCAAGTCGATGACGCGCACCCCAGCCGCCAGCAGCTCGGGCGTCGAGCCCATGGCGGTTCCGTTCGGCGTTGCGAAGAATACGAGATCGCAGGCGCCGAGCACGGCCTCGCTCGGCTCCGAAAAGCACAAATCCAAGCTACCGCGCAGATGGGGAAACAGCTCGGCGACGGGCTTCCCCGCCTCGCTGCGTGAGGTGATGGCTCGAAGCTCCACCCCCGGGTGGCGTGCCAGGATCCGAAGCAGCTCTGCCCCGGTATAGCCCGTACCACCAACGATTCCGACTCTAATCATGAGGAGCTAAGACTCCAAGTTTCGACCCGCGCCAGCAAGGATACTTGGCCAAGGGCACTCGAAATAGACCCTGTCGAGATTGCGACCCGATCAACCGCCAGGGTGCCGCTGAAATACGGTGCCCGGACCAGGGCGCCAAGTGAGCCTGAGCCCTGGACACCTTGGAAGCAGTGGATCGAGCCGAGCAGGCAATACCGCTCAGCAGCAGTCCCGAGCACCCACAAGCACACAAGCTGCCTGGGCAACCTGCATGCCCTACCTGGGGTGAGGAGCGCCGCTCGCGGGGGGAGGTGCCGGCAGACTTAGGAGCAGCCGCCGCCCGAGCCAGATGTCGAGGAGCCGCAGCTGCTGCAGCCACCGCCCATTTGCGGGAGGTTGTTGAAGACGAAGGTCGCGTTGCCTTCGCCATCGTCGACGAAGTCGATCTCGACGCCCTGAATGTACTCAAGCGTGGCATCATCGACCACGACCTTGAAGGTCTCGTACGCGAGAACGGCGTCATCCTCGTTGATCGCGTCGGTGAAGGTCATACCAAAGCTGATGCCACTGCAGCCGCCCGCAGTCGCGAAGACCCGGACACCCTGAATGGTATCGTCGACCTGCTTGAAGAGGTCGCTCATTTTCGATTGGGCGGGCTGAGTCAGCGTCAAATCCGTCTCGGTGAGCGCTGCGGACATGGATCAAATCCTCGTAGATACCTGCAAATCAATGCGCCAGGCTATCAGAACACCCCTGGTCGATGCCAGCGTAGAATAGGAGGTTAAAGGTCCAGGCGAGCTTGCGCCCGCAGCGTCACGAGGTGGCGCTCCGCATCGATCAGATGCTGACCCCAGTGCTGCTCGTAGCCGCTGACCCAGGCGGCAAGGGCATATTCGGGGGCGAGCTCGAACAGCCGCAAGCCTTGCTTGAGCTCGCAGTAGATGTCAGTCAGGTCGTCGGCCAGGCTGCCCGTCATGTCGCCCATGCCCTCGGTTGCAGTATCGAATTCGAGCCAATAGCTGTCCCGCTCGCCCAGCAGTCTGCGCAGAGCCGAGAAGAGCTCGAAGCGGGCATCGAGATCGACAGGATCTGAGTGATCGACGCTAGCATGGTCTGCCTCGACCGAGGCGATTGCAGCATGCAATCGAGGCAGGAGATCGGCGACCTCCCGAAGCCAGGGATCAGCCTCGTCGGCGGCTTTGCCGATCAGGCTGCAGTACCGCCGCGCAAGGCTGGCGATCTCGCTGCTCGCACCAAGCTCGGCGGCTCGGCCGGGGTTAGTCATCGCGTCCATGTCACGGAGTTTAGCCGAGATTTCGCGCCTTGGTCGAAACCACAAAGCGCAATCCGTCACAAGACCGCGGTCTTACACCAAGACCATATCGAAATCTTCCTTTCCGACGCCGCACTCCGGGCACTTCCAATCGGCGGGCACATCTTCCCATCGCGTGCCGGGCGCGATACCGTCCTCGGGCCAGCCCTTGGCTTCGTCGTAAATCAATCCGCAAACAAGACATTGGTAGGTCTTCACAAGTACTGCTCCTAGAGACTGTTACAGCAGCCACGACGTCGCGCACGCGGGCGACGCCGAGCACGACGAGGATTTGCTCCGACTGGAGAAATCTGGCTCCGACAAGGCGGTTTCAACTCGACGCCAACCCTGAAACGGCGGCCCTACAGGCTCGCACGGTCGCCGGGACGGGTTCGCGACGATGACCGAGGCCAAGGCCGATCGCACAGACAGCGCTCAGAAAAAGCATGGAAAACACAGATCGACAAGAGCGGCCCATCGTCCTCTGCATCGGCGGTCATGATCCAAGCGGTGGCGCGGGGATTCTCGCGGACGCCGAGTCCGTGCTTGCAGCATCCGCCTTTCCGGTCACCGTGGTGACCGCACTTACCGACCAGGACACCTGCGGGCTGCGCGACCTGCGGCCACAGCCACCAGAGCAGCTCGACACGCAATGCCGGCGGATGATTGCCGACAGCGCACCACGCGCCATCAAGCTGGGCCTCCTGGCCAGCTCAGGGATCGTGCGTGCGCTTAGCCGCATCATCGACGAGAGCCCAGGGCTTCCCGTCGTCCTCGATCCCGTCCTGGCGACCGGAGCCGGACAGCACCTCGTCGACGCCGCGCTGCTCAATCAGCTGCGCAAGCACCTGCTCCACCGATGCACGCTGCTGACTCCGAACCTCCCCGAGGCGCGCACTCTGACCGACGGCCAAAGCCCTGACGACTGTGCCGCACGCCTCTTGAGCTCGGGAGCTCGATGGGTGCTCATCACGGGCACGCACGACGATACCGAGCAAGTCACCAACCGCCTATACGGCGCGAATGGCGACCACCGCGCCTGGACTTGGCCGCGGCTGCCCGGCGAGTACCATGGCTCCGGGTGTACCCTCGCCAGCGCGATCGCCGCCCGCCTCGCCTGGGGGATGGCGATGGAAGACGCCGTCGCCTCCGCGCAGTCGTATACCTGGGAAAGCCTCAATCAGGCCTTTCGCACCGGGCGTTGTCAGCTCACGCCGAATCGGCTCCACCATCTCACGCCCCACAGCCCATCGCGATGACCCACCGACTCCACGGCCTCTACGCCATCACGCCCGAAACCTCGACGCAGCCGAGCCCGCTATCGGACCAAATCACCGCAGCCATTCAAGGCGGCGCCCGCTTGGTCCAGTATCGGAACAAGGGCTCTGATCGCGAGCGAAAATCCGCCGAGGCCAAATCACTGCTGGCCGTCTGCAGGTCAGCCCAGGTCCCGCTCGTCATCAATGACGACCTCGACCTCGCCGCCGCCATCGGTGCCGACGGCGTACACCTCGGCCGCGACGACCCGGATCCGCGCGCGGCGCGCGAGCGCCTCGGCCCCCAAGCCATCATCGGCGTGTCCTGCTACGACCAGCTTGCGCTCGCCATGGAAGCCGAAGCGGCCGGAGCCAGCTATGCCGCCTTCGGCAGCTTCTTCCCGTCGACCGTCAAGCCGAACGCCGTCCGGCCGGCGCCCGAGCTCCTGAGCGAGGCACGCAAGCGCCTGAGACTCCCCCTGGTTGCGATCGGCGGAATCACATCACAAAATGGCGCGTTATTGATCGCGGCGGGCGCCGATATGCTCGCGGTCGTCACCGGCATCTTCGCACAGCCCGACATCGCCGCCGCCGCTCGCGCCTACACCACCCTGTTTCCGAAGGAGACCCCCAGATGAGCCGATCCCACGACCTCTTTGAAGCCGCACAGCGCCACATCCCCGGCGGCGTCAACTCGCCGGTACGCGCCTTTCGCGGCGTGGGCGGCGACCCCGTGTTCTTCGAGCGCGCCGAAGGCCCCTATGCCTATGACGCCGACGGCAAGCGCTATGTCGACTATGTCGGCTCCTGGGGCCCGATGATCCTCGGTCATGCCCACCCCGAGGTGCTGGCCGCTGTGCGCGAGCGCCTGGACAAGGGCCTCTCCTTCGGCGCCCCGACCGAGCTCGAGACGACCATGGCCGACAAGGTCTGCGAGCTGGTCCCCAGCATGGACATGGTGCGCATGGTCAGCTCGGGCACCGAAGCGACCATGAGCGCACTGCGCCTGGCCCGCGGCTACACCGGGCGCGACAAGATCGTCAAGTTCGAGGGCTGCTACCACGGCCACGCCGACTCTCTGCTGGTCAAAGCGGGCTCCGGCGCGCTCACCCTGGGCGAGCCCAACTCGCCCGGAGTCCCGGCGGCGCTGGCCGAGCTCACCCTCACCCTGCGCTACAACGACATCGACCAGGTTCGCGAGGTCTTCGCCGAGATCGGCTCCGAGATCGCCTGCATCATCGTCGAGCCGGTCGCCGGCAACATGAACTGCATCCCGCCCGTCCCCGGCTTCCTCGAAGGGCTGCGCGAGGTCTGCGACCAGTACGGCGCCGTGCTCATCTTCGACGAGGTCATGACCGGCTTCCGTGTCTCCGTCGGCGGCGCGCAGAAGCACTTCGGCATTACCCCGGACATGACGGCGCTCGGCAAGGTCATCGGCGGCGGCATGCCGGTCGGCGCCTTCGGCGGCAAGCAGGAGATCATGTCGCACGTCTCGCCGCTCGGCCCCGTCTATCAGGCAGGCACCCTCTCCGGTAACCCCATCGCCATGGCCGCCGGACTCAAGACGCTGGAGCTGATCTCCGCGCCCGGCTTCTACGAGCAGCTCACCGCGACGGCCAAGGCACTGCTCGACGGGCTGCAGACGCGCGCCAACGCCGCCGGCATCCCCTTCACCACCAATCAGGCGGGCGGCATGTTCGGCCTCTTCTTCTCCGGACAGCCGGTGACGAACTTCGAGCAGGCCACCCAGTGCAATCAGGACCAGTTCAAGGCCTTCTTCCACGGCATGCTCGACGAGGGCGTCTATCTGGCACCCTCAGCCTTCGAGGCCGGCTTCGTGTCCATCATGCACAAGGACGAGCATATCCAGGCCACCCTGGATGCCGCCGAAAAGGTCTTCGCCAAGATCGCCGGCTGACCGGAGAGCGCCAGATCGGCTCGGTGGCATGTGGTACAGCCCTCCAGGCCACGACGGTTGAAACAAGCGAGATCGACCCCGCGACGACTGGACGCTCCATCGTCACGAGGTCGACTCCGTTCGCTGCTGCCTGCCTGGCCCCGCGCCACGGGACAGCGGATGACAAGTGAATCCTTCGGACCCAACCGAAGGTCAGTGAGATCACCATGTGGAGGAGACAGCCATGGGCTATCAATCCGTTTATGACCGCTCGATGAGCGATCCGGCCGCCTTCTGGGCGGACGCCGCCGAGCTGATCGACTGGGACAAGCCATGGGACCAGGTGCTGGACGACAGCAACCCGCCCTTCTACCGCTGGTTCAGCGGCGCCACGCTCAACACCTGCCATAACGCCGTCGACCGTCATGTCGCGGCCGGGCGCGGCGACCAGGCGGCCATCATCTACGACAGCCCGGTCACAGACACCAAGCAGACCATCACCTACGCCGAGCTGCAGGACCAGGTCGCGCGCTTCGGCGGGGCGCTCAAGGCCCAAGGCGTCGAGAAAGGCGACCGGGTCATTATCTATATGCCGATGGTGCCCGAGGCGGCCATCGCCATGCTCGGCTGTGCCCGCATCGGCGCCATCCACTCGGTCGTCTTCGGCGGCTTCTCCTCGCGCGAGCTGGCCACCCGCATCGACGACGCCAAGCCCAAGGTCATCGTCGCCGGCTCCTGCGGTATCGAGCCCAACCGGGTCGTGCATTACAAGCCCTTGCTGGATGACGCCATCGAGCAAGCGCAAAGCAAGCCGGCGCACTGCATCGTGCTGCAGCGCCCGCAAGAGCCGGGCACCCTGATCGAGGGGCGCGACGTCGGCTGGGCCGAGGCCATGGCGGCCGCCGAGCCGGCCGAGTGCGTCTCCGTCGAGGCGACCGACCCGCTCTACATCCTCTACACCTCAGGCACCACGGGGCAGCCCAAGGGCGTGGTGCGCGACAATGGCGGTCACGCCGTCGCCATGGCCTGGAGCATGGGCAATGTCTATGACGTCAAGCCGGGCGAGGTCTTCTGGGCCGCCTCCGACGTCGGCTGGGTGGTGGGACACTCCTACATCGTCTACGCCCCGCTGCTAATGGGCTGCACCACCATCGTCTACGAGGGCAAGCCGGTCGGAACGCCCGACGCCGGCGCCTTCTGGCGCGTCATCCAAGAGCACCAGGTCTCCGTGCTCTTCACCGCGCCCACCGCCTTCCGCGCCATCAAGCGCGACGACCCCAATGCCGAGCACCTCAAGCACTACGACCTCGGCGGATTCCGCGCCCTCTTCCTGGCCGGCGAGCGCTGCGACCCAGACACCCTGGCCTGGGCGGAGCAGAAGCTCGGCGTACCCGTCATCGACCACTGGTGGCAAACGGAGACCGGCTGGGCCATCGCGGCCAACTGCCTGGGCATCGAGCAGCTCCCCGTCAAGCCAGGCTCGCCCACGCGCTCCGTGCCTGGCTATGACGTGCAAGTGCTCGACGACGAGGGCGAGCCGGTCAAGCCGGGAGACATCGGCCGCATCATGATCAAGCTGCCGCTGCCGCCTGGCTGCCTGCCGACCCTCTGGGGCAACGACGCCAGGTTCGTCCAGTCCTATCTCGCGACCCAGCCGGGCTACTACCTCACGGGCGACGCCGGCTACATGGACGACGACGGCTATCTCTTCGTCATGAGCCGCATCGACGACATCATCAACGTCGCCGGCCACAGGCTTTCCACCGGCGGCATGGAGGCCGTCTTGGCCTCGCATCCGGACGTCGCCGAGTGCGCCGTCATCGGTGCCGCCGACCAGCTCAAGGGCGAGCTGCCGCTCGGCCTGGTCGTGCTCAAGTCGGGTGTGGACCGCGACAAGGCGGAGCTCGCCAAGGAGCTGGTCGGGCTGGTGCGCGAGCAGATCGGCCCCGTCGCCGCCTTCAAGACGGTCGTCGTCGTGGACCGGCTGCCGAAGACCCGCTCCGGCAAGATCCTGCGCGGCACCATGAAGGCCATCGCGGACGGCAAGGAGTACCGCCTGCCGGCCACCATCGACGATCCCGCCATCCTCGAAGAGATCACCGCCGCGCTCTCGGCCATCGGATACGCCAAGCACGGCTGATCTTCGAGGTCGCCAGGAGGCGAGACCGGCAGGGATGCCGCTCTCGCCATGGATGCTTCGTGCCGCAGGGCAGCCAGCTCGGCCGTCGAGCGGAGCCGAGCCCGCCTCAGAAGCGCAGGATCCCCGCCTCCAGCAGCCCGACGAGAATCAGATAGATCCCGACCACATAGTTGAGAATGGCCGGCTTGATCAGGACGATGGCGCCAGCCACGATGGAGAGGACAGGCATCGGCCGAATCGCCTGACCGTAGAAGAATTGAAGGACGCCGAGGGCGCCGATCAAGAGCAGATAGGCGGCGATCGCATAGTTGAGGATGCGCGGTACCAGCAAGACGACGACACCCGCGATGATCGCGACCACGGCCTCCATCGGCAACTCTTGCATCATGCCTAGAATATCCATCAAAGCCTCCTTGTCTGGCGGCGCAAGCGCGTGCATGGACGAAGCAGCGGGTCCGGCGCCCGATGCATGGCGCCCCCGCCCTTTCCCGGGCAGCGCAAGATCAGAGCATGTTTCGGCGCGGAATCCAAGCCGGGCGCGCCCATTCGACAGCAGGCTCGAATCGGCGCCTTCGCGGTGCGAATCGCCGAGCTCGGGGTCAGCCGCTCTCGATACCTAAGCTCGGAGCCAGGGTCGCCGCCAAGCTCGCGAAATCCCGAGCGCCACGGCACTTCGGCGCATAGCGGCGCACGGGCTTGCCTACCCCAAAGGCCTCCGCCACGCGGATGTCGCTGCGGATAGCCGCCAGGACCCTGGGAGCACCGAACTGGCGAGAAACCTCGCTGGTCACGGCACAATGCTCTCGGATGTGCTCGGCAGCCATCGTCGGCAGCAAGCCCAGAATCCTCAGCTGCGGATTGCTGGCGGACATGACCCTGAACAGCACCCGCATCAGTTGGCGCATGCCCTCCAAGGACAGCTGATGGGGCACATAGGGCACCAGCACCCAATGCGACGCCGTGAGCGCGTTGAGCAGCAGGTGATCCAAGGAAGGCGGGGTATCCAGAAGGATGAGGTCATAGGCTGTGGCAATCTCATCACGCGCCAGAGCCTGGGCGAGACGCTGCTCGTCACGCGGACCGCTGCCGTGCTCGAACAGCTGATCGGCCGGAACGAGGGCGAGATTCTTGCATCCGGTCTGATAGATCGCCGTCACCAGGCTTGCCCCTGGGTCGAGGAAGATCCGATGCGCCGTGGGCGCACCTTTTTCGATCTTGACCCCGAGCCCCATGGCGCAGTGGCCCTGAGAGTCAAGATCGACGAGCAAGACCCGCGCCCCAAGGGCGGCCAGCTCGGCAGC
The DNA here is from genome assembly GCF_010820565.1 of Thiorhodococcus minor. Lineage (GTDB taxonomy): Bacteria > Pseudomonadota > Gammaproteobacteria > Chromatiales > Chromatiaceae > Thiorhodococcus > Thiorhodococcus minor. The sequence goes on along the minus strand of NZ_JAAIJQ010000095.1, from coordinate 6,652 downwards.
GAGATTGACCGCGACGGTCGTCTTCCCAGTGCCACCCTTGCGGTTGCAGATGGCGATGACCCGGGGCACGGCTAGAAGAGCTCGATCTGCGGCCGCGCGTCGCTCGCCGCCTCAGCCCCGGTTACTGCCGCATGGGCATCGCGTTGACTGGACATCACATAGCCTTCGAGATGTCCCTCGAGCCGATCCTTCAGACTCGGCTGGATGCTGCCGTCCCACTGATCATCGCCGAGATGCCCCATCAATGCTTGGAGATGCTCGTCGAGCTCGCGCAGGGCGATTCCGATCTGGTCGAGGCGCTGGCGGACGACATCCTGAAACTGGATGTGGCCCAGCGCCTCGGACAGGCGCGTGACCATCTCCTCATTGCCAGCCTCAACGCCCTGAATCACCTCCAAGAGCACGCTGCTGCCTTCCGCGAAGCGTTCTTCCATGGCGCCAATATCGGCAATGATCCGTTGGATGTGGCTGTTGTGCTCTCTGTTGTCTCGCGCCTGGCGCGCGACCGAGAGCTCGGCATCCATGCTGCGAGTCGCGGCGCTGATCTTATCGGCAATGTCAGCGGCGGCATTGGCGGTTTGGGTCGAGAGCGCCCGCACCTCGCCAGCGACCACAGCGAAGCCTCGTCCCGCCTCACCCGCGCGGGCGGCCTCGATCGCGGCATTGAGTGCCAATAGGTTGATCTGCTTGGCGATGTCGGAAATCACGCCAACCAGGGGGGAAAGGTTATCGACCTGGCCCGCGAGCCCTTCGATCCGCTGCAGATTGCCTTCCAGCTCCGCAAGCTGCTCCTCTAGATAGCCAGTCAGGACCGTAATCACCTCCTTATTGCTGGCCGCCTGGAGTCGCATGACGTCCGCGAGATCCATGCCGTTCTGCAGCGAGCGTCCGATCCGCTCCATCTGCTGCCTAGACAGTCCGTGGACCTGATCGATCTGCTCGATAACCGCCACAACGCCCTGCTCGGTCTGCTGGATCGCGCCCTCCATCTGCTTTTGCATGATATCCAGGTATGGAGAGACATGATCGACCTCCTCCTCGACCACCGCCTGCCGGGCCGATAGATTCGCGAGTCGGGAGCGGCCATCACGCAGCATGAGATTGAGATGCTCAAGGTCTCTGCGCAGGAAGACCCAGGCCAGCAGCGCGGCCAGCCCCAGAACAGAGAAGGTGGACAACAGGGTCGTCAGGGCGATTTCCACATCGTAGCCGAGACTCAGCGGGACGAGAAAGGTTCGGTGCAGCCAGGGCGAAATGGACCAGGCGATGGCGACGTTGATCGCGAGTGCCACTGCCGCGGCAGCCATGAGCCGATAGCCCATCCCGGCTGGAGGAAAACCCGCGGCCTCTGGTGTGAGCTTGGCCACTGACTAGGCGCCAGGCAGCACTTGCTTGATGACCTTCACAAGGTCGGGACCAGCGACGGGCTTGACCAGCCAGCCAGTCGCGCCGAGCCGCTTGCCCTCGTCGCGCTTTTCCGCCTGGCTCTCGGTCGTCAACGTCAGGATCGGCGTGAAACGGAAGCCTGCCAGCGTGCGCACGTTCTTGATCAGCTCCAGCCCACCCATATTCGGCATATTGATATCGGTGATGATGAGATCGGGCTTGGTACCGCTCTTGAGCTTGCTGAGGGCTTGCAGGCCATCACTGGCGGTCTCGACCTTGAGTCCGCTCATCTCCAGCGTCGACTTCAGGCTCAACACCATGGTGGCGGAATCGTCCACGATCATGACGGTTTTGGACATCGCTTTCTTCCTCGATCCGGGTCTTTATACTGCTACCAAGGCGGATTCCAGCCAGGCGCGTAGCGGCGCATCCGCGGGCCAGGCCTGGATACTCGGCTTGGCCGCCATCAGGACTTGCAGGTTGGCGCAATGGAGATGCGTGCAGGCGGATAGATCCGCCTTCGCGCCCGTCTTGCCCTGCAGCCACTCAAGCAGCACCTCGGCGTCTTCCACGCTTGCCACATCATGAAACACGACCAGATTCTTTTTGAACTCGATCCCCATCACAGAATCTCCTTGAGATTGAGCACGACGAGCACCGAGCCATCGCCCATGAGTGCCGAGCCGGCGTAGGCCGGCAGCCCCGCAAGGACGCCGGCCATGGGCTTGAGGATGATGTCGAGCGTCTCGCTGAAGTCGTCCACCAAGAGCCCGAGGGATTCGTCACCTAGCCGGACGACGAGCACCGCCAATTCATCGTCGTCATTCGACTTGGGCTGCGCCGCGAGTCCTAGCAGCTCGTTGAGGGATTTCAACGGCACGATACGCCCCCGCAGCACGGCCGCTTGGCTGTGCTTGATGACGCGAATGGCGGCGCGCGGCACCCGCACGGTCTCGACGACGCGATCCATGGGCACGCCGAAGCGCTGGCCGTCGGAGACGACGATCATGACATTGGTGACGGCCATGGATAGTGGGAGCGACAGGCGAACTTGGGAGCCTTGCCCTTTCCGGCTGGTCAGGGCGACGCTGCCATTGACCTTCTCGACAGCGGTGCGGACGACATCCATCCCAACGCCCCGGCCGGAGAGGTCAGAAATCACCTCCGTGGTGGAGAACCCGGCGGCAAAGACCAGATTCACGGCCTCCTGATCGCTGATCTGCTCCAACACCGTCTCGTCGATGAGGCCCTTGGCATAGGCCTTCCGCTTGATGACATCCGGATCGATGCCCTTGCCGTCGTCGGCAATCTCGATCACCACGCGGTCCGACTCCTGCGTGGCCCGCAGCCTCAGGGTGCCGGTCGCCGCCTTACCAGCGGCGCGGCGCTGGCCTGGGGACTCGATCCCGTGATCCAGGCTATTTCGCACGATGTGCACCAAGGGATCGCCCAAGGCCTCGATGATGGTCTTGTCGGCCTCGGTGTCTCCGCCTTCCAGGATCAGCTCCACCTCCTTGCCGAGCTTGCGCGAGATGTCCCGCACCAGACGCGGAAAACGCTGGAAGACGAAGGAGACGGGCATCATCCGGACCTGCATGATGGCGCCTTGCATCTCCTCGACGATACGGTTGATGACCCCGTAGTGGCCCTTGATGTCTCGAGAAAGCTCACGGACCCCGAAAACGGCCTCGGCGCGGCCGGCCAAGTAGGGCAGCGCGTTCTTCGCGACCACCATCTCGCCGATCAAGTCCATCAGACGATCGATCTTGACCTGGTCGACCTTGAGGCTCTTGGGCGCCGCGATGGCGTCCTCGGCACGACGGCCGAACTTGATCTCGTCCTCGCCCACCGGCCGTTGGGCGCCCGCGCGCGGCGGCGGCGACTCAGGCTCCGCAGCCAGGCCGACAGGCCCGCGCTCGATCGACGCATCGGCCGGAAAGCATGCCTCTATCCAGGCCAAGAGCGGGGCGCCGCTGCGTGCCTCGAGCGCTGAGGCCGTGGCCACTTCCAAGCTCTGAAGTGAAGCCATTGCGTCGACTGCCCGCAGACAGCCGGCGAGCGCCTCGGCGGCGGCCTTGATACGTCCGGGGAGCCAAGCGGGCGCGTCCGACAAGGCGAGGACTTCACGTTGCGCGGCGACGACGGCGGTCAGCGTATCCGCTTCGAGAGGGGACAGGGCATCGCGCTCGCCGCCCGGCGCCTCCCTGCCGTGCTCGGCTCGGGGCGCATCATCCTGTCGGTCCGAGGTCGGCTCGGACGCCGCGCTCGGCGCTGCCGCCAACTCGGATGCCTCCCAGCGCGGCGGGGCGAGGCTCTCCAGACAATCCACGAGCGCGTCGAGAACGGCGCCCTCTTCCTGCCCGATCTCGAGCACCAGCTGCAGCCAGCGCAAGGCCGAGGCGATCCAGAGGTCCGGGCCGGACAGCTCCAGCATGGAGCTGACGTTGCGGACGAGGCCCGCGAGATCGCCGGCCCGCAATAGGGCACGGGCATCCGCAACGAAATCCTCATAGACGGGGCCGCCGTTCGGATCGCCCCCAGGGATCACCAGCGCCAATCTGGGGATTGCGGTGAGCCGCACCTGGTCGATGACATAGCGATACTGCTCTTCCAAATCGGCACGGGACGCAGCGGTCAGTCCCTGGAAGCTCAGCATGCAGCAATAGGCATCCAGCTCGGCCAGTGGTGGCCAGGGCTCACGTGCCTGGATACCGCACCACAGCAGCTCCGGGGTCTGGCGCGCCAGGAAGAAGGGATCCTCGCCTTGATAGAAGCTCTGCTCGTCCGGTCGATAATCCAGCCAGAACAAGCACTCCCCCCCACAGGAGCGGCGGTAGGCCTGCATGCGCACAGCTTCAGGAATGCCGTCCAGCGGGAGATCCGCGCTGTCCAAGGTCGACGTCGGCCGAGCCGGCGCGAGCTCGGGCTCCGGCTCGGGCGCCGCCACCCTGTTGTCATCGGCGGGAATCGGCTTCCGCAGGGCCTCGACCAGGCGCGCCGAGCTGCCGCCGTGGGCCGCACTGAGGCGGCCATCGGCCTCCAGCTCGTCGCAGAGCATCCCCACGAAATCCATGGCCTCGAGCAGGGCGTCGGCCAGGGAGCGCGAGTAGACCGCTCGACGATTGCGCACGGCGTCCATCAGGTCTTCGCCGGCGTGGAGCACCCGCGTCATCTCCGGAACGTCGAACAAGCCGCTGTTGCCCTTGAGGGTATGCACCAGACGGAACAGCTCGTTCATCAGGTCGGCGTCGTCAGGGGCATTCTCCAGCTGCATCAGCGTCTCGCCGATGCCTTGCAAGAAGTCCCTCGCCTCCGACAGAAACTGCTCCAGCAGCGGATTCATGGACGTCGCTCCCCGAGCAGCAGCCGAACCTGGGCCAGAAGGTGCTCTGGCTTGACCGGTTTGCGCAAATAGAGATTCGCGCCGGCGGCATAGGCACGCCGCTCGTCACTGGGCTGCGCCTCGGTGGAGATCATGATGGCCGGCGCCTGAGGAAGGTCTTGACCACGCAGCTCGCGCAGAAATCCGTATCCATCGAGCTTCGGCATGTTGATGTCGACCAGATAGAGGTCGAACCCCGCCTGAAGGGACCGTTCCAGCGCCTCGATGCCGTTCATCGCCTCCTCCACCTCGAAGCCCGCCGCCTCGAGAATCTCGCGGTGATAGAGCCGAACAGTCGCGGCGTCATCGACGATCAGGATACGTTTCATGCGGTTTCCACTGGCCTCTGATAGACGATTGCTTCGGGGAACTTGCGCACCTTGTAGAGTGAGGAGCTGCGGCTCATGGATTCCGAGTGCCCCAAACAGACGAAGCCACCAGGCCGGAGCGCGTCGTAGAAGGTCTCCGTCGCCGTCTTGCGTGAGACATCGTCGAAATAGATCAGGAGATTGCGACAAAAAATCACATCGAAGTCGCGGTAGCCACGCGTGTCGGCGCGCTCGGTCAGGTTGACCCGCGTGAATGTGACCGACTGGCGCAAATCGCGGCAGATCTGATAGCCGTCAGACTGGCGCGTGAAATAGTGCTGCAGATAGCGGTCGGGCAGATGCTGGATGGAGCGCGCCGAATAAAGCCCCTGGCGCGCCTGCGCGAGAATGCGGGTGTCGATGTCGGAGGCGATGATCTCGACGTCCCACGCATGGATTCCGGGCCAGCGCTCGAGCAGATAGATGGCGATGGAGTAGGGCTCTTCGCCCGAGGAGGATGGAATCACCCAGATTCGAATGGGGTGCCGATCGGTCTTGCGCGCCACGATTTCCGACAGCAGCGAGTCGACCAGGCACTTGAACTGATACTCCTCGCGGAAAAAATAGGTTTCATTGACCGTCATTAGATTGGTCAATGTCTGCAGCTCTTCGCCGCTCGCCTGGAAACGCAGCATGGAAAAATAGTCACGGAAGGAGTCGCTGCTCGTGGCCTCGACGCGCTCGACCAGGCGCTTGTCGACGAAATAGCGTTTTGATGCATCGAAATGGATGCCGGTCTTGCGATAAAAGAACTCCCGAAACTTCTGAAAATCCTCGGCACCGATCGTGATCTTGGCCTTGTCTGGATCAGTCTTCATTCAATCGCCCAAGTGCCAGATCGGCGGCGAAGCGAATGTAAGGCTCATCGGAGAAGCGCGCCTTGACGCGCACCAGACTATCGCGGGCCCTCGAGGTACCAACCTCCCCGAGCAGGTCGAGCGCCACCCCGCAGACATTGACATGTGGATCGCCTTCGATGACCTCGATCAGCCAGGACTCCACCTCAGGGTGACAGAGGGATTCCAGAATATTCACGGCGAAGATGCGTAGGTCCGGATCCGGATCGGCGAGCAGCCCGCGCATCAGGGGCGCGACCGCATCTGGCAGTTTCTGCATGGCCTCGATCGCCTCGTTGCGCAGTGCCGCATCCTCGCTCCTCAGACAATCGACGAGGCCGGAGACCGCGACCGGCCCGCCAAGGCTGGTCAGGGTCGTGAGGATGACCTCGCGGACCGACACCTCCGGCTCCTGCTTGAGACGCTCCACCAGCGCCGCGGCGGCCTCGGGGCAATCGACCAGGTCACGCGCCGCCCAACGGCGGGCGGTGGGGTCGGATGCCGTCAAGCTCGCGATCAGACCCGTGCAGTCGCGCGGCATGCGGCGCGCCTCCTTGGCGAGCGGCGCGTCGCTTTGTGTCTTGATGAGGGCCATTTGGTCAGTGGTCAGTGGTCAGTGGTCAGTGGTCAGTGGTATGTGGTCGATGGTAGGTGGGGAGTGGAAAGTGGGCCGGAGGCAG
>NZ_JAAIJQ010000094.1 GCF_010820565.1 Thiorhodococcus minor | reverse complement strand
ATAGGGTTCTAGCGGAAAGCAGCAGGCAAGCCATTGATTTTAAAGATATCACAACCCCAGAGCAAACGGGAGAGCCAGCTTCGTTGATACCAATTGGTACCCGATTTCGGGTGGGCGAGGCAAGGAGACGCATGTGATCTCATTCCAAAATCCATCAATAGAGGAATTTGTGGAGCGGAAGGTATTGTTTGATCCTTACGCATTGGCGTCGGTTGCCAAAGCAGTTGCGACAGTCAGTCAGGCAAGGACGGTTCTCAAGAGCGTTCAGAATTCAAATCATGACTCGGCTTCGATGGGACTTTGGGCAACTCTGCGAGAGAAAGGCAAGTCGTTCAACGGCAAGCCTAATGGCAGGCTACGGCGCATTATTTTTGGATCTTTGAAAACGCCAAGGACATATTGGTCGCGACATAGACCTGCCGCTGCCGAGGTGGCCCAGGTTCAATTGGCGATCAAAGGGGCGGCGAGAATAGACGATGAGTACACTCAGCATCTTCGAGAAAAGGTCCTAACGACGCTCGGATGGCAAGCAATTGTCAATGAACTCGCAGCGGACGAGAATGTCGTGTATAGCGTGCTGCAGCTGCAGAAATGGATTGCCGAGGACAGCGGTTGGGTTGGCCACGACAAGATGGCATCCGAGAGATGTTTGCGCGAAGCGGCATTTGGACTGCTCGCAGACCATGAGCTTCCGGTTTCCTGGATCGAAACGGTTGTGGTTCTGTATCGCGCCGTCACGACCGTAAGTTCTGATTTGCCTGACGAGTTGCGCAACCGTTTTCAGCATCTGGCGACACGTTTGGTCGAGATTATTCCGGACATCACGGATGAACCAGACATTGTGCGTGCGGAAGCAGATAGCCTCCGTGAGTTCGGTGAACTGATGTCTTGGCCCGTCGAATCGATGTACGAGAAGTTGGTGGCCGAGGCGAATGCTCTAGAGGGCGATCCCGAGGACGAAGAGGATCAGAATGTTGATCGGTTAGGCAAAAGCGAAAACGCGTCTGATCGTTTCGATATCGATGGCCTATTTGAGGGGCTGCTAGACCGATGTTAGCCCGAGAAGCCACTAAGCCTCACAGCAGTGGCAGATGACGCGAGATGAGAGCTTGGGTTACATCGATTGAGCGGTGGAGCAGGGTCCGTGTTAGCTGGTAGCGGGTGCACGGCCCGAGGCGCGGGGCGTGACACCGGGATCACGTCTAGCCGCTGATCCAAACAGCAAGTTGCAAACCCCGATCCCGAATTAACCATTCGGGGCGATCGCTTTTGTGGAGCGTCGGCTTTTGCGATCCGTACCAGATCGCAGACGTTGAGGGTGACGTTCGCTTCGCGACAGCGGTGGGCAACGACGCTCGCGAACTCTAAGGCAGCAATGGGTCGGCTGCTGTCACTGAGACAAAGACCGGACAGCGCTTGCGCTGACTTCTTTGGCTTCGCCGGTTCGCCCTCCGACCCTTCTCCGTGCGGCGCTGAGCGCATCGCAACGCGGTGAAGACTTCGGTGCACGATCTCCGGTTCGCGGCTGCTGGGCCTTGTTGCCGCAGATCGGTCACCTGGAAGTGACTGTTCTCAAGTTGAGCCACTGACGCGCGCTCCAACCTTGCTTCCCGTTCCTGTCGGTCATGACGGAACAGACGATCACCCCCATGGGCGTCTCCGCCCCGCTCAGGCAATGATGCGGGCGCGATGCTCGCTCGGGCTGATGCCGCGCACCCGCTTGAAGGCGCTGCTCAGCGCATAGGGGGTGCTGTAGCCAACGGCGGTGGCCACCGAGCCCACCGTCGCCTTCGGCGCGCCGAGCAGATCCGCGGCGAGCGCGAGGCGCCATTCAGTGAGGAAGGTCATGGGCGGCTGGCCGACCACCGCCTGGAAGCGCCGCGCGAGGGCGGCCCGCGAGACCCCGAGCCGCTGCGCAAGGCTGGCCAGCGTCCAGGGCTGCGCCGGGGCTTCGTGCAGCAACTGCAAGGCACGGCCCACCACCGGATCGGCCTGCGGCGGTAATGCCCCGGAGGCGGCAGGCCCGGCCCCGTCGAACCAGCTGCGCAGCACTGCCGTTAGCAGCAGATCCGGCAGGCGGTCGAGTACGGCGGCCTGACCGGGTCGGTCCTCGCCCATCTCGTCGCACAGCAGCGCGATCAAGGGCGAGCGCCATTGCTCCTGCGTCAGCGATAGGAGCGGCGGCAGCGCCTGGCGCAGCCGCGCACTGATGTCGCCCGTCGCCTCATAGGCCACCACCAGCATCAGCGTCTCGCCCTCGGGATCATTGCCCCAGGTCCTGATGCCGAGCGTCATTTGCTCCGACAGGGATTCGCCTTCCGGCGAGCGGCAATGCTGGCCCGGATGGATCACCACTGTGGTCGGCGTGCCCGGATCGTCGGCGACGCTGTAGTGGTCGGGACCGCGGGTCACCGCCACGTCGCCCACACCCAGCCGCACGGGCGCCCCTGCATCGGGCATCACCCAGGCGTGACCGCGCACCACGGCCAGCAGGGTCAGCGGTGACTCGGCCAGGACCCGCAGCGACCAGGGGGGCGACAGGCTGGCCCGCAGCGCGAAGGCATCGCGGGCGCGTGGGCCGCCGAGCAAGCTGGTAAAGGCATCCATGTCCGCAAGCTTAGACGATGGCGTATGACGCTGAGCGGCTGAGCCATGGGCCAAGCGTGCCGCGGCGTCCAGACTTGTCTCCAACAGAGGCTGCTTCGATCAACCCTCAGAGGAGACCACCCGTGACCACGCACGCAACCGCCGCCCAGACTGGAACGACACTCGTCATTGGCGCGAACGGCAAGACTGGACGCTGCGTCACCGAGCGGCTCATCGCCGCCGGGATGCGCGTGCGTCCCGCCTCGCGCTCGGCCGAGACCCGCTTCGATTGGGAGGGCCCGGAGACCTGGGAGCCGGCTCTCAGCGGTGTCTCAGCGGCCTACATCACCTTCCACCCCGACCTGGCGCTGCCCGGCGCCGCCGAGACCGTCGGTGCCTTCGCCGATTTTGCGGTCGCACGCGGGGTGCGCCGCCTGATCCTGCTCTCCGGACGCGGCGAGGCCGGCGCCCAGGTGGCCGAGCGGCGCGTCCAAACCTCGGGCGCGGACTGCACGATCGTGCGCTGCGCCTTCTTCAATCAGAACTTCGAGGACCTGCTCCTCGGCGCGGTGCGCCAAGGGGTGCTCGCCATGCCGGGCGAGGAAACGCTGGAGCCCTTCGTCGATGCCGAAGACATCGCCGACGTGGTCTTTGCGGCCCTGACGGACGATCGCCATCTCGGCCAGCTCTACGAGCTCACCGGCCCGCGTCTGATGTCGCTCGCGGAGGTGGCCGCGGAGATCAGCGCCGCCGTTGGGCGTCCGATTCGCTATGCGCCGGTGCTGCCGGAGGACTTCGCCCAGGCGCTCACCGTGGAGGGTCTTCCTGGGGATGTGAGCGATGCCATCGCCCAACTGGCGGCGCAGGTGCTCGGCGGTCGCAACGCCTCGCTCAGCGACGGGGTCGCGCGCGCACTCGGGCGAGCGCCGCGCGATTTTCGAGGCTACGCCCGTGCCACGGCGGCGGCCGGTGTTTGGGATCGGGACGCGGTGGCGGCATGAGTGCCCTTGCCGAGGTCTCGACGGCCCTCTGCGCCCCGAGCCGCGGCCAGGGCGGGCGGCGTCTTCTTCACAGGCGCTGGCTGAGTCCCGTCGCGCGAGCGCGCGGGGACCCCCGAATTCGCAACCGCCGCGCGATCGGGAGGGAAGCAGCGCGTGAAGCCGAGGTGAGGCGCAGCTGGCTCAGCGAGCCGCTCGCGACATCGGTGGCGTCGTGGCGATCAGGGACAGGGGGCGCGCTGCGCGGCGGCGCCTTCCTGCATCGCCTCCGCCACGGCCGAGTAGACCTCGCTCCAGGCGGCCCGGACCTCCGGCGTGAAGTCCTCGCCGAGCGCCTCACTCAGCGACCACAGCAAGGCACTGGCCATCTTGTCGTAGTCGGGGTCGGTGACGCCGTAGCAGGCGTGCTGGGCGCCGAGATCCTCGAGTGCTGGCAGCAGGGCATCGAGGTCGTCGAGCGCATCGACCACCGTATCGAGCATCGCCGCGAACTTGCGGTGCTGCTCGGCCATATCGGCTTGAAACAATGGCTGAGTCTCTGGGTAGAGCGCAAAGAGGCGGTCGTAGAAGTGTCGCGCGGTCGGCTCGGCGAGTGGCTTGATCTTGGCCCAGGAGGCGCGGACGAGGGCGGTCGCTTGCGGGGTCATCGGATGCTCTTCGGGGCTCTGCGGTGTTTCGGCCTTACCAGACCAGGATCAGCGCTGGAAGGCGGACGCTAGCCGGCGGCGGCGCCTGGGGTCAAGGCTGAGCGCGCGCGAGGCGATTGGGCAGGGCTGCGACTCGGGTCGTCCGCCGCTCAGCCGCCGTCAGTGCACAGCCCTCGGTCGCGGGTCCGTCTCAGGGAGTCCAGGTCGCGGTCGCCCCCGGCGCGTGCTCGATCTCACCCGGTCATACGCACCAGTCCGGTGACTACGCCGAGGATCTCGATGTCACCCGGGTCGAGCTCCAGCGGCGCGACCTCAGGATTGGCCGGCTGGAGGCGAATCCGCCCGGCCTCGGCATAGAAGCGCTTGAGCGTGACCTGCCCACCCTGGATCAGAGCGACCACGGTGTCGCCGTTCTCGGCCGTCGGACGCTGCTCAACGACGATGAGGTCGCCATCCTCGATCTGGTCCCCGACCATCGACTGTCCGCGCACCCGCAGCGCGAAGCTCTCCTTGCGCGCCATCGTCGCCGGAACGCAGAGGGTTTCGGGCGCCTCGACGGCCTCGATCGGCTGGCCGGCGCTGACCGAGCCAAGCAACGGCAGATCCACCCCGGCCTCGGTCTCGGAGGGTGCAGCGATCGGCGTCCAGGTCAGATGGGTGCGGCGATTGATCAGGTAGATGGGCGGGATCATAACTCCTCAGGCAGACAGCACCGGCTGTCCCAAGGGCTTGGCCGAAGTCTAGCGATCGGGCGAGGGAGCGGCGACACCTGGGGTGTGGCCTGGGGCGCGGCCGGCAACGGATCGGGCGTCGACCGCGAGCAGTGCGCGCGCCCATCTAGGCCGATCCCGCATGCTTGTCCATCGGAATCGAGCGCATGTTCGGTGTGACCGCCACGCCAACTGGCGCCACCCAAGGCGACCGCTGACGCATGGGTGACGTAGGTGGGGAAGGGCAGGCGTGCCGCGGCGACCGGGCCTGGCGTGGGCGGCGGCGGTGTCGCGCAGCCGCTGACCAGGAGTGCGCCGAGCGCCAGCAGAGAGGACGTACGATTGACCATGCCATCGGACCCGCGTCTGTGTGGCCGATGAGCCTACGCGCCGATGCGCGTTGGCGCCGGCTGAAACGGTGATCCCAACAGTCGCGGGTTTTCTCAGAGCAACGGTAAAGCGCCCATTCACCGTTCTCGCTCGCCCCTCGGGCACCGGCATGCTTGGATACCTGCTTCCGGTGATCCCCCAAGGCCGAAGCGCGCACGACTATGCCCAGCCTCACTGCCCGCTGCCGTGCCGCCTGGCGTGCCTTTCGCGCGACGGGCGATACGGGGACCGTGACCGGGTCTCTGACCTCCGCAAAACGCTCCGATCGCGAGCCCGTTCCGGAGATCCCCCGTTATCCGCCCTTCCTCAAGGGCCTGCCCGTCGCCTCCACCGCCCAGATCCTCGCCACCCAGCGCCCTCTCATCGCCGACCTGCAGGAGGCCTTGGCCTTCCGCGACGCGGACTACCAGACGCTCGTCCTCCCCCTGATCGAGCGCTACGCCGCCTTCGTCCATCTGCTGCCCGCCTCCGAGACCCATCACCATCGTGGTGCGGGTGGGCTCTTCCGGCACGGCCTCGAGGTCGCCTTCCAGGCCGCCCGCGCCAGTCGCGGCCGGCTCTTCGCCCTCGATCGACTCCCGGAGGAGCGGCGCATTCTCGAGCCGCGCTGGCATCTGGCCGCTGCCATCGCCGGGCTGCTGCATGATGTCGGTAAGCCGGTCGCCGATCTCTCGGTGGTGGATCGCAGCGGCACCCACCGCTGGCAGCCGCTCGACGAGACCCTGGTCGAGTGGGCCAGCGCGCACGGCATCGACCGTTACTTCCTGCGCTGGACCACCCAGCGCGTCCATCACGGCCACGAAGGTTTCACCAGCGCCGTGCTTCCCCAACTGCTGACCCGCCCGGTGCGGCTCTGGCTGATGGACCCTGACCCGTTCGTCTGGCTCACCCTCGGCCGGGTGCTGGCCGGGATCGACGGCCAGGCGCTGATCGGTCAACTGATGCGCGAGGCCGATCAGGTGAGCGTTGCCCAGGACCTGCGCGAGAACCGTCTCGACCCGGACGCCCTCTCGCTCGGCGTTCCGATCGAGCGCTATTTGATCGACACCATGCGCACCCTGCTGCGCGACGGGACCTGGACGGTCAACGTGCCCGGGGCGCGGGTGTGGATCTTCCCGCCCAACCAGGTTCATCTGGTCTGGCCGGCCTGCGCCGAAGCCATCGTGCAGCGGCTCGCCAGCGAGCGCATCCCAGGCATCCCGCGCGATCCGGACACCCTGGCGGACATCCTGATCGAGCGTCATCTGGCGCAGGCGCGGCCGCTGGGTGAGGGCGTGCCTGCGGCGCGCTATTGGCGACTGGCCCCGGCCCTGCTGACCCGCGAGCCGCCGGTGGAGCTGAGCTTTCTGCGTCTGACACGCTCGGAGCTGCTCTTTTCGGGAGTCGTGCCGCCGGCCACGCCTTTGGTCGCGGTGCCGTCTGAGTCGGACTCGGCGAGGCTCATCCAAGAAGGTGCGGGTGCCGTGCGGGAAGCGACCGCTCCATCGACGCAGATCCCAGAGGCGCACACCCAGCCCGAAACAGGGGAGGGCGCTTCAACCGAAGGCGCTCCAGACAGCGTGGCCAAGACCGAGACGCCTGCACCGGCCGCGCCCTCCGAGCGCGACCAGGCGCGTGAGTGGCTGAGCCGAGAGGGTCCGGCCGGGGACTTCCTGATCGCCCTCGCCGAGGCTCTCGAGGAGGACCGACTCACGGCCGATACCCACCCGAGCCTGATTCAGGGCAAGGTGTTCTTGCCCTATCCCCAGGGGCTGGCCGGCTGGGAAAAGCCAGTCGCCGAGGTCCTCGACGCCTTTGTCGCTCGCGACTGGATCGAGCGCGACCCGCTGCGCCCGCTGCTCAAGGTCCGCGACCACGCCGGCGTCTCCGGCGTCTGGCTGACCCGTGGCGTGTCGCGGCGGTTGGTCGCCTTGGGGCTGGGCGCTTCCGCGGTCGCCTCGCCTCCGCCTGAGCCACGCCTGTCCGAGCCGGACGCCCATGAGGCGCCCGTCGCTGCGGCGCTTGCGTCCCAGACGGACACGCCGGCACGCCCACCCCTGAGCGCGACCGACTACGCCCGCACCATCCGCCAACGTCTCCTCGCTCGCGATCCAACGCTGGGCTCCATCACCGAGCGCCCCGGTGCCCTCTCCATTGCCTTGCGCGGTCCCATCCTCGACGGCGCCCGCCGCGCCAGCCTTTCCGAGACCGCCCTGCGCCGCGCCCTCGAGCGGCTGCCGAATGCGCGTCCGATCGAGAAGGGCATCCTGACCCTTGGCCTATAACCCACCCTGGCGGCCCAACTTCGAGCTGGCGGCGCTCGCGACCTGGCTGGGTATCGGGCTGCTCGCGGCCTGTCTCTGCGATCTCTGGCCGCTGCATCAGCGACCCTTTCAAGTCATTTCGGTGCTCGCCATTCTGCTCGGCCTGCGCTGGCTGCCCGCGGCCCTGCGTCCCAGCCAGCGCCGGGCGCGCCTCGCCGGACAGCCACTCGCCTTCCTGGCACCGGAGCGCCTGGCCCGCGAGTGCGCACGCCGCCCCGCGGACCTCTGGCTCGGCTGGGGCTTCGACTGGAACGCCGAGCATGCCCAGCTCGCCCTGGATCTGATCCGGGTCGGCCCCGAGCGGATCGTGCCAGCCCATCCGGAGCTGGGTGCCCATTGGCTGCATGGACTGAACGCTCGCGAGGCCCCGGTCTGGCTGCCCGTGGCGCACAGCGCGGGACATCTGCTGATCGTGGGCACCACCGGGTCGGGCAAGACCCGTCTGCTCGAGCTGCTGGTCGCCCAGGCCGTTACGCGCGGCGAGGCGGTGGTGATCCTCGATCCCAAGGGCGACCGGGAGCTGCAGGCCTCCGCCCGGCGCGCCTGCATGCGACAGGGCGAGCCGCAGCGCTTCGTGAGCTTCCATCCGGCCTTCCCGGATCGCAGTCACCGTATCGATCCCCTCTACAGCTTCAACCGCGCCACCGAGCTGGCCAGCCGCATCGCCGCCATCATGCCGAGCGTCACCGGCAACGACCCCTTCAAGAGCTTTGCCCAGATGGCGCTCTCGCATGTCATCGGCGGGCTGATTACCGCCGGCGAGCGGCCCAATCTGGTCAACCTGCGCCGCTATCTCGAGGGTGGGGTCGAGAGCCTGCTGGTGCGGGTGCTCAGGCGCGTCTTCGATGCGCAGATCCCCGGTTGGGAGGGACGTGCGGCGCGCTATCTGGGCAAGGCTCATGACGCCACCGCCAAGGCGCGCGGCCTGGTGCGCTTCTACCAGGAGGTCCGCACCCAGCATCCGTCGACGGTGATCGACGGGCTGGTCTCACTCTTCGAGCACGACCGGGTGCATTTCTCGAAGATGGTCGCGAGCCTGCTGCCGGTGCTCAACATGCTCACCGCTGGCGCGTTGGGGCCGCTGCTCTCGCCGGACAGCGATGATCCCGCGGACCCGCGTCCCATCACGGCGATGGCCCGGATCATCGAGCGCGCCCAGGTCGCCTACATCGGACTGGATGCACTCTCCGACGGCATGGTCGGGGCCGCCATCGGCTCTATCCTCATCGCCGACTTGGCCGCCGTGGCCGGCGATCGCTACAACTACAGCGTCCAGCACCGCCCGGTGAATGTCTTCGTCGACGAGGCCGCCGAGATCGTCAACGATCCCCTGATCCAACTGCTGAACAAGGGCCGCGGCGCGGGGCTGCGGCTGACCATCGCTACCCAGACCTTCGCCGACTTTGCCGCCCGCACCGGCAGCGCGGCCAAGGCGCGTCAGGTGCTCGGCAACCTCAACACCCTCATTGCACTCCGCGTCCTCGATAGCGAGACCCAGGAGTACGTCACCGCCAGTCTGCCCAAGGCCCGGCTCAAGACCCTGATCCACACCCAGGCCACCTCCACCCAGCGCAACCCGCTGCTGCACTCGGGCAACGTCGGTCAACAACTGCGCGAGGAGGTGAGCGAGCTGTTCCAGCCGGCGCTGCTCGGGATGCTGCCGAACCTCCACTACATCGCCAGGCTGGCCGGCGGGCGCATCGTCAAGGGGCGGCTGCCGATTCTGGGCGCGTCCAGCGGGTCGCCGCCGGTGTCGGACGGATACCAGGCGGGGAGGGGAACTCACGGGCTCGACGCGCAGGGGTTGGGCGACTGAGCATGCCCGATCCTGGCGAGGCGCGGAGACCGGTCGGCGCGGGTGGGCTCGTCTTCGTGCTCGTCCTGCTCGCGATGGTCATCCTGATCCTGTTGTGGGTGCCGACGGCGTGGCTGGAGCGGGTCGCGACGGTCGAGCGGGCCTGGGCTCGGCAGGCGCTCGGGGCGCGGAGTGCAGCGGCGGTGGTGGAGCTGGCGCAGCGGTGGTCAGCCGCGCCGCTGGATGTGCTTCCAAGGGGGCCTGAGAAGCTGGGGACCGGAAGCGCGGTCGCCGCGCTCACGGATGGTCTGAGCCCGGCTTGGCTTGCCGATCGGAAGAAGGCTGCGGCCCGGCTGGTCGAGCTCGTCTGTCTGCGCGTCGCCCTGCTCACGGCTTGGGGGCCGGCGCTCGGGCTGCTCCTCATCGTCGGCGTGCTCGACGGCCACTGGCGCTGGCGGATTCGTCAGCTTGGCTTCGACTATCCCAGCCCTGTGGCCCGCCAGGTGAGTCAGGCCGGTTTGGCGCTGGTGATGAGCGGCCTGCTGTTGGCCCTATTGCTTCCGCTGCCGCTGCATCCCTGCGAGATTCCGCTCTTGGCCCTGATCGCGGTGCGGCTGATCGGGACAGGTATCACGCATCTGCCCAAGCAGTTGTGAGTCAGGATTGTTCGCGCTCGCCTGATTTCGAACTCCACGCTCTGCGTCGTGCCCGATGGGTTGTTATCTGATTTCGTGGTACGTCCCCGTTTTCCCCGTTCGGCGCTTGGATGAGCTGAGCTTGGTTAATAATCAGGAAACAGTATCATTCGCTCGGCGTCGGTGTAGCCCGACACCATGGCCTCGAACCAGAGCATGATGACGTTGATCCCGTGATAGGGCTGGCCGTTGTGCCGCAGCGGGCGGGGATCTTGCCGGCCGCGTGCGCGGCGTTCCAGGGCTGGTGCCAGGGGCGGACGCAAGCCCGATTGGCGGGCGGTGGCCACCTGCTCTATCGTCTTCCTGTCTTACGGAGCCACTCCACGATTCCCGCGAAGTCCCGGCCGCTGATCGTCGGCTCGGCCACCATGAAATCCCGCGCGCCCGTCGTAAAGCTCGATGTGGTGACCAGAACCCCCTTGGATGCCCTGGTCGGCCCGTGCGTAATGGTGCCGAGGAGGGTCCGCAAGGTCTCCGGCCCGATCTTGTTGTCCGGGCCGTAGCGCTTGCACTCGAACGCCATCAGGATCGGCACCCCGGCGGTGTAGACGGTCGCAATCACATCACGCCCCCCGTCGCCGGAACGCGGCGTCAGCACTATATCCTCGAATCCAAGACGGGAGAGCAACTCCGCGATCAGCTCCTCGAATTGGTGCGGCTCCAATCCGTGCATCACCTCCGGCGATTGCCGGATGGCATCGAAAAGCTGGATGGGCAGAAACCTGACCTGTATGAGCCGAGAGTGCAGCTCTTCCGGAGGCTTAATGTCCTGCTTTTCCTCTACGGTCTCATATTCCTCGTCCGGGTAAGCTTCGGGATCGAACAGCGCAAACGGGAAGGAACCGGCGACATGGTCCAGCGCCTGCCGCCGGATGGCGTCCACGGAATCCTGAAGCATCTCGTAGGTGCTTCCCAAGGACGCCAGCTCTGGAAACGGCCCATGGATACTCGACGATAACGCTGCCTCCAGAGACGAGCGGCCATGAACCATGTCCAGCCATTCCTGCGGCAGCCTGTTCTCCAGCAGGTCGCGCGTTGCTTCCTGCTCCTGCATTATCTCGTTGATCCGATCTGTCAGCGGATCGGTCAAGGCGTCCCAAGGCGCAGCGGTCGTGGCACCGGCCATCGCGGCAAGACGTTCGAGGCTCTCAGTTTCATTAAAGCCCAGGAGCGAAGCGCTGCGCTCAGCCTCCTGCTCAAGGATTTCCAGCGACGTTGGTCTTTTCAATTAGCGGCACTCGGGAAGGCTCAGAAGGTTGTTGGGATGCTCACCATCGTTCTGGGTCTTGAGATACTTGTTTCCATAGGCGCTCATCGCAACAACGACCCATACACTATGGCCTCCGACACTAACCCAGAACCTCCACTTTCCTGATTCGACTCCCTCAATCGCCTGTTCCTGTGTAAGTTTCCAGGGTGTTCCGTCCTGATTCTTCCCGCCGATATGTGTGATCCGCTCATGAGGATTGTAGCGATCGCTCTTGTTTATGCAGGTTACCTGATGATCTGACATGAAATGCTTCCTGTGTGTATCTCCTCAAGACATGGAAAACGCCATCATTTCCGCTTGCCCCGACCCGTATCGCCACGGCCGGGATTGGGGATGCTCTCGCGCTGTGTGGTCGCCGGATGGCGCTTGGCGTACTTCTCGGTCGTGAACCGGCCGGTGCGGGAGTCGCGGTGGCCGGGATGGCTGTTCTTGGAAGCCATAGGAAATCACCCTTCGATTTGTGTGTACGACACAGTATATGCGCAACTCTCAGCAAGTCAACCACAACATATTGTGCATCTATTCTGTCAATGCGACCTGACAGGTGACTGTCTGAGCATGTCAAGAAGAATATTCCAAACCTTTTACTAGGCTAATGACTTCGCTTAAACCGTCCTTAAACGTCCTTTTAAGTGTCAATCAATGAACTCTTGGCTTCACACGCGGATCGCGCTATGACAAGGGAGAGAGACGTCTTACGGAAAGGAACCATGAACGGATGCTGCAAACGGAGTTCAATTTCCGCGCGCTGATGGTCAAGGAGGAGAACGGCCGCTACCGGATGGCCACGGGCGAGGAGATCATCGAGGCCGCCATGCGGGAGATGGACCGGCGCATGGCGCGGGGCGCACCGCTCATCAGCCCGGAGGCCGCGCGGGATTTCCTGAAAGTGAAGCTCGGACACCGGGAGTGCGAGGTCTTCTGCGCACTGTGGCTCGAAACCGCCACCGCGTCATTGCCTTCGAGTAGCTGTTCCGGGGGACCATCGACGGGGCCAGCGTCCACCCGCGCGAGGTGGTCAAGTCCGTCATCCACTTCAACGCCGCCGCCTGCATCCTGGCCCACAACCACCCCTCGGGCGTCGCCGAGCCCTCCCAGTCCGACATGGCTAGGGCGTGCAAACCGTGCGGAAAGTCTCGCTAAGGAAATCGATCTATTTCAATGGCTTGCGATTTCTGATCAGTGTTTTTCTGAGTTATATCAGGAGCTTGCTGCTCGAAAACGCGATGGCGCTCGGTGAGAGACGTCCTCTGGAGCACCGCGAATCCGCTACGGCCCTTGATGCAGACGCGCGGCTTTGGGGAGCAGTCGCTCCTGATACCGGCTCAGCGGAAAATCGAATTGCCCACGGAAAGTGACCCCTTCGAAATGCGCAGGACCAATGTGTCGGAGGATATCGCGCTCGATGCGACGCCCCTCGTCGTGTTTCCAGCGATCGAGGACGCCTTGCATGTGATGCGTCATCCAGGCCATCGTGATGTTGCTCAGCAAGGTCAGTGAGCCGGAGATGGCGGAGAGTTCTTCGCGCCGGCGACCGCGGGCTGCAGGAATGTTTCCGTAGTGGATGGCACGCAAGAGTCGATGCGTCGCCTCCCCGCGATCGAGGACGCGCAGCAACTCGCGCCGGAAGGGCTCATTGCTGACGAAGTCGCAGAGAAAGATGCTCAGAAACAGGCGGCCTAATGCACTGCCACACGCGTGAATGGGATCGGCGCGCGAGTCCGCGCCAAAGCGCTCCAGTGCCAGTAAGTCTGAGAGCGTCCCGGCCTCCACGGAGGCGACAAGCCGCGAGAACTCGTCCCAGCCGGCGCTAATCGGCTCCATCGAGATGTCCCGCACAATGACCGGCTCAAGCGGGCGGCGGGTCCAGTTCTTGCGTCGTTGCAATCCGTCCCGCACAACGCGTCCCTCGGTCGGCGTGGATACCGACGAAAGAACGCGGGCGTTCGTGGGAACGACCAATGATCTCACGCCGCCTCGCGCGGGATCACCTCGCGCTCGATCGCCGCGCGCGATTCCAGTTCCGCGCGACGCAGATCGAAGCTAGATTGTAGGTTCAGCCAGGACTGCGCATCGCCGCCGAAGTAGCGGGCCAGGCGCAGCGCAGTATCGGGCGAGATGGCGCGGCGCTCCTTGACGATCTCATGCAGTCGCGTCGCCGGCACGCGTAGTGCCACGGCCAGGGCGTTCACGCTCATGCCCAAAGGGGCGAGAAAGTCCTCGCGCAGAATTTCACCCGGATGCACCGGGCGCATGGCGTTGGTGGGTGTCATGGTTGGATCTCCTCAGTGGTAGTCCACGATCTCGACATCGAACGCATCGCCGTCTCGCCAGACGAAGCACAGCCGCCACTGCTCGTTGATGCGGATGCTGTGCTGTCCCGCGCGGTCACCGCTCAGCGCTTCCAGGCGATTTCCGGGCGGGCTGCGAAGGAAGTCGAGTGTCGTCGCCGCATGCAGTTGGGTGAGCTTGCGCTC
This sequence comes from Thiorhodococcus minor, assembly GCF_010820565.1. Lineage (GTDB taxonomy): Bacteria > Pseudomonadota > Gammaproteobacteria > Chromatiales > Chromatiaceae > Thiorhodococcus > Thiorhodococcus minor. The sequence continues at coordinate 6,139 of NZ_JAAIJQ010000094.1, read as the reverse complement.
AGCGACCGACTGGAACGCTCGGAACTGGCGCGGCGACTCGCCGGCAAACAGCTTCGCGGTGGCTTTGCAGCGAAACGACTTGATCATGAGGTGGATAGTGTTCCGCGCAGCGTAATACGTCAAGCGGATTCCACGTTGCTTGGCCTCCTCAAGGTCTCCGCTCTTGGAGACCTGCCGGCCGCTGGTTGCACACGGACCACTGAGCGACAGTGGGAGTAGATCGAGAATCGCGCGATCTGCTCTGTTCCCTCACCGCGCCCCGCCGTCTCCAGTGCGCTCATTCGGTCCTCTTGCGCGCCGCCCCTGATCCCGTGACGCTCCTGCCCACTGCCCACTGCCCACTGCCCACTGCCCACTGCCCACTGCCCACTGCCCACTGCCCACTGCCGAAAGAACGGTACCTGCCCGGATCACCGTTGTTTGCTGACGCCGCTCGCGAAAGGCGGCATCGTTTCGCGCACCACAGCGACTGTCCCGACCGGAGCGCGCGACCCCGATGTCCACCCTGGAGCTGCCCCGTCACGTCGATGATCCGCCGAACCTGCTGTTCTGGCGCATCGACGATGTCACGCCCTTCTTCCTGGTCCTGGTGATCGGCATCCTGGTCAATCAGCCGCTGATCTTCATCCTGCTCGGCCTGGTGAGCGTGCGCCTCTACGGCCGCTTCCGCGAGAGCCGTGCCGACGGCTATGCCCTGCACGCGCTCTACTGGATCGGCCTCATGCCGATGGGGCATCGCACCACGCCCAATCCATTCGTGCGGCGCTATCTGCCATGAGGCCGTGGGCATGAACCTGGTGCGCTTCCGCCAGACTTGGCAGCGCCTGGTGACGGAGAACCGCTTCCACCGCGGGGTCTTGATCGCGCTGCTTGCCACCAACCTGCTCAGCCTGATCGCGCTGCTGCAAGCCGAGCGCACCGTCGTCCTGGTGCCGCCGATCCTCGAGAGCCAGGTCAATGTCGCGCGTGCCTCGGCGAGCCAGGAGGTCAAGGAGGCCTGGGGCCTCTTCGTCACCGAGCTGCTCGGCAACGTCACCCCGACCAATGCGCCCTTCTTGCGCCAGACCTTGGAGCCGCTGCTGAGCCCGAATCTGCGCCGCGCCGTCGCCGCGATCCTCGACGACCAGGTCGAGGCGCTCCAGCGCGACCGGGTGAGCGTGCGCTTCGCCCCCGAGCTGGTCCAGTACGAGGCCGCCAGCGATCGGGTGCGCATCAGCGGCAAGCAGGTCATCACCGGTCCCGGCGCCGACCCAGTGACACGACCGCGGACCTACGAGGTCCAGGTCGCCTTCCGCCACTACCGCCCGCTCATCACGCACCTGGACGCCTATCAGGATGCGCGTGAGCGCCAGGGGCGCGGAGCGGACCCAGCCGGTGCGACCGTCTCGGCGCCTACCGCTCCGTGACCGCTCATTCAGCGGATAGACCAAGGACCCAAGCCATGACGCGCTGCCGCTTGTTTCGCTTCGCACTCCATCGACGGGTGACGACCCTCGTCCTGGCGCTGGGTAGTGTCAATGCTGTCCTGGCCCAGCCCGAGGACCCGGGCATCGCGCTGCCGCCGATCCCGGACGCTGTGCTGGCCGGTGAGCGAACCCTGCGCCCGGAAGATGTTGGCGGGCGCTTCCTGCGGGTGAAGGCCGAGCCGTCTACGCAGACGCCGGCCTACCTCGAGGTCGGTCCCATGACGGTGCAGGCGACCATCGGCGTCAACCTCATCCTCGAGATCGCTGTCGATCATCTCAACCGCCTCCTCACCCCCTTCCCGAATCCGCAGGTGCGCACCGTCTCCGACGCCAGCACCAGCGTCGACGGCTCGGCGATCTATGTCGCGACCGCGAGCGAGGCGCCGGTGACCCTCTTCGTGAGCGATGCCTCGGACCCCAATCACGCCCTGTCCCTGACGCTCGCCCCGCGGCGCATCCCGCCGCGCGAGATCCGCTTGGTCCTGACCGATCCGCTGCCCGACCCGAGCCCGATGGCACCGCCCTCCGCACCGGCCAGCGCCGCCGCACCCGACTACGTCACGGCCCTCACCGAGGCCATGCGCGCCCTGGCGCGCGAGGAGATCCCCGAGGGCTATGGCTTGCGTCAGGCCCGGCGCCAGGAGACGGTGACCTGCGTCCAGCTCGGCCTCGAGACCCGGCGGGGTCAGGTCCTCGAAGGCGGCGACCTCTGGCTAGTCACCGCGCTCGCGCGCAACACCAGCGACGCCGAGCTGGAGATCGAGGAGCGCGCCTGTCATGCCGACCTCGACGGGGACACGGTCGCGGTGGCCGCCTGGCCGCGGGTCTGGCTGGCCCCGGGCGAGCAGGTGGAGCTCTATGTCGCCGTGCGGCGTCCGACGCCGGAGGAGCGCCGCCCGGAGCGTCCGTCGCTGCGCCGCGCGGGAGGCCGCTAGATGCCGGTGATGCCCACCGAAACCTGGGAGCGGCTCTCGCCAGGCCTGCGGCGCTGGCTGCTGATCGGCGCCGTGCTGGGTGCGGTCGCGCTGATCGCGGTGATCGCCCTGGACGAGCCGACCACACCGCGCACCCGCGCCGAGCAGGCCCGTGAGCGCCTCACCCGGCACCTGCTCACGGACGCCGATCCGCGCGCCCTCGGCATCGACGGTCTGGCCAATCGCCTCGCCCAGCTTGAGCGCGAGCTGGCTCAGGCGACCGCCCGCGAGCGTCAGCGCGGCCCCGGCGAGGCGGCCACCCTCAACCGCCAGGTCGAGCAGCTGCGCCAATCCCAGCAGACCGAGATCCAGTCCCTCCAGCAAGAGATCACCCGGCTGCGCGAGGAGCTGGAGGCGCGTCCGACCGTGCCAGCGTCAGCGCCACCAGCGTCGACCAAACCGCCTGAGCCAGTCGCGTCAGAACTGAAGAATCCGCGCTCCGCCAAGCCACCGGCCCTGGACGATCCGGCGCTGTTTGAGCCCAAGGCCGCTTCTCCGCTCAGCACGCTCAGTCCGCGGCCAGCGGCGCAGTCGACGCGGGCCAACGGCCCGCTGACGATTCGCCTGGTCGAGCAGGCATCGGCGACCAAGGCCGCGGCGTCTGCGACCACCCAGCCGGCCGGCGATCCCGCGGACACCGCCATCATGATCCCTGCCGGCAGCCTTCTGCGCGGGGTCCTGCTCTCCGGCATGGACGCCCCGACCGGACGCCAGGCGCGCCGTGACCCCTATCCGGCCCTGGTCCGTTTGAAGCACACCGCCATCCTGCCCAACCGCTTTCAGGCCGATGTGCGTGAGTGCTTCATCACCGTCGCCGGCTATGGCGAGCTCTCGAGCGAACGGGCCTTTCTGCGCACCGAGGTCATCACCTGCGTGCGCCGCGACGGCGGCGTGATTGAAGTCCCGGTCGACGGCTATGCGGTCGGCGAGGACGGCAAGGTCGGGCTACGCGGGCGGCTGGTCTCCAAGCAGGGCCAGGTCATCGCCCGCGCGATGCAGGTCGCCTTTCTGGAAGGGGTCTCCGATGTCTTCAACAAGTCCTCGGTGACGACCATCACCACGACCAGCGACGGAAAGGTGCAGTACCAGGACGTCCTCTCCGTCGACTCGGCGCAGGCCGCGGCCATCACCGGTACCGGCAAGGCGCTCGATCGCCTCGCCCAGTACTACCTCGACATGGCCGAGAACATCTTTCCGGTGATCGAGGTCGACGCCGGGCGTTCGATCGAGGTGATCCTCAATCGTGGGGCGTCCCTGCAACTGGCCCAGACACAGACGCGCCGCGGTGGGCGGCGGGGAGGAGGGCGCTGATGGCGAATCGCACGGACGCTATGGTGAGACGCGCCGTCCTGGCTCTGATCCTGTTGACGGGGCTTTCGTTGGCGATGGCCGGCGGTCCAGACCCGAAGACGCCGGCTGGCGAGCCTGACGACATCGCCCAGCTTATGCAGGGCATCGAGGGGATGCGTCGGCTCCCGGTGTAAGGCGTCCAGATGGTCCAGTCGGGCGAGCGGGTCTTCTTCGTCTCGACGAACGGGCGCTATGCCTTCCTGGGTCCGGCCATCGACCTCTGGCATGGGGAGCGTCTGAGCTCGCTCGCCGACGCCGACCGGCTGATGGGGCGGATCGACCGCACGCGCCTCAAGCTCGATCCCGCTGACCTGGGGGCGCTGGACCTGGGGGAGGGCGCCGAGGAGGTCTGGGTCTTTCTCGATCCCCAGTGTCCGCAGTGCGCCGCGCTGCTCGATCAGCTCCAGGCGCTGTCGCCATCGCAGAGGGCGTCCTATCGCTTTCGCCTCATCCCGCTTGGGGTGCTGGGCAAGGCGTCCGTCAGCACGGTAGTCCGGCTCAACTGTTTGGCCGAGCGGGATGCAGCGGGCGCGATCAAGGCCCTCGTGACGCAGGCGCTCGACGCTTTGCCGGCCGCCGAGGGCACCTGCGGCCAGGGTGCCCTTCAACGTGCCCTGGTCACCGCCCAACTGCTCGGTATCACCCAGGTGCCCTTCCTGATCGCCCCGGACGGACGCCTGCACGCGGGGGCGCCGACCGATCTGCTGGCCTGGCTCACCGGAGACGCACCATGAGCGAACCGATCCTCCCTCGCCTCGGCCGCGCCCGAGGTGTCCTGACCCTGTTGCTCCTGGGCGGCAGCCTGCTGACCAGCGGCTGCGGCTCGCTGGCGATCGGTGAGAAGCGCTTCGGCTGCAAGGGGCATCCGAGCGACCCGCTCTGTCTGCCGGCTTCACGGGTCTACGACCTGACCAATGCGACCGATGCGCTCCAGCCACCCGACTGGGAGCGTGCGCCGGATCGAGAGTCGTCCGGCGAGCTGCCGCGCCGCCCAATCCTGGCCGCGGCGAAGCGGAGCCGCGCTTCGTCCGGGTTCTTTGGTGAGGACGAAGATCTGTTCACCGTCGCAGCGAGTCCGGTGGAGGGTCCGCACGATGATGGCCCGCGCCCCAACGAACCACCTTTGGATGCTCCGTCGATGGTGGCCGAGGACGACCTGCTCCTGCCCCGCTCGCGCGACCCCATCCCGCTGCGGGTGCCTGCGCAGGTCATGCGTCTCTGGCTCGCGCCCTGGGAGGACGAGAACGCCGACCTGCACGCGAGCGGTTACGTCTTCACCGAGATCGCCCCGCGCACCTGGAGCCTCGCCGCCGGGCCGGACCGCTTCTCCAATGCCTTGCTCAAGCCCTTGCAGGTCGAGCAGCGCGTCGTGCCGGGCGGCGGAGACACCTCCGCGCCCCCGCGTCGCCAACCGACGTGCGTCGGCGAGCACTGCCCCTCCGCGACCGGCGAGCCCTGGCGCTCCTTGAATTGATCGAACCGACAGAGGACACCCTGATGATGACGTCTCATGACAGACAGCACCTGGCCGGCCGCATCCTGTTTCTAGTGTTGACTCTTGCCCCCATGATCGCGGCCGCGAGCTCCGGCACCGGTGACACCACCGGCACCGAGTTCCAGGAGGTCTACACACTCCTGACCGGCTGGATGACCGGCCTGCTCGGCAAGGTGATCGCGGTCGCCTTCATCCTGGTCGGTCTGGTCGCCGGCGTCATGCGCCAGTCGATCATGGGCTTCGTGGTTGGCGTCTCGGCCGGGGTCGGGATGCTGGTCGCGCCGAACATCATTAACACCCTCTTCAGCGCGACGCTGCCGCTCGCCTGATCTCTCCTGCGCCTTCACAGCGCCACCGGCCACTCCCGGCCGAGACCGGGCCGGAAACGGCCCACCCCACGGACTCAGAGAGGACCGTCATGTCCCTGTGCTGCCCCTTGCCCGAGACCCGCCACTACCTGTCGGTGCCCAAGGCCCTGTTCGCCGCACTGGCCGAGCTGTCGCCCGAGGCGCGCGATCGCTTCCTCGACCAGGCCCTGACCCGGGTGCAGGGGCGCACCCCAGTGCTGGTGTGCGACGCCAATCGCCGGCTGCTCAAGCCCTGTCACCCGGCACGGGCGCGCGAGCTGCTGCGGCGCAAACGCGCGCGGGTGCTCTCGAGCGATCCGCTCCTGCTGCAGCTGCATCGCGTCGTCGCGCCCGCCCCGGCGACGGGGAAGGCCGATCGCAACGCCTCGGGGCGCGAGGGATGAGCGAGCGCCGCTTCCAGGGCGAGCGGGCCTCTGCACTCTTCCCGACCCTGGCCTGCGACCCCGAGCAGGGCATCTTCCTGCTCGACGATCAGAGCCTCGCCTT
>NZ_JAAIJQ010000093.1 GCF_010820565.1 Thiorhodococcus minor | reverse complement strand
CCCGCCCCCTGGGGTTGGGGGGCGCCGGGGGCGCCCGGCGGGCGGTCGTTGGGGGCCGGGCCCCCCCCCGGCGCGGGGCCCCCGCGGGGGGCGGGGCCCCGCTCCCACCGACTGCGCGGCTGGGTCAATCGATGATCAACGCCCACAGACTCTGCAGAACGGACAGCGCGAGGAGATCTCGGTAGCGCCTATTCATTGCGGCTCTCGCTGTTTCTCAATCGGGCAAATGGACAAGCCCTGCCCCTCGGCGCTCGGCTCATCGGGTGGGCGCATGTTGCTTGAGCAGGATTTGAATCGGCGCCAAGACGAGCCAGGTCGCAACCGCCCCAATCGGAATTGCGGAGACACCGATGAGCCAGTGCACCTGAGGGATGACGATCAGGCCCACGCAGAAGAGAAGCCAGGTCAGGGCAAAGCCGTAATGCCAATTGATGGTGGCGCCCATGCTGTCGAAATTGGCACGTCGGGTGTTCAGATAGTAGTCCCAGATATTGCGCAAGAGACAGGCAATACTGGCGCCAAACATCAGGTAGGCGAGATTCTCCGCGCTCATGGATCCAGGCCACCGCTCACTGCAATCGACCCAGTGCTTTAGAGGCGCTTGCGCGCACCTCCGCGCTTGGGTCTTGGGCTGCCTGCTCCAAGGCTGCATGCGCCCTCGGATCTCCGATCTTCCCGAGCGCGTAGGCCGCCAGCGCCCGCTGCGCGGTGTTCGGGTACTCGCCGGACCCTTCGGCGACGACGGCGGTCAAGGCGGGGACTGCCGGCCGACCAATGTGGATCAGGCCGGCCAGGGCCTGCTCCCGGACACCAGCATCCTCGGCCGGATCCAAGGCCGTCACAAGCACCTCGACGGCGCGCTCGTCCGCAATCTGCGCGAGGGCTGTGATCGCGGCCTCTCGCGTATCCACCATCCAAGCGGCCTTGATCAAATCAGGCACAGCTTCAGGTGCGCCGATCGCGCCGAGCGCCTGCGCCGCCGCTTCACGCGCGATCCAATGATCGTCCCGATTGTTCAGGGCAAGGAGAAGAATGGGCACGGCGCTCGGGTCTCCGAGCTCACCGAGCGCCGGGATGATGGCCATCAAGAGCCCAGTGCGCGCCTTCATGTCCCTCTGCAATGCCGCGATCAGGAGCGGGACCGCGCGTGCGTCGCCCCCCTCTGCCAGTTTCTGCACGGCTGAGAGCCCTGTTTCCGGATCTGCGGCTTCGAGGTCGGCCACCAAGCCCTCGAAGGATTGGCGGTCGCCGGCGAGAGCGATCATTGGCGTGATGACCAGCGCCATCAGGATTGAGCGCATCGCCCGGTTCTCAGCCCTGTCTCCCCGGCCGATGCGTGCGAGTCGATGAATCTTACCGATCACTGCCTGTCCCCCGCCTAGCGACGATCTCCGCCCAAGGTCCGCGAGACCGTCCCACCAATTTTTTGACGCAAAACGGATGCTGCTTCTTGCAATCTGCGATGCACGCCTTCCTCTCGGCGGGTCCCCAACCGGACGCATAGCGTGTCATCGCGCAGCCGTCAAAGCACTTCAGCCGATTCAGGATGACGGAATAGTTCGCCTGATGCTGGAATTCGAAATAGTCGGCATTGGTGGCCCACGCCAAGAGCGCATCCTTAGACATCCTTCGCCCAGACGACGCAGCCCGACCCTGCATTGTTACACCAGTGCGGTTTCCAGCGCGCGGTATAGACATCAATGATCGCCTCCCCGAGCTGCTGCTTTTCGTCCGCCTGAGCCTGGCCACCGTCCCTGATGGATTTTCCCCTTTAAATAGTCATTTTGCATGAGGGAGAGGGGTGGGCCTCCCTCGGGGTGCTTGAACATCAGCACCCGTCGGGAGAGTCTCTTGTTTGCAAAGACAATAGAGACTGGATCAGTGTGCCACGCCCTACTGGAAAGCCCCACCTTTTTCGCCTTGCTGCTAGACATCGACGAGGAGCTCGCCGAGGCCGCCCGGGCGGGCGGTTGCCCCGCCTGTGGCGGGGTGCTGCACCTCGCCGACTACCCGCGTAAGCCCCGTGGCTGTCCAGTGCCGTGGCGCGAGGCGTTCTCCAGGCGTCGCAGCTTTTGCTGCCGAGGATGAAGGCGCGGACCGCCCGCGGGCTCAGCCGCCAGCCTGCCGGGCGCGGGTGGCTGTCCCAGGCGCGCAGTGCCTCGAGCTCATCGGCGTGGAGCTGCTCGGCGGGAAGACGCTGGGCAGAGGAGAGGGATCTGAGCTCGGCCGTCATGGTTCGCGGGATCCTGAACGGAGTTGTCGGTTGCCGGGCCGGGGTGCGGATGCCGCGAGCACGCCTGCAGCCGACGGCCGCCAGGCATGAGCCGCGATCATAGGCGAGATGCGCACAAGGGTTTGCGAACCTGGACACGCTTCCGCCGCGCACGAGGACGACCCGGCCTAGGGCCGAGATCGACACGCATCCTGCACTACACTTAACGTGGCACCGTGCCGGGCTGGCCTGCTGCATCGCGCCGCGCCAGGGCGATGAGCGCAAGACGAAATCCGTGGGCCGTCCCGGGTGGATGTCTCGATTCGCGCGGCGGAGGCCGCAAGACCCGCCGAGCGAGATATTTCTCAGAGGGGGATCGAGCGATGCGCAATCTCGTCGTTTGCTGTGATGGAACCTGGAACACACCCGATCAGTCGCGTGAGGGTGTGCCGACTCCCACCAACGTCTACAAGCTGTTCGCGGCCTGTGAGGAGGACGCGACCCAGCTCAAGTACTACCACCCAGGCGTAGGCACCGAAGGCGGGCCGCTGAAACGCATGATCGACGGCGGCATCGGACGCGGCCTCGATCGCAATATCAAGAGTGGCTACAAATGGCTGTGTGCCCAATACGAGCGCGGTGATCGCATCTTTCTCTTCGGCTTCAGCCGGGGCGCCTATACGGTGCGCAGTCTGAGCGGCTTCATCCTGAAGTGCGGGCTGCTCGACCTCGGCGGTCTCTCCTCGGAAGCCATTTGGAAACGCGTCGATACGGCCTATGACCGCGGCTACCGACACAAGCAGGACAAGGCGGTCTGGGGCAAGGACTGGCCCAGGCTGCTCGATCAGGATGGCAAGCCGCCGGAGGTGCACTTCGTCGGGGTGTGGGACACCGTCGGCGCGCGCGGCGTCCCGGACGACATGGTCCTCTTGGACGTGCTGCTGGACGACCCGGACAGATACCGCTTCCACAATACCAATCTCGACGACCGGGTGCGCCACGCCTATCACGCCGTGGCGCTCGACGAGCTGCGCGCGAGCTTTGCCCCGACCCTGTGGCGCGTCACGGATCCGCCGCGTCCGCCGGGCACCAGCTTCGAGCAGGTCTGGCTCGCCGGGAATCATGGCGACATCGGCGGCGGACACCCGGACTGCGGACTCTCGGATATCGCCATGCAATGGATGGCCGATCATGCGAAGGCGCAGGGCCTGAGGCTCAAGGACGCACTCATCGGCCAACTGCGCCCCGACAGCCAGGCTGTGCTTCACAACAACATCGCCGGCATCTGGAGCATGCTGCGGACCCTGCCGAGGGCTGCGCCCCTGATGTCCGAGGAGCGCATCGGGATCGATTTGCATCCGTCCGCTTGGGAGCGCCACCAGGTGCCGCCCATCAGGCAATCACCCTACCGCCGCACCAAGTGTCTCGCGCCCGGCGAGGCGTGGAGCCGCGACATCTTCGCGCGTGACAGGTGGAACGATACCGGCGTCTGGCTCGATGCCAAGGCGAAGTATCGCTTCGAGGCCAGCGGAGAATGGCTCGACAAGAACAACGCCTTCACCGCCGACGGCGAAAAGGATGGCGGCTTCGGGCTCGGCCATCTCGTCTACCGCGGGGCGGATCTCATCGCGGGTCTCGAGAAGCTCTATCGGAAGCGCTCGAAGAAGAAAGAGGCCGACTTCTGGGGAACGCGGCGCTATGAAGAGGCCCCCTGGTTTGCCCTGACCGGCATGGTCGCCAATCAGGCCGATGTCGACGGCGGCGGAACGCCCCCGTCCGGCGAGTGCTTCACCATCGGCTCGCGCCGGGAGGACTTTTCGCCGCAGCGCTCCGGCTACCTCTACTGCTTCGCCAACGATGCCTGGCGCTTCTATGAGAACAACCGCGGCAGCGTCTATCTCACCATCACCCGATTGCCGGCATGAATCTGGATCTGGCAGCGGCCCGGGTCGCCGTCGCCGAGGGCCGGCCCGGCTCGCGACGGCTAGATCAGACGCTGCGGCTCGATGGCCATCAGCTCGTTCGCCGCACGCTCCCAGGCGAGGCTGCGCAGACATTGACTGCGCCGCGCGTGACGCCAGGCCTGCCAATCCAGAAGCGCCCGCCACAGGGGCGACTCCGAGGTCAGCCGCCCCATCAGAAAGGGCTTCTGATAGGCGATGCAGAAGGGGCCGAATCTGGGGCTGTTGTCGATCCAGCTCATCGGGTCCTTCGCCACCGGATCGGCATAGCAGATTTGGGCGACACGGCGCTCGACCTCGGCTGGCCAGTAGGGCTCGAGCCAGACCACTCCGGTCCCCGACGCCGTATCCACCAGAAAGACTTCGGCGACGCAGCGGAATTGGCGCTCCAGCGGATTGGTACGCTGCGGCACCAGAACCTGAAGCGGCATGGCTTGCTTGATGGCCTCGGCGAACTGCATCTCTCGGCGAACTGCCTATTTGCAAATCAAGGTTCCGCGCTCGCTCCACTCGAATCCGCGGCACCCACTTGTTCTATAAGAGGGGCCTGCCTGATGCCTCCCAGTGAGATCGTGCCGCCGCGAGCGGCTCCATGCATGCGACCGAGACCGATCCGTCGATGGAGATGGGCCGGCAGACTTCGATCGAGAGCTGCGAATTCTATCCCATGAGCCTGTGCCGTCATGCCCTGGTCGTCGGAAATCCGAAGCGGCGATGCTAGAGTGAAGGTCAGGACAGCGACCGGCGGCGACGGCCGGCCGATCGGCCGCTCCTGACGAAGTGACCGCCCAGAAACCGAGCGTCCTCGATACGAGCATGCGCGAGACAAGCGGAGCCGAAGCATGAGCAGTGACGACAATCGATTTGAAGGCATGGATTGGCTGAGGGCCGAGCTGGAGGATGCGCTCGACGAAGACTACGAGCTGGAGATCTCGGAGCCGGCGCTATCCCTGGAGCTGCGCAAGATCTACAAGCGCAAGCACCCGGACACCCTCGACCGCCGCACCTATTTCGAGTCCCTCCTGACCCTGCAGGCGGAGCTCATCAAGCTACAGGACTGGGTCGAGCACACGGGCGAGAAGGTCGCCGTCATCTTCGAGGGGCGGGACGCAGCCGGCAAGGGCGGCGTCATCAAGCGCATGACCCAGCGGCTCAATCCGCGCGTCTGCCGCGTGATCGCGCTGAGCAAGCCGAGCGAGCGCGAGCGGACCCAGTGGTACTTCCAGCGTTATGTGCCCCACCTGCCTGCGGGCGGTGAGATCGTCCTCTTCGACCGCTCCTGGTACAACAGATCCGGCGTCGAGCGCGTCATGGGCTTCGCCACCCCGGACCAGGTCGAGCAGTTCTTTCAAGACGTCCCGGAATTCGAGCGCATGCTGGTCCGCTCCGGCATCCGGCTGATCAAGTACTGGTTCTCCATCACGGACGAGGAGCAGCAGCTGCGCTTTCTCATGCGCATCCACGACCCGCTCAAGCAGTGGAAGCTCAGCCCCATGGATCTGCAGTCACGCGTGCGCTGGGAGGCCTACACCAAGGCCAAGGAGGAGACCTTGGCGCGGACCAACATCCCCGAGGCTCCCTGGTTCATCGTCGAGGCCAACGACAAGAAGCGCGCCCGCCTCAACTGCATCCACCACCTCCTCGATCAGATCCCCTACGAGGAGGTGTCCCACGAGCCCATCGGCCTGCCCGACCGCATCTTCAATCCGGACTACGAGCGCGAGACCCTACCGCAAGAGCTCCATGTCCCCAAGCGCTACTAAGACGATTGCCGGAAATCCGTATTCCAGGCGCCGTCACCCAGAGATGCGAAGGGTGCAGGCATGGCGCTTCCTCCAGGAGCCTGGCGCCTTCAGTCCGCCAGATAGGATCGAGCGCCAATGTCAAGGATGTGGGAGGGCTCGCAGACACAGGGCGAGCGCGCATAAATCACTTCCCAAACAGGACCTTGGCGCGGTAGTTGTCGTTCCATGCGGCCTTGCGGCGCTTCTGGGCCATGCGCAGTTTAGTCGGATATCCCGGCGGGGATCCCGAATGACAGGCGGGGACTCGATGCTGAGAAGAGCCGTTGAGCCGAAAGAGCCCGCATGACCTGGCCCGCAAGAAAGGCGAAGCGATAGCCTAGGAGCCGGCCGGCGCGCTGGCCAGAGGCCGTCGCGCTGACGGTCGGGCTGATCGCGACCGCGGCGCTGTCCTGGTAGGCCGCGCGCTGGGAAGCCTGGCAGTGGGAGGCCCAATCACGCCAACGCGTGGAGGTCGTCGCGAAAGCCTTGGGCGATACCCTGCATCACCTCGTCAACGACCTGGAGATACTCCCCCGATTCTACGGAGCCTCGGACGTCGTCCGTGCGGACGAGTTTGCGCGCTTCACGCGCATTCTGCGCGTGCGCTATCCGATGGCGGATGCCTTCGCATGGGCGCCTCGTAATCAGCAGCGGCGAGCGTGCCGGCTTCGAGGCGGCGGCACGGGCACAGGGGCTGAGCGACTTCAGCATCCGCGAGGGCGCTCATGCGCCAGATCGCATGGTCGATGTCGTTGAAGATGTCCTTGCTCACGACATGGCGGTAGTCGTTGCCCCAGCCCCGGATCACCGGGTTGAGGCGGCGGATGAGGACACCCTGAGGCAGCCCTTTGCCTGTGCGGATGATGCCTCGCACGCGCTCCTTGACCGCTGCGATGCTGGATGCGGCTGGCTCGATGAGCAGCTTTCCCTGATATTTCCGGACATTGAAACCGAGGAAGTCGACGCCCTGATCGATATGGACGATGCGGGTCTTCTCCTCTGCCAACTCCAAATCCTCGCTCCTTGAGGAACTGCACCACCAGCGGTTTGACACGCTCCTCGAGCAGTGTCCGTGAGACGCCCCTGATGATGAGTCGAGTCGCCCCGGGGAACCGCCCCCCGAGGCGCTCACGGGTAGGGTCGGGAACTGGCGCGCCGACGGTAGGGTCCGGTGGTGCCTCCAGCGCTTTCGCGCTGGCCCTCAGTCCGGCTCCCGTGATCACGGTTGCAGCTCCCGCCACGTCAAACCCGGCGTGCCGTTTTCCGGCGCCGGGCTTTCCTGCTGTCTTCACACCAAGGGTTATGGGACCTATGGTGCTGGGCGTGCATTCGGCCCCCGTGGCGCGACGCGGTACCCGTTGAAGAGTCCCAACGCCTGATAGAGCCACTGCCTACTCCACCGTTTCCAGCCAAAGCCCTGACGCTGACGCGCGCGCATCAAATGGCGCCGAATCTTCTTTTCCACCCAATCCTTGACGTATCCGAAACAGCGACTGGCATGTCCCACCCGGAAGTAGCCGACCCAACCCCGTAAGATCGGGTTGATCAACGCGATCACCCGATCAATCGGCTGGGAGCGGTGACGGCGGAACACGTCCTTGAGGCGTTGAAGGAGCGCGGTGCGCGCCTTCATCCGTGGTGTGTAATGCACACCCCAGACCCCGCGCCGGGTCTTGACCCGGCGGAAGTCGAAGCCCAAGAAGCTGAACGTCGCTTCTGGACTCAGATCCAGTCGTCGTGTCTTGTCGTCATTGAGCCGCACATCGAGCTTGGCCAGCTCCTCGACCAAGCGTTGCCAGGCCGCCTCCTTCAGCCAGTCCCACCGGCTATACTCATCGACCAAGATCACCAGGTCATCGGCAAAACGCGCATACTCGATGTAGGTGTAGCGCCCGTTGTGCGTGACCTCCTTGGCCCGCTCGAGCATCCGATCCACCTCGTTGAGGTAGAGGTTACTAAGCAGCGGGGAGATCACACCGCCCTGCGGGACGCCCCGCTTGCCGCTGGCCTTGAGGATGCGCTTGAGCAGGCCCAAGACCTGCTCGTCGCTCACCCGCTGGGCGACCTTTCCCAATAGCAGATCGTGTCGCACCGTGTCGAAATACGACGCCAAGTCAACATCGATCACATGGGTCTTGTCGCTGACAATCGCCTCGGCGACGCGCTGAACGGCTTGATGGGCCGTGCGCTTGGGTCGGTATCCATAGTTTCCATCCTGGAAGTCAGCCTCAAAGATCGGCTCCAGAATCAGCTTGAGCGCCCCTTGGACCACGCGATCGCGAATGCAGGGAATTCCCAGGACGCGCATGCGCCCGTCTCCCTTGGGAATCTCCTGGCGGCGATTCGGTTGCGGTCGATAGTCTCCAGCGACCAGTTCGTCCCGGATGCCTTGCAGAAACGCCTCCACTCCGTCCGCCTCAATGGCCGCGAACGTCACCCCGTCACTGCCAGGGGCGCCATTGTTGGCTTTCGCCATCGCATAGGCGGCACGTAGGGTCTCCTCTTTGCACACATGGACACAAAGTCCCCAGAAGCGCCAGGCCGGTTCGGCCTTCGCCTTGATGTAGATCCTCTTCCTCAGGTCTTGCAGATCAATGGGCGTCTTTGTCATCTCGCCCCTGCCTCCCGTGTTGTTCAAGGATTGCCAACAGTAGGGCGCCTTCGCTCCACGGGCATTACCCCGCTTCAGTGCTACTACACGCCCATCCGCCACCCGCTCGCCTTCGATCCACTTCCCGGTGTCACCGGTTATAGGATCTACCTTGCTCCGGGGATTTCGCCCCGGGACGAGACGGGCTTCTCCAGTCGCTTAGCGCGCCCTTGTCACCATGCCGTCGCTACACACCCCGCCGAAGTGGTCGGATCGTCTCGGTCAGACTTCGATCCACCATGCTGCCTTCGCCCTCCGGTTGCGGGCTCGGCCTTCGGGGCGACTCACTTTCGGGGCCACCGATGCGTCCACCTACGTTACGGCCTAGTGACTCGCCACCTTCCCAGCAGCCACTGCGCGGCCCGCCGTCGGTGTCGACTCAGACGCTTGAACTTGCGTATCGCCCAACGAGCGAGCGTGCGATCGAGATGCTGCTCCACGAGATCCCGGATCCGCGTAGGCCATATGCAAGCGCATCCGACACGCCGTCAAGCCATTTGAGGGAGTGTGGTGCGAAGCCGGCCTCGAGCGTGCGAGAGGTCGGCGTAGCGCCACGGACGCAGGGCGAATCGGGGCGAAAAGGCTGTCGCCGAGCGCAGTCATTTTGGGACTGGGATGTCCCAAAATGTATCACGAGCACGGCGACACTCCGGTTCTAGGACATCACCCAGCAGAAGAACGCCGCGCAGCATCTCGGGAAGCTGCTGGAGACCGCCACCGACGGCATCCATATCCTCGACGAAGAAGGTCGGCTCATCGAGTTCGGCGACTCCTTCGCGCGCATGCTGGGCTACACCAGGGAGGAGATCGCCCAGCTGAGCCTGGCCCATTGGGACGCACAGATCCCCGCCGCCCCCTCTGTCAGCCTTGGCGTCGCCGAGTGCGACCTGCTGTGCTATCACGCCACCCTGTGCTGGCGGGGACAGCGCGATGCCTGTCCCCGAGAGCCTTGCCGCGTCGGCCCGGCCGACCTCATCGCGCTGGCCGACAAGGCCCTCTACGAGGCGAAGTAAGCCGGCCGCAATCGTGTGACGATCGCCACCGCGCCAACTTACCGCGGTCCGCTGCGATCGGAGCGATCATTCCGGGCGCCGCCCGCCGGGCCACCATGCCTGCTCAGCACGCCTGAGGATTCCGGCTCAAAGCGCACCTTCGTCGGTCAGCGACTGGATGCCTGCGGTCGTGCCATCCCTGTAGGCGATGCACCGCCAGCGCGCGCGCTGCGGACCGACACCGACGATGACCTCGGTACCCGCCTCTGAGAAGGACGAGTCGAGGAGCACGACGTCGGGATTGTTCGTGGTCCGGGTCACGTCTCTCAAGCAAGCTTGCTCGGCCTGGCTGGGCATGGTCGTGGACGGATTGCCGCCGGCAGCACTGGCCGTCGAATGGCCCGTGCAGCCCGCGGAGGCCACTGCGGCAACGGCGATTGCCATCGCGGATATGGTCATAGATCCCGTCATCTTGCTATCCCCTTATTGTCATCCAGTCCGAGTCCAGGTAAGCGCCGCGGCCGTCGCGCCAGGACCGCCGAGCGAGCGGCGGTCGCCCCCGCAGAGGCGCTCTCTAAGCTGCGTCGGAAGCCGCGGTTCGCGCCCGATCTGCGAGATGTGGTACATAGCATCCTGAATCAACCGCGGACCGGGTGAAGCCGCGGGTCGGGATGCTCGCCATTACAGCAGCCGACCGGACGACCGGCCCGAGGTGCCCATCGCTTGGCCTTGCCGCTTCCGCCGAGCACGCAGCACCCCGCTTGGCAGCGAGAAGCGCAGACGTCTGAAGAGGTTTCAATGCTCGAGCAGGATCAGCGAGATCGAGATGAAGATGAAGACACCCCGGCTCGAGAGCTCGATCTCACACGGCGCCCCTGGGAGCGCCGAACCCTGACCAACGGCATCATGACGGTGCTCACCTGGGTGGTCGCGGCCGCGGCCGCAATCCCGCTGGTCTCCGTGATCTATCTTCTGCTGGAGAAAGGCGGCACCCGGCTGTTCAGCGAGGATTTCGTGGAGATCCTGACAGGCCTGCCGCCGGCGGGCTTCGAGCTTGGGGGCGGGATCGGACCGGCCATCGTCGGCACCCTGGCGATGGTCGGCATCGCCTGCGCCATCAGTATCCCGATCGGCGTCCTCGCCGCCATCTACCTGGGCTTCCTGGACCCGAGCAGCCGCGTGGCGCAGACAGCGCGCTTCCTCGCCAAGGTTCTCACAGGCTTCCCGTCGATCATGGCGGGCGTCTTCGTCTATGCCATCATCGTGATTCACTGGGGCTATTCGGCCTGGGCCGGCGGCATCGCCCTGGCGGTCCTCATGCTCCGCACCGTGGTGCTCGCCGCGGAGGAGGCCCTGGCTCAAGTGCCTCAGCTGATGAAGGATGCCGCCTACGGCATGGGGTGCACGCAAACACAGGTGGTGTGGCGGGTCGTCCTGCCGACCGCGCTCCCCGGCATACTGACAGGGGTCATCCTCGCGATCGCGGGCGCGGCGGGCGAATCCGCGCCATTGCTCTTCACCGCGCTGTTCAGCAACTACTACATCTCCGAGATCAGCGAGCCGACCGCCTCGCTCTCGATCCTGATCTATAACTTCTCCGGGATGCCCTTCGAGAACCAGATCGAGCTGGCATGGACCGCCTCGCTGGTGCTGGTCTTGATCGTTCTGGGATTCAACATCCTGGCACGTATGGTCAAGCAGCCGAGGGTTTAGGGCCGCAGATCACTGTGATCCGCCAGCTCTTCATCGATTGCCCCGGCCTCCCGCTGAGGGTGGACAAGCGCAGAGGCTGTGAAAGGATTCCGAGCGCACTACGAAAACGGTGCCCTTCCGTAGGTTGGGCCGACGCAGGAGGCCCAACAATCAAGGCCTTGGGCTGGTCTCCATGTTAGGCTTCGTACCCTAGCCCAACCTATGGGGAGTCACTTCCATTGGCTCGCAGCGCGGTCCACCAACGCCGGCGCGGGATTCGGTGGACTTCGCTCGCGCTCGTACACCCTAGAGGTCAACGGCCTAAGGACCTTGCGCACTCTATCCCTGCAGCGGGCAAGTGAGGCAGCCGGCGGCATGCCTCGGACCTACAGGCCCATTGGAGTTTCGGATCGATGGCAGTACACCTTTTGCGTATTGTCATCCAATCGCAATAGTTGCCCTTCATGCTGGTGCGCCGATACCCTCGGCTTCTTCCAAGTCAATACGCAACGAGCCTGAAGACCAATGAGTTACGCTCCCCTCCTCCGTTCAGTCTCTGTCGCTTTGGTCGCCTTGGCCCTAGCCGCGCTCAGCGCCCCGCCGCGTGCGGCAGATGCCGTCAAGATCGTGGGCGCCGGAGCGAGCTTTCCCGCGCCCATCTATTCGCGCTGGTTCCGTGACTACTATCTCGCGCACCGCGATGTGAAGATCGACTACCAGGCCATCGGCAGCGGAGGCGGCGTCGCGAACTTCATCAACGGCAATCTGGATTTCGCCGGCTCCGACGTGCCCATGTCGCCCGAGCAGATCGCTCAGGTCGAGGGCGGCGTCGTGCAGATCCCGGTGACTGCGGGTGCGGTGGTCATCGCCTACGACCTGCCCGGCGTCGACGCGCTCAAGCTCAGCCGCGAGGCCGTCTCCGGAATCTTCCTGGGTGAGATCGACCATTGGAACGACCCCATCATCGCGGCCGCGAATCCTGGTGTCGAGATGCCGGATCTACCCATCTTCGTCGTGACCCGAGGTGACGCCAGCGGGACCACCTTCGTCACCACCAGGCACCTGGGCGCAATCAGTGACGATTTCATGAAGACCATCGGCATCCATATGAGCCCGGTCTGGCCGAAGAAGCTGCAAGAGCGCGGCGCACTGCTCCGGGGGCAGGGCAACGGCGGCGTGGCTGCCTACATCAAGGCCATTCCAGGGGCGATCGGCTACATCCAGTACGCCTACGCGCATCTGACCAGCATGCAGGCCGCGGTCCTGCAGAACCGCAAGGGCGAGTATGTCCCGGCGAACGGCGAGACCTTCCGCTCCGCCGTCGAGTCTTTCCGGGCCGATATGGACCTGACGGCGATTGCCGATCCCAAGGGCGACGCCTCCTACCCCATCCTTTCGCTCTCCTGGCTGATCTTGCGCAAGGACTATCCGGACGAGAAGGCCGCGGTGATTCGGGACGTCGCCCGTTATGTCCTGACCGAGGGCCAGAAGGTCGCGGACCTGCTGGGCTATATCCCGCTGAACGAAACGGCCGCGAGCAAACTGCTGGCGAAGGTCGACCAGGTCCAATGAGGTAGCCCAGATGACACCGCTGGAGAAGACCGAAGCACTCTACCGCGAGCTGGTCGCAGGCTATGGCGAGGGGGAGGACCGCGAGCTTCGCGCCGCCGCCAAGCTGCTCATGGTCGCGCTGGACAGACTCAAGGCCCACGGCGGTCCAGGCTGGCAAGGCATGGTCGACGAGTACCTCATCATGCTGCGCAACGATCCAGAGCGATTCGACCGCATGCTCGAATCGAATCGCGGCCACAGCAAGCGCGTGAGCACTGGAGCCGATGGGAGCGGTAGCCTGATCGCCTGAGCGTGAGACCGAGCGCGGATTCTCGTCCGTGGCTGGGTCGCTTGGGCCGACGAAGGGAGCCCGACAATCAGGGCGTTAGGCCAGCCGCCATGTCGGGCTTCGTACCTCAGCCCAGCCCTATACGCAGAATTTCTGCACAGTCTCAGAGCGCAGCTCACCAACGCAGGCGCGGGATTCGGTGGACTTCGCTCGCGCTCGTCCAGCCTGTCCCACTGATGCCCAAGACCCAGGATCGCGACCGCAGCGCGCCTCTCAGGTCCGGGCTTGCACGGATAGCCTTTGCGAATGGCATTGCTACATTGCATCTCAAGCGCTTATGGACGACTGCCTGACCTCGAGTCGTCATGCAATCGTCATCCATTCTTAACATGACCGTTCGCACTCCGGAGCGAAAATACCGTGGCATTCCAATCCTGGCTGTTCCTTCCCCTGAGACGGCCGGCATGGCCTTCAAATTCATCGGAGTTTCGTATGCGTAAGGTATCTCGCATCAGATCGGCGGTCGCCGTCGGTCTCGTTTCCGCTTTTGCCCTCTCCGGCACCGCCGCAGCCGAGGACGTCAAGCTCAACGGCTCGGGCGCCAGCTTCCCCTTCCCCATCTATTCCAAGTGGTTCAAGGACTTCAGCAAGTCCAACGACGACATCCGCGTCGATTACCAGTCCAAGGGCAGTGGCGCCGGCATCCAGGACCTGATCAACCACACGGTCGACTTCGCCGCCTCAGACGCCGCCATGAACGAGGAGGAGATGGCCAAGGTCGAGGAAGGCGTGGTCCTGCTGCCGATGACCGCCGGCGAGATCGTCGTCATCTACAATCTCGAGGGCGTCGACGCGCTCAAGCTCCCGCGCGCCGTCTACCCGGAGATCTTCTCCGGTGAGATCACCCAGTGGAACGATCCCAAGATCGCCGCCGCCAACCCAGGCGTCGCGCTGCCCGACGACACCATCACCGTGGTGACCCGCTCCGACTCCTCCGGCACCTCCTTCGTCTTCACCGGCCATCTGTCCAACATCAGCGAAGACTTCAAGTCGAGCGTCGGTCAGGGCAAGGCGCCGAACTGGCCCAAGGCCGGGAACTTCGTCGCCGCGCCCAAGAACGACGGCGTGACCGCCCAGGTTCAGCAGAACCAGGGCTCCATCGGCTACGTCGAGTACGGCTATGCCAAGCTGACCAAGTGGAAGCAGGTCGCCAAGCTCGAGAATGCCTCCGGCAACTTCGTCGCGCCTGGCCCCGAGAGCGGTGCCGCCGCGCTGGCTTCGGCCGAGTTCCCAGAGGGCACCCTGCCGAACAGCGACGTCCCCAACCTCATCGCCTGGGTCTGGGATCCGGCCGGCGAGGACGCCTACCCGATCGCCACCTTCACCTGGATGCTCTTCTACAAGGACCAGGACGACGCCAAGGCCGCCGCCCTGCGCAAGATGGTCGAGTACGGCATCAAGGAAGGCCAGAAGATCGCCGATTCCATGGGCTACATCCCACTGCCCGAGAACGTGCGTGAGAAGGTTCTGGAGACCGCGAAGCACATCCAGTAAGTCGCCCAGGAGCCTGTCCGCTCGCGTGGCGCGCCTTCACCACCCGATCGGACGGCCGCGGCGGTGCGGAGCATCCACCCCGCCGCGGCCAGGCGAGCGCCGATCCGAGCCACGTCGGATCGGTTTCGCCCTGAAGGCCCAAGGGTCCGAGCGATCATCATGACGTCCCTCACGACGCGCCCAGTCGAAGCCCGGCTCGGTCGGTGTCCTCAGCCCCGACCGCTTCCGTCATTACCTGCAGGTATCCCATGAGCAACCTCTTTCGAGCGGCCGATGCGACCAGTGGCATCTCCGGACCGCCGTCTATGGCCGAGTACGCCGCCGACCGCATCTTTCGCAGTATCGCCATCGCCAGCGCCTTCATCATCATCCTGCTGGTCGCCTACATCCTTTGGGAGATCGGTCAGAAGGCCATGCCGGCCGTCGCCGAATATGGCCTGGGATTCATCACCGGCACCACCTGGAACGTCAGCAAAGGAGAGTTCAGCGTCCTGCCGGAGATCTGGGGCACCCTCTATAGCTCCCTATTGGCCTTGTTGCTCGGCGGCGTCTTCGGCATTTCCATCGCCATCTTTCTGACCCAGGACTTCATCCATCACCGGATGGCCACCATTTTCCGCACCGTCGTCGAGATGCTCGCGGCCATCCCCTCGGTCGTCTATGGCCTCTGGGGCATCTATGTGCTGATCCCACTGCTCAAGCCGCTGGCGGGCTGGCTGCACGATACGCTCGGGTGGTTTCCGCTGTTCGGCACGGACCTCGCCGGGCCGGGCATGGCACCGGCCGCGCTGGTGCTCGCCATCATGATCCTGCCGACGGTCGCGGCCATCTCGGTGGATGCCTTCCGGCGCATCCCCTACAAGGTGAAGGAGGCCGCCTACGGCATGGGCACGACCCGCTGGGAGGCCATCCTCAAGGTCATGCTGCCAACCGCCTCCTCCGGCATCCTGGCCGCCCTGGTGCTCGGCTTCGGGCGCGCCCTGGGCGAGACCATGGCGCTGGCGATGCTGATCGGCAACTCCAATCAGATCAGCATGTCGCTCTTTTCACCGGCGAACACACTGGCCTCGCTGCTGGCCTCCAACTTCCCGGAGGCCGGCCAGGTCGAGGTCCAGGCGCTGATGTACGCTGCCCTGGTGCTGCTCGCGATCACCTTCTTGGTCAATGTCGCAGGGCTCGCGATTCAGCAATACACGGTCCGCAAGTTCGAGGGTAAGAAATGAGCGAGATCGATTTGACAGCGCATCCGAAGGACAGCTTCTTGCAACCGCAACTGGACTACCAGGCCCTCGAGCCGCGGGCGCTCAAGAGCGGTTTTCTGACGGGGCTGACCTGGATCGCCGCGGTGCTGGCCGCGATCCCACTCTTCTCGGTGATCTACATGCTGCTGGCCCAAGGCGGGACCCGCCTCTTCGGGGCCGATGTGGTGGAAGTGCTCACCGGCCTGCCGCCCGCGGGCTTCGAGGTCGGCGGCGGCATCGGCCCGGCCATCGTCGGAACCCTGGTCATGGTCGGCATCGCCTCGGCCATCAGCGTCCCGCTGGGCATTCTCGCGGCCATCTATCTGGGCGTCCTGGACGCGACCAGCAAGCTCGCCACGACCGCGCGTTTCCTCGCCAAGGTCTTGACCGGCTTCCCCTCCATCCTCGCCGGTGTCTTCGTCTACGCCGTGATCGTCATCCACTGGGGCTACTCGGCGCTCGCCGGCGGCATCGCGCTGGCGGTGCTCATGCTGCCGACCGTGGTGCTCGCCGCCGAGGAGGCCATGGCGCAGGTGCCGCAGAAGATGAAGGACGCCGCCTATGGCATGGGCTGCACCCAGACGGAGGTGATCTGGAAGGTGGTGCTGCCCACGGGGCTGCCAGGCATCCTCACCGGGGTCATGCTGGCCGTGGCGGGCGCGGCCGGGGAGTCCGCGCCGCTGCTCTTCACGGCGCTCTTCAGCAACTACTTCATCTCCGAGCTGGCGGAGCCCACGGCCTCGCTCTCCATCCTGATCTACAACTTCTCCGGCATGCCGTTCGAGAATCAGATCGAGCTGGCCTGGACCGCCTCGCTGGTGCTGGTGCTCATCGTGCTGACCTTCAACATCCTGGCCCGTCTCGTCGGTCGTCCCAAGGTCTGACGCGTCGAGCCTGGTTAGAGCGCGTACAACCCAAGTAGAGAGTGAACCATGAACGCAACCGCTGAAGCGCTCTTCGTCGCAGAGCCCTTCCAGGCCGCCGGTGACGTCGTCATCGACTGTAACGTCAACAAGATCTTCTACGGCGACTTCCTCGCCGTGCGCGACTCCACCGTCCCGATCGAGAAGAAGAAGATCACCGGTTTCATCGGGCCCTCGGGCTGCGGCAAGTCGACCGTGCTGCGCAGCCTCAACCGCATGAACGACCTCATCTCCGTGTTCCGCTTCGAGGGCTCGGTGATGTATCACGGCCAGGACATCTACGCCAAGAAGGTCGATCCGGTGGTGGTTCGCCGCTACATCGGCATGGTCTTCCAGCAGCCCAACCCCTTCTCCATGAGCATCTTCGACAATGTGGCCTTCGGCCTGCGGCTCAACCGCTACAAGGGCAACATCGAGGAGCGTGTGGAGAAGGCGCTCAAGCGCGCCGCGCTGTGGAAGGAGGTCAAGGACAAGCTCAAGAACAGCGGCCTGTCGCTCTCCGGCGGTCAGCAGCAGCGTCTGTGCATCGCCCGCGCCATCGCCACCGAGCCAGACGTGCTGCTGATGGACGAGCCCTGCTCGGCGCTCGACCCCATCGCCACCCGCCAGGTCGAGGAGCTGATGCTCGAGCTCAAGGAGAACTACACCGTCGCCCTGGTGACGCACAACATGCAGCAGGCCACGCGTGTCGCCGACACCACGGCCTTCTTCTCCGTGGACATCTCCCAAGGCGGGCGCACCGGCTATCTGGTCGAGATGGGCCCGACCCGGCAGATCTTCGAAGCGCCCAGGGAGAAGCTCACCAAGGAATACATCTCGGGCGAGTTCAGCTGATCGGTTTCTCGGAGACTGCACATGACGGGTAAGATTCGACTCGCGGGTCATCTCGCGGCGGCGCTCGCCGTCGCCACGCTGACCCTCTCCGGTGCCCTGTCCGCCCGATCCGCCTCGGCGGAGGACGCACCCCTGGTCGTTCGTGGCGCTGGGGCGACTTTCCCCCAGCCACTCTACGCGCGTTGGATCCAAGACTACGCGCAGCAGCACCCCGAGGTCCGCTTCGAGTACGAAGGCGTGGGCAGCGGTGCGGGCGTCAGGCGCTTCCTGGAAGGCAGCGTCGATTTCGGCGCCAGTGATGCGGCCATGAACGACGCCGAGCTGGCCAAGGTGGATCCCGACAAGGGCGTCATCATGCTGCCCATGACCGCCGGCATGGTGGTGCTCGCCTACAACGTCCCGGGTATCGCGGGCGGGCTGCGGCTGCCGCGCAGCGTTTATCTGGACATCTTCGCCGGCAAGCTGCGCTACTGGGATCACCCCCGCATCCGCGACGCCAATCCGGACTTGGAGCTGCCGCATAAGGCGATCGTAACCGTCGTGCGGCGCGAGTCGAGCGGCACCACATTCGCCTTCACCAACCACCTCGGCGCGATCGACCCGAGCTGGGCAGACTCAGGTCCTGGCGTGGGCAAGGTGGTCGATTGGCCGGGAAACGCCATGACCGCGCGGGGCAACGAGGGCGTCGCCCATCTGGTGAAGATTACGGACGGCGCGATCGGCTTCATGGCCTACGAGTTCGCACACCGCCTGGAGCTACCGATGGCGGCCCTGCAGAACGAGTCTGGCGCATTCGTGCCGCCGGGCGCCAAGACGGGCCAAGCCGCGCTCGCCTCGGCCGAGGAGATTCCCGAGGATCTGCGTGTCTATCTCCCGGATCCCGCCGGGCAGGACGCCTACCCCATCGTCAGCTACAGCTGGCTCCTACTCTACGAGCGCTACGCGGAGCCCAAGGTCGCGGCGGCCCTGAAAGGAGCCATCGGCTGGGGGCTCGGCCAGGGACAGGCGACCGCGGAGGAAATGGGCTATATCCCGCTCCCGGAGACCATGACGGCCAAGGCCAGAGAGACGCTCGCAAGGATCCACTGAGCGCGGAGACTCGTGGACAAGCGCAGCGCAGTCCGCCGGCGGCGGCGCAGGCTCGGGGGACGTCGCTCGCGCTCGTCTACCCCGCGAGGCGCGGTCAGACTCGGCTCGAGCACTACCACCTCACGGGCGCGGCACTGCATTCCAGTGTCGCATCTCCACGTCGATCTGCCGCATCATTGTGCGCCCACCGATGAGAACGCCTCGCAGCCCAGACCAAGGAGTCCCCGTGCCGACGTCCCGCCTCGACCTCGCAGCGATCGAGCGCTCGCTCCGCGCCGTGCAGCGCGACTTCGACCGCATCAACGCGAGCCTGGACACTCCGCGCGACCCCTTCGACGACGAGGTGCTCGAGCGCATGCTAGCCGGCTATCGCTTCGTCGACCAGCTGCAGGCGTGGAATGTCGATCTCCTGGAGCGCGGCAGCTCGGAGCAACTGCTGCAGCTCAACTGCCTGATCCTCTGCGAAAATCCGGGGCCGGCGCTGGAAGAATGCTCGCCGCAGTTTCGCCTGACCATGCAGCGCTTCTACGACGATAGCAGCCAGGGGGGCGTTCGTGCCCTGATGAACTATCTTGCCGATCACCGGCATCCGACCGTCTGGCGGCGTGCCGCTGGGGTCTACATCCAGATGCTCTCCGAGCCGCAGCTCTTCTTCGAGGGCAATCATCGCACGGGCGCCCTGCTCACGAGCCACATCCTCGTGCGTCAGGGTCGGCCACCCTTCGTCCTCAGCCCGGAGAACGCCAAGGCCTACTTCGATCCCTCGTCGCTCATCAAGGGCTACCGCAAGGGAACCTTCAAGGCAATGCGCGAGATGCCGCGTCTACGCAACCGCATAGCCGATCTGCTTGAGGCGACGGCCGTGCAGGCCTATCTCATCCCACCGCATCGGGCGTTGAGCGCCTGAGCGAGGTCGCCCTTCACGCCATTACCACCTCGCTTCGCGGCAACGGACGACTCGGTCAGGCCGCGGATGCGTCGGCTACGCGAGCGGCTCCACGTCGAAGGCGACGGAGGCTGGTGCGCACCTCCAGATTCGGATCGTGCAGGTGATAGAAGCAGGGGTCACTCCATAGAACGGAAATTATCGTACGCTAAGTCCTGATCGTTCACGGCAGCTTCCAAATGTAGTCCCCTGTCAGGATGATGTGCTCGCAGCCGAGCGGTGACAGGCACTGGAGGTATTCATCCGGGACGTCGGTTTTGGCGCGGACCTGTTCGACGCGGACCGAAGCCGACGAAACTGCGCGCCGATTGCAATCCCATTCGAGTCGATTTGTACGCCCAGCAACTGCCTTCTTACGAATGGCAGACGGTCGCCGTTCGAGACGGCACGAAGGGGCCGCTGACCCTCTCGATGCATGCGACCCGCGTCTGGCTCTGGGACGGCAAATCGGACGCAGTGACCGAGCGCGTCCTTGTCATTAGCCGAAATCAGGCGGACAACAAGATTAAGTACTCTCTGAGCAATGCCGACTATCTTGCCACACCGATCCAACGGTTCGCTTATATGCAAGCGCAGCGCTATTGGGTCGAGCGCGCGTTTCAGGAAGCCAAGAGCGAGCTTGGAATGGGTGCAACCTGCCGAGCGCGGGCGCATCAAGCCGCGAGCGCATGGTATGAGTCGGCATTGGCGGTCGCTTGGCCAT
>NZ_JAAIJQ010000092.1 GCF_010820565.1 Thiorhodococcus minor | reverse complement strand
GGAATGCTCAGCCAGACAGTGGCTCTGATGCGCGAGATTCGGCTCCGCAGCAATGTCGACGCCCATCGAGCTTTCTTATGGATTGGACGCAAATTGGACTTGCTTCGAAACAGAGTATCTACGACCGCGGCATCAGGATCTGAACATCCAGCATGGCAAGGGTCTACTAAATGACAGCTCACGATCTCTACTTTTATTGCCCGCAGCCTCCAGCACCTCGATGCGAGACACCATGAGCGCCTGGCTGACCATCGTCGGCATCGGCGAGGACGGGCTCGCCGGACTCGGCGAGGCGGCTCGCCATGCCGTCTCGAGTGCCCGGACCCTGTTCGGCGGCGAGCGCCACCTCGCCATGATCCCGGCGCGCGAGGGACAGCAGCGGCGCCCCTGGCCCAGCCCCTTCAGCGCGGCCTACGACCAGCTCCTCGCGCATCGCGGCGACCCGGTTTGCATCCTCGCCAGCGGCGACCCCATGCTCTTCGGCATCGGAGGCAGCCTCGCCGCGCGCCTGCCGGCGGATGAAATGCAGATCATCCCAGCCCCATCCTCCATGTCGCTCGCGGCCGCACGCCTAGGCTGGCCGCTCCAAGACGTGCAGCTGGTCCCCGCCCACGGGCGCCCGCTCGAGCGCGTCAACCTGCATCTGGCGCCTGGGGCCCGCTTGCTGGTCCTGTCCGCCGACGGCGACACCCCGGCCCGACTGGCCTTACTCCTGGCGGCCAGGGGCTACGGCCGCAGCCGTCTCAGCGTCTTCGAGCGCGTCGGCGGCCCGGCCGAGCGGCGGCTGGAGGGCACCGCCACCGCCTGGCCGCACCCCCTGTGCGACGCCCTCAACCTCATCGCCGTGGAATGCGTCCCAGACCCGGAGACTCGACCGCTCTCGCGGCGCGGCGCCCTCCCCGACGACGCCTTCGAGCACGACGGCCAGCTCACCAAGCGCGACGTCCGGGCGGCGACCCTGGCGCGACTCGCGCCGCTCCCCGGCGAGCTGCTGTGGGATGTCGGCGCCGGCTGCGGCTCCATCGGCATCGAATGGATGCGCGCGGACCACGGCTGCCGCGCCATCGCCATCGAGCCCAATGCCGCACGGCGTGAGCGCATCGCACGCAACTGCAGGAGCCTTGGCGTGCCGGATCTCCAGCTCGTCGCCGGCCACGCGCCCGGGGTGCTAGAGGGGCTGGAGCCGCCGGATGCCATCTTCATCGGTGGCGGCCTGACGGTCGAGGGCGTCGCCGAGCGCTGCTGGCAGGCCCTCAAGCCGGGCGGCCGGCTAGTCGCCAATGCCGTCACCATCCAGAGCGAGGCCTTTCTGGTGGGATTGCGCGCGCGCATCGGCGGCGAGCTGACACGGATCTCGGTCGCCCACGCCAGCCCGCTCGGCCGCTTCGACGGCTGGCGCACGGCGATGCCGGTGACTATTCTGGTGGCGGAGAAGCCAGGGTCCGAGTAGCGGCCCGAGGGCCGGCGTTCGCTCAAGCCCGGGTGCCCCCGCGCGCCACTGCGGCATTGGGCTTACGCGCCCGGATCCGTTAGCCTTGGCACTCAGTACCAACGCAAGTCTCTGTCGACCGGGTGATCACCATGAACAGCCCCGCCGAGCACATCGGCTTCGATGCCGAGCACTATCTGGCTTGGGAAGAAGCGCAGGACGAGAAGCACGAGTACCTCCGCGGCGAGGTCTTCGCGATGGTCGGCGCACGGCGCAATCACGTGGTGGTCGCCGGCAACCTCTTCGCAGCCTTCAAGCAGCGTCTGCGCGGCGGTCCCTGCCAGGCCTACATCTCCGACCTCAGGCTCCGCGTGGAAGCCGCGGACGCCTTCTTCTACCCGGACGTCATGGTCTCCTGCGACGCCCGCGACCATGCCGCGACCCGCTTCATCGAGCACCCGACCCTGATCGTCGAGGTGCTCTCGGATTCGACCGCGGCCTTCGATCGCGGCGACAAGTTCGCGGCCTATCGCACCCTGCCCGCGCTGCAGGAATACATCCTGGTCGACATCCCAGCGCGCCGCGTGGAGAGCTTCCGGCGCGCGACGGATCCGGAATGGCTCTTCCATGCCTACCCCGCGGACTCGGGCGAGTGCCGCATCGCCTGTCTCGATCTGTCGGTCTCCCATGATGAGATCTTCGAGAATGCCTCGCCCGAGTCACCCGAGGACTCGACGGAGCCGGATCAGTCAGGCAAGAAGAGCGCGGCGGCCGCTTCCGGCGCCGAGGGAAAGTAGAGGTGAAGATAACTGGCCCTGACTGGACCCTGGCGGTAGAAGGGCTCGCCCGGCTCGCCGTCGCGCTGCCGCGTGCCGAAGGCGGCTGGCTGGACCCGGCTCTGCATCCTCGAGTGATGGAAGCTGTGCCCGCGCAGGCAGCCCTGAGGCAGCGCAAGCGCCTGCATCCCTAGGCCCGCGAGGCGCTGCTGCATGCGCGCCTCGCCCGGCAGGAGGCCAGCCAGCTCGGCCTCGACGCCTGCCTTGTCGGCTAGGCGCTCCAGCAGGTAGAGCATCCCGCCGCACTCGGCATAGATGGGGCGGCCGGCGGTGACGTGCGCGCGTAGCGCCTCCCGCATGGCGACATTCTCGGAGAGGGCCTGGAGATGCAGCTCGGGATAGCCTCCCGGCAGGTAGATGGCGTCCGCCGCCACCTCGCAGTCGACGAGGGGCGAGAAGACGCTCAGCTCGGCCCCCAGAGTCTCCAACAACCTCAGGTTGTCCTCGTAGATGAAGGAGAAGGCGGCATCCCGCGCCACCGCGATGCGTTGCCCCGCGAGCAAGCGGGGTAGCGCGGGCCGCTCGGCCGGGGGCTGGAAGGCGATGGGGTCCGGCAGCTCGGCCAGCGCCGTCTCGCCGATCCGGTCTGCGACGGCCTCCAGACGCTGCTCGAGATCCGCGATCTCGGCGGCTTGCACCAAGCCGAGATGACGACTGGGCAGGGCCGCCTCGGCCAGGCGCGGAAGCCTCCCCAGATAGGGGACGGCTTCCGGCATCCCGGATCGAAGCATCTCTTCATGACGCGCGCTCGCGACCTGGTTGGCCAGGACGCCGTGAAACCTGAGTGTGGGCCGATAGCTCGCCAGGCCGAGCGCCAAGGCCCCGAAGGTCTGCCCCATGCCCTTGGCATCGATCAGGGCCGCCACCGGAAGCCCGAAGGTCTCGGCGAGATCCGCGCCCGAGGGCGTCCCGTCGAAGAGCCCCATGGCACCCTCGACCAGGATGAGATCCGCCTCGCCAGCGGCCTGGTAGAGCTTGCTCCGGCAGCCCTGCTCGCCGACCATCCAGAGGTCGAGGGGATCCACTTCCGCGCCACTGGCCCGAGCCAGAATCATCGGATCCAGGAAGTCGGGGCCTGTTTTGAAGACCCGCACGCGACGGCCCAGTCGATGGTGGTAGCGGGCGAGCGCGGCGACCAGGGTCGTCTTGCCCTGCCCCGAGGAGCAGGCGGTGAGAAAGAGCGCAGGGCAGTAGCGGGTAGACAGAGACGGCATCGGGCGTGTTCCTAGGGCCTCTAGCATGAACAGAAACGGCAAACATTCCGGGATCTTCGAAACCCGCTCGCGACGACCTCGAGCGACGGCGCGCATTTCTGTGGGAGCGCCGCCCCGGCGCGACGAGCCCCGCTCCGCAGTTCGCGGCGAGACGCCGCTCCCAGCATTCCCATGACGCGGGCAATCCCGGTCTGCATCGGACTCGGCTTCCAACGTGGAGTCGCGCTCGCCACACTGGCAGCGGCGATCGAGGCCGCGCTCGCCGAGCTCGGCCAGGTCGAGGTCCGCTGCATCGCGAGCCACCAGCGCAAGGCGGAGGCGCCCGCGCTGCTGGAGCTTGCACGCCGCCGCGGCTGGCGGCTCCGATTCTACGCGCCAGAGGAACTCGCGGCCGTCAGGGTCCCCAATCCCTCGGACTCGGTCGCCGCCGCAGTCGGAACGCCGAGCGTGGCCGAAGCTGCAGCCCTGTTGGCCGCCGCGAGCCCTGAGCTGCTCTTGAAGAAACAAGGCCACATCGGACCCGACGGCAAGGGCGTGACCATCGCGGTTGCGCGCTGCCGGGGGCTCGGGGCGGCGGCCGAGGATCAGGCTCCGCCCGAGGCGGGAGACTCGCAGGCCCAAGGAAGCACATAGCCTTGCCCGTCATGCGCCCCCGTGACGGCACGGATCCCGTAGACCGAGCGCAGGCTCTCGGCGGTCAGCACCTCCGCGGGCGCCCCCAGCGCGATCCGCTCGCCCTGGTGCAGCAGCAAGAGCCGATCGCAGAAGCGGCTTGCCAGCGTGAGATCGTGCAGCACCAGGATCAGGCTCCCGCCGCGATCGCAGTGCTGGCGCAGGAGCCTCATGACCTGGAGCTGGTGTCTCGGATCCAGCGCGGCGACCGGCTCGTCGGCCAAGATCAGTGGGGCCTGAACGGCCAGCACCCGCGCCAGCCGGGCCCGTGCGCGCTCGCCACCCGACAGCTCGGTTACCTTGCGCTGCCTCAGGTGCGCGATGTCTGTGGCCTGCAGGGCCGCCTCGACGGCGGCGCGGTCCTCGGCGCTCGGCGCCCCAGCACCACGCCACCAGCTGCCGCGGTAGGGGTGACGGCCGAGCGCGACCAAATCCTCGACGGTGATCGGCCATTGCACGACATCGCCCTGGCTCAGGTAGGCAATGCGGCGTGCGCGCTCCGGAGCCTCGAGCCCGGCCAGGTCCTGGCCGTCCAACCGAATCCGCCCCTGATAGGGGAGCAACTGGGCGGCGGCCTTCACCAGGGTGCTCTTGCCGGCACCATTGGGGCCAATGAGCCCGAAGAGCTCACCTGCGTCAACCGCCAACGACAGGTCGCGCAGACGCGTCTTGCCGCCCAGGCGGACCGCGAGCCGGTCGATCCTGAGCCGGCTCACAGCAAATCCCTCCGCGAGCGCAGCACCAGGCCGAGGAAGAAGGGCGCGCCGACCAGGGCGGTGACCACCCCGAGCATCAGCTCGCGCGGCGTGTCGAGCAGCCGCAGAGCGATATCGGCCGCAAGCACCAGCAGAGCGCCACCCAGAGCGCTCGCGAGGAGGAGGCGCCCCGGCCGATAGGCGACGAAGCGCCGCAGCAGGTGCGGGACCACCAATCCCACGAAGCCGATGGTCCCGGTGACGGCGACCGTGGCCCCGACGCTCAGGGCCGAGCCGAAGATGATGAGCCCGCGCAACCGTCGCAGATCGACGCCGAGCGTCGCGGCCTCGGCCTCACCCAGGCTGAGGACATCGAGCGCGGGCGCGGCCATGAGCAGGAGGCCAAGCCCAAGCAGTACAAAGGGCAGACAGAGCCGCACCTCCTCGAAGCTAAGATCGCTGATCGAGCCGAGGAGCCAGAGCACGATATCCTGCACGCCGCCCGGATCGGGCGCGAGATTCAGGGCCAGCGAGGTCAGCGCCCCGGCCAGGGAGGACAAGGCGACGCCGGCAAGGATCAGGGTCAGGTTGTTCGAGCCAGCCCGCGTCAGGGCGTAGAGGAGCAGGGTCGCCACCAGGGCGAAGGCCATGGCCGCGGCGGGCAGTATCCAGAGGCTGATTGCGGTCACACCAAAATAGAGCACCAGGACCGCGCCCAAGCCAGCACTCGACGAGATCCCGAGCAGACCCGGCTCGGCCAAGGGGTTGCGCAGGAGCCCCTGCAGCGCGGCACCCGAGGCCCCCAGCGCCAGCCCGACCAGCCATGCCAGGGCGACGCGCGGCAGCCGAATCTGCTGCACGATCAGCCGGTGCTCCTCCGGCCCGGTGCCGAGCAGGCCGCCGACCACCTCGCCGAGCGAGAGCGGCGCGCTGCCGAAGCGCAGCGAGACCAGACTGAGCGCCAGCAGCAGCCCGAGCAGCAGCAGATTCAGGGTCAAGGGTCCGCGCGGAGAGGCGCCGTCCATCGAGGTCAAGCGATCAGTCTCCCCGCGCCGGCATCGCGCCCAGCGTCAGCCGATCCAGCTGCGCCGCAATCTGCTCGGCAGCACCGACCAGCTCGAGCCCACCGCATCCCCAGGCGTTTCCCGGGATGCGGATGCTGGGAGCTCGCTCCAACAGGCCCCTGAGCAGCGGATGACGACCATAGGCCGAGCCCGTCTTGGAGCGGGTGCGATCGAAGTAGCCAAGTAGGAAGACATCCGGCGGAGCGGTGACGAGCCGCTCCAGGGGAAAGCGCCCCCAGCCGGACAGGCCTTGCTCTGCGGCAAGATTCCGCAAGCCGAGTCGGGCAATGACGTCATCGACATAGGTGCCCTGCCCCGCCGTGCCGCCATTGGGCCGCAGATAGAGCATGCGGTAGGGCCGCGCTCGCGCCGCCAGGACACGCATCCGCTGCTCGGCGTCCGCGGCCTTGGCCTCGCCCACCTCGGCGCGTCCGATTTTGGCGGCAATCTCGCGCGTCGTGCCGAGTGTGTCCGACCAGTCGCGCGGATAAGGCACGGCAATGAGACGGGTGCCCTCTGTGGCAAGGAGAGCGGCGTGTCGCTTTGCGGCCCAGCCCGAATAGACCAAGGCGATGTCCGGCTTGAGATAGAGCAGATCCTCGACGCTGCCCCGGTTCGCCGGATAACGCCGGGCCAGCTCGGCCACCGGGGAGACACGCGGATCCTGGCTCTGGCGCGAGACCGAGAGGATTTGTTGCGGGGCGGCGATTTGGAGCAGCAGGAAGTCGGAGCAGAGGTCGGTGCTGACGACCGTCGGCAGCGCGGCCTGGGCCGAGAAGGCGCAGAGCGCCAGGACCAGCGCCAATCGGGTGGGAGCCGTGCCTCGCCGCGGCCGGACGCCCGTCGCGCCGGGGCGGCGCTCCCATCTTTGGGAACCTGGGGGAGACCTCTGTAGACCGCTCAAGGCCGCTCAGTCCAGAGGCGTCCCAAGGCGGGCGAGGTCGAGGACATGCCCGCCCGCAGCCAGATAGACGGCCGAGCAGCACGGACCGAGCCGTCGGGTCAGGCCGCCGAGCCGATCGCGGAACTGACGCCCGATCGGATAGGCCGGGATGACGCCCCAGCCAGTCTCCTCGGCCACCAGGATGACGGGCGCAGAACAGTGCGCGAGGGAGCTCAGCAGCCGCTCGACGCGCATCTGCCAGGTCTCATCGTCCAGCTCCAGCAGATTCGCCACCCAGGTCCCGAGCGAGTCGATCAGCAGGCAGGCATTCGACTCGGCGTGCGCTCGGATCTCGACCTCCAGCTCGGTCGGCACGCAGAGCGTCTCCCAATCCGACGGTCGTCGGGCGCGATGGGCCGAGATCCGCGCGGACCAATCGGCGTCGTCCGGATCCTCTCGGGCCGTCGCGACATAGAGCACCGGCCGGCCTGAGTCGGCGGCCAGCCGCTCCGCCCACTCGCTCTTGCCGCTGCGGGCCGGGCCGGTGACCAGGATCGCACCCGTCCGATCAGCCATGATCGGTATCGCTGCCAACCCGTAGGGTGGACAAGCGCAGCGCAGTCCACCAGCGCCGGCAGGGGATTCGGTGGACTGCGCTCTCGCTTGTCCACCCTACGCCTGCGCCGCTGACCAAGAGCTGGCAGCTGGGAGCTGGAGGCTGGCCGCTCACCGAATCAGGTGTCATAGCCAAGCACGGGCGCGAGCCAGCGCTCCGCTTCCGCGACGGTCATGCCCTTGCGCGCCGCATAGTCCTCGACCTGGTCCTTCTGGACCTTGCCGGTACCGAAGTAGCGCGCCTGCGGGTGCGAGAAGAACCAGCCGGACACAGACGCCGTGGGCATCATGGCGAAGCTCTCGGTGAGGGTGACGCCGATACGCCGGTTCGGCTCCAGCAGCTCCCAGAGGGTGCCCTTCTCGGTGTGGTCCGGGCAGGCGGCGTAGCCGGGCGCGGGGCGGATGCCCTGGTACTTCTCGGCGATGAGCGCGGCGTTGTCGAGCTGCTCGTCCGATGCGTAGCCCCAGAAGCGGGTGCGCACCAGCTGATGCAGGCGCTCGGCGAAGGACTCGGCCAGACGGTCGGCGAGCGCCTTGAGCATGATGGCGCTGTAGTCGTCGTGATCCGCCTCGAAGCGCGCCAGGTGCTCCTCGATGCCGACCCCGGCGGTCACCGCGAAGGCGCCGAGCCAATCGGACTGGCCGCTCTCGACCGGGGCGATGAAATCGCTCAGGCAGAGGTTCGGCTGCTTGCCGCCGGACGCACGCGCCATCTGCTGACGCAGATTGTGCAGCCGGGCCGCAACCTGGGTGCATGCCTCATCCTTGTAGAGCAGGATATCGTCGTCATCGACCGAGCTGGCTGGGAAGAAGCCGAGGACGCAGCGCGCCCCGAGCCAACGCTCGCGCACCAGCTGGTCGAGGAGCTTCTGGGCGTCGTCGTAGAGCTTGCGTGCCTCCTGACCGACGATCGCGTCGTCCAGGATGTCCGGGAAGCGGCTGCCGGCCAGCTCCCACGCCTTGAAGAAGGGCAGCCAGTCGATGGTGCCGACCAGGTCGTCCAGCGGGAAACCGTCGATGGTCGCGATGACCGCGTCGCCCGCGCGCTCGAGCTGGATCTCGAACGGCAGATCGCTCAACCCCCGAGCGTCCGTTTCTGGCGTCAGCAGCGCGGGCCGCTGCGGCCGATAGGCGGACCAGTCGACGGGCACCTTGTTGGCGCGCGCCTCCTTGATCGCCATCGACTTACGCGTGGCGCCGCGTGAGGCACGCTCGACGCGCATGCGCTCGTACTCGTCTCGGATACCGGCGACATAGGACGCGCGCTGCTCGGCGCTGAGCAGATTGGAGACCACGCCCACGGCGCGCGAGGCGTCCGGGACATAGATCACCGGCTGCTCGCGCTGGGGTGCGATCTTCACCGCCGTGTGCAGCTTGGAGGTCGTCGCGCCGCCGATCAGCAAGGGGACATCGATGCCCTGACGCGCCATCTCCTTGGCGACATGCACCATCTCGTCGAGCGACGGCGTGATGAGTCCGGAGAGCCCGATGACGTCGACCTGCTCCTCCTTGGCGCGCTGGAGGATGGTCTCGGCCGGCACCATGACGCCGATGTCGATCACCTCATAGCTGTTGCACTGCAGGACCACGGCGACGATGTTCTTGCCGATGTCGTGCACGTCGCCCTTGACGGTCGCGATCAGGAACTTGCCGTTGCTGCACGCCTCGCCGCCCGTCGCGGCCTTCTCCTCCTCCAGGAAGGGCTGCAGATAGGCGACGGCCTTCTTCATGACGCGCGCCGACTTGACCACCTGGGGCAGGAACATCTTGCCCTCGCCGAAGAGGTCGCCGACATAGTTCATGCCGGCCATCAGCGGACCCTCGATGACCAGCAGCGGACGCCCGAGCGCCTGGCGCGCCTCCTCGGTGTCGGCATCGATATAGTCCGTGATGCCCTTGACCAGTGAGTGCTTGAGCCGCTCCTCCACCGACCAGCTGCGCCACTCCTGATCTTCCTGGCGCGGGCCGGCCGAGCCGTCGCCCTGATACTTGGGCGCGATGTCGAGCAGCCGCTCGGTGCCGTCGTCACGGCGGTTGAGGATGACATCCTCGACCGCCTCGCGCAGCTCCTCGGGCAGGTCGTCATAGATGGCGAGCTGGCCCGCGTTGACGATCCCCATGTCCATACCCGCCTTGATGGCGTGGTAGAGGAAGACGGCGTGGATCGCCTCGCGCACCGGGTTGTTGCCGCGGAAGGAGAAGGAGACATTGGAGACACCGCCTGAGACCTGGGCGTGCGGCAGCGTCTGCTTGATCTGGCGCGTCGCCTCGATGAAGTCGACGGCGTAGTTGTTGTGCTCGTCGATGCCGGTGGCGACGGCGAAGATGTTGGGGTCGAAGATGATGTCTTCGGCCGGGAATCCGACCTGCTCGGTCAGCAGCCTGTAGGCCCGGGTGCAGATCTCGACCTTGCGCGCCTGGGTGTCGGCCTGGCCGACCTCGTCGAAGGCCATGACGATGACCGCCGCGCCATAGCGCCGGCACAGGCGCGCCTGCTCGATGAACCTCTCCTCGCCCTCTTTCAGCGAGATGGAGTTGACGATGGGCTTGCCCTGGCAGCACTTGAGCCCGGTCTCGATGACCTCCCACTTGGAGGAGTCGATCATCACCGGGACCCTGGCGATGTCGGGCTCGGCCGCGGACAGGTTGAGGAAGCGGCGCATGGCCGCGACCGCGTCAAGCAGGCCTTCGTCCATGTTGACGTCGATAACCTGGGCGCCGTTCTCGACCTGCTCGAGCGCGACGCTGAGGGCCGTGTCGTAGTCCTCTTCCTTGATCAGCCGCTTGAAGCGGGCGGAGCCAGTGACATTGGTCCGCTCGCCGACGTTGACGAAGAAGGACTCGGCGGTGATGTTGCAGGGCTCCAGCCCGGAAAGCCGGCAGGCCGGGGCAATGCTCGGCTTGACGCGCGGGGCCATGCCCTCGACGGCCTGGGCCATGGCGCGAATATGGTCCGGGGTGGTGCCACAGCAGCCGCCGATGATGTTGAGGAAGCCGCTGCGCGCCCAGTCGGCGACCTCCTCCGCCATCTGCTCCGGCCCGAGGTCATAGCCGCCCAGCTCGTTCGGCAGGCCGGCGTTGGGGTGGGCGGAGATCATGCACTCGCCGATGCGCGACAGCTCCTCGACATAGGGACGCAGCTCGCTGGGGCCTAGGGCGCAGTTGAGGCCGATGCTCAGCGGCTCGGCATGGCGTAGCGAGTTGTAGAAGGCCTCCGTCGTCTGCCCCGTCAGGGTGCGCCCGGACTGGTCCGTGATGGTGCCTGAGAGCATGATCGGGCGCTCGACCCCGTCCTCGTCGAACACCTGCTTGACGGCGAAGATGGCCGCCTTGGCGTTCAGGGTGTCGAAGATGGTCTCGATGAGGATGATGTCGGCGCCGCCCTCGATCAGCCCGCGGGTCGACTCGGCATAGGCCGCGACCAGGGTGTCGAAGTCGATGTTGCGCTTGCCGGGATCGTTGACGTCCGGCGAGATGGAGGCCGTGCGGTTGGTCGGGCCGAGGATACCGGCGACGAAGCGCGGCTTGTCCGCCGTGCTGTGCTTCTCGGCGGCCTCGCGCGCCAGCCGCGCCGCGGCGACGTTGATCTCGTAGGCCAGCGCCTCCATGCCGTAGTCGGCCATGGCGATGCGGGTACCATTGAAGCTGTTGGTCTCGATGATGTCGGCACCGGCCTTCAGGTATTCCTCGTGGATCCCGCGAATCACATCCGGCCGTGTGAGCACCAGCAAATCGTTGTTGCCCTTGAGGTCGCTCGGCCAGTCCGCGAAACGCTCGCCGCGATAGTCGGCCTCGGTCAGGCCGTGACGCTGGATCATGGTGCCCATGGCACCGTCGAGGATGAGGATGGATTCGGCGAGACGCCGGTGCAGCAAGGAGACTGAATCAGACATGAAAGCTCGCGGATTCCGGTTCTGGGCGACGCAACCAAACGACCCGCGGCCGCCGGGGAGCCAGGCGACGCTCGATCACGCGCATTGAGACATTTTGTGAGGAAAGGCCGATCTAAGGAGCCCTTCGCGATGGAAGCGAGCCGTCCAGCACCGAGATGCGCCCTCTAGCCTGCCCTTCTCGGTGGGCCTATCGCGCTCGTCCGGCGTCGCGATAGGGCTCGCTCTGCTCGCGCCCGTCCCAGACCCGAGGCCGCTCCAGCCATTTTTGAATGAAGGACCAGGAGGCGTGATAGCCGTCGTGAGGGAGGCGACAGCGGGAGCAGTCCTTGCGCCTCAGCCCATGCTTGTCGGTATAGACCCGATAGGGTCCGGGACACTCGAAAGCAATCAGGGGACAATAACAGAAAAGGCAGTTGAATTCTCGCTTGACCCCTTGATGACAAGGGATAAAGGGGCAATCCGCGTTGGTGAAGCCCTTGTAGGCCTGCTGGCTGGTCGTGTCTTTGGGCTGCATGGTCGCTTCAGGTCAGTGGTTATACTAGGCGTAGACGTCCAAGTCGAATCCGAGGTGCCGCCATGAGCCTTGCCGCCCAAGAACCCTACCTGGATCCCGAGGAATATCTGATCGCCGAGCAGGCCAGCGATATCCGCCACGAGTACGTCGCGGGTCAGCTGTTTGCCATGCCGGGCGCTGGGGAGGCGCACAACCGCATCGCGGGCAACCTCTTCTTCCATATCCGGTCAGTCACACGCGGCACGCCCTGCGGCGCCTTCGTGGCAGATATGAAGGTCCGGATCGAGACTCATGATGCCTTCTATTACCCGGACGTGGTCCTGACCTGCGATCGGGACGACCGCGAATCCCTCTACAAACAAGCGCCCTGCCTCATCGCGGAGGTTCTATCGCCCTCGACAGAGGCCATCGACCGGCGTGAAAAACTCATCGCCTATCGCACACTCCCCGCACTTCGATACTACATGCTGGTCAGTCAGGAGCGGCGTCAGGCCGAGCTCTACAGCCTTGGATCGGGCGGGGCCTGGCGACATCAGGTCGTCGAGGAAGAAGGCGAGCTTCGCCTGGAGTGCGGCGGGCTGGAGATTGGGTTTTCACTGGCGGATGTCTATGAGGATGTGGAGCTCAACGTACAGGCATGAAGTGCCACCGCCGCCGCGGCCATGCCCAAAGCCTCACTCGCTAATGATCTCCAACCGCCGCTCGATTCGATGGAGGCGCTCGTTCAGCGCGTCGATCGCCGCTTGCTGCCGCGCGATATCCTCCGCTGTCCCCGCTTCGTCGCGCCGAATCCCGGCGACGGCCGACTCCAGACGGTTGATGCGATGCTTGACGTCGCTGAATTCCGAGTGCATCTCCGTCTGCAAGGACGCGATCTGATTTCGCAGCGCGCGGAACTGCTCCAGAATCAGGTGCTCGATATCATCTGCTATGGCAATCTCGGTCAGTAACGCATGTCTCCAAGTCTATGCCGCAGCGGGAAGCCGTGACGATGCGCTTTCTGCACGCCCAAGAACCGAGAGCCTTACCCTCCAATAGCTCACCGTGCTCAGGACACAAGGCACATCGATCATGTGCCCCAAAGACACCTGAACGCTCTCAGCGCGCCAGCTCGAACAAGGCATCCAAATCCAGACAGGCCTCGCAGTGCTCTGCCAGCTCGTCGAGGGCCGCCTCGATCCTCGCCTCGAAATCGATCCGCGCCGCCTGGGCGCCGACCTGCTCGAGCCAGTGGGCACGGAAGTCGTCGGCGCCGAAGATACCGTGCAGATAACCGCCCATGACGCGCCCGTCCGCAGTCATGGCGCCTTCCGGGCGAACGCCGCCCGAGCCGTCCTCGAGCAGCAGCCAGGGCCGCTCCAGGCCCGCGCCCGTCGTGCGGCCCATGTGCATTTCGTAGCCGCTGACCTGGCAGTCGCTCCGCTGCTCCTTGCCGGCGATCTCGATCAGGCGCTTGTCGGCGCCGATCTCGGTCTCGATGTCGAGCAGACCCAGCCCTGGCGTCTCACCGGGATCGCCCTCGATGCCCTGCGGATCGCGCACCACGCACCCCATCATCTGATAGCCCGCGCAAAGCCCGACCACACGGCCGCCACGCCGCACATGGGCCTTGATGTCGATGTCCCAGCCCTCGCGGCGCAGCACCTCCAGGTCGGCGCGCGTCGCCTTGGAGCCGGGCAGGATGACCACGTCCGTCTCGGCCGGAATGGGCTGCCCAGGGTTGATCCAGCGCAGGTTGACCGTCGGCTCGGCGGCCAGCGGATCCATGTCGTCGAAGTTGGCGACACGCGACAGGCGCGGAATGGCGATGTTGAGCGTCCCGCCGCTGGTCTCCGCCGGACGCTCCAAGGCGAGCGAGTCCTCGGCCGGCAGGCGCGCGGCACCCTCGAACCAGCGCACCACGCCCCGGAAGGGCCAGCCGGTGATCTCGGTGATGGTGTCGCAGGCCGGCTCGAAGAGCGAGAAGTCGCCGCGGAACTTGTTGACGATGTAGCCGACGACCCGGTCGCGATCGGCCTGATCCAGCAGCAGCCAGGTGCCGACCAAGGAGGCCATGGTCCCGCCCTTGTCCAGGTCGCCGAGCACCACCACGGGCACCTCCGCGCGCTCGGCGAAATGCATATTGGTGATGTCGCAGTGGCGCAGATAGATTTCCGCCCCGCTCCCCGCGCCCTCGACCAGCACCAGGTCGGCCTCCGCACAGAGGCGCTCGAAGCTATCCAGCACCGCCGGCATCAGCCCCTGGCGCATCTCGTGATAGACGCGCGCCGGGCAGTTGCCTAGCGCCCGCCCGCGCAGCACCACCTGAGAGCCCACGTTGGTCTGCGGCTTCAAGAGCACCGGGTTCATGTGAATCGACGGCTGCACCCCGCAGGCCCGCGCCTGAAGCGCCTGCGCGCGGCCGATCTCGCCGCGCGGCTGCTCGCCGTCTGGCCCCGGCGCGGCGTCCGTATCCGTGGTCACCGCGGCGTTATTGCTCATGTTCTGCGCCTTGAAGGGCCGGACGACCAGACCTCGGCGCGCGTAAGCGCGGCAGAGCCCAGCGACCAGCATGCTCTTGCCGACATCCGAGGCGGTGCCCTGGATCATGAGGACGCGGGCGCGACGTTGGGCATGGTCACGCAGAGGAGGCAGATCGAGCTTGATGGCGGGGGCGGAATCGGGCATGGGAAATCAGTTGTCAGTTGTCAGGATGTAGGGTGGACGAGCGAGAGAGACTGTGAGAGTAATCCAAGCGCACCGCGAAGATCGCAGATTGGTGTAGGTTGGGCCGACGCAGGAGGCCCAACAATCAGAGCGTTAGGCTAGCCGCCATGTTGGGCTTCGTACCTCAGCCCAACCTACGCAGAATGTCTTCACAGTCTCGAGAGCGAAGTCCACCGAGCTCCGTGCCAGCGCTGGTGGACTGCGCTGCGCTTGTCCACCCTACCCCGCTCCCCAGTTCCTTGACGGCGAAAGCGAGGAAAAAGTTTCCTCTTAAACGCACGCGGGGCCTGCACCCAAGGGATGCAGGCCCCGCGTCCTGGCGGATGCCTCGGAGTCCCGAGAGCGGATCAGGCGTTTTCGTACTGCTTGATCTGCTCTTCGGTCATCTGCTGATCGCCGCCGCCGCAGGCCTTGGGGCCACCGCAGGCCTGCGGAGCCGCACCCACAGCGCTGACCGCTGGACGCTTGGCCGGCGGCGCCTTCTTCCAGGCGTTGTGATCCGGCTCGACGATCTTCGAGCGATCCTTGTCGTAGTCGAACTTGATGAACTTCTTGAACAGCGGACCCCAGTAGTTCTGCTTGCCCAGCTGATAGAAGCGACGCTCCATGGCGCTCTTGAGGAAGGCCTTGATGCAGCCGATCAGATACTTGCGGCGGAAGGGATCCTTCACCCAGGGGTACTGGAAAAACATCCGCTTCATGTAGAAGCGCCGGTAGTTGGCCATGACGCCGTCGAGCAGCTCGGCGCGGTCGATGTTGTCCGGCTTCATGATCGGCGAGACGAAGTTGTACTTCGAATAGTCGAAGACCTCGACCTTGTCGCCCATCTCGGCAAACATGTCGGAGAAAGGCCAGGGCGTGTACATCGACCAGTTGGCCATGTCGGCGCCCCAGTCCATGACCATCTGGTAGGTCTCTTCCAGGGTCTCCCGGGTCTCGTTCTCGAGGCCGACGATGAACTGCGCCTCGGTCACGATACCATTCTGCTGCAGCAGCTGGATGGCGCGCTTGTTCTGCTCGATCGTGGTCTCTTTGACGAAGCGGTCGA
Source organism: Thiorhodococcus minor (assembly GCF_010820565.1). Taxonomy (GTDB): domain Bacteria; phylum Pseudomonadota; class Gammaproteobacteria; order Chromatiales; family Chromatiaceae; genus Thiorhodococcus; species Thiorhodococcus minor. The sequence goes on along the minus strand of NZ_JAAIJQ010000092.1, from coordinate 4,961 downwards.
GGTTGAGCTGAGCGGCGGCCTCGGTGCCGAGCGAGATGTGGACCAGGCCGGCCTTGCGGTAGAAGGGCAGCAGGTCCTCGTCGCGCATGACGTCGGTCACACGGGTGTTGATGCCCCAATGGATGCCCAGATCGCGGTCGATCAGCTCCTGACAGAACTCGACGAACTTGGCCTTGTTGATCTGCGGCTCTTCGTCGGCAAGGATGAAGAAGCCGACGCCATGGACCTTCACCAGCTCCTCGATCTCGTCGACCATGCGCTTGGGGCTGCGCACGCGGTAGTCGCGCCAGAACTTCCATTGCGAGCAGAAGCTACAGGTGAAGGGGCAGCCGCGCGCCATGTTGGGCGTCGCAACCGGCACGCCGAGCGGGATGTAGATGTACTTCTTCCAGTCCAGGATGCCCCAGTCCGGCCAGATGGAGTCGACGTCCTTGATGGACGGCTCCGCCGGGGTGGCGACCACCTGATTGCTCTCGTCCAGATAGGCGATGCCCTGGACCTTCTCACGCTCTTCCGGCCAGCGACCTTCATCGATGCAGCGGACCAGGCTCAGGGTGACGGCCTCGCCCTCACCGCGCACGATGACGTCGATCCAGGGGGCCTCGGACAGCACCTGCTGGAACATGAAGGTGCCATGAATACCGCCGAGCACCGTGATGGCGTTCGGGCATTCTTCCCTCGCAATCTGCAGGACGCGCTGCGCGGCGTAGATCATCGGCGTCATGGCCGTGGTCGCGACGATGTCGGCCTTGGCGTCACGGATGGCGACGCGCAGCTGCTCCTCGTCCAGTTTGTCCACCAGGGCGTCGACGAAGTGGTAGTCCTCGTAGCCGCCAGACTTCAGGTAACCAGCAAGGTAGGCGACCCAAGCCGGCGACCAGTTGCCAGCGATATCGGCGGCACCGGCGCTATAGTTCGGGTGGACAAAAAGGATTCGCATTGTCAGCTCCGGGTTTTCAAGAACGGCCTGGCATGGACGCGGCGCACGGAAGCGGCACATCCGCCACAGTGAGGATGCGTCAGTCCTGCCGGCTCAAGCAACCTTCAAGTGGAAGGGGTTAATCAGCAACTCCCGAGCGGGATGAGCGCAATCGAGATCAAGTCGCCGATCATACCAATGACTCGGTAGAATCGCCACGCTGACAGTCATCGCCGCAACGCTGCCGTCACTGCTCGGCAGCGCGCTCGCCTCGCCCGTGTCGGCCGCCCTGCGGAACCTGCAGACACCGCCGCGCGACGCGCTCATCCACCGCAACCTCTCGAGAGACCATGAAGAAGCTGTATCTCATCGGTATGGGTCCCGGCGGACCCGAATACCTCACCATCCAAGCCATCGAGACACTCAAGCGGACCGACGTCTTCTTCATGCTCGAAAAGGAAGGCAAGGGCAAGGAAGCGCTCCTGCAGATGCGCGAGCACATCCTGACCCACTACCTCGGCGAATCCGGCTATCGCGTCGTCATCGCGACCAGCCCCCAGCGTCGCATGGAGGCCGACGGCTACAAGGAAGGCGTCAAGGTCTGGCACGACGAAAAGCGCGCGCTTTTCGAGCGCCTCGTCGACGAGGAGCTGGAAGAGGGGCAAAGCGGGGCCTTACTGCTGTGGGGCGACCCCGGCATCTATGACCAAACCGTCAGCCTCGTCGCCGACCTGGCAGCCTCCTCCGGCGGCACGCTGGACTTCGAGATCATCCCCGGCATCACCTCGGTCCAGATGCTCACCGCCCGCCACAAGATCCCCATGAACCGCGTGGGCGAGAGCATCACCATCACCACGGGTCGCCACGCCGAGAACTGCGACCCCGCCGATCTCGACAACGCCGTGGTCATGCTCGACTACAACGCCTCCTTCCAGCGCTTCAAGGGCCAGGACATGGACGTGTATTGGGCCGGCTATCTCGGCTGCCCCGACGAGATCCTGGTCTCCGGGCCGGTCGACGAGGTGTCGGACGATCTCCTCGCGACCAAGGCCGCCGTACGCGAAAAGAAGGGCTGGCTCATGGACATCTATCTGCTCCGCCGCCGCCAGCGACGCGGCAAAGGAGACGCTTAGCCCCCTAACGCCTTAGGCGGTTCCTCAAAATTGCCGCACCAACAACCCATCGTACTCCGGAAGCCAGCGAAGGGATGAAGACGCAGAGCCTCTGAGTGGAGCCTTGATCCCGCTGATCCCCGAGACGTCGCCCGCAAGCGGGCTCCTACACGCCCGGCTCGGTAGAAGCCCGCTTGCGGGGGATTGGTACGAAGATTCCCGGAAATCGCCTTCGCCCACTCCGGATCGCAGCAACAGCACAGCGAGACACACCGCATGGATTACACCAGCATCCTTAAAGCGCTGAACGAGGCCAGCCTCTTCGATCTCTACCGCCTCAACACGGCCATCCGCCGCTGCCGGCCAGGGAAGCGCAAAGCGCGAGGCCGGTAGTCCCGGGTAGGCGTGTGCGCGTGCGTATTGCCGTAATGACGAAGGACGTGAGTCCTTCGTCGTGAAGGCAATATGCAAAGCGCAGTCACACACGCCGTAGAGTCATTCGTCGTAGGGTCGTGCGCAGCCCGAGTGCGCCAACGGCGCTACTCGAGGCGGAGCAGCGACCCGGAGCGGGACGGCCCGGGCTGAGAAGGTTGTCGCCCTGCGCGAGTCCCGTCGGCGAGGGATCGACCCGACGGGTATCACGAGCGCAGACGCGACACTCCGGTATCAGCTCGAAGACCCGGCACGCATCCGCGCCGCGAAGCAGGCGCTGCGCGTCGGCCAAGAGGTCAGTTGGCTCAAGGGGGACGACAATCGCCTGGTCCAGGCCCGGGTGCTGCAGATCAACCGCACCCGCGCCCTGGTCGAAGACCTCGAGGACGGCAAGCGCTGGACCATCCCTTTCTACCTGATCAATCTCGAAGGACGGGACATCGATATCGCCCCGACCAAGCCGCGCGGCCTGGACCGCAACAGCGTCAAGGTGGGCGACCGTGTCGCCTTCAGAGACCGCCGAGGCGAAGAGCATTTCGGCGAAGTGACCAAGCTCAATCAAAAGACCGCCGCGGTTCAGGTCGGCGCGGTGCGCTGGCGGGTCGCCTACGGCCTGCTCGCACCCGTGATCGAGGGCGATCTCGGTGCCGACGACCTGGCCCTGCCCGGCACTTGGACACGCATTGAAGAAGGCAAGGATGGATCCGAAAATCAGGATACAGAGGAGCCGCGCGAGTGAAATAAGGCGATTTCCAGGGAAGCTTATACCAGAGAGGAGGTCGAGGCGCCGGCTTCATCGCTCGGCCGAGCGACGTCGGGTCGGGTCAGCCGCTCAATCCGATAGGGGTAGGGAAGGCTCTCGCCTCCCCTCCCTCCGAACCGTGCGGGCAGTTTTCCTGCACACGGCTCTCCGGTCGGTTGTTTCCTCATCGGGATTGGCTCGCCTGGGCATGAGCTGTCGTCAGGGTGAACAGCCCTTGCGCAGCGAAGAAGGCATTGGGCCAGCGTTGATGATCCTGCTGGGAATGACCGAGACGGCCTTCGCGGTGCGCGTGCCGACGCAAGATCGCGCGCAGGCGGCGGCGCACGAAGCCGTCGATGCTTGGGAATTCCGTGCGATAGGCGTGCTTGAAGTAGCCGAACCAGCCTTTGAGCACCGGGTTAAGCTCGGCGATGATACAGGCCAGGCTGTCCCCGCGGTTGCGTCGCGTGCGGGCTCGAATCTTGTCCTTGAGGGCGTTGCGGCTCTTCTTGCGCACCCAGCCTCGAGCGCCTTCGAAGCGGTAGCCGAGGAACTCGAAGCCCTGGCCCCGTTGCCAATGACGCCGAGCAGCAGCGGGGTGATCCAGGCTCCGGCCGCGGTCAACACCTTGCGCGAGCCGTGGTGGAAATCCAGATGCCACAGGGCCGCGACGTGCTCGACCTCGAAGCTGCGCACCTCGCGCTGTTCCAGGTGATCACGTGCCGCCAGGGCAGCGGCGGTGTCGCGCTTGGGCGTGGCGCGGCGCACCATCCCCCGGGCTTTCAAATAGCGCCGCACGCTCGGGTAGGACGGCACCGGGGTGGCGCTGCCGGCAAGCAGCGTCACCGCGAGGTTGTCGTGGTGCAGCTGGGCGGTCCAGCCCGGAGTGTCGCCGTGCTCGTGATAAATTTTGGGACATCCCTGTCCCAAAATGACTGCGCTCGGCGACAGCCTTTTCGCCCCGATTCGCCCTGCGTCCGTGGCGCTACGCCGACCTCTCGCACGCGCGAGGCCGGCTTCGCACCACTCCCTCAAATGGCTTGACGGCGTGTCGGACGCGCTTGCATATGGCCTACGCGGCTCCGGGATCTCGTGGACCTGTGGTCCACGGCGACCCCTTCGCCACTGCGGCCATACGCCCGCGCCGACGCCTATCGGGGACGTGCGACACGAGGTCGCACGCGTATTGATCAAGGAGCTCGATCCGGTGTTCTGCCACCGGTACCCTACCGAGCCGTGCGTTGGGGGTAACCCCGGGGTGCGAAGCGCTCGGGACACTGTGGCCTCCGCCTGATCCGCGGGCAACCGAACCGTGAGGTGAGGTTGCGACTACCAGCCTCAAGGTGGTCGGGAGCTGGGGTTGAAGGATAAGGCTAACTGAGGTGAACCGCTGTTGAGCCGTCGTGATAGGCAACATGCCAAAGAGGCTGACAGGCATGAACCAAAAGGTAAGCAGTCAGGTCGGGGGAGCGTCCTATTCCCTCGCGCAGATGATGCACTGCCGGCGGAAAGGCGGAGCCTACGTCCTTCAGAAATGGTACGCGTGTGGAACGTGGTAAGCCCGACCGGCCCCGCACGGATCGCGGAAGCCCCCTCTGTCAGGATAGATGTCGCCTCCCACCCGGGAGATGATGTGCAACCTTGGGGGTATTTGGATGCTGCCGGATTCGCGCGGGCGGGCCCGCAAACGGGAGGGGCCCCGGGGGGGCCAGGGCGGTTGGCGGGCCCCCCCCCCGCGCGCGCCCCCCCGCCGACC
>NZ_JAAIJQ010000091.1 GCF_010820565.1 Thiorhodococcus minor | reverse complement strand
TCGGACCACGCCCATCGGGGTCACACCGGCTCGCTACCGCCCCGATGACCAGCTTCTGGCCTTCCTCGAAGGCCTCTGATTATGCCGACCGCAAGCAACGCCAGAGCGCCGCCGGCCGATCGCCAGCCGCCCGACTCGGCATAATTCGGTTGTCGGCATGATGACGAAGATCATGCAGGCGCGGTGCGGCATGGGCGCCGCGATTGGCCCAGTGGAGCTGGTCGCGAAGCTGCTTGAAGACACGATGGACTTGGCGATCGCCGAGGGGTTGCCCCGAGCGTTGTCCGCGGGTTCCCGTGAAGAACGGCGTCTCAGGCGTCGTTGAGACCTCCCGTCGACGTCGCTGGCGGAAGCGGGTCAACGCCTCGACGGTCGACGGATGCAAGGGCAAATGTCTCCCCTAAATCAGCGCATGCGGGTTGCAATGACGAAGTTCATGAAGGTTCATTCGGTTTTCATTCGAAAACCACCCGTGAGGGCCGTTTCGACATCGAGAAATCAAGGCTTTAGGCGCTATTGCGTCCCTATTGATCGGCCTCGGCACCGAAGCTTCGACCATGGGGTCATATTTTAAGCCATTGTCCTGTAAGATGAAACAGACTTTTCTGCCAGGCACTATGTAGATCAGGTACGCAGCCATTCTTCGCCGGTCACGGAGCGCAATGCAACGGAAGGTGGACGCGGGCGTAAGGTCGCTGAGTCGTCGCTTGTGAGTGAGAGTGCCCCCGAACGGGAGCTGCTGATCGAGAAAGAGGCAAGGTGCGCTGTGGGCTCTGCGGTCGTCTCATCTTCGGCTTCGGAGGCTTTCCCATCTGGTTTGCCAGCGCGCGATCTCGCGTTGCAGCTGGCGTTGCTGCGCTGGGGTTAGGCCGGCGGGGTGGTAGTGGGCGCGCTCGTTGAAGCGCTGGATTGCTTCGATGTCCTGCATCGTCTCGTGCAGCTCGGGCTCGCGCTGGAGGCGCTGGAGCCATTGGCGGTCGGTCTCGCCGGCCCGGCGCGGCCAGCCTGCTCTGGTCAGGGTCCGTGCGACGTCCGCGATCGGGCTGTTCGACGCCACTGCCAGCGTCCGGCGCTTCGCAGCGCCTGCCTCGATGAAGCGTCGGCCGAGACGCAGCCGGTAGGCGAGGATCAGGGACAGTATTGCGAGCAGTGCCCAGAGCCAGGGGTTGTCCTTGGTCTCTGGATTCAGTCGGTGCAGATTGAAGCGGTACCAGAGCTGGGAGATCCAGTCGGCCGCGGGCTGCCAGAGGGGGCGTCGGTCGGCCTCGAGGTTCGCCCAGAGTGCGGGGGTCGTATCCAGGCTCCACCAGCGATCATGGTGCCAGACCAGCGCCCAGGCGTGGGCGTGACTGCGGCGTACCAGATAGGTGTTGGGCGCTGCGGCCTGCTCTTGGACCGAGTAGCCGACGGCGTAGCGCGCAGGCAATCCGGCTTGCCGCAAGAGCAGCACGCTCGCCGTGGCGAAGAGCTCGCAATGTCCGCGCCTGCGATCGCGCAGGAAGTGCTCGAGCGCGGTCTGTCCGCGCACCGGCCCCGGCAGCTCCAGGGTGTAGCGAAACCCTGTCTTGAAGTAGTCGCGCACCCGTTGCAAGGCGGCCTCCGGATCCGCCTGGCTCAGCGCGAGCGCGTCGACCAGCTCGTCGAGAACGGCCTGCTCCGGCAGGGGGACGCGCAGGTCGATGTCGTCAGGGGGGCGGTCGTCCGACGCGGCTTCGTGGTAGAAGGCGCGGTATTGGACCAGTGGTGGTCCGTCGCTCGCCTTGACCGCGCCGAGCGGATGTCGCGACAGAATCCCCACCGGCAGGCCGGCGATGCGCCAGGTCCCGCTCGGCAGGGGGAGCAGGTCGCCGCGGCGTTTCAAGTAAGTGCCGATGCGGACACTGGGCGTGCTGGCGACGGCGGTCGCGTCCGGGGCCCATTGCCAGCCATCGTTGACGCGGGGAACGGGGGCGAAGTCCCGCTCGCGTGTCAGCCAGGAGGTATCGAAGTAGCGGTTGTAGCTGGCCGTGCGCAGCAGCAGGGGAGCCTTGAGCGGGGCGTCCGTCGTGACGCGATAGAGCACACGGTCGGACAGCTTGAGCTCTCCGATGTCGCCAAGCGCGGTTCGAGCACGATAAGGGTCGCCGCTGCCGAAAAAAAGATCGCCCATCCAGGCGATTGCGGCGTCTTCGAGACGGCTCTGGCCCTCTCGAAGTCCCAGCTGCCCGGCGTAGGCGAGTAGGGCCGTGATGACGAGCAATCCCAGCATCAGCGGCCAATGTCGCCGAGCCCCCTGCTGCCAGAGAAGCCACGCGCCGGCCAATGCAAGCAGCCCGATGAAATGGCTGGAGAGGGCCTCGCTTCCCGGCGCGGTCCCGGCCGCGAGCAGGCAGCTCGCCAGGTAGACGGGGCGCAGGTCCAGGGTACGGTCCGCATCCGCTGAGCGGCTGCGTCGCTGCGACAGGAAGAGGGCACGGTGGGTCACGCCTGGTCGGGCACTGAGGATCTGGGCCGAGACCAGGGGCGCGAGCAGGAGCGGCGACCAGCGCAGCACGGCGAAGATTCCCGCCGTCAAGGGGCCTTTGCTGTATTCATAGAGCACGACGCCGATCACGAGCAGGCTCGTCAGGTCCACCAGCCGCTCGAGGCTCTTGTCGGAGACCTGCCAGCGCTTGTCGGTTCGCATGGCCCAGGCGAGCCAGGCCGTCAGCCCCAATCCGGGCACCCAGGCCCCTGTCTGCCAGCTCCAGAACATCAGCGCGAGCGCGGCGGGCGGGTAGCGGATCATAGCCGGGCGAGATCCTCGGCGATTCGAGCGGGGCGAATCCGCTGCACCTGGGCGCCGGTCCAGCCGCCGAGGAGCACTTCCATCGGCTGGTCGGAGACGACGAGGAGCCGCGTCGGCACTCCCAGGCTGCCGAGCGTCCAAGCCAGTTCGCGTCGCGGCTGGTCGAAGTCGAGCAGCACGCACACCAGGGCGCTCAATTGCCCGATTCGGCCGAGCAGGGCTTGCTGCAGTCGCTCGAAGGGCTGCGTCTCGCAAGGCTTGGCGCATGCCAGGACTTCCAGGAACTGTGCGGTGCCGGCCAGGCCGCGTCCACCGGTCAGGCAATAGGGCTCGGGGCCCACGAAGAGGAGATCGAGCAGGCTTTCGCCGTCTCCAATGCGGTCGCACAAGGAGGCCGCGATGCTGACGGCGGCCTCGAAGCCGTCATGAGAGGACGTGTCCGCGAAGGTATCCAGCACCAGGGCGTGGCGGGTGAAATACTCATCCTGATACTCCTTCACCACGGGCTCGTCCGTGCGCGCCCAGCTCGGCCAGTGGATCAGGCGCGGCGAGTCGCCCGCGCGATACTCGCGCAGACCGATGAATTCCTGCGATTCTCCGACCGTCGCCGCCAGGCGCCATCCGCCCGGCTGGTACCGGCGATGGCCTGGCAGGCTCAGCATGGGCGCCGGGTAGCGCTTGGGGAGCACGAGCAAGGATTGCTCTTGGAGGATGGGGACGCGCACTCGGGTCAGGCCGAGCGGGTCCGGGCGGGTGAGCCAGAATCCGCGCAGACGCAGATAGCCGCGCCGTTTCGGTATCAGGCGCAAACCCACCCTGAGTCTGCCCCGAGGAGAGATGGGCTCGAGCGCCTTTGGCGCTGGCTGTGCCGCCCAGCGGTTGCGCGCGAGCAGCCGCTGCCAGCGGGGATAGCCGAGTCGGCGGTCGAGCCAGGTATCGCCCGCGGCGGCCGCCTGATTGGGGTCGCGAAACTGGGCGCGCGTCGGTCGCGGGTCTGGAAGCTGCTCGGTCAAAGCCAGTCCTTCGAGGGTGCGGCGGTGGCGCGAGCGCAGCTCGACCGGATAGTCGAGCGGGATGTCGACACAGGCCGTGCTTGGCAATGCCCGGCTTGCATCCAGGCAACTGCGCAGCCGCCACCCGCCAATAAGCGCGGCCAAGCCGGAGACCAGCAGCAGGATGAGCGCGAGCGTGAAGAGCTGATAGAGCTGGTTGAGTCGGGTATCGATGCCGAAAACGGCCGCCGCAAAGCCGGTCGCGAGGACGAAGCGCCCAGCAGGCGTGAGCCGTTCTCGCAGGAAGTGCCGCCAATGCTCCAGCCGGCGCAGTGCCGGGAAGAGCGCGGCTCGCAGGAGTGCGCCGGCCATGGGCTCGCTGCCGCCTCAGCGCGGCGGCTCGAGCTGCTCGATGAGGCGCGTCACCACGGCCTCCGCGCTCAGGCCGCCGAAGCGCGCTTGGCTGTCGAGCACCAGCCGGTGGGCGATGACAGCGACGGCAAGCTCCTGGACGTGATCCGGGGTGACGAAGTCGAGCCTGTCCATCAGCGCCAGGACTTGTGCGCTCTTCATCAGGGCCAAGGAGGCGCGGAGTCCGGCGCCAAGGGTGACCCCCTCGGTCGCGCGGGTCGCGCGGGTGAGGTCGACCATATAGCGGGCGACGGCCGGGTCGACGGCGACCTCGGCCGCCTGGGTCCGCAAGGCCAGGATGTCGGCTGGCGCCGCGACGGGCTCGATCCTGCTCAAGGGCTCGCCGAGGCGGTGCCGCGCGAGCACCTCGACCTCTTCGTCCGGCGCCAGATAGCCCAGGCCGAAGCGCAGCGCAAACCTGTCGAGCTGCGCCTCGGGCAGCGGGTAGGTGCCGTGGAATTCGACCGGGTTTTGGGTCGCGATGACGAAGAAGAGCGGATCGAGCGGGTGGGTAGTCCCTTCGATACTGACCTGCGCCTCGCCCATGGCCTCCAGTAGGGCCGATTGGGTGCGTGGAGAGGCGCGGTTGATCTCATCGGCGAGCAGGATCTGCGTGAAGACGGGGCCGCGGCGGAGCTCGAAGCTGCGTGCGGCAGGATCGAAGACGGAGCCCCCCAGGATGTCGGTCGGGAGGAGGTCGGGGGTGAACTGCACGCGCCTGAAATCCGCCCTCAGGGCGCGCGCCAGCGCCTTGGCCAGTGTCGTCTTGCCGGTGCCCGGAACGTCCTCGAGCAAGACGTGGCCGCCGCTGACCAGGGCGACCAGCAACAGGCGGATGGCGCGGGGCTGACCGCGGATGACGGGCTCGAGGTGGGCGCGGATTTGCGCCAGGGTCTCGGCTGCTGCATGCGGGGAATGCTGTCCTTGGGTCTCCAGCCGCTGTGCTTCAGCGCGTCGAGTGTCGGTGGGATGCGTTGGCGTCGTCCTGGTCACAGCCGTTGTCTTCAGTCTCCGTTCGTGGCCTCGGAATAGAGGTTCTGCAGTCGATAGGAGCGGTACTGGAAGATGTCGAGGTCGGTCTGGAGGACGGTGATCCCACTGGGGTCGACCTCCTGGACGGTGGCGCGCGGCTCCGCGAAGGTGCCGAGCATGCCGGCGTTGAGCCATAGATTTCCGTTGGCGAGCTGCTGTGCCGAGCCAACCGCGAAGGCATAGTCCCCGAGGTCCTTGTTGAAGACCAGCTCCGCGGTCATGGCGGTCTCGTCGATTTGCCAGATCTGTCCGCGGCTCTGGCAATCCGGTGGCGGCTCCTCCGCCTCGCATCTGAGATTGCTGTTGTCGAAGAGGACGATCGCATCGTCCGCGATATAGCTCGGATCGTGGATGTGAGAGAACCAATCGTCTTCGCTGCCGCCGAGCATTGTGAAATCACCATCGGGACCGAGTCGCCAGAGGATGCTGCCGTCGCCACTCCCCTCGTCGTAGTCGATCTTGACGACCCAGTCCTGGTTGCGGACGGAGAGCAGCAGGTTGCCGTCTGGCGTCAGGGCGAGGGCGTTGGCGTGCGTCCAGTCGTTGCTCTCGTCCCCGAGGTAGAAGGGCGGGCATCCGGCGTCGCCTGGGCCGCACACCTCGCCCATGGTCGCGAGCCGTGTGGGGTCGAGATGGTCCCAAGCGTTCCACAGCCATTTGATGGTCAGATTCTTGTCCGTGACGATGATCATGTCTCCCAGCACGGAGACCTCTCCGGCCCCCTGCAGATCCGTGACCAGTCGCTCGACGCTGGCGATGAAGGCGACGTCGCCGTTGCGCAGCTCGCGCACGTCGTGGTGGATGTCATTGATGCGGTCGGTGTCGTCCCTGCGCTCGAGCTGGACGTTCAGATCGCGCACGCTGGTCTGCTTGATGACGTTGCCGAGCAGGTCGGCCTTGGTGAGCAGCTGATTGGCCGTGCCGGTCATCGGGTCTGGCGTGATGTGCCAGAAGCTGCCGTCGGCGCCGGGGCGCAGCGCCCAGACGGGCCGCTGCCAGTACCAGAGGAGGTTGCCTTCCAGATCGGTCGCGAGCGGGTAGGGGCTGAGACCGAGGGCGTCGTTGCCGATCATGGTCGAATTCCAGATCAGCGGCTCGGGCGGGCTGGTCTCAGGTCCGGCGGGTGCATGGATGGTGCTAGGCGAGATGGCGATCTCGGCCGTGCCTGTCGTGAAGCTGATCGGCCAGGAGCTTTGCAGCCGTGTGCCGTCCGAGGCCAGGGCCTCGTGCTGCATTAGGTAGGTCGTGTCCTGGCGCATGCCCGCGATCAGGAAGTGCGGCGGCGCCTGGGGAAGGCACCACTCCGGAGTGGTCACTTGCTCGACGCCGATGGATGGGGCGAAGAAGCGCACGCGCATGCGGATCGGATCTCCGCAGGGTGGCGCGACATAGAGCGCGACCAGCGGGTTGCGCGTCGGATGCACGACAGGCGCATTGAGCCCATAGGGGATGGCCGGCAGGACGGTGAAGGGCAGGACCGCTGCGCTCTGCTGCCCGCTTTCCACGTCGAGCACGGAGCCGATCAAGACGTAGCTGCCCGGCCGCACGCTGGACCACTCGAGCGTGCTGCTCGACTGATAGGCATAGATGACCCGGCGGTCCTTGGGCTGATCGGCGGGCGCGATGCTGAGCTGATAGAGGTGCTCGGAGTCACCGCTCTCCGAGACGCTAACCAGGATGTTGGTGCCTGCCGGCTGGGGCGAGGGGAGGTCGGTGGTGAGGGTCACGGCGCTGGCGCCGGTTGTCCCGAGGGCGGCGATCAGGATCGCGCTCGCCCATCGCATGATCGAATGTCGCAACGGCGTTTCTCCGAGAGTCTCTTGGTCGCTAGGCTGATGCGGAGCGGGGCGAGCGGCTGGCGCCCGCGTGATCGGCGCACCGCCGCATTGCCGGAGGTCGGGCCGATGCCCAGTCGAGCATCCGCGTGTCGCTTCGGCTCTCAGGTGCGGTCCTTTGCGCACCGTCGCTCGATCTGCTCCATACGTGACTCTAGAGCGTCCATGCGCTCCGTCAAGCTGACGGCTGCAGCGGGTCGCGCATTCGTGTCCGACGGAGCGGTCTCCAACGTGTGCAACGCGAGCGCCGCGCGCTGGATGACGCTGGAAAGGGATTCGCCAGGCAGCGAGAGTGCCTGGAGCTGGATGATGGTTTCCTTAGAGAGTCGAACGGTGGTACTGGCTTCGCCCATGCTGGTCTCCGTGGCTCCGAAACCTCCAAAGATTAGCGCCGACGCCGTCCGCGGGCCGTGCCGCCCGTCACGGGATGGGCCAGGGGATGCCTCAGGGGGAGCTCGTGCTGCAATCCCGGGGCTGCGTGATCCCCCCTTGGATCCTGGGGGAAGCCCGTTGCGCGCTTGCTCAAGGGCTAAACTTGAGATTGAAGGGCCAAGAAGGAGGATACGTCATGACAATGTCAAGAATGCTTGAGACCCATATCCAGGACCACGCTGTGCGCTACTCGCTCCTCGCGCATCCGCATACCGGCTCCAGCATGGATACCGCGACCGTGGCGAGGGTGCCGGGCGGGCGGCTGGCGAAAGGCATCATGGTGAAAGTCGAGGCGACCGGCGAGTATCTGATGGTCGTGATCCCGTCGGATCATCATGTCGACCTGGGACGCTTGGGAGAGCGCCTGGGGCACGGCTTGAGTCTGGCGACCGAAGAGGAGCTGGCCGCTCTCTTCCCGGACTGCGAGCGCGGTGCCGTGCCGCCGATCGGCGCAGCCTTTGGTCATCGTACGCTGCTCGACAGGAGCTTGGCGGGATGCCCTGAGATCTACTTCGAGTCTGGCGATCACGAGACCTTGGTGCGGATCGAGGGCGACCAGTTGGCCGTCTTGCTCGACGGTGCCGATGAGGTCGATGTCGCGATGCGCATCTGACCCGCGTGGCGCCTAATCCTCATGGTTCGGAGTCATGCGGGCGTCCCGACGAGTCCGGGCGGCCGGTGTGTCGTCCGGGCGCTTCAGCGGATTTTCGACTTCCAGGAATGCCTGACGAGGCGGGCTGAGCGCATGCGGCTGACTTGCCGGGCGAGTGGCAAGCAGTGGCGTGCGATGGGTGTCGCCGGACCAGAGATTGCGGCCGATCGGCCGTCGCAATCGAGACCTGTGTCGGGTTTTTTTTTCGGCGCATCCCTTAATCTCCCGTTTCGATATCGACAGGATTCGTCCTTACGAACAGCGAGAGCGGGTTACCATGAAGCGCTTAGTCCTCTACCTCCCAACGCTCACGCTCGCGGGGGCTGGGCCGGCTGCTGCGGCTTCCAGTTTCAGCGATGCGAGCACGGGCGAAGTCATTCTCTACGTGGCTATCATCCTTGCCTTCGTTGGGATGAGCATCGGCGCCATCGCAGGCGTCAAGCGGGGATTCAACGTCTTTGCGACGGGTGTCGGCGGGTTCTTTTTAGGGCCCTTCGCCTTCGTGCTTTTCTTCGTGCCGCGAGCCAAGACAGAGGCGTCGGAAGAGACCCCTCAGTGTCCGTTCTGCCACGAGCCCATGGCATCTGGGGCCAAGGTTTGCGGTCAGTGCGGCTGGGACGCGGCGAAGCAGCAGGGCATTGCCCAGCCGCAGCGGGAAGCTGAGTTTCAAAAGGATTCCGAGTCGACGCGCCGCCGCCGTCGCTCCAAGCGCAGGTCGAAGTCGAAGGGCGATGCCTCGGCCAAGCATGAGGCGCACAAGGATCTCAGCTCTGAGTTCGCGCAGTACTCCGAGATGCTGCGTCAGACCTTGCCAGGAACGCTCAATCGTCCGAAAGACATCGCGTACATGGAGAAGTTCTCCAAGAAGGACGAGGGCGTCCACTGCTCCAATCCGGACTGCAGGCGGCTGTTGCTACCGCCTTACGAGAAGTGCCCGCACTGTGGCAGGGTACAGATTCGCGGCGCCGCATAGCCATTGGTATCTTCGAGATCGGCGGGGCACCTTTGTCGCCCTGGAAAAGGGTGACCGACGCGCTCCGTCTCGATGGACGCTTTCATCGCGCTCAGAGCATCTTCCTTAGCTCGTATTCCAAGATGCCTTCGGCCCCGGCTGCCCGGAGCTGAGGGATGAGGTCTCTGACCATGGCGGCGTCGACGATGGTCTCCACCGCTAGCCACTGAGGGTCGTAGAGATGGCTGACGGTCGGCGCATGGAGGCTGGGCAGCAGCTCGACCACGTCATCCAGGCGCTTCGCCGGCACATTGCACTTGAGCGCGACCTTGCTCCTTGCCGCCAAGGCGGATTGCAGCATCATGGCGATCTGCTCGATGCGTGCGCGGCGCGCGGGATCGCGCATGGCGCCGTGATTGGCGACCAAGCGGGTCTCGGTGACCAGGAGCTCTTCCACGATGCGCAGGCCATGCGCGCGGATGGTGCTGCCGGTCTCAGTGATCTCCACGATGGCATCGACCAGCCCCTCGACCGCCTTGGCCTCGGTCGCACCCCAGGAGAATTCGACCTCGGCGTCCACGCCGCGCTCGGTGAGATAGCGGCGCGTGAAGTTGACCAGCTCGGTTGCGATCTTGCGGTCCTGCAGATCGCTAACCGAGCGAACCGGCGAATCCTCGGGCACGACTAGCACCCAGCGGCTCGGCCGGTTGGATGACTTCGAGTAGGTGAGGGTGCAGATCTCTTCGACCTCGGCCTCCGTCTCGAGGATCCAGTCGAGTCCGGTCAGACCGAGGTCGAGTGTGCCGCGCTCGACATAGCGGGCCATCTCCTGTGCGCGCAGCAGGGAGCATTGGATGTCCGGATCATCGATGTCAGGGTAGTAGTGGCGCGAATGCGGCGCGATGCGCCAGCCGGCCTGGGCGAAGAGGTCGATGGTGGCGTCCTGCAGGCTCCCCTTGGGGATTCCGAGCTTGAGCAGAGGCATATGCGGCTCCGACCTGACTGTCGAGTGGCTGTCCCCAGAGTATCTCCCATTCCTGTCGGATGCGTCTCGCCTCTGCGCTCAATCCGTTCTCGCCGCCGGATCCAGCCCCATCCTATCGGCCGCGTCGGGACAGAGCCGCTGGATCTGGCGTCTCATCGCCTGCCAATGACTCCCGCGCCAGTAAGCCCGACCGCAGCCCGCGCAGCGCCACACGGCCAGCTGTCGCCCTCTCAGGCTTGGCGGAAGTGCGGTTTGGGCGTCCGCATGGGATAGCGGCTGGAGCAGGCCGTTACAGCGCATGCAGCGCGTGAAGGGCGCGATCCGATCGCAAAGGCGCAGCCTCTCGATGAGGGCCCGAAGCTGATCGCTGACCTTCTGCTGGCGAATGTAGCAGCCCTCCGAGACTTGTCGCCGCATCAAGAGGGCGCGGTCCCGAGAGAGCAGGATGCGCCGCTGCTCGGCTGCCTGCCGCGCGAGCACCGCGTCGCCGATATCGTTCTCCCAAAGCGTGTCGAAGCCCAGCATGCGCAGACGCCTGGCGAGGGCGCCCAGATGCGCGTCGGCGATGAAGCGCGGGGTGTGCCTCTCCTGGCACTTCTCGCGACGGCTGCTGTCAGGCAGCTCAGGGCCGCGGCGGTCCGCCGGATAGATGCTCAGACGGGCGTCCGTTGCCAAGCGTGTCTCCAAATCGATGCCGACGCCATCGCAGAGGATTCTGCCGACCTCGGTGTGGGGAACACCGCAGGATTCGATCAAATGGCGTGCGGGTGTCGGTGCGTCGAGCGCGCGTCGAGAGTCGCGCCCACGTCGATTGGATGGGAGAAGATCGTTCAGCTCGGCGTAGAATCTGAGTGTCGCGGTCGGCATTGGCGGCTGTCTCCCAGTTCGGGCAGGATCGTCGCGGCCCGACCTGTTCGAGGAATCGAGGGTGCGTCTTGCACGATCGTCTATCCGATGCTCGGCCAAGCGGTCCGTGACGAAGTGGGAGCTTGGTCACGAATCGGCGACGCGAAAAGCGTCAACTTAATCGGCCGTGGGCGGGTCTTTGCCCTCGTGCTGGATAGGGATGCCCGGTCAGCCGAACGCGCAGATGGACTGGGCTCGCAGCCGGGGTCCGCCCGACCAGCGGCCGTTGGGATCGCGCGCTGGCCATGCGCGGTGACGGCATCCAATCGACGTCCTCCCTTGGAGCTGGGATTGTATTGCAGACGGGAGCAGGGAAAGAGTGGCAGATCAATCGGAGATCCTTAACCGTTCCGTTTGCATGGCGTTGCGCAGCGAGGTGGGGGATCTGCCGCCCGCGCCCGCGGCCGCGGTCAAGCTGCTCGGACTGACGAGCGACGAGGATACCGAGGTCTCGGCGATCTCGCGGGTAATCGAGACGGAGCCGGCGCTGGCGGCCAAGGTGCTTCAGATCGTGAACTCGGCCTTCTACGGCTTCCCGAGTCGCATCAAGACGATCCACCGGGCCGTGACCCTCCTCGGGCTCTCGGCAGTTCGGCAGGTCGCGCTCCAGGTGCTCTTCTACGAGAGCATGGTGAAGCGTGGCTCGCAAGGGGCCTTCGATCGACTCCACTTTTGGCAGCACAGCCTGCTGGTGGCCATCCTCAGTCGCGGGATCGGCGAGCGCATGGGGCATTCGGATCCGGATGCGCTCTATGCGGCTGGGCTGCTGCACGACCTCGGAAAGGTGATTCTGGAGTCGCATGGCCGAGTTCGCTACAGCGAATTCCTCAGCGCATCCGCGCACAGCGTCAACTCGATTCGTGAGAACGAGCGCACTTATTTCGGGGTGACGCACGACATGGTCGGGGCCGTGATCTGCGAGGGCTGGGGGCTGCCTGAGCTGGTGTGCCGCGTTCAGGCCCACCACCATGGTCCCATCGGGGAGTCGGGTCTGCCCACCGAGGAGGCGCGCGAGGTCGCGATCGTCGCCTTGGCCGACTTCATCTCCTGGACCCAGGGGATCGGCTCGGTGGATTTGCTCAATAGCCTCAATATCTCTCCAGAGGTGCTCGCGTTGGCGCCCCTGGATGAGATCGCACTGCCCGAGCTGCTCGAGCAGGCCGATGCCGAGATGTCCGAGATCGGCACATTCTACGGGCTGGAGTTTCCGCCTTCGCCTCAGCTGCGCGCCAACATGGTCGCGACGGCCGTGGCACTGTGCCGCGGCGATTCGGGTCCGGCGAAGTCATCGGGAAGCCTGGTGCTTTCGAGCCACACGGCGCCCCATCAGAGTCTCGATCCGGACGATTTCATTCCCCAGACGCTGGAGGCGCTCCAGCGCGAGCTGGGCATCGAGCGCCTGATGATGATGCAGGTCGAGCCAAGGCGTCGCAGCCTGATTGCGACCCATGCGCTGCCGCCCTTGCCCGCGGTGTCCCCCAGCGCGCCGCTGGAGCTCACGATCACCGCGCTTTCCGGCGATCTAGTGCGCTGTCTGCGCGAGCGCCGGCCGGTGCTGGTGCGCGATTCGGCCGAGAACGAAAAGATCCTGGCGGCGATCGGCGCTTCCGAGGCGGCCGCTGTGCCCGTGATGTGTCACGGCCGGCTGCTGGGCGTGCTCTGGGTCAGTCGCAAGCGCGTCGGCGAGGCGCTGGATATCGGACCCCTGCCGGAAGTGATGCGCGTTGCGGGTGAGCTGGGCATCGCCATCCAGCGCAGTCGAACCTTCGAGCGTGAGCGGGCCAAGGCCGAGGTGGATGCCTTGACGCGGCTCAGCAATCGCAGTGCCGTCGATCGCTTTCTCGCGCAAGCCTTCCGACAGGGGAAGGAGGCGCGCCGTTTCTTCGTGGTCGGCTTCGTCGATATCGATCACTTCAAGGCCTTCAATGACACCTTCGGGCATCAGACGGGTGACGACGTCCTGCGCATCGTCGCCGATACCATGCGCAGCCTGACCCGTCCGACGGACTTCTTGGGGCGCTATGGGGGCGAGGAGTTTCTCTTCGTGCTCATGGACACGCACATCGAGGGTGCCTGCATCTACGCCGATCGCATCCGCAAACAGATCGAGCGGCGCGGACAGGTGCTGGCCGAGCGCTTTCCCGGCCATCTGCTCACTGTGAGTATTGGCATCGCGGCCTATGAGGATGGCTTCAAGGAGCTGTCGGAGATCGTGGCCGCAGCGGACGCCGCGCTTTATCGGGCAAAGGCTGGCGGGCGCAATCGCATCGAGGTGGGTGGCAGGGGAGGCTAGCCTGCTGTTGCAGACGGTCTTGCGGTGGTGGTGCTTGGTGGCTCTGGGGCCTCGCGGTGGCTAATGGAAGCCCTCGATGGCACCGATTGCCGCGAGCTCCGGGCTGTCGACGTCCTCGAATCGGATTCCCAGCTGGCAGCGCTCGTCAGTCGCGTCGACTTTCGTCCAGACGACGGAGCCGACCCGCGAGATGATACGAATCCAGCCATTCTCCCGACACTCCATGGCCAGCAGGACCCTCGAGCCGACCGGATGGGCACGGTCCGCGAGCACGCGCATGCCGGCCGGACTGATGTCGCAGGAGATGCAGGGGCTGCTGCGGCCTCCCGGCTCGGTGGGGGCGGCGTCGATCGCCTGAACCTGGACCTCGCAACTGTCGCTGCGGCGAAAGTAGCGACGCCTGTTGATGGTACGAGAAGAGTGAACGGACTCGCGCATGATGTTTGCTCCACTAGCGCTCATGCCCTTGCGGCGGTGAATGCCCTGATCGCTGCGCACGCGGCGCGCTGCTCTCGAGGACATGTCAAGTCGCGCGTCATCCCAGCCTCTCGCTGAGGTCAAGATCATCGACGCCTTTCCATAGTCGTTGCGCGGTGGGCTCATGACTGGTCGGTTTCAGAATTGCTGGCTCTGGCGCTTGGCGGGGCGCGTGGCTGCCTCAGCGTATCCTTTGAGAACTCTAGAGGATCCCTACTAAAGTCGGTAGGCGGTTTTCTACCTAGGTGCCGACGAACGGCGTGTCGTCAGGGCGTGAACGAGCGCGCGAAACCGCGGTGTCGCGGTCAAGGACATGGGGCGGCATCGCCGGCTAGATCGACGTGCGCGCCCGCATCTGCTCAAGCGCGCGGCATGAGGTCGTGGCGACGCACGCCCGATAGGATCAGCGTCAGGAGATAGAGCGCGGCTCCGGCCAGGATCCAGCCCAGAAGGCGCGGCACGCGGGAGCCGGTATCCAGCGCGATCCAGTCGCTCGCCGAGCCGGCTAGGAGGAGGAGCGCGCTCGCCATGACCAGGCTTGCCGCGCCTACCTTGGAGGCGAATTGCGCCCAGCCGTCTTCCGGCGCGTAGATGCCCGCATTCATCAGGCCGCGCAGCAGAAGTCCGGCATTGGCCAGCGCCGCAATGGTCGTTGCGAGGGCGAGTCCGGCATGGCCCATCGGGAGCATCAGCAGGACATCGAGGAGGAGTCCGATGCCCAGCGAGACGAGGGCGATGCGCACGGGTCCCCGCATGTCCTGGCGGGCGTAGTACCCGGGCACCAGGATCTTGATGGCCATGAAGGCGATGACGCCGGGCGCGTAGGCCATGAGGCTTTGCCCGGCCATGACGACATCGCGGGTGGCGAAGGCCTCGGAGACGAAAAGGGTGGCCATGATCGGCTGGGCGAGCGCCAGCAGCCCGAGGGCAGCCGGTGCGCCCAACAGCAGTGTCCAGCGCATGGCCCAGTCGAGCGTTTGCGAGAAGTCGCCGGCGTTGTCGGCAACGTGCTGTTGAGAGAGCCGCGGCATGATGACCGTGCCAAGGGCGACCGCCAGGATACCGAGCGGGAATTCCATGAGGCGGTCCGAGTAGTAAAGCCAGGAGATGCTTCCCGTCTGCAGGAAGGACGCGAAGAGGGTGTCGAGCAGCAGGCTGATCTGACCCACCGAGACGCCAAGAATGGCCGGACCGATGAGCTTGAAGACGCGTTGGATGCCGGGGTCCCGCAGGTTGAGCCGAGGCCGTGGAAGCAAGCCCAGCCGGCGCAGGAAGGGAAGCTGAAACCCAAGCTGGACCATACCGGCGATGAGAACGCCCCAGGCCAGCGCCAAGATGGGCTCTTCGAGGTGCGGCGCCACGCCCAGTGCGCAGCAGATCAGGATCAGGTTGAGCAGCACTGGCGTGAAGGCCGGCACGCCGAAGCGCTCATAGGTGTTGAGGATGCTGCCCGCGAAGGCCGCGAGCGTGATGAAGAGGATGTAGGGGAGGGTGAGCCGCAGCATCGCGGTCGCCATCTCGTGCTGGGTCGCGTCGCCCGCGAAGCCGGGCGCGAAGACCAGGACCAGCCAAGGGGCGGCCAGCAGTCCTGCCGCAGTGATCAGGAGCAAGGCCAGGGTCAGCGCGCCCGCCATGTCATCCACGAAGGCCTTGAGTGCATCGTCGCCCTGCTTCTGCTTGGTTTCGTTGAGCACGGGGACTAGGGCCATCGAAAAGACGCCCTCCGCGAAGAGGCGGCGGGCAAAGTTGGGAATCTTGAAGGCGACGAAGAAGGCGTCCGTGGCGGCATCTGCGCCGAACAGCCGCGCGATGATGAGGTCGCGGGCGAAGCCGAGGACGCGCGACAGGAAGGTGCTGCCGCCAATCTTGGCGATGGACGCGGACAGGGACGCCACGATGCCTGGGTCTCCGGGGCGAAAGACCCGGGATTATAGAGGGGGTGATGAACGATGCCATCACCAATTGGCAATGCCTGGTTGACAAGGCCGCTGGATCTTATGAAAATGCGCGGTCTTTAGTTTCTAGATCTCGATTTCGATCAGCCGTATTTTCAGGAGACCCACTTGGCTAACTCACCACAAGCACGTAAGCGCGCCCGGCAAGCCGAGACCCGTCGTCAGCGAAACATGGCGCAGCGCAGTACGTTGCGTACTTTCGTCAAGAAGGTGATCAAGGCCATCCGGGCAGAAGACAAAGACGCCGCCGTGCAGGCCTACAAAGAGGCCGTGCCGCGCATCGATCGCGCTGCTCGCAAGGGCTTGATCCACGCCAACAAGGCCGCTCGTCACAAGAGCCGCCTCAACGCGCATATCAAGGCCATGGCCTGAGCCGCGACGGCGAGGCAGCAAAAAAACCGGCTTCATGCCGGTTTTTTTGTGCCTGTTTGTTTTGTGCTCGGGCCCAGTTAGCATGGCTTCAGTGTGGAATAGGGCTGCCAGCCAACAGCTTCCGGCGGCTGCCTGGCCGAGGCCTTCGCCGACTGGCGCTGCCACCCTCTGGGCAGCTTGAGCAAGCGCCATGGGTTGACCAACTGGCCGTTGATCGGCAGTTTGACCAGTAGGGTGGTCGAGCGAGAGAGACTGTGAGAGTAATCCAAGCGCAACGCGAAGATCGCAGATTGGTGTAGGTTGGGCCGACGCAGGGGGGCGAACAATCAAAGCGTTAGGCTAGCCGCCATGTTGGGCTTCGTACCTCAGCCCAACCTACGCAGAATTCCTTCACAGTCTCGAGAGCGAAGTCCACCGAATCCCGCTGCGAAGATCGCGCCTTGCCGTAGGTTGGGCCGACGCAGGAGGCCCAACAATCAAGGCGTTAGGCTGGCCGCTATGTTGGGCTTCGTACCTCAGCCGAACCTACGGGGAGTTTCTTTACCGTCTCTGCGCTTGTCCACCCTCTCAGCTGGAGGCTGGGCCAATGGATGATCGACGCCGCCGATCCCAAGAAGCTAGCCGCTGGAAGCTGGCAGCCCTGTCCGAGTCAGGCTGACATTCACCGAGCTCCTCCATCAGACCGCGCATGCTGACGCTTCACGCAGTTCGTAAGACCTTTCAAGGCAAGCCGGCGCTCGACGGTGTCGATTTGGAGATTGCGCCAGGGCGCACCACTGTGCTCATCGGGCCTTCTGGGTGCGGGAAGTCGACCCTGCTGCGGCTCCTGATCGGGCTCGCCGAGCCGGACGCGGGGAGTGTGTGCTTCGATGGTCAGGCGCTCTCGGACGCGACGATCGCCGCGCTCAGGCTGCGCATGGGCTACGTCATTCAGCAAGGCGGGCTTTTTCCGCATCTCACGGCAGGCGCCAATGTGACCTTGATGGCCGAGCAGTTGGGCTGGGATGCCGAGCGTATCCGCCAGAGGCTGGCGCAGCTGAGCGATCTCACCCATTTCCCGAGAGACGGACTGGCTCGCTATCCGAGCGAGCTGTCGGGCGGGCAGAACCAGCGCGTGGCCTTGATGCGGGCGCTGATGCTGGACCCCGAGGTGCTGCTGCTCGATGAGCCGCTGGGCGCGCTCGATCCTATGATCCGCTATGAGCTGCAGCAAGATCTCAAAGCGATCTTTGCGGCGCTGCACAAGACGGTCGTCTTGGTCACGCACGACTTGGCCGAGGCGGCCTTCCTGGGGCACCGCATCGTCTTGATGCGTGATGGCCGCATCCTGCAGAGCGGGGCCCTGGCGGAGATGATGGCGGAGCCGGCGGAGCCCTTCGTCGAGCAGTTCATTCGTGCCCAGCGCAGTCACCTGGATCTGGGGGGCGGCGAGCGATGAAGCGGCTCACCCTCGACCTAGCGCTGGCATGCCTGGTCGTCTTGGCTGTCACGCTGCTCGCCGGCTGCCGTGGGGAGCCTGGGCAGGTGGTCATCGGCAGCAAGAAGTTCACCGAGAGCGTCATTCTCGGCGAGATGCTGACCGGGCTCGTGGAGTCGACGGGAACGCCCGTGCGTCACCGAGCCTCGCTCGGCGGCACGCGCATACTCTTCAATGCCCTGGTCGCCGGGGAGATCGACGCCTACGTCGAGTACACCGGGACGCTGAGCCACGAGATCATGGCGCGCGAGAAGCCCGTCAGCGCGGCCGAGCTGCGCGCCTGGCTCGCCGAGCGCGACATTCGGCTGGCGGGGTCGATCGGCTTCCAGAACAACTATGCCCTCGGCATGGTCGAGGCGAGGGCGGCCGCGCTGGGCATCGCCAGCGTGTCGGACCTTAGAGCCCATCCGGGGCTCAAGCTCCGCCTGGGAAGCGAGTTCATGGATCGCGCCGACGGCTGGCCCGGTCTGCGCGATCGCTACGGGCTGCCGCAAGCGGATGTCCGGGGCGTCGAGCACGAGCTTGCCTATCGGGCGTTGGGCGCCGGCGAGGCCGATGTCACCGAGGTCTACACCACGGATGCCGAGATCGCCTACTACGATCTGCGCACCCTTGAGGATGATCTTGGCTACTTCCCGCAGTATGACGCCGTGCTCATCTACCGCGCCGATCTGGAAGCACGCGCACCCGAGGCCTTGAAGGCGCTGAAGCGGGGCCTGGGTGCGATCGACGTCGAGCGCATGGTCGCGCTCAATGCGGCCGCCAAGGTCGAGGGCCGGAGCGAGGCGGAGGTGGCGCGTGCCTTTCTGCGTGAGGCCTTCGCGCTCGACCTGACGCCGAGCGGGGAGGGCATGCCGGCGCGCTTGGCGCGCTACAGCCTCGAGCATCTGGTGCTGGTCGGTGTCTCCCTAGCGGCGGCGATCTCGGTCGCCGTCCCGCTCGGCGTCGTGGCGGCCTATCGGCGCCGACTGGGACAGGTCGTCCTCGCCGTCGTGGGGATTCTGCAGACGATTCCGGCGCTGGCGCTATTGGTGGTCATGATCCCCTTCTTCGGCATCGGGGCGGGTCCCGCCCTGGTCGCGCTCTTTCTCTACAGCCTCCTCCCGATCGTGCGCAATACCCATGCGGGGATCACCGGCATCCCGGCGGCCCTACGGGAGTCGGCCGAGGCCCTGGGGCTGCCGCCGGCGGCGCGGTTGAGGCGGATCGAGCTCCCGCTGGCGCTGCCGACGATACTTGCGGGGATCAAGACGGCCGCGGTCATCAACGTGGGGGCGGCGACGCTCGGGGCCTTGGTGGGTGCGGGCGGCTATGGTCAGCCGATCCTGACCGGCATTCGCCTGGACGATACCGCACTCATCCTCGAGGGCGCCATTCCCTCGGCGCTGTTCGCCCTGAGCGTGCAGTGGCTCTTCGAGCGGGCCGAGCGGGCCGTGGTGCCCCGTGGAATCAGGGCGCGAGCAAGCTAGTCGGTCGGCCTCCAATCAGGCCGTGGCAGCCGTGCCGTGAAGTGGAGGAGCGGTGTTGTCGCCCACGTCGAGCCGTGACTCCTCCTCGGACGACAGTGCGCCGACCCATCGAGATGTCGCCGCTGCTGCTGAGGCTCGGGACCCTTGCGGACACGAAAGGCCCAGGTAGTCGCGGCGGCGGCAACCTATCCTGATCGGTCATTCGGTCGAATAACCTTGGTGTCTGTCCGACGCGGGAAGCGGAAGGTCGAGCTACACGGATCAGCGGTCACTTTGCCCCTTGAAGCGGTCAATACATGGGTGCGAGGCGACAACCTGGGGTCAGCCCGGGGCTCAAGCTGAGTCTTCTAGTGCCGGCGGCCGCTTTCTATTGATGGACGGCCATGGCCTGAAGGCGGAGCCGCCATGAGGTCGGTCCGCCAGAATATCGATGAAGCCGGGCGTGACTGAAGCGAAACTGCGAGCATCTTTCGGTCTGCACCGGAGATCGCCGCCCGAATGCTTTTGGATAACGTGCCTCAGAACGCAAAGGTCACGCCGGTGGCTATACCAGCCTGGCGAACGTCGTAGAGAAAATCGTCTTCCTCGCAGTCGACTTTGACCCAGCGGTAGCCCAGGCTCGCGGAGGTCGTATCGGTAAAGCGATACCCGAGTCCGACGAAGACGTCCGCCGTGATGTCGGAGGCGATCCCGAAGCCGCCGACATAGGCCCATCCGCGTGCGAAGACCTGGGGGCTCAAGTCGAGCCCGCCACTGGCACCGATGATCGGATCGCCCCAGGTCTCGTCGCTCGTGATCAGACGTCCAGCGAGCAGACCGTCGGAGAGCCTGAGGTCCGTCTCCACCGACCAGAGGCGTGCACCGCCACCCAGGCGCAGGCTCAGGCGCCCGTCGTCGACAACCAGGTAGCTCGCGATCGGGGAGGCGACCAGGCTGGTGGAGCGCAGCGTCTCGCGGCCGAACAGCGGCGACAGCGATCTGCTCTCCGCCTCGGTCTCCACGTACTGGAAGTCTGCGGCAAGCCCCAGCCGGCCCTTGGTCGCGTTGAAGGGCACCATACCGGAGGGTTTCAGGTCGTCGAAGATGTCACCGAAGCTCATGTCGACATCGGCCACCAACAGCCCAGGGAGCGTGCCGGTCGTCCCCTCGATGCTGGCCGCCCAGAACTAGATCGACATGGTCGTGGTCAGGCCGGTTGCTCATGCGCTGTCGGTCTATGCTCTTGCGGCCGTTTGATCGCCGTATCGCTCAGACGGAAATCGAGCCAGGCTTTACGGCCACGATAGACTTTCAAGCATAGCCGGCGATCGCATGCCGCGCCTGTCATCTGGTGCCTGCCGGCCGCAGCGACTACCTCTTCACTAGGCCCGCAGCTCGAGGACCGAAGTGATGCGCGACAACAACCCATTGCCGTCAATCCCCGTCGCTCGGGCGCACTTGGTCGCGCCCTGGGTCGCTCAGGTGCAGAGTCTGGGGGCACCGGCCGAGGCCTTGTTGATCCGCTCCGGCATTCACCCCGACCTGCTAGCGCACCC
>NZ_JAAIJQ010000090.1 GCF_010820565.1 Thiorhodococcus minor | reverse complement strand
GCTCATCGCCTATTCGCACCCGATCCATCAGGATCTGAAAGATCTCCCATAGCTCCCGCTCGCTGGTCGCCTCGGGCAGATCGACTACAGCGGGCTTCGGGCCGGCCCAGCCAGCGTCGGCGAGCTCGTCAATCAGCGACTCGAGATTGGTGGCGCGCGCCTTGGCGGTGCAGCCGATCAGAACGCTGTCCTCCGCGGTGAAATCGGCCGCGACCAGCTTCAGTAGTGCGGACTGAACGAAACGCACGCCGTCGACGCGGGCTTCATTGAGCAGGTAGTTGCAGCGAACGTAGTCGTTGACGCCAAGAAATGAGATGAAGCATCGGGCCATGTGGAAGCTCCTTGTTGTTGACCCGAGACGTTCTCGGGATCGGGCGCGACGGCGATATCGAGTCCTCGGTCATGCGCACGGAGTCACCGACCTGCACATAGCGAGCACCCTCGCGGTTGAGCAGCCGAACGGTTTCGAGCACGTCGCCCGTGGTTGCGTGTATTCGGTGGACTGATCCGCCGGGATTGCCGACAGCGCCGGCGACGCGTCAACGCCGAGCAGTCGCCGCAACCAGCTCAGCTTGCCACCTTTCCCAATCGGCATTGGCTTCCTCGTGCGTACGGTAACGGAACACGCCTTTAGGGACGCGGGTGCGGGTCTGGGCCATGGCCTTGCGCCAGGCGACTTCTTCGGTGCTCGGTGGGGCGAGCTTGCCGATAGGCCGCTGGGTGCGGCGGCCGACGGTGCGGTGGATGGTCATGGGACTCAGTCTCCAGAGTTGTTCGATGCGGCGAAGCTTAGCGCCCGTGGGAGCGCCGCCAAGGCGCGACGAGCCCGGGCTCTGAGGTTGGCGCCAGTCGCGGCGAGGCGCCGCTCCTACAAAGGCGCCGCGTGGAGAGCGCGCTCAAGTGCAGATTCTCGGCGTTCATTCGCCGGATCGCGCTCGCAAGGCGTCGATCTGCGCTTTGCGCTCGCGCTTCTTATTACTCGCGGGCCAGCCGATGAAGCCATAGATCTCTTCGGCGAGATCGGCTCATCGCCTATTCGCACCCGATCCATCAGGATCTGAAAGATCTCCCATAGCTCCCGCTCGCTGGTCGCCTCGGGCAGATCGACTACAGCGGGCTTCGGGCCGGCCCAGCCAGCATCGGCGAGCTCGTCAATCAGCGACTCGAGATTGGTGGCGCGCGCCTTGGCGGTGCAGCCGATCAGAACGCTGTCCTCCGCGGTGAAATCGGCCGCGACCAGCTTCAGTAGTGCAGACTGAACGAAGCGCACGCCGTCGACGCGGGCTTCATTGAGCAGGTAGTTGCAGCGAACGTAGTCGTTGACGCCAAGAAATGAGATGAAGCATCGGGCCATCTGGAAGCTCCTTGTTGTTGACCCGAGACGTTCTCGGGATCGGGCGCGACGGCGATATCGAGTCCTCGGTCATGCGCACGGAGTCACCGACCAGCACATAGCGAGCACCTTCGCGGTTGAGCAGCCGAACGGTTTTGAGCACGTCGCCCGTGGTCGCGTGTATTCGGTGGACTGATCCGCCGGGATTGCCGACAGCGCCGGCGACGCGTCAACGCCGAGCAGTCGCCGCAACCAGCTCAGCCTGCCACCTTTCCCAATCGGCATTGGCGTCATCTTATCTACAGGAACGGAACACGCCCTTGGGAACGCGGGTCCGGGTCTGAGCCATGCCCTTGCGCCAGGCGACCTCTTCGGCACTCGGCGGGGCGAGAATGCCGATGGGCCGCTGGGTGCGGCGGATGGTCATCAGAGGTCTTCATTTTCCACTCAGAATCTTGAGGATCGTTTGGGTCCGCTTGTAGTCCTTGTCCTTATCGGGCTTCTTGGTAGCCTCCTTCCATTTCTTCTCGTCCTTGAGTCTGTCCCGAACGATAGCAGCAACGGCTCTGCCCTCGTCGCCCTGCCATCGTCCGGCTTCGAGCAGCTGCACGAGATAGACCCCTTCGCTCAACCCACGGTCAACCTTCTCGGCGAGAGCCTCCGCGATGCTTCGCTCCATCGGTGAAAGTTGAGCGAGCCGTCGCTCGCGCTCGGCTTCCTCGCGGACGCGCTGTTGTTCGGCCAAACGCTCCTCCCGCGCCGCGACATCCTCCACCATCTGCCCATAGCCGACGGCCGTCTTGGCGCCGAAGCCGAGCCACTCGAAGGCATGCTCGAAAACGGCGCTGACGAGCTGCTCCCAGCGATCGCGGATCGGCTGCGGCAACCGCTCGACCTGACAGATCACATGAAACTCGAAATCAGAGCCAGCCGGGACGACGAGGAAGGGAATGGGATTCGGCTGGCCGGCGTCGTGCGGGGTGCCCTTGCCTTGGTAGTAGTCGGTATAGTGCGGGGTCATGATCTCGACCGCGAGCCGGCCGCCCTTGGGGTCCGGGAAAACGTCCCAGACGTTCAGGGCTCCCAGGGTATGGATGCTCGATCGCAGGCTGTCGAGATTCGCCAAGAACTTGGTCGACTCGTCGAGGTAGCGCGCCGCTTCCTTGGGATTGGGCAGCGCCCGCTTGATGAAGTCGGACAGATCGGGTCGATCTGTGAGTCCCTGGCAGTGCGTCTTGAATCGCGCCTCCCAGCGTGCGTGCCCCTCCTTCTGCTCTGGGGTGAGCTGCTTTTCCTCCTTGGTTGTCAGCGGCCACCAGGCGCCCGAGGCACCCTCGAAGCCGAATAGCCACCAAACGTCCAGCAGGGTGAAGTCTTGGGCGACCGCTGCGTCGCCGGAACGATAGTCCTCCGGGTACAGGGCCAGCTCCTCCGCCGCACGACGCAGAACACCCTTGACGCCAGAGCCAGCGAGGTAGGGCAGGCCATAGGGCGTGAGGAAGGCGAATCCGTTCTCTACCGGATGCTCGTTGCCGAGTCCGGTCGCGAAGGGCGACTCGGACTTGGCAGGAACGCTGAGGTGAGCCTCCGGGGTGGCCAGGGCGCGCTGACGCTCGCGCAGCCGCTTCACGAGATCGCGCACGTTGCTCGGAATCCGGGTCGTGCGCTCCAGGGCCGAGGTCTTACCTTTAGGGTCGGCGCTCCAGCTCTGGGTCCAGATTGGGAAGTAGAGATTGAAGCGATGGCCCGGCGCGGCGTCTCGGAACTCTTCGGCGATGTCCGCAACACG
The DNA here is from genome assembly GCF_010820565.1 of Thiorhodococcus minor. Lineage (GTDB taxonomy): Bacteria > Pseudomonadota > Gammaproteobacteria > Chromatiales > Chromatiaceae > Thiorhodococcus > Thiorhodococcus minor. The sequence continues at coordinate 17,865 of NZ_JAAIJQ010000090.1, read as the reverse complement.
CTGAGGGACGGCGACTTGAGTCATCTTTGCTCCTCCGCGCTAAGGGTGGCTTACGGCGTCGACGAACTGGCGGATCCATTTGAGGATTTCCAGTGCTTCGTCAGTGGCGTGAAGGTAGGTCGCGGTATCCGCGGACTGGAGCTGTTTCATGAGCTCGCCGAAGACGCGGCTGCCCTGCCCCTGGTGCAGGGACTGTCGCCAGATCCGCTCAGACAGCCAGCGGATGAGGTCGTCCAGCAGCGCGTCGGCCGCACCCTTCTTGCTCGCATAGAAGGCCAGAGTCGGCATGAGTCCACTGGTCATGATCAAGGCCGGGCTACCCTTGGCGAGCCGTTTGTAATCGTCCTGATGTCGGCTCATGCCAGCGCTGGCAACCTCCCAAGCGAAGGCAGCACGCTGCTGATCGAGCGTCTGATTCATGGTCATGCTCCCGTGTCCTCCCCTACCGGCCGCACAATCACGAGACCACGTCCGGTGGTTGCATCGCCGCCGATTTGGAGCGCCTTGTTGGCGATTCCCGGTCTGTCGGACCCGGCACCCTCGAAGATGTGCGACAGGATGGCATCGGCATCCAGCCGCGCTGGCCCCGTTTCTTCGCCGGTCTTCTTGAAGCGCTCAAGGCTCGCCTGAGCAAGGCCCACCAGAATCGACTCGGGCGGTAGGTTCTCGGTGTAGAAGAGTCCGCCGTCGTCCGCGGTGCCCGACTCGTCGTTGATCCGGACATGCGGCTCGACCGCCATTCCGTGACGGGCGAAGTGGGCGAAGTCCGTGTCAGACAATACGATCAGGTCGGTGCGAAGCTTGTCGGCGAAGAACTTGTGCGAGGGGGCCGCCGGCAAGGCATTGTCGGCAAGCCAGGCGGCGATCTTTACACAATCGCCTTCTGCCCGGCTGAATTCGAAGGACTCCAAGATCACGGAGCCGCTGCTGACCGCCGAATCGGAGGCGGTCAGCGCCTGCTGAGCCTGGACGTTTTCAACGCTCCAATCCACGGGCACGCCCGCCAGCTCGGCGAACCGCTTCAGGCGGCCCAGCGCCAAGGGGCAGGTGGCGTAGACGAAGGCGCCTTTGAGCGAGCGCACCGGCAGCACGGCCAGCTGCGCGTCCGATACGGAAAAGGCCCCGGCATGATCGGACGCATTGGTCGGCGGGCCGAAGATGCGCGAGACGAGACTCTGGCCATTCTTCCCGCGCTCGCCGGACCAGCGCCGATTGAAGTGGTGCCGTAGCGCGCCCTTGATGCCGGAGCCGGCGAAGATCGGGTGCTGGGTATGGACCTCGCGCTGGATGGGATTGTCGATGGCGCCGATGGCCGAGCCGGCGCCCATATGGACCGGGCTGACGGCGTAGTAGAAGACGAGACGGGTAGCTTCGAACACAGAGATCTCCTTATGAGAGGGCATCGATCGCGACGATCTGGATCCGCTCGGAGGCGGCCCGTTCGAGGCGTCGATCATTGGTCCAGAATGCATTGCAGCCGGCGTCTAGCGCGGCCGCCAAATGGAGCGCGTCGATGGTCTTGAGACCGTGATAGGCGCGTAGCTCGGCGGCGCGGTCGAACAGCGTCCGCTTGAGCGGCGCGTACTCGATCCGGTCGCTCGTAAAGAAGTGGTCGAAGGCACGCAGCGTATCGACGTCACCTTCTCGCAGGGGCTTGACGCGGCACTCCAGGCGCGTCAGCTCGGTCAGGACGAGGCGATAGGCTGGCTGCGCGGCCAGCAGGCGAGCGATCTTCTCCTTCCAGGGCGGAACGGCTTGGAGCCGATAGATGAGGACACAGCTATCCCAGTAGATCCTCTTCATGGCTCAGTCCCAGCTCGCACGTTCCTCGGCGATGTAGGTGTCGATTTCTTCCTTGGTGAGCCGTCGGCGCGGCATGCGGTCGATTGCTGCGAAAAGCGCTTCAAGGCCCGCATCGGGCGGTTCGATCGGTTGCGCCGAGCGCACGATGATCTCCACCTCACCCGTCGGAAAATCCGTCGGCAAATCGAGCGTGAGATCAAGATGGTGACTGCCGCCGAGGACGGCGTTAAAACGCGCTTCGGGCATATCGGTTCCTCCTGCGGTTGCGAGAAGCCTCAGTGGCAAGGTTCCAGTAATCAGGGCCAAAGGCCGAGGCTGGCCAAGTTGTAGCCTTCGGCACGGCGGGACAGGTCGGCATTCTCGCCCCAGAGTCCCGCCCGCACCCATTCGACAAGCTTGTCGGCGTCGCCGCTGAAGTCCTCGAGCCAGTAGACGCTGCCGGCCGGCGCCGCGCGTTGGGCATCCTTCGGCCGCCACCCCAGCAGGTTCCAGCCGGAAACCACCTCACGGCGTGGAACGGCGCCGCAGACGAGTCTGGCGCTGAAGTCTCGGCCGCGCAGCTTGTAGCCTGTGTCGTCTTTCACGACGCCGGCGGGCAGCCAGCCGTGCTCGAAAAGCCCTGGCGTTTGCAGGATGAGGCGAAAGCGCCTGTCCTTCGTGATGCTGCTCGAGGGAATCTTGGGCGGCTGCCACTGGACGCGCTGATAGGATGCGCTTCGCCCGTCGCCGCCCAACCGCAGAAATCCGCTCTCCGGCAGCAGCGCGTCGACGCCCTCCATGCCGACGAGAAAGCCGGTTGTGGCGAAGGGGGAGTCGGGCGGATTGAAGGCGAAACCTTCGGTGGTGTAGATGAGCCCTGACTCGGCGGTCCCGGTCTGCGTGCTCAAGCCGATACCGAGGCGCGGATCGCGCGCGTAGAGGTCCTTCGCCTCGACGCAGTCCGAGCCTTCGGGCGTCTCGGCCGTAAGGTACTTTGTGAAGCCCGGCTGGCGCAGATAGTGGCCGGCCAATGGCTTTTCCTGCTTGGAGGCCCGCAGAATCGCGACCCGTGGAAGGAACTGACCGGAGGATAGCAGTTCGTTCTGCTCGCCCGGAGTGAGCGGCGCGAGGGTGGACTCCAGTCGAACCAGGTCAGCTGGGAGCGGCATCACGGCCTCGACACTGGCGCCCTGTGCTATGCCGTGCTGGCAAGCCAGACTGACCCAGGTGAGGCGAAAGGCTCCGGCGGTCTCTTGCTCGCCGTCGCGGCTGTCGAAGGTGCCGAGCGCGGTATCCAGAGCCGTATCTCCGGTTGACCCCTCGCGCGCGAATCGGCTCATGGCCTCTAGCGAGCGCCCCAGCATGGCGGAGCGGAAGGCCCCGGCGAAGAGCGACGGTGGAGGCGGCATGAGCCCGACGCCATGCTCCCCGGAATCGCCGAAGGCCAGGTTACCGCGCACGAATAGGCTCTCGGTGGGATTGACGAAGTAATAGGCGGTCATGACGGCTCTCCCTGACGGACCGGACGGGCGCTGCGTGACTCGCGGGCGAAAAACTCCGCGCCGACGAGGAGGTTCTCCAAAGTGGCTCGCGGGTGCTCAGGGCAGATGACGTCGCAAACGAAGTCGACCAGTTCCGGCGCGAATTGCCCGGTTCCCCCTTGGCGGCGGAATTGATAGGCCAAGGCGCCGGCGACTTGCTCGCGCCAGCGAGGCCCGTCTGCATTGCTTCTGGCATCCGTCACTCCCTCGAGCCACTGCTGCGCGCGATAGATGGCTGCGCGTGAGAAGTCGGTTTGAGCCAGCTCGCTGCGCAGTCGACTCATGAGGCCCAGGGCGGTGAAGTCGCATGGCGTCTGGTCGGAGTCGCTGCGCGGGCGCTCCATGATCGGTCGGCCTTTTTCGGTTACGGCCCACCAGGGGCTGGTAACGCTCACCTCGCCGCCGCCGCGCTTGAGGATGCGCAGGCAAAAACGGTCGCGTCCGGCCTGCTTGGCGTGGCCCTCGGCGGTGCGCAGCTCGCGCAGTACCATACCCAGGGGAGCGGTGTGATGCGCGACCACGGCCCCCATGGAGGCGGTCGCCTTGTGTCCCATCAGGGTCATGAGCCGCCCGTCGAGCATGCCGAAGCCTTGCTTGAGCCACAGCCGGTTGCTACCCCTCCGCTGCCCCTCTGGGCCGAGTCGGCCGATCCGCTCGGACAGACCTAGGCTCTCGGGGACTTCGAGACCGCTGTAAGCAAGCCGCAGCAACTGCATGGCGTCGAAGAGGTCATCGACCGCGACCAGCGCCAGGACGTCGTCGCCGCCGGCATAGATGAGCTTGCCCTTGACGCAGTCCTCGACGACGTGGCGGGCCAGATGGATGGAGAAGTCGTTGAGGGCGCGCGAGATGGCGGCATGTCGGGCCGGCGACGGCGGCCGCTTGGTTCGGGCATAGGCCGCCAGAGCGTCGTCGCGGCGGGCGAATTCACCGACCTTTGCTTGAATACGCGGATGCCAGGTGTCGCGGTAGGGGAGCTTGTAGGCGTCCTCGTTGCCGGCGAGCCAGGCGCCCATGCGGTCGCCGTCCATCTGAATGAGCGCGTAGTAAGTCTCGGGGCGAGCGCCGAAAAGGTCCTTGACCCAGCGCTCAATGTCGCCTTGCCGGATATCCGTACCGGCTAGCGGCTCACCAGGGTCTGGCTCCTCGCGTAGCTGCTCGAACAAGTCCGGAAGACGCTTTGCGACCGCGAGCAGCCCCGGATGCTGGTGCAGCTGCGGCATGATGCGCTTGGGCAAGGTGGCCGATTCGAGTCTCGGGCCAAGCGAGGCAATGGCGCTGTTGAGGTTCCCGAGCGCAACGGTGGCCTCCGGGCGGGTCTGAGCCCTTTCGATTGCGCCTTCGATCGCAGTCGAGACCGCTAAGGCATGGGTGCTGACCACGAAACGGCTGACCTTGTCGACGTCTTTTCCTACCAAGCCCGCCGCGACTTCGGTGGCGAACAAGGTCGGCCACAGCCGCTTCGCCGTGCAGACGGCACAGAGATGCTCCCCGTCCTTGGCCCAAGAGCGGCGTTTGCCAGCGAGCTTACCCCACAGACTGACGGCGTTGCGGTCGGTGCGGTTGAGCTCGAGCTGTGCGCGGTCATCCGTCAGCCATTCGCGCTCACCACATTGGGTACAGCGGTGCCCGACCTGGGTGAGCTGTTGGAATGGGCGCGCGGTCTTGGCTGCGGCGAGGGATCGCTCGGCCAGCTCGAAGACGGCGGGGTAGAGGACGCCGGCATTGGGCCGCCAGAATTCGAAGCCGTCCAGCTCCAGCTCGCGCGAGAGCACGCGCCAGATGTCGTCCTGGAAGATGCCCTGTTTGCGCAGGCCTGGGTGGATGGCGCCGAGCGCCTGCTGCAGCTGGCCGGCCGCGGAGCCCAGGTCGCGCACGTCGTCCGTAATCGGCCAAATCGCTGCCGACCACTGGACCTCCGGAAACTCGGCCATTTGGGCCGCGATCTGCGCCTCGACGGCCTGTGGTAGGGACGCTTCTGGTTCGATAGCGCCGCTCTGCTCGAGCACGGCTCGTGCCGCCCGCTCGGCAATGGCGCGAGCCCTCAGGCGTGCATTGGCCGCTGCCTGCTCAGCGAGCGCCCGGACCCGGGACTCGGGAACGATGGCCATCAGCTTGTTGGGCAGGGCGGCGGCGAAGAGCGGATTGGTGTCAGAGGCATCGGTGCACACGTCCGAGCGGATCTCTTGCAGCAGCTCGCGTCCTCGCTCGCCCAGCACGGCATCGCTGGCCAGCCAGGCATCGACAGCCGGGACACCGCGCAGAGAGGGAAAGAGCACCGCATCGGGGCCGACGGCCTCGGCGATCGAGCGGATGGCCTCCCAGACGATGGTCGATAGGAGATGGGAGCCGGCCCAGAGGTCGGACGTCGAGCGGGCCTGGGCTATAAACCCCTGGACGGGGCCGAAGCTCATCGCCAGTAAGGCGGGCCGCTCGCCGCCGCTCAAGGCAGACGCCAGTGCCGAAACACTGTCGAGGTGAGCCCAGATCGAATGATCCGGTACACGACTATCGGCCGGCATCAGCTGCCAAAGCGGACCGAGATCTTTGACGAGCCGGCCCTCCGGGCCGAAGCGCCAGAAGGCGAGGAAGGTACGGTAGGCGTCGCCCTCGAAAATCAGCCGCGAGAAATGGTCCGTGCTTAGCGTTTTGGCCTCGTCCGGCGCGATATCCGTAGCCAGCGGTCGCAGGTCGATGCGGTCTCCGGAGAGTGGATGGATCAGGCTCGGCTCAGCGGTGAAGGAGACGCGCTCCCAGGCCGGATAGCGGGCGTGCTCCGGACGCGGCCAGTTGGGGCGGTCAGCCGCCGAGGCGAGCCAGTCCGCGCGTTTGTCGAGCGTGGCGGCGTCGATGCCCAGGCGCTCGCGCAGGATTCGGGAGGTGCCCTGCTCGTGCCCCTCGCGCGTGCGCATCAGGATTAGGGATTTCTCCGCGGGGTCGTGGACCCAGGCGGCGAGTTTTTGTTTCCAATCAGTCATGGGCCTGCATCCTTTGTGCTTTCGAGTCCAGGATGGCGTGCACTTGGCGCCATGCGGTCAAGGAGACCTTGCCTAGCTCACGCTGGATCGGCTGTGGTAAGTCAGACACCATCTTTTCCGGTAGACGGCATGGCGTGTGAACAATCGTCCCGATCCAGCCCCCGTCTCCCTTGGCCGCCTTGAATCGAATCTGATTCGCGAGGCGCCCCTGGTTACCCCATTCGTTCCCGCTCACCTTGTGATGGGTCACCGGATAGGCGAGTAGATGCCGCGCCGCAAAGGACCCATTCGGCACACCATCTAACGACATAAGGCCTGGCTCGGTGCGAAATGCAATCTTGATTGCGGCTAGCTCGCGCATCAGTGCCGGCCATGTCGGCATTGCCGGCGTCTGCCAAACCAGTGGCTGGCCTTCATCGGCGCCGATCGCATGCGGCCAGGACAGCGTCAGACACTCATCGAGCGGTCGTTTGAGCCCTTTCAACCGTGTCGGACCGAGCTCAGGTATCGGGGGCGTCTCGCCCTTCGCTGTCAGCTGGAACGAGCCCCAGCCGTTCTTCGCTCTGGACCCGAGGGCGCCAAACCAAGCGCAGAGCTGAATGGCCTCGATGACCTCGCTAGCGAACTCGTTGGGGACGGCAATGGTCAGGGTCTGGGTGGCATCCACCGCTATTGCCGTTCGAGCCGGTTGATCACTCAAGGCGGTCCCTCCCTTGGCGAAAGTCAGGGGTCCATAGCCGAGATACAGCTGCGACCCAATCGCCATGACCTTACCCGCTTTGGTCGTGACCTCGGGGTGCGGGAGCTTTTTATCGCTAGTCCATGAGGAGACGCCACCAGGGCTCCAGTTGGAAAGCCGCAATCGCAGGAGTGAACGTCGGGAGTCGCCGTCATCAGCGGCAATACCGAACAGCCTCCCCTCGGCCTTCCTCAAATCGCTGACATCGAAGCCCACCTCCGGCGCCTTCACGATCCGCCACCAGTGCCGAATGAGCGCCTTGAAAGGCGGGGTGCGCCACTGCGCTGCCTGATGAGCGTTCCCTAAGAAGGCCGGCGTTGCAAAGCTGACCTCGTACTCGAGCTTCTTCATCAAATCGCTCCCGATCCTATTGAGCCAGATGTCTGATCACCGATTGCCGCTGATGCCCGTCTCGGGTGATCGAGTGGGAGCGGCGCCTAGCCGAGATCGCGCCCCCGTCGCGGCGAGGCGCCACTCCCACGGCTCTTTGTTCGACCGCGGGGGCGATTCAATGATCAAGGCCGTTGTCCAACTGTGTTTCGAGCGTCTTGCAGTCGCTTGCTAGATCATCAGGCTCGGCGAGCTCGCCCGGATCGTGCAGCAGCGCGCTCAGCGCCACGCGGCAGGATGCGGCGAGCCTTTGCTTATGAGTCATGCGGTTCTCCATACGTTGGCATTCTCCTCTCGAAGTCCACTACCTTTGGGGCTCGCAAGCTCGCGGCGCGTCTGATGCGATGTCGCCGACCGGGTCGGCCATGAGCCGATACCCCCCCAATCCAAACGCCGTCCCTTTGCCCACATGCGTCCATTGCCCGAGCCAGAGCGCGGGCCATAAAGCGGTGAGTGCGGGGCCTCCGAGGTCGATCTCGCCGATGAGTCCCCCGAGCTGCATCAGGGTGTCCTGGCGTGAGGAGTAGCGGGTCCACTCGTGCCAGCGCAGCCAGCGCGGCTGCCAGCCGAGATCCTTCGGGTCGGCCGGCAGAGTGTGCAGGTCGAACGTAGTCGGGTCGCCTCCCTGCAAGCTTGCGAGCGTGCGCAGCCGTCGGTAGAGCGCGCGGATGAGGTCGCCCGAGGCGAGGTCGCGGGCGCCGAGGAAGTGCCCGTCGCGCTTGATGCGCAGCGGCGTGATCAGCCTCAGCCGGACCGCCGATGGCGCAGGTGGTGGGGACAGCGGCGCCATCTCATGGGCGCGATAGACGCCGCCTTCGACGGTGTAGACCTGATCCCAGTGATCCGCGCCGAGGGTGCGCTCGCGCGAGACTCCGGTCAGGGCGAAACGGCCGCCCTCGCGCCCGAAGCCCCGTTGGCCGGCGACGCCTAGGGCATGGATGAGGTAGGGCGCCTGGCTGATCGCGGCGCCGATCAAGTGGATCCCCAGCGCGAAGGCGTCGCCCGGTGCAAGCCGGCGCGGTGCGGTCGGGTCGATGTCGAGCACGAAGGGATGCGGCATGGCCGTGTAGCCGGACTGCGCATGGTGGGGCGGTGCCGGTGTTTCGAAGAGCGTCGAATAGACGCACTGCTGGGCGAGCAGGCAGCCGTCGCAGGTCCGCTGCCGCGTGACGCAAGCGGTCCGCCGCAGGCCGTGCCCGAGCAGACCGCGCCAGGCGGAGCCCGGGTAGTCGGGCAGGCGGATGGGCTCCTGGGCCTCGAAGTGGAAACGAAACCGGGCGATCTGGGGGAAGGGAAGCGGGGGCGTTGCGTCGGCCGCGGCCAAAGCCTGGGCTTGGCTGCGGCTGATGGCGGCGGCGGTTGTCATTGCGTTCTTGTCCTCCCTGTGGCCGTCCTTGGCTTGGCTCTGTCCCTTGTGCGGCGAATCATGACTGATCGGTTGTGCAGCCGCTGAGGCCGCAAGCTTGCGAGATGCTTGGTGACTCGGGGCCAGAGCCGCGCCGCCCGCATCCCGCAGCTGCGCCTGAGATCGATCGTCTCATTAAGCTCTTGATATGACCAGGGGGCATGGTGTCAGACGCGGTTATCGCCAGTCGCATGCGCCCGGGGAGGACCTGGTGATCTGAGTGCGAGCTGCGGATCCCCGAGCACTATCGGGTCGTCATCCTGGGTCATGTGGCTGACACATGCAGTGACGTGGTGCACCGTTCGTCAATAGGTCGTTGTCTGAGACCTGCGGGCGGAAGCGCGGGGCGCTGTCAGTGGGGATGGGGCTATCGTTGAAGGAGACCTCGCCGAACCGACTGGGCTCGGCAGGGTGCAGCACGAGGATCTGCGGACCCTCGTGCTCTGGCAGTCGACGGCTCGGCTTAGAAGAGCGAGACCTGCCCGCTGATGCCGTTCTGCACCTGGTTGGAGCCGACGACGTTGAAGCCGCCGATGGCGTTGCTCTGATCGACCGCGACGGCCTGCTCCTGGGCGAGGGCGTGCGTGCCCAGATCCAGCGTCGGGCTGTTGAAGTAGCCGGCAAAGGCGCTGAAGGCATCTCCAGCGAAGGCGGCACCGCCGCTCACACCGCTCATGGCGGCCTTGTCGAGGGTACGGTCAGCGGACAGGTCGGTGATGGTCAACATGGCTGCTCTCCTATCGAGTTTCAGTGTGTATCAAAGGAACTTGGGTTGGCTTAGGCGACCTGACCGGCGATGCCGCCCTGGGTCTGATCCGAGATCACCAGGTTGAGTCCGCCGATGTTGTTGGACTGGTCGACGGCCAAGGCCTGGTTCTGCGACAGCAGGTGCGTGCCGAGGTCGATCTCCGGGGCATTGACGATGCCGAAGAGCGAATCGAAGTCGCTGAAGCTGAAGCCGCCGCGAACACTGGTCATAGCGGCTGCGTCGAGGTCGTTGCGAAGGGCGAGGTCGGTGATGGTCAGCATGATGGTTTCTCCAAGCGGGCGTTGCGTGTTGTTGATCCGTCGCGCTCTTGTTGCGCTTGTCAGGGTTAAAGCAGAGGCTGTGCCAACTTCTGAAAACATGCCGCGAGGCCAGTTGGGATGCGGCGTTTGGGGGCCTGCCACGGCGGATCGGTGGTCGCCGAAGCATCTTCGTGTTTGCGAGGGGCGAACAGACTAGAGAGAAGTGTTGGAAAAATTGAGTGGTGAGCCCCTTCAAGCGATTTCCAGGAGGGCTCATCCCAGAGAAGCGGTCGATGGGCTGGCTTGATGGCTCGGCCGAGCCATGTCGGATCGGGCCAGCCGCTCGATCCGTGGGGGCGGCGCCCCCCCGCGACTGAGGCGGTCGGAGCTGATCCGTCGCGCCGGGGCGGCGCTCCCACGCAATGCCTGCCCGATGGCGCGTGATCGAATCGCCTTTGCTAAGAAGACTCTCGGAAAGCGCCCAAGCGCTTATCCACGCGAGCTGTGGTCAGGGTTGTGGATAAGCTGTGCGCGACGGCGCCAAGTCGGCGTCAGCCTTCGTCGCGCCGACATCTGATCGCAACATGACCACCGGGGCGGCGCCGTCGGGCGTGGGTGTCTGCAGGCGCGCTCGGCTCGGTGCCCGCGTGGCAGCTCGCCATCCGCCTCCGTCAGGCCCTGCGCCCGTTCCTGGTGCCGTGCTGCTCTGGCTGGGCCTTGGTGAGAAGGCGGCCGGTCGATTGCGGGGGTGCTCTCGGACTTCAACGCACCCGACTGACCAGACGGACGAGGAGATAGGGCGTTACAGAATCGAGTCGCCCCTTGGGGAAGGCTGATCGCGGCGAGCGCGCGCGGCGCCTGGCTGCGTTGCAACGGATTCTCTCTTGAGAAAGATTCCGTCGTAGAGCCACTGCGACGCCTCGTTGCGCCCTGCCAGATACCAGGCTAGACGCACCTGGGAGGCCGTCCAGCCGCCGGATCTAGGATGAAGTCTTCAATGGGTAAGGGGCGCCCGAAGAGGTAGCCCTGAAAAGCATCACAGCCGTGCGCGAGGAGGAAGGCATGCTGCTCGGACGTCTCAACCCCTTCTGCGACGACCTGCAGTCCCAGAGAGCGGCTCATCGCTAGGATCGCCTCCACGATGGCGGCATCGTTCGGGTCGGTCGTAAGGTCCTGAACGAAGGACTTGTCGATCTTGAGCTGATCCAACAGCAAGCGCTTGAGATAGGACAGTGAAGAATAGCCGGTCCCGAAATCATCGAGCGAGAAGCTGACGCCCAGCGCCTTGAGCGCCTGCATGCGCTCAATGACAGCCTCGACGTTCTCCAGCACGATGCTCTCGGTGAGCTCGAGCTTCAGCCGGGTGGGATCGGCGCCTGAGTGCTCCAGGCTCTCGCGCACCTGACCGAGGAAATCCGGCTGATGGAATTGGCGGGCACTGACGTTGATGGCCAGTTGCAGGTCGCGCGTGGCCGGATCCGCGGCCCAGGTCTTGATCTGGGCACAAGCCGTGGCAAGGACCCAGCGGCCGATGGGCAGAATCAGTCCCGTCTCTTCGGCCAGCGGGATGAACGCCATGGGCGAGACCAGACCCTGGCCAGGGCGTCGCCACCGCAGCAGGGCTTCGGCCCCGATGCACCGCCCAGCGCGATCATGCTGCGGCTGATAGAAGAGACACATCTCGCCCTCTTCTAGGGCCTGCCGGAGCGCTTTTTCCAGCGCCATGCGCGCGTCCACGCTGGCCTGCATCGCGGGATCGAAAAAGCGCACGGCGTTGCGTCCGGCATCCTTGGCCTGATAGAGCGCCAGGTCCGCCTGTTTGAGCAAGACGTCGATCGACGCGGTCTGTCCCTGAAAGAGCGTGACGCCGATGCTGGCGGTGGCATGGTGCATGCCGCCTCCTTCTAGGATGGGATAGGGCGCGATGAGCGCCTGCCACAGCTGCTCGGCCACGCCCTCGGCGTGAGTCGCGGCGGTCGTCTTGCTCCGCCCTAGGCCCTCAAGCAGCACGATGTACTCGTCGCCCCCCAGGCGCGAGACAGTATCCTCCCCGCGCACCGCATGCTGCAGGCGCTGCGCGACTTCGATGAGCAATTGGTCGCCCACCGCGTGCCCTTGGGTATCGTTGAGCGCCTTGAACTGATCGAGGTCGAGCATCAGGAGCGCGCCGTACTCCTGGCTGCGGGTGCTGGCGCTCAAGGCATGGCGGAGGCGATCGAGCAGCAGTCGGCGGTTGGGCAGCTCGGTCAGGGGATCGAAATACGCCAGTCGCCGAACCTGCTCCTCGGCGGCCTTTTGCGCCGTGACATCCCGCACGGTGACGCGCCGGCCCTGGTACAGACCTTCTGCGTCGATGACGGCGCGACAGCGGTGGGTCACCCAGATGATCTGACCAGATTTCTGCACGAGGCGAAAATCCAGCTGATCCGGGTGCCGCCGGTCGGCGGTGCACTGCAGGCGCTGGAGGTGGTGGTCCCACTCAGAGCGATCCTCCGGGTGCACGATGGCCTCGATCAGCGCGGGGCTTTGCACGAAGTCCGCCACCTGATAACCGGTCAGCGCTTCGGCCGAGGGCGTCATGTAGCAGAGCGATCCATCCGGCAGGAGCCAGTATTCCCAATCGATCGTCCAATCGACCATGGTGTGGAACTTGGCCTCGCTCTCGCGCAAGGCGCGCTCGGTCTCTTTCTGGCTGGTGATGTCCTGCAGCGAAAAGGTGATGCCCTTGCTGGGATCGGCGGCGTCCATGGGCGCCCAGGAAATTATCATGTCGAGCACTCGCCCGTCCTTGCGCTGCAGCTGCGTTTCGACGCTGCCGATCCGGTCCGTTCCGAGCCGGTGATAGATCTCCTGTCCCAGGCGCTGATAGGCGTCATCGGAAGGGTAGAGCAGGCGGGTCGTCTGCCCGATCAGCTCAGCGCGCCTGTAGCCCGTCATCTGCAGCAGGGTCTCGTTGACGTCGAGCAAGACTCGGTCCTTCAGCATTGCGATCCCGACCGGCGCCGCTCGCAGAATGCTGTTGGCGCGCGCCTCACTCTCGCGCAGCGCATGTGCGTTGAGCTGCTCCTCGGTGATGTCCAGCGCGATGCTGAGCAAGCTCTCGGGCGTGCCGCGCGCATCGCGGTGGAGATACTTGATCACCGTCATGTCGTGCACCCGGCCATCCGCAAAAGGGAAGTGCTCCTGGCTGATGCAGGCTTCCTTGGTGGCCAGCGCCTTGGCGTCGGCGCGCTCGCATTGCACGGAAAGCTCCGCCGGCAGCAGCTCACGGTAATGCGGGGCAGCCCGAAGCGTCTCCTCGGAGACGCCTATCGCGTCGCAAAAGGCACGATTTGCGAGCTCGAGCCGACCATCGGGCTGCGTGAGCCAGATGCAGATCGGGGCGTGATCGAGGACGAGGCGCAGTTGCTCGTGCTTGCGGAGCAGGGCCTCCTCGGTCTGCTTGTGCGTACTGATGTCGCGCGCAAAGCCGACGCTGCCGACGACGTGCCCTTGGGTGTCGAACGCCGGGGACTTGAAGATCTCGAGCCACCGACGCCGACCCTGCAGGAGCCGCTCCTCCTCGACGCGGATCTGTGTGCCTGCACTCATGGCGGCGCGGTCGATCTCCCGGTGGCGCTCGGCCATCTCGAGCGGAAAGACGTCGTCATCGCACTTGCCAATCAGCGCCTGCGCGTCGGCCGCGCCAAGGCTCTGGGCGAAGACCCGATTAACCGCGAGAAACCGACTCTCCCTGTCCTTGAGCCAGACCTGGAATGGGAAGTTGTCGAGCAGCGCCTGCAGATAGCCTTGCTTGTCGGCGCTGATGTATGCCAAGAGCCCCCCGTCAGTCTGTGGATAGGGGGGCAGACAGCGCCCTGATGATGCATTCGGGCCCGCTCCGCCATCATCAAGGCGGCCGACCTCCTCAATGACAGAAGGCTTCGCCTCGGGCGTGAGGACTGTCCCCACCAGCAATGTGACGGTTGCCTTGCCCTCGGCGTCAGCCATGCGGCGCGCGCGCCAGGCGATGACGTGCTCTGCCCCGGAAGACAGTCGGAGACGACTGCGCCAGGTGGATGCCAGCGTGGGGAAGTCGCGATGGGGCTCGGTCTCCGTCAGCTGCTCGATGTCGAGTCCGAGGACGGCGCAAAGAGCCGTCCAGGGCTGACCGAGCAGCGGCGCTTGGGCGTGCTGCAGAACCCGCTGCGCGGCCGGATTCGCATAGCGCACCTCCCCGCTGGCATCGATCCCGATGATGAGCGCTTCAATCGTCTCCAGGACGGCGCTGAGCAACTGCCTGGGCTCCCAGGCATCCGGAATCATGGATGTTTCGCGTGGACGGATGTCCATGCATCTGCTCTCCATCAATCTGACCAACGATGGCTGGCGGCAATGATTGCTTTCGCTGTCGCCATAAACCACCCGATCTTAGCGAACGCCGAGGGTGGGCTCGCGCCGGAGTCCTCAGCATCCCTAGGCGGATTGGCTGCAGACATCCGAAACAGAGCCCTCCGTCACAGTCTTGAGTCAGGCGGACGCTCCGGCTCTTGGGTCTGTAGCGCCGCTTCAGCGGGATCCGAGGTGACGCGGGAACGCATGGCCGCCAAGCCCCCGGCATTGGCGCGCCAAATGCTGGTGTCGGCACTGATCGCACTTTCTTGAGCATGATCGAGATTCAAGATCTGCGATTTCTCAATAGCTCACGGCATGGCGGAGGCCGCCGCCCGCCTACGGATGCTTTGCGGCAACGGTCGGAGAGCGCCAGTCCGCTCAATACGGTCGTTGAGATAATCCCGGAAGGAGATCCCGACTTTGAGGCAGGTCTTCTTGAGGCTGGCGAGGGTATCTCGGCAGCGCCGGCCTGAGCTGGCGCCTCTCATGCCGGCGATCACCCAGACCACGCCTCCGGCAGGCAGGAAGCCAAGCACTCGACGAGAGAACTGTCGTAGGCGGCTCAGCAGCTCAGGCCTCTTACGGAGATCCTCGTCGCGGGATCGCGCCGGCCGCTCTCCTTGCTGCCCGCCTGCTTTGAAGTTTGGCCTTGACTCCGGGCGGCAGTTTAGGATCTTCTGCCAAGCTCCCATCGACTGCCACAGTCACCGAGGCAATCATGGCCGGACCCCCAGCGATGGCGACCATTCATCCCGACGTCGACCAGTGCGCTACAGAGCCGATTCATCTCGCGGGCGCGATTCATCCGGATGGTCTTTTGCTCGTCCTGCATGAGACGGATTGGCGCATCGTCTAGGCGACCTCCAACTGCGGCGAACTGCTTGGAATCGCGCTGGAGGATCTGCTGGAGCGCGAGCTGGACAGCGTGCTCGGCGTGGAGCTGCTGACAGCGGCTCGAGATGGGTTGGCCGCTTACCGCGAGCAGCCCATGGCCCCCTTTTCGTTCGCGTGGCGCTCGGCGCTGGATGGCCGCGCGTTGCTTGAAAGCCTGCCGCGAACGGGTGATCGGCGCGATGCGTCAGGGCGTGCGGCTCCCGGCCTTGCTCGCGGGAGACGATCAGTCCGACCTGCTCGGTGCGGTCGGGGCCGCGGGTGTGGCCCTGATTCGTGGCAACCAAGCCCATACGGGCGGGGCGACGCCCGACGCGGCACGGATCATCGACTTGGTTTCCGGCCTGCGTGGGTGCCGCGATCACGGTCGCTCCTTGCTATTCGCCACCGACTGTCTGAGCGACCACCTCCCCGAGACGGCCGACCTAGGGGAGACCGCCGCGGGGCTGATCTTTCTGCGCCTGGCGTCCACGCAGGACCTCGCACTGCTTTGGTTTCGGGCCGAGCAGGTGCGCCACCTGATTTGGGGCGGCAATCCGGACAAGGCGGTCAGCATCGGTCCCGATGGCCGCATCTTTCCACGCCAGTCATTCGCCGCCTGGCGGCAGACAGTGCGGTTGCGCAGTTGGCGCTGGACACAGGAAGAGCTGGCCTCCGCGACCGAGCTTGGGGCGTTGATCGATATCGAGCTACGCCATCAGGCCGAGGCCGCTTCCCAGGCCAAGTCGGTCTTTCTCGCCAATATGAGCCATGAGATCCGCACCCCCATGAACGCCATCCTGGGGATGAGCCATCTGCTCCGTCGGGACGGCGTGAGCGCGCAGCAGGGTGAGCGACTCGACAAGATCGAGGCCGCCGGGCGTCGTCTGCTGGATATCATCAATGCCATCCTCGACCTGTCCAAGATCGAGTCCGGCAAGCTGACCCTGCAGGAGTCCGAGGTCAGCGTCAGCGTCAGCGTCATCATGAGCACGCTCGTCTCTATCCTGTCGGACCGGGCGCAGGCCAAGGGCCTCGAGCTCCGTGTTCGGCTCCCGCCCCTCCCGGACAATCTCATCGGCGATTCCGTGCGCATCCAGCAGGCGCTGCTGAACTTCGCGACCAATGCGATCAAGTTCACGGAAACCGGCTCGGTCACGATTAGGGCGCGCGTCGAGGCGGATCTCGTTGACCGCATCATGCTGCGCTTCGAAGTCCAGGACACCGGGATCGGCATTGCCCCCGATTATCTACCTCGCTTGTTCAAAGCCTTCGAGCAGGGCGACCCCTCGACGACCCGCCGCTACGGAGGCACCGGCCTTGGATTGGCCCTGACGAAGCGGCTTGCACAATTGATGGGAGGCGATGCGGGGGTGGCCAGCACCCCGGGGGTTGGCAGCACCTTCTGGTTTACCGCCCGACTGAAGCGGGACGAGACTCTGCAGAGGGAAGCAGCGGCCGATACCCTCGACGCCGAGCGGATCCGGAAGCGGGATCACGCCGGCAGAAGGGTGCTCGTGGTGGAGGACGAGCCGATCAACCTAGAGCTTTCCTGCATCCTACTCAAGGATACTGGGCTTGTGCTAGAGACGGCCAAGGATGGCGAAGAGGCAGTCCGTCTTGCAAAGACTCAAGGCTACCACTTCATCCTGATGGATATGCAGATGCCCAAGATGGACGGCCTCACCGCGACGCGGGCGATCCGCCGACTGCCGGGGTACAGTCATACGCCGATTCTGGCCATGACCGCCAACGCCTTTGCCGAGGACCGCGCGCGCTGCATGGAGGCCGGCATGAACGACTTCATCACCAAGCCTGTGGAGCCAGCTTTGCTCTTCAGGACCATCCTCAAATTGCTCGCCCAGACTTGACGTGTGCCCGGGCCCAGTCGAGCCAGGCCGTCTCAGGAAGGACGTCCGAAAGAGAGCCGCGAACCGCCACATCCCAACTACAGACGTCGTCTTCGCGCCTGGCATGATCGGGCGTCAATGGCCCCACGCGCAGGCCCATGCGCTTACGGTCGATGTCGCCAACCGTCAAGGTGAGCGCCCGCGTTCCATTTGACTGCGGACTTCGACCGACGCAAGCCCGGCGTCTCGATTGGGACCGAGCGGACAAGACGGGCCAGGATTGCGGAGGATCGTCACAGGAGGGCCGGAGAGGGATCCGAGCGCGGGCGATGGCTCGCGGGGCAGCCCTGAGCGTCCTTGGACGCGCTCATTCCGCTGATCGCCTAAGGTGATTTCCTGAAATGATCCTACCCAGACAGCGCGCCAGTAGGATGGGCAAAGCCCCTGGCACGCCGGCGCGCATGGGGAAGACCTTTGTGGGGCGTGCCCACTCGGGTCGCTCAGGCGCCTGGACGATAGGCTACGGGGAATCTGTTTCCCGGAAATCGCCTTAGTCTAATTGGTGGAGCTGAGGGGGATCGAACCCCTGACCTCCGCATTGCGAACGCGGCGCTCTCCCAGCTGAGCTACAGCCCCGATACGAGCAGTGAGTCTGGTACGACTCCTTCAGACGTCGAGTTGAGGCCGGGAAGCCTCAACTCCCGCAATTCTGCACCCAGTACGCACCGCCACACAAGCCCCGTCGAGCGCTGCGCGGCGGCGGGGCTTGTGAACATGCCATTTCAGGCGTGCCGGGGCAGCTTGGGGAGAGTCTCCCGGTTGTTGTCGGATTGATGTCCGTGACCCGGCTTGGGCCTCGATCATCGCTTGGTCCAAGCGCTTGCTGGGTGGGAGCGGCGCCCCGCCGCGACGGTCGCGTGATCGCGGC
>NZ_JAAIJQ010000008.1 GCF_010820565.1 Thiorhodococcus minor | reverse complement strand
TCGGTGAGGCCTAAAAACCGGATGGCCTCGAGCAGACGTAGGGTGCCGATGGCATCGACGTCGGCGGTGTATTCGGGAGCCTCGAAGCTGACCGCAACATGGGATTGGGCGCCGAGGTTGTAGACCTCGTCGGGCTGCACCTGTTGGATGATGCGCGTGAGGTTGGAGGTGTCGGTGAGGTCGCCGTAGTGCAGGACGAACTGTTGGTCTTGCTGGTGCGGGTCTTCGTAGAGGTGGTCGACGCGCTGGGTGTTGAACAGCGAGGCCCGGCGCTTGATGCCGTGGACTTCGTAGCCTTTCTCGATCAGGCATTCGGCGAGGTAGCTGCCGTCTTGGCCGGTGATGCCGGTGATGAGGGCTTTTTTCGACATCTAGGGCTGTCCTTGGGCTGGATTCAGGGTCTGAATGATACCAATTTCGCGGGGCGATCGATCACCAGCGCGCGGGGGTTGGAGGGTCATCAAGCGGCGGTGGCCACGCTGGCGGCGGGGCACCTGCATTTGGGCTTGCGCTGGCGGCACTCTGTCGGTTGGCCAAGGCGCACAGGAAGTTGTACAAGTGTTCGCCGCGCTCGCGCAGCGCCTGTTGGTAGAAATCACGGGCACCGGTGGCCAAACGGGCCTTGAGCGCCGGGTCTTGCATGATGGTGCGCACGGCGTCTGCGATAGGTGCGGCGGTGGCGTCATTCAGCACGAAGGCATGGCGGCAGTGAACGGCGCGCAGACCCAGATGGCTGCGAGACAGCACCACGGGCCTGCCTACCGCGAAGGACTCCGGGAGCTTGCTTGGGAGGCGTTGGTCGTTGAAGACGCCGGGGCTGCCGGGCTGGACCAGCACGTCGGCGGCGGCGAGGATCGCTGGCAGCTGCTCGCGTGGCACCCAGCCGAGCTCCAGTACCTGCGGCGCGGGGCGGATAAGATCCTCGGTGCCCTTCTTGTTCAGGCCGGTGCGCAGCAAGCTGGTGGGATGACCCTGGCGGTTGAGCTGCTGCACGGCATGATAGAGCTCAGCGACCTCGGCCTGGTTGGCGGCGTGGACGTTGCCGGTGTAGACCAGCACCCAGTGGCTCTCTGGGATCTGGTGGGCGCGGCGCAGGGCGTGGTTGAGCGGGCGCGGATAGAACAGGCGCTCGTCCACCGGCGCGCCGAGGCGCAGCAGCGGGCGACCGGCGGTGTTGAAGCGCGCGAGCGGGTCGACGATCACAGTAACACCGGCGGCTTGTTCGAGCAGGCGATGCCCATGGCGCGGATGGTAGCGGTGACCGGGGATGAGGCGGTCGAGCTCAGCGGTTGGGAGGCGCTCCAGCTCGGCGAAGGGCCGGCCGACGGCGACCTCGGTGAGGTGTTCTTCGTTGTCTTCCAGGTGCACCAGGTAGGGGCAGTGATAACGTTGGCACAGGGCGTCGACACAGCGTCTGACCTGCTCGCGCGGTGTCCAGGCGTAGATCAGGTCTGGCCCGCAGCCGTTGGCAAACAGGGCTGAGGGCAGACCCTGCAGCGCATCGGTGTAGGAGCAGATGCGCACACTGGGCCGAGACCTGGGACCGATGAGTGCAGTGGCTGGGTTGGCGCTGCTGAGGGGCTGGTGGTCCTTGTCCGGCACCGCGAGGATGCACGCAACACCTTGGGCTTGCAGGTTCGCGGCATGGAGCTGGACGTGGTAGCCGTTGTTGCTGTCCGCGGCCTGGGGCAGGACGAAGAGCAGGTTGAGACTGGGTGCAGGCGCGGTGGTCGGCGGCTGGCTGGCGAGTACCTTAGTGTGGGCGGCCCAGCGCGCTTTGAATTGCTGGTGGTTGCGCTGGATCCGGGCCTTGGTCTGCGCTTTGTCGCGGTTGCGGGTGGTCATATGGCCATGCCGCAACGCCAAGCCGATGAGGCACTCGCTGCGCTTGTCCAGCTCGCGCTGCAGGCGCAGGCAGAAATCGATGTCTTCCAGACCATAGTCATAGGCGCTGCTGAAGCCACCGAGGCGGTCGAAGTCATCGCGCCGACAGAGCAGGAAGGCGCCGGTGACGGCGGGCTGGGGGGTACTGGTCGTCTCGGCCGCGCTGGTTGTTGCCTGATGGTCGTTGTGGCTGTGGCTACTTACGTAGTCACGGCTGGTGCCGTTTGTCGGAAGGGCGCCGACGTGGCGGGCGCGGCCCTGGGTCTGCTCGGCGTTGTAGGCGCGCGAATCCGGGTGGCGGATTTGGCGCGGCTGATGGTAGCCGCGCTCGTCGCTCCAAACGAATTCGATGCCTAAGTGCTGCACGCTTGGGGTCTGGCCGGGTGGCAGGCGCTCGGGGTCGTCGTCGAGGCGGATGCCGACGGCGCCGATGCTCGGATCTTGCAGCCGATGCAGAGCGGCCGGTAGCGCATCGGCGGTGTAGCGGATGTCGTTGTTGAGGAACAGCAGGTTCGGGTAGCGCGCAAGCGCGGCGGCGAGGTTGCAGGAGTCCGAGAAGCTGTGGTTGCGCCCGCGGCGCAGGTGCCAGATCGGCGTTGGGCCGGCCGCTTGGGGCGCTGGCTGCGATGACGGCGCCTGGTGGCGGGCGATGACGGCGGCGGTCTGGTCCTCGGGGTCGTCGAGGGCGCCGTGATCGACGATGATCAGCTCCACCGGCTGATGGCTGTTGGTGGCCAGAAAGCTCACGAGCAGGCGCCCGAGCAGCTCGGCGCCGTTGAGGCTGAGAATGATCACCGAGACGCCCTTGCGCTCGCTTGGCGGTGCCTGTTGCAGGGCGCGCCGCAGCGGGTCGAGCGCGGGGAGCGCGCTGAGACGCTCGAGCAGCTGGGCGGTATTATCAGCGGCGGCTGGGTACCCCAGGGTGCGGCTAGAGGCCAAATAAGCGGCGTGCGCTGCGGCCGGGGTGGGATCGGGCGCTGCCCTGGCCGCTGAGGCTAGCGGCTGTGCCTTACCGGGTGCTGCGGTCCGCGCGGCGGCGATCAGGCGTTGCAGGCGCTGGCGGTTGACCTGCAGGCTGAGCTCGCGCTGGAAGACCGGGTGTGGCTGTGGCTGGCTGGCGCTGGCGGGCGCGGACTGTGGCGCGGTGGCGGACGACGGCGCAGCGCGGTTGGCGAGGTGCGCGCGCAGGGTGGTGGCGAGGGTCTCGCGGCTGACGGGGATGAAGGCGCACTGCTCGGCCAGGTCGGCCAGACCGGGGGTGGGCTCGGCGAGCACGGTCAAGCCCATGGCGAGCGCATCGCTGAGCTTGGCCGGGGTCTGCGCGCGGGCGGCGGCGGAGTCCGGGTCTTGCAGAAAAATGGCGATGTCGGCGGCGGCGAGCAGGTCGGGGATGGCGGCGAAGGGTTGGTCGTCGAGCAGGCGCAAGGCGAGCCGACCGCGCGCCTGTTCGGCTTCCAGGGCCGCGCGCAGCGCTTGCTCGGAGGCCGGGAAGCGCCCGGCGATGAGGAACAGCAGATTGGGCGCGGCCTCGCTGAGGCTGGCGAGGGCTTGGGCGGTCTCAAGCAGGCCTTTGTGGCGGCGCGGGGTGCCGAGGAAGAGCACCACCTGTTGCTCGGGGGCGATCTGCCAGTGCGCGCGGGCGCGGCGGCGACGCTCGGCGGAGGGTCGGAATTGAGCCAGGTCGCGGGCGTGGCGGATGATGGTACCGCCGTGGCGCTGCTGCAGCGCGCGGTTGGCGACGCTGAGGCCGTCAAAGGCGTGGCAGAGGCTCATGCTGAGCTCGGTCCAGGGGCGCCCGGGGAGGTTAGTCCAGTCGGGCAGGCCGTCGTAGCGCTGCAGCCAGTGCTCGAGCACCTGCTCGGCGCTGTGCGTGGCGAGATCGGGCAGCGGCTTGCCCTGCACGAAGGCAAGCTCGTCGTCGTCGATGTCGACCAGGACGCGGGCGTCCCAGAGCAGTTTGTAGAGCAGGCCGAAGAGGATGTTGGGCCAGCGGGGCTTGCACAGGTGCACCAGGTCGGCGGGATGGACGCTGACCAGGTCGATGGCCTGGGACATGAAGGTGCGCTCGTCTTCGACCAGGAGACTGTGGATGGGGATCGGGCCTTGCTCGGCGAGCTCGCGCAGCGGCGCCCAGAGTTGGCGGCCGCGACGGGCGAACAGGCTGCCGATGAGGCTGACGTGCTCGATGCCGGGTGCGGGCAGCTGCGCTTCGCTGGGC
Organism: Thiorhodococcus minor; assembly: GCF_010820565.1. GTDB lineage: Bacteria > Pseudomonadota > Gammaproteobacteria > Chromatiales > Chromatiaceae > Thiorhodococcus > Thiorhodococcus minor. Next base: position 101,997 of record NZ_JAAIJQ010000008.1, on the reverse strand, counting down.
TGGTCCTGCTGATCGGGATGCTCGGCCAGGTCTTGATAGAGGCTGGCAAGCGTGTAGGCGCGCCCGGCGGGGTTTTCGGACAGTGACCAGCAGCTGACCACCACCTGCAGCTTGCCACCGGCCTGAAGCTGGGCTTGGCGCTGGCGGCGGCAGCGCTTGCGGGCAAGCAGGAGATTTTGGGCGTGCTGGTGAGTGATTGAGCCAAGGTGGCTCGGCGTGTCTTCATCCAGCAAGCCAAGCGCGTAGTGACGGATGGCCTCTGGGTATTGGCCGGCGCGCAGCGCAGCGTTGCCTTGCTGAAGGGCGGTCGGCGGTGTTGGCACGCTACCGCCTTGCCCTGTGGTTCGCGAGCATTGGCTGTGAGGTTGACTGTTGTGCCGCCTGGCATCGAATCGGCCGCGCTTTGCGGGTTGGCTAAGGCGCAAATGGTAGCACGGCTGGGGGTTGTTTGGGCCGGTGGTCTGTGCGCGAGCTTAGCGCTGCCGACCCTGCCGCGGTGGCTGGCGATGACGGGCAATGACGGGCTGGGGGGTTCTGGCCGGGCTCATCAGGCCGCATCGCACGGAGCCTTTTCGCGCGCTTCGACGCAGTGGCGTTCTTCTTCATCGGCGCTCATCTTGCGCCGCTTGCCGATGGGCTTTTTGCACGGGGGGATGGCTTAGGGTGCTCATGAGAGTCTCCTCGTGTCAGTGTTCGAAGTAGGCGTTCCAGGCCGAGAGAGGCTCGGTTGGTCGTTCGCAGCCGGGCTCATCCGGCCGCGCCCCGCAGCGCTTTGACCGCGGCCTCCGTTAAGCCGGCGGCGGTTGCAATCTGCTCATCGGTGAGCAGACTCATCGCGATGAGATTACGTGCCACTTCTTCGCGGCCTTCTTCGCGGCCTTCCCGCTTGGCTTCATTCAGAAACGAGACTTCATCGTTCAACGCCCGCTCGCGCACGAAGGCGAGGCGGCGGGCCTCCTCATCGGCGCTGAGTTGACGGATGCGGTTCATGGCTTGCTGGACGGGTTCGTGGGCGACGGTGGCCATAGTGAGCTCCTCTTGCCAGTGCTTGAAGAAGGTGATCCAGGCGCGCAGGGGTCCGGGCGGTAGCACGAGGCGGTCGGCCTTGTTGAGCTCGACCAGGTTCATCTGCGGGATGTTTCCGAGCGAGACCTGGGGCTGGAGCTCATCGCGCATCTCGAAGCGCCAGAGGGCTTGTTGGCGTTGGCTGTCGGTGGCGGTGAAGAGATCGAAGTCGAGCAGGTGCAGGCCGACCGAGGCGCGCAGCTCTTGATAATCTTCGCCGGCCGTGAGCTGTCCGCCCAGGGTGCGCGCCAGGTAGAACAGGCCGCGCTTGTGCCAGGCGCCGTAGCGGCGGACTTGGACCTCGACATTGTAGCAATGGCCGTCGGCATCGCGGGCCAGGACATCGAGGATGATGTATTTGCCGGTGAGCTCGGTGGGCTTGATGTTGGGGTTGAGGACGTCGACTGACGTCATATCGGGCAGGTCAGGACGGAGGTCGTTGATCAGCGCAACCAGCAGCTCGGGGGCTTCGGCGAAGATGCGCTTGAAGACGTAGTCATTGGTGGGGCTCAGGAGTGCGTGCATCGCTGATCGCTCTGCAGGCTTTAGCGTCCATCCTCCCGGGCGATAGGGATTGGGTCACCGTGGGCCTTGAGCTGGGCAAGCCAAGCGTCCCCGTCGGGGCTGAGCAGGAGTTGATCGGCGAGCTCTTCGAGCTGGTCGGGATCGCTGATGCGGGCCAGCAGCGGCTGGCTCTGCTCGGCCACCCCGGGACCAAAGCGGCGGCGGGCTAAGCGGGAGAGGATGTGCCGGGTGGTTTCACGACCTTCCTCCAGGCCCTGCTGCTTCCATTGGTCAGTCCAGGTTTCAACGTTGTCGGCAAGCATGTGATAGACCTCGCTGAGATCGCTCATAGGAGTCATTGAAACACCGGGTAGGCGCTGGGGGAGGAACACCCGACCGAACCAAACGGCGAACGCGCGACGCCGGCTGCTTTGCTCGGGCTCTTTGAGCCAATCGACCAGAGTCCGCACGATGGCCAGGGCGTCCTCGGCACTGCGGCTGGCTTCGAGACGAAAGAGCGCGGCGCTGAGATTGCGTTGTTGGCCTCTGTTCGGCCTTCGCCAAGCGTTGTTCGTCGAGCAGCAGATAGGCTTGCTGGGGACGATAGGCGGCCAGGACGGGTGGCGCAGGCTCGATCAGGGGATCTAGGGTCTCGGCGGCGTTCCAGACTTGGGCACCATTGAGTCCACTCCGAAAAGTCAAAACCCGGCGACGAAGCGCAACATATAGTGCCCCAGAACAGAGCGAATCTCCTGCATGGTGTGCGGCTTTTTCGAGAACGGGGTTTTCGGAGGGGACTTTCCATTGTAGAGCACGATCGGCAGCACCGGGGGCAGGCGTCCGTGAGCACTGAGCTGTTCGGCGCGGATGAGGTCTTGATAGAGCAGGCCGAGGTAGGTCTGGATGCGCACCGCCATCCAGGCGTCGATGATGGATTGGAAGTCGAGCAGCAGGTAGACGTAGAGCCAGTCCTCCCCCCCAGCGTAGGCGCCAGATGAGGTCATCGGCGCGGTCGCGCAGGTCTTCGACTGGCAGAACATCTTTCTCGACCAAGTCACCAAGCAGATTCCCGAGGAGCGTTTTGCCGTGCTGTTCGATGACGAGGCGGGGCGCCCAAATGCGCCGATTCGCGTCCTGGTAGCGATGCTGATTCTCAAGGAGGGCTTTGGCTGGAGTGACGAGGCGTTGTTCGAGGCGGCGCATTTCAACCTGCTCGTGCGTCGTGCGCTGGGACTGGTGAATCTCACCGACGCGGTTACGGTCGAATCGACCTACTACCTGTTCAAGCAACGCTTGTATAGCCACCAGTTGGAGACCGGCAGCAACCTGCTCGAAGAACTCTTTCAGGCGCTCACGGGCGATCAAGCGAAACGCCTTGGTGTGATGGGGGATCGCCTGCGCATGGACAGCACCCTGCTCGGCAGCAACCTGGCGGCCTGCACCCACCTGCAGCTGATCATCGGGTGCCTGCAAGCGTGAGCGACATCATGCCGAGGCCCCTCTGTAGGCATGTCCTTGGCCCACTGGGGGAGCAAGCCCATTCATGCCGGAGCCGTCACGCGCCCCCCATGGCGCAATCCAGGCTGTAATCGAGGCGGGTAAGCAGGGCCATGAAGGACTCGGAGTCACGGGCTTCTTGTTCGAGCGCTGGCGGGTGGGCGCGGCGCGGACGCGAGCTGATGACATCGCCGCGGCGACCGCTGTCACCGGAGAGCTTGATGGCGAAAAAGGTGTCCGGAAAGTCCAGGCTATATCCGAGCGCGAGGGTATTGCAGATGTGCTGCATGGTAGCCGGGGGATCCGCAACGAAGTCTTCGTAACGGATGCACTCGCAGTGCCGATAGGCGTCAAGAAAGGCGTGGTAGCGGCGCGCGTACTCATCGAGAGTGGGTGGCGTGAAGTGCTGCACCCAGCCGCTGTCTTGCAGGCTGAGGTAGGAATCGAGCGGATGGCGGACGCTAATCAGGGCTTTGACCGGAAAGGCACGGCCGACGATCTCGTGCAGAGAGGCGCGCTCTGGAACGGTGTCGCCGAAGTTGAAGTGGCCGTGCGTGTGCTCGCGCAGGACCAGATGCAGGCCTTCGCGCGCGGCCTGGTCGTAGAGTACACGCAAACCAGCGAGGAATAGCTGGATCTGGGTCTCTTGATCGGCCGGGCGCGAGCTGAAACGACTGAGCCCGATGAGATCGGTGGGCCCAAATCCGCTGGGCACGAAGGGGCTGAGCGGGTCGACCTCGCTGAGCACCTGGGTGTTGGGCTGGGCGGCGATGCAGCGGCTGATCAGGGTGCCACCAGTGCAGGCGAGGTGATGCAGAGTACGCACCGGCGGCGGGTCTTGGACCTCGGCCTCCGCGAGCAAGCCCTGGCATTGCTCGAGCAGGCTGGGGAGCGGCTGCGCGAGGACCTTGGCATCAGCGGGAGCGCTTTGGTCGCCATAGTCTTTCAACAGCCCGAGCGCACTGTCGATGGCCGCGATGAAATCTGCGGGGGTTTCGTCGGTGCGGTGGCTCATTAGGGCTGACCGTGCTCGGCCTCGCCAGCGGGAGCCGCACTTGTGGAGGCGGTGTATGCTGCTGCTTGCGTGCCATGGTGGCGGTCTGTTGCTGGAACTGCCGGCGATGCTGCGCCCTGCGCGGTGATCGCGACGCGCGATTCGCTTTGCCTTCCCGCCTTGTCTCCGGCACTTTCACCCATGTGCTCAAGCTGATGAAGGTAGCTGGAGGCGACGGTGAGGCGCTCCGTAAGCTGCTTGAGCAGCATGGCTTGTTTGTCTTTTTGCTCGACCACCTCGGCGTGGCGTTGCTGCAGATCCTTGAGGTCGGCCGCCCTCAAGGCTTGCATGCGCAGGGCGATAGCGTTGTCACGCTGGAGCATACTCTGAGCCTGCTCAGCGCGGTCGAGTTGCTCGGCACGCTCGGCAGCTAGCTTAGCCTGCGTGTCTACTTCGGTCTTGTGCTGAGCGGCGAGCTTAGCGTGTTTGTCGGCCTCTGCCTTGGCTGCCTCGAGCGTCTTGGTGAGCTCTTCGAGCTTGGCTTCGACCTGCTCGCGCGCACTCGTCTGCTGCTTGAGCTGCTCGGCGGCCAGACTGGCTTGCTCGTCGCGAGCTGACTGGAGCGCGGCCCGCTCCTTGATCAAGGTCTCCTTGTCGGCCCCGAGAGCCTCGAGCTGCTTCTGGCGCTCGGCGGCTAGCTTGCCTTGCTCGTCGCGAGCCGACTTGAGCGCCGCTTGCTCCTTGACCAAGCTATCCCGCTCGGCTACGAGTTTCTCGAGCTGCTTTTGACGCTCGGTGGCCAGCTTGCCTTGCTCGTCGCGAGCCGACTTGAGCGCCGCCTGCTCCTTGATCAAGCTATCCCGCTCGGCTGCGAGTTTCTCGAGCTGCTTTTGACGCTCGGCGACCAACTTGACTTGTTCGTCGCGGGCCGACTTGAGTGCGACTTGATCCTTCGCCCGGGCTTCGTTATCGGCTTTAATTGCCTGGATCTCTCGCTGCAGCTCGCGTATCTGGAGCTTCGCTTGGTCGAGCCGCAGGATCCAACAGGGCTGATCGGGATCTTGGCGGTCTTCCTTAGCGATGAGGCTGAAGCATTGGGCTTGGAGCCATTCCAGTACCGGCTCGGCAGAATGGCTCGATTGATAGAGTGGCTCGATGCCGCAGTAGAGATGGATGTGATGAAAGCGCCGCAGATCCCTCGAGCGCAGCAATGCCTCAAGCACAGGCATCTCTTCGCCGGGCAGGTCGATCACCAAGAGGTGCTCGCGATCGGCGTCCAGACCTAGCGGCCCAAGCAGAGTGGAGGGCTCCAGCGCCTCCGTGGGGAGCTGCTCACGCAGCTTGAGCCCCGGGAAAAGCTTCAGCAGCCCCTCGGCAGGATGCAGACTGTTGGCGTCCGGCAGGTTGTAGCGATGCAGGGTGACGGGACCGGCTTGCCCCGCCACGGCCGCGTTGATGACCTCGGCATGAGGGTGCTCGGCCGTACGGGCCTGGAGCTGCTCGCAGGTCTCCGGGTCGGCCTCGATCAGGATAAGGCGCTTCGGGTGCAGCGCCAGATGCGCATCGAGCTCATGGCATCGGCCGGCCCCCAAGTGGATAAGAGTATCCAAATCGCCCAAGGCGAGATTGGCGCTATCGGGTATGAACATGGTCGATTGGGTCTAAATCGGGTTCTGGATCAAGGCCCCGAGCAGCCGGGCCGAAGTCGGTCAGGCGATGCGTCGCCGCGACGCTCTACGGGCCCATAACAGCGACTCAGCAGCCACTTCGCGCATTACCATCCGGGCCGCGTCGGCCGCCCCTCCGCTTTACCGAAACGGTGATAGTGAACCAGGGGGTTCATAATGGAGGCGGCGACGTCCGGGTTACTGTCGAGGTAGAAGCGAGTATCGAACCAAGGCGCAGGATTGCGTCCGTCCGGGACACCGTGGCAGACATAATGCTCCACAGCATCGAAGCCGGCCGCGAGGACGTCCGAATACTGGCGCAGGTACCACTCCTCGTCGAAAAGCCCAGACTCCCGGATGATCGCAACATAGCGCTCAAGCCGGCGGCGCTCCTTGCGATTCTTGGCGAACGGGCCGCGTGGCTTGAGGGCCGGAGGCCGTTTCCGCTGGCCGCGCTTGCGTGTCCGCGACTGAGTTGCTGCCGCAGCCCCGCTAGAGGAGCTCGCTTCCGTTGCAGAAGTGACTTCAGCCGCCTCGGCGCGCCCCTGATCGCTCCTTGCCGCCAGCTCCTGGTACTTGAGGAAATATTGCTCGAGCTCTTCTTGCACCTGGTGCAGCTGCAAGAGCAGCAGCTCGTTCTCCTCTTTGGTATCTTGGTGCTGATCTTCGAGCGCCTGGAGCTTCCGCTGCCGCTCTGCCGCCAGATGACGCTGCTTGTCGCGCTCGGCCTCAAGGGCCGTCTTCTCTCGCTCGAGCCCGCTCTTTTCGGCGCTGAAGGTATCGCGCTGCCGCTTGCCCTCGAGAAACTGACTTTCGAGCTCTTCCTGGACCTGATGTAGCTGCGAGAGCAGCAGCTCGTTCTCCTTGGCAACCTCCTTGAGCCGCTTTTCGAGCGCCTGCAAACGCTCCTGCGCTCGCTTCGATTCTACCTCAGCCTCAGCGAGCTGCTGCCGCTGCCGTAGCTGCTGATGGCGATACTGCCGAAGCAGCTCCTCAGCGCCCAGCTCGGGTGTCGGCGGAGGCTCGCCCAATGGGTGGGCGCAGGCCTCGAGCTCGGCCTGCAGAAGCGCAAAATCACCTTGGGTCGCGAGCCAGCGCCTAGCGAGCAGACGCTCGAGGACATGCTGGTCCCGTGCCGGCGCCTCATGAGGCTCAACTGGCAGGATCAAGCCGATGCGTTGCGCGGCGACTGCCATGGCTTGCGGGTCCAGACGAGCCGCCTCGGCGTCCAGCAAGACCGAGCGGCGTCGATGGCGGCGTTGAAAACGCATCAGGTGCTGCGCCGCGGCCTGCCAATCGGCCATAGACCGCTGCGGCTCTTCACCTTGGAGCAAGGCCTCAACCAGGGCGGCCTCGGGCGCTGTGTAGAAAAGCAGAAATCCTGCTTCTGGGCGATGCTCGGCCCAGAAGTCGAGCAGCCAGAGATCACGCTCATCGGCAAGCAGCAATGGCTGAGCGCCAGCCTGCCGTGTCAGCCAAGCATCCAGGGCCTCGATAAGATCGCGCGACGGACGCCGGAAGCGGGAATCGTAGCCGACCCCAGAGGGCTCGGGCTGGGCGGCCAGGTCGCGGCGCCATTGCTCAAGGGCCTCGACATCGCGCAGCTCGAAGTGCGCGCGTGCCGACACCCCCAGCGCCAACGACCGCCCATCCCCCAAGTAACCTGTTGAAATAAATAATTTTTCCATCGAAACGACAAGCATCGATCAAGAAACGCTACTGCAGCCGTTCATGATACCATGCGCGCCGCTCCAGTTATTCACCGGTCCCAATTGATTGATGCTTGGATTTCGCTTCAATCCGTCCTCAGGTCAGCGCTGGCTTCGCCCCAAGCTCCTCGCCAGACAACGAAAATCAGCGGCCTTGATCGGCCAGAGCCAGTATTTCGACGCCGATTTCTACCTGAGCCACGCCCCAGATGTCGCCGCGGAGCCATGCTGGGCTCGAGATCCAGCCATGCATTACTTGCTGCACGGCGGACGCGAGGGGCGACGACCGAGCCCTTGCTTCGACTCTGCGTGGTACCTCGCGCAGTATCCGGACGTCAAAGCCGCCGACATGAACCCGCTGCTGCACTTTTTGCGCTTCGGCCGCGACGAAGGCCGCATGCCTCGCGCGCTGCAGGCACAGACATGGCATGAGCGCCTCTGGTCCGGCGCCGGCGAGTCCGAGACAACCGCGCTCGCCGGGCTGGAGGCACTCCTGGAGTCGAGCAGTGCGTGCGCGGAGCAGGAGGCAAGCCTCGCCGCTTGGTCGTTGGGGCGCTGGTATGCCTGGAGGGGGCAATGGCCGGACGTGGCGCGCGTGATGGCGCGCTTTCGCATGGTCGAGGACTCCGTCCCCGGACACCTGGCGCCACGGCTACTGGACATCGATGCCGCCATGCGCACTGGCGATCTGGGGGGCGCCCGCGAGCGGCTCGACCAGATGCTCGCGCTCAGGCCCCATGAGGCTGACCTGCATCTACTCGGGGCCAACCTCATACTAGTCGAGGCAGACGGTCAAGAAACGCGCGAGGTCGCGCATCAGCGGCTAGCATGGATCAACCGGGTGTACCTGGCCAACGATCTGGAGCCCCTGCGCAGCGCAACCGATGCGGCAGGCGAGAACGGCAAGCTATCACTGGATGAGCTGGAGACGAGCGAGCCGAAATCACGGATGCCACGAGATAGCCGCAGGAAGAGGCAGCTTGAAGCCCCTCAAAAAGTGTCGGTCATCGTTGCCGCCTGGAATGCGACAGAGACATTGGAGACGGCGCTCAAGAGTCTTGCGCACCAGACCTGGACAAATCTCGAAGTGATCGTGGTAGACGACGCGTCCAGCGACGACACGGCGGAGCTGGCCGAGCAATTCGCCGCGCGCGATCCGCGCTTTCGCCTGCTACGTCACACCAAGAATCAGGGTGCCTACGCGGCGCGCAATACCGGTGTCGCTGCAGCACGAGGAGCTTTCATCACGACTCACGACAGCGACGACTGGTCGCATCCGCGTAAGATCGAAACGCAGGTGCTCCCTATGCTTGAGTCGCATGAGCCCGTGGCAACCTTGTCGCATTGGGTACGCACGCGCAGCGACCTCTGCTTCGGACAATGGAGCACGCCATCCGGCTGGATGGGGTGGATCCACCGCAACGTCTCGTCCTTGATGATCAAGCGCTCCGTCTTCGAGCAGCTTGGCTATTGGGACCGGGTGAGCGTAAACGCGGATACGGAATACTACTACCGGGTCATCCAGGCCTTCGGCACGAGCCGGGTGAAAGAGGTCCTTCCCGGTGTGCCACTGGCGTTCGCGCGTCATCTTTCGACGTCTTTGACACAGAATCCAGAAACCAACGTGCAATCGGTCTTCGGCGGCGTCCGCAAGGCCTACCAGGACGCAGCGGATCAGTGGCATACACAAGCGCGAACGGCCGATGATCTCTATATGCCCGCCTATCCGGAAACACGCCCGTTTCCGGCGCCGCCGGAGATATGCCGGAGCGCAAGGTCGCTGCAAGCGTCAGACGATTCCGCCTCCACGCGCACGACCAGCCCCAATTGCTCGTCGATCATTCTGCCCAACACGCTCTTTTTCGTGCACATACCGAAGACAGCCGGGACGAGCTTTCGCCAGGCCGCCAGCGATTTCTTGGGTGAACCCGCGATCCAATGCGACTACGGCATAAAGCAACGCCAGACAAGCCCCCTTGTGCGGACGTGGGTGCACGAAACCGCAGATCTATTCGAGCTCGCTCAGCAGCTCGGTAAGACGCGGTGCCGGCTGATTTGCGGACACGCCCCCCTCGAGCGCTTCGGCCCGCTCGTCGGACTGCTCAACACACTGACCTTCGTTCGCAGCCCGGTAGAGCGCGTCGTTTCCCATTTCGAGCACAGCGTCCGACACGCCGGCTACGAAGGCACCCTGGATGACTTCATTACCCAACCCACCAACCAGAATCTTCAGAGCCGCTTGCTCGGCGCTGCGCCGCTGGAAGCCATTGGGCTAGTGGGTGTGACCGAGCGCTACGAAGAGAGTCTTGCCCTGATCAACCAGACCTACCACCTGCGCCTGTCGGCTCTGACGATCAACTGCCACCCAGATCGCGACGAGCAAGACGGCTATGCCCTGACGCCTGAGCTCCGCCAGAAGATCGATCAGCTGAACCGGTCGGACGTCGCACTGGTCGCGCGCGCCAACCGTTTGCTCGACGCGCGACGGGCGGCCTTCGAGTCAGGCCAGAGTTTCGTGCACGGGACTATCCAGTCGGTGAAACCGAAGGCGGTGTCCGGCTTCGCCTTCACGCATCATCATGGTCTGCCGGTCATGGTTCAGTTGCTGGTCAATGGTGCAGCCGTCGCCAGCTCAAACGCGACCGCAATGCGTCCGCCACTGCGCGGGCTGGGGGCGCCGCGCCATGGCTGTGTCGGCTTCGACTTCATCCTCGCGAAGCCACTCGCACGAGGCGATCACGTCGAGTGCATTGCACAGCCGAGCGGCCAGAGCCTTGGGACACGACGATGGCAGCCGCCCGCGAAGAAGGCCAAGTAAAGGATGCATAGCGGTCGCTCGGGACCTGCAGTAGCGCTCCACGCCGGGGCCGGTGAGAATGTCGTCGCTCAGAACGGAGGCTGGCGTGTCGCTGCCCTACCCGCTTGGATCGAGCTCACTTGGGACGGCGACCTACCGGCCGGATGGGTGCTCCTAAGGGGACGACTGATCCGTCGCGGGCGGGATTTTTCGGCGCGACTCTTCATCGAAACGGCCGCCTTGGAACATCAGCAGGACCTACCCGTCTCGCTCAAGGGCACCCTGCTGGAATTGATCCGGCTGCCCAAGGCCGTCAAACGCCTCCGACTCCAGCCGATGTGCTCGACCGGTGAGCTCGAGCTGCATCAGTGGACGCTCGAGCCGGTCGGCTGGCTGAAGCGCACGGCCTATCGCTGGCGGCGAATCCTACCCGTGTATTTCAAGCTGTCGCGCGCCCAGAGGGTAACGCTCGGCCTCAGGGGCTATACGCCACTCATCGACTTGAAGCACGCCTATTATCTCGCCGGCAATACCCGCTTCTACGCGCCTCCACTCCCTTACCCCCAGTGGTTTGAGCGTTTCGGCGGTGTGGACGAGACGGCCCGCAGACGCATCTGCGGACGGCTGAGACGCTGGCCGAGCACAGGCCCGCAATTCGAGATCACCCTCGTCGAGACCTCGGAGCAAGGAGGCAGCGCCTTAGATGTAACGCTCGGTGCGGCGCAGGCGCAGCTCTATCGGGATTTCGTGCTCACGCGGCGCAACAGCGAAGCATCAACGCCGCCGTACTGGAAGAGCGTACAGATGACCCACCGCCTCCAGTCCCAGCGTTTCTGGAGCACTGCCCACCCAGCTCTCTTGCCCCACTTTCAGGCGACACTGTCTCGAAGCACAAGCCGACATGCGCGGAGCGCACATGGCCGGAGCGAGCCTTCCGCAGCAAAGAACAAAGCGGCCCCTCCCAACCCCTCATGGATTCTCTTCATCCAGCCGGGCGTGACACTCTCCGAGCACGCGCTCTACTGGCTCGCGGAAGTGATCCAGGCACATCCTGAAGCACGCCTCATCTACTCCGACCACGACTACCGGCAAGCAGACGGAACCCTCTGTGCCCCGGCATTCAAGCCAGACTGGTCACCCGAGCTGCTGCGCTCGACGAACTACATCGGACCAGCAGTGGCTTTGCATCGCGAGACGCTGCTGGGGATGATGAGTATCCATGAGGCATCCGAGACCTTCGGAAGCGACCCGCACGACCTTTTGCTGCGATTCTGCGAGCATCTCCAACCGAGCGAGATACGGCACCTAGCCGCACCGCTCTGGCATCTGCCAATCGCGAGCGCGAAAAGCGCAAGCACGTTAGAGGACGCCTCAGGCCGCAATCCGGTCCAGGCGCACCTAGACCGCCTCGGCATTGCAGCGACTGCTACCCGAACGCACCGAGGCCATTACAGGGTGCGCTACGCAATCTCAGATCCACCGCCTCTGGTCAAGGTGCTGATCCCGACACGAGACGCCCTCGAATACCTAAGGCCCTGCGTCGAGAGCCTGCTGTCACGCACGCGCTATCCGCACTTCGAGGTGCTCGTGATCGACAATGGCAGCGAGCAGGCAGAGACACTCGCCTACCTCGAAAAGCTCGACGCCACCCCGCGGGTGCACGTCTTGCGGGACGCGCGCCCCTTCAATTTCTCCGCCCTCAACAACGCTGGGGCACGGCAGGCCAGAGGCCAAGTCCTCTGTCTGCTTAACAACGACACTGAGGTGATTAGCCCCGATTGGATGGAAACCATGCTCGGCCACCTGGTCCAGCCCGGCGTCGGCGTCGTCGGGGCCAAACTCTACTATTCCGACGGCCGCGTGCAGCATGCCGGGGACACGGTAGGCCCCGGCGGCTGCGCACATCACCTCCACGCCTTCCTCGAGCGTGAGGATCCGGGCTATTGCGATCGCGCCATCCTGACACAGGACCTATCGGCCGTAACGGCAGCCTGCCTCATGACCTGGCGAAACCTCTACCTAGGGCTCGGCGGTCTCGACGAGGAGCACCTGCCAGTAGCCTTCAATGACGTCGACTACTGCCTGCGGGTGCGCGAGCACGGACAGCGGGTAGTTTGGACGCCTCATGCCGAGCTCTATCATCACGAATCAGTATCCCGCGGCAAGCAAGAGGACCCGAAGAAGAGCGCACGCGCGGCACGAGAGCTGGCGTACATGCGCGCGCGCTGGGGCCAAGCCATGCGGCACGACCCCTTCTATAACCTGAACCTGAGCTATCAGCGGCCGGACTTTTCCCTGAGCTACATGCCAATGGTTGAGCGCCCGTGGAGATGAGCCAGGCACGCCTTAGCATTATCCACAAGCCGCCTTCGCAGCTCGGAATCACGCGTCAAGAGCAGAATAGCCTCGACCCAAGCGTCGGAGTCGAGCGGAGCCATCCAGCCATTGACGCCATGCTCGACCACATCCGCACACACTGGCCCGGGGCTGAAGATTCCGACCGCTCCAGCTCGGGTGATATCAAGGAGCTTGGTGCAAGAACGGGCGCGATTGAAGGGCCGATCAAGCAATGGAGCCAGTCCGATTTGCCGGCTGGGTGTACGGATGAACGCCTGATAGGTCGGCCAGGACATCGGGTGGACGACCGTCGTGCGTGGCAAGCGTCGGTACCTGCGATTGATCTTCTTGGTGCCAATGATCTCGAAGGTCAGCCTCGGCTCCGCGCTCAGCGCCGCGGCCATCACTGGATACAACCAGTCAATTTCTGCCGCATGCGAAGCGCTGCCGTGGTAGAAAACCTGTACGAGATCATCTGGGCCAGGTGGCTGCGAAAGGACCGGCTGAACCAGTCTAGGCCGCCAGTCAGCGTATTTCTCATAGAGGTAGGGCGTCGACACCCAGAGCATGGCGCCCTGGTCCCGTAGCCAGCGACGACGCAGAGTGGCCAGATGAGCGAGCTTCAGGCGATATCGCAACGGCATGCCACGCGCCGCAGCGAAATCGAGCAAATCATCGTCCATGAAGAAGATCAGCTGCGATAGCGAATCGCGGACACTGGCGACGAGCCTAGCCCATCGCCGTGGCACATAGCGCACAAAGATGACCGTCGCGTTTCGCAGCTCGGCAGCATGGGGAGTGTCAAGGAAGTCACAGCGAACGATCGGCCGGCCACTCGAGCGCACGACGGGCAGCACGAAAAAGTCGCTGGAAGGATTAGCACGCTCCTCGACCAGATAGATTGGGGGCGCATTGGAGGAGAGCTGCACGCAGCCTCGCTATCGACCGATGACGATGGTGGTGACAGACTAGCCGCATCGCGGCAGCCTTGGCAATCATCGACGGCCCTGCCAACACTCAGGCGATGCCCACTCGCCCTCATCCTGGAAACGGATCGACGCGCCCGCTTGATAGCCCGGCCGAGCCAGGTTACCGGGTCGGCCGCTCGATCCGTGGGAGCGGCGCCCCGCCGCGACCAGGGCGGTCTGAGCAGGTGGCATCGCGCCAGGGCAGCGCTCCCACATCATGCCAGCCCCAAGGCGTGTCATCGAATTGCCTTATGCCCAATGGCGCGCGCCACGGGGCTCCAGTCAGACCCTCAGGAAAGTCCGGAAGGAGACATGCATGATTGGGATTCTCTCACGCGGAATTCTAGAGATTCCCCATCTGGAAGCCCTGCTAGGCGAGCCGGTAGCGGCAACATCGACGTGGCGAAATCCCGCTGCAATAAGGGCGGTCGCTGGCTGGGGTCTCAAGCCGACCTCGGCAAGAGCACGCCGATACGCCTTGCGTCATGGACTGCCCTATTTGGCACTTGAGGACGGCTTTCTGCGCTCCGTTGGACTCGGCAATCAGGATCCGCCGCTGTCGATAGTCGCCGATCACCTTGGCACCTATTACGACGCGACTCAGCCATCAAGGCTCGAGCACCTCATCAGCCGCCCCCTAACCGAGCGCGAAAGGACACGCGCAGAAGCACTCAGAGCAGCTTGGCGCGCGGCGCGCGTTTCGAAATACAACCATTTGCCCGAGAAGCGGGACCCACTTCCCGAATCGAGCATCCTTGTCGTCGATCAAACCCTTGGAGACCCGGCAATCGGCTATGGGCTCGCCAGCACCGCATGCTTCGAGCAGATGCTGCGCGCCGCGCTGCACGAAAACCCTGAATCAACCGTCCTGGTCAAGATCCACCCGGACGTCTTCGCAGGACGCAAGAAAAGCCATTTCGACCCGAGACAGCTCGAGCGACTCGAGCGGGTGGAGGTACTCGCAGAAAATGTCCATCCCGTATCACTGCTCGAGCAGGCTCGAAAGGTCTATGTAGTAACCTCCCAGTTAGGCTTTGAAGCACTGATCTGGGGTAAACCTGTGCGCACCTTCGGCATGCCGTTCTATGCCGGATGGGGTTTGACACGAGACGAGCTTCCAGCGCCGTCGCGCAGGGGCACTGCAAGCCTGGCGCAGCTGGTGCATGCTTCCCTGATCGACTATCCCAGATATCGCGATCCAGAAACGGGCGAGCACTGTGACGTCGAGCGCGTGCTCGCCTGGCTGGGGCTGCAAAGGCACATGCGCGAGCGGTTTGGCGGGCCGATTCGAGTCTTGGGCTTTTCTCCCTGGAAAAGGAAGCTCGCGCACAGGTTCATGCAGGGAAGCGAGCTGCATTTCGGCGAGCGAGTCATGCATTCGCAGGCCATGCATTCGAATGAAACTGTCGCAGTGTGGGGGAGCACCAAAACGCCGCCCGGCGTTCAAGCACTTCGTCTTGAGGATGGCTTTCTGCGCTCGGTTGGGCTCGGGGCAGACTTGGTTGAGCCCCTGTCCTGGGTGATCGATGGGCGCGGTCTTTACTACGACGCCCGCCATCCTTCAGACCTGGAAATCCTTCTCCAGAATCACGAGTTCCCCACGAGTCTCCTCCAGCGAGCGCGGCGACTTCGCGAGCGCATCGTTGCTACTGGGCTCACCAAATATAACGTCGGCACCACCCCCTGGAGACGCCCTGAGTGCGCAGCGCGCGTGATTCTAGTCACTGGACAGGTCGAGACAGACGCATCCATTCTTTGCGGAGCCCCCGCGATTCGTCGCAATATCGAGCTCCTGCGCGCGGCGCGGGAGGAAAACCCTGATGCCTACCTGATCTACAAGCCGCACCCCGACGTCTTGGCAGGGCTACGCGCGAAAGGCGACGATGAGACATGCGCCCAGGAGTGGTGTGACGAAGTGGTGATCAACGTCCCAATGGGTCCGTTGCTCGACGCCGTCGACGAAGTACAGGTTCTTACCTCACTGGCGGGATTCGAGGCATTGCTGAGAGGCAAAGCGGTCGTCTGCCACGGCATCCCCTTCTATGCGGGCTGGGGGCTTACGGCAGAGCGAGCTCCAATCGAGCGGCGCAGCCGCCGCTTGACCCTCGACATGCTCGTAGCCGGCAGCCTGATTCTCTATCCAACATACATCAGCCGCACGACCCAGCGCTTCACCACGCCCGAGCGCGCGCTCGATGAGCTCCTAGCCTGGCGCAAGACGGAAAGGGTGCCGCCCTGGTGGCATCGGCTGCTCTTACGACCAGTCTTGGGATGGCTAGCCGACAGACGCGACGCGCGTATCGGCTGAGCCGGAGGACAGGCTCGCTGGATAAGGTGATTTCCGGGAAACAGATTCCACGAGGATGGGCAAAGCGCAGCGTGCCCATCGTCCAGTCGCCTTCACTGGGTGGGCACGCCCCACAGACGTCTTCCCCATGCGCGCCGGCGTGCCAGGGGCTTTGCCCATCCTGACTACTGGAGGCGCTGTCTGGGTAGGATCATTTCAGGAAATCACCTTATCCAGATCTCTGATTTCGTCCGATCGCCCCCGAAGTCAGGCTTCGTTCAGTCCTTATGGTCGCGAATGATTGCAAGCAACAAGTGCAAGATAAGCCCCGCCAGAACCGACATCAGCGCGAATACCGTGATGTTGTAGACGCGGCGGGGGCGGGTCGGATATTCAGGATTCGTGGGAGCCTGAAGGATCGAGACCTGTTTCAGGGAGCGCGCTGCCTCGACGCGCGTCGTTTCAAGGGCCGTCAACGCCGTTGAATAGAGCTCGCTGGCGAATTCAGATTGCAAACGGAGCAGCTCATACTCGGCGGAAAGGCGGTTGAGCGCATCCCCGGAGCTACGCGCGAGCCGGGAGCGCTCGACGTCGATCTGCCGGCGCATCCCTCGGATCTCACTGCTGAGGCGCATCATCTCGGGCGAGCTCTCGCTCTGAGAGGCGCTGAGCGCCGCCTTGCGCGCTTCCAGCTTGGCCAGCTCATTTTCCAGCCCAGCGATAACAGAGCTGACACTTTCGACCGTTCCCGTTGGCGACACCAGCCCATGCGTGTTCTGATAGCTCAGTAGCTGGTTGCTTGCCTTGACCATTCGCTCCCTGAGCTCCGTAACCTGCACTTCAATGAAGCTCACTTGCTCCTCCGCCAGGCGATGCCCCATTGCATTCATATGCGCCTCACCCAGGTCGAGCATCAGCTCAACGATTCTGCGAGCCGTTGCTGGATCATAGGCTTGTGCACCAATACGCAGAACCTGCGCATACTCATCGAGTACGACCGACACACGACTGAGAAAGTAGCGGTGAAATTCCTCCGTCGCGACACGCGGCGACGAAAGCCGTGAAAGCCAATCGATCGTCTCGCTGGAGTAGTGGTCACGTAGATGCAGCGCGGCGTCAAGCTGGGCAAGCATATCCGTCGAGAGCATATAATCACGCAGCATCAAAAGATCATTACCGCCGGGCCCAGGCAAGATGGCCGCGAGCCCCGCGCGGGGCTGGCTGATCTCAGCACTCAGCAATACAACATGGGCACGCGACACATAACGGTCAGTCGCAAGCCCCCCCCAGTAGAGGATGGCGGCGACTATGGCCGTCAAAACGAGCGCCCAGATCGGCTGCTTCCGCAGAATATTCACGCGGCCTTACGCCTCTTCGCATGCTTCACGCTGTCGTGGTAGGCAGCAAGCGCATCGGCAACATCGTCGAACCAAACAGCCTCGCCCTGATGAAGCCAAAGCCCGGCTTGACAGAGATCGCGCAGAATACCTTCGCTGTGCGAGACCATCACGAGATCAGCCTTGCCGACACGCTCGTTGAAGGCCTGTTTCGCCTTCGCCTTGAACGATGCATCGCCCGTCGCAGTCGCCTCATCGGAGAGGTAGAGATCGAAATCGAACGCGAGCGACAGACCGAAGGCGAGCCGACTGCGCATGCCGCTTGAATACGTCTTGATCGGCTCGTCAAATGCCTTTCCGATCTCAGCGAAATCCTGGACAAAATCGATGACCTCTTGGATCCGCAAATTGTTTCCATGAATTCGAGCAACGAACTTCACGTTCTGCCGACCGGTCATCGAGCCTTGAAAGCCGCCTGTCAGCCCAATCGGCCAAGAAACGCGCCCATGACGAACCACTTCACCACGATCGGGATGGTCCATACCACCGATCAAGCGCAGCAAGGTGGACTTCCCCGCGCCGTTACCACCGATGACGCCGAGGCTCACACCCTTCGGCAAGACAAAGTCGACCCCGCGAAGCACCCAGTCGCTCGCTTGGTGATTTCGCGTATGGTAGCGCTTATAGACATTCCTAACTTCGATCATGCAGACGTTCTCTCGGACCAAACGGAGGGAAGGGTGTCGCGATCATCCGCCCTTCGCCCGTCACGGCGGGGAACCGCTCTTGTCAACCGCAGGCTCGGACCAAAGGATGACCCAGCCCCGCACAGGCGTCGATCATGGGTTTCGTCCGCGCCACTTCGGAGGTTGGATGATTTCCGGGAAACAGATTCCCCGTAGGATGGGCAAAGCGCAGCGTGCCCATCGTCCAGGCGCCTGAGCCACCTGGGTGGGCACGCCCCACAAACGTCTTCCCCATGCGCGCCAGCGTGCCAGGGGCTTTGCCCATCCTATTGGAGGCGCTGTTCTGGGTAGGATCATTTCAGGAAATCACCTTGGACAAGCGCAACGTATTGCACCAGCGTCGGCGCGGGATTCGGTGGACTTCGCTCTCGCTCGTCCACCCTACTGGTCCAACTGATGATCGAGGCCGAACAACCTCATACCGAGCCCTCACTCCGACTACTTCGCTTTCAGGCGCTGCTCGAAACGCATGTGCAAGGCCAGCCCGAGCGCCACGGTTATCAGCATCCAGCGATATAGATAATCGATACTCACACCTTGGATCGGCTTGTAGCCAGCAAAAAACTCGACTCTCAGCAGCTCTAGACCATGCAAGACGGGGTTATACAGGAGGTACTGCAATAGACCGTGAGGCACGTTTTGAAGAGGAAAGATGGCCCCCGAAATGATAAACATCGGCAGCATCAGCATCTTTATCACATGCTCCACATCAGGGACCAAACGCGCGATTACAGAAACAATAAGCCCCCCCCCGAGACCTAAGAGCCATATTACGCACCACAGCAGGAAGGCCCCCAGGGGATCGGCCGGAAGCACATCCAGACCGAACAAGACGCCGAAAGCAATAAGGATCAATAGAACGATGCTCTTCAGCAGCCCCTCCATCGCGCTGCGAACAAGAACGGGGTCGATCGGCTTGACCTGGCGATACGCAAATAGCGCCTGATTGCCTTCAATCGCCGTCATTGATCGAATGAAGGCCTCACGAAACAGGAAGAATGCCGTGATCCCAACAACGAGCCAGGGAATGAACTCCGCCCCGAGGATCAAGCGAGCACGCCCCATCAACGACCGGACGGCTGCCATGATCGAAATGAAGGCAACAGGCTCGCCCAGCATCCAGAACCAGCCCAAACGGTCCCCGGTCGTGCGCGCCAAGACCTCGCGCAGGAACAGCGCATGCCAAACGCTCCAGGTGACTTGCCACGCTGGCCGCGCCTGCCCGCCCGTCATGTCCGCCCGCGATGCATGATTGTCCGCAGCAGTCACATCTGGGCCTTAGAGATCCAATGCCACCTTCGTCGCCACGGCAATCTGATAGACGATCTGGGAGAGGGTCTTCGCCAGCTCCAGGTTCTTCGTCGGCACTTCGGGCAGAACCAGAACCTCGTCACCCGGGCGCAGCGCAACATCATCTGCCGCGACCACCTCGCCGCTTTGCCTCGCGAGCAGGATATCCGCGGTATTCGCGCGGTCTGTGAAGCCGCCAGCCCGCTGAATATAGTCCTCCACGCCTTCCCCGCTCTGGTACACCATGGCCTGCGGAACCAGCACCTCGCCGCTCACGAGCACCGAGTCGGAGCGCGCTGGAATGGTGACGACATCGCCATCCTGCAGGCCGACATCCTTCACGCGCCCCCCCTGTGCCACCACCAGTCGCCCACTCACGTCAAGCTGGCGCGCACGCTTGACGAAATCCTGGATCAGCTTGGCCTCCTCCACCCGAATCTTGCTCTCGTCCACGGTGGCCGACGAGGCCCCCAAATAAGCCGTCTCTAGCCGACGCAGACTTTCATCGAGCGAGTCACGTTGGCGCACCATCACGCTCCTACGTCGAATGGACACACTCTTCACATCGGCGGAGCGCGGGTCGACCCGGATACTGTCGAGCAGCTCCATCAAGCGCGCGTCACGCGGGATACTGAAGCGCGATGGCCCCTCGAAGCTGCCCTCCACTTGCACCACGATGGTATCGGAACGCCGATCCGCTGAGAAAAACAGCTCATCGCCACCTTGCAGCCAGGTATTGTGAAATTCGTCGAGCGACACATAGGTGGAGAAAGGACCGACGTCACGGATCCCTCTTAGCAGAACATGGGAAACGCCAGGCTTGAGCTGCAGCCACCGCATGACCTCATCGACCGACTCCGTCATTGACGTCAGCTCGTAGCCATGAGGCCGAGCGACATCCCCGGAGACCGCAACCATGGGACCACGCCGACCCACCACGATGGTGTCGCCTTCCTCGAATTGCAGCCGAGGCAGCTCGCCATCAAGCAAAAAGGGATAAAGATCGACGCGAACGATCACCCTCCCCTGGCGGGTCACGCGGATATCCCGAAAGCTCCCGGTCTCCACATCAATCCCGCCAGCCTGGTCCAGATAGTTGAGTACGGAATCGCTCGGTGCCCCTGAGTAACGACCAGGGCTCTTCACAAAACCGGTCACGAAGACGACGACAGGCTGAATACCCTGAAGATTGGTGTAAACGGAGACATTGTCCGTGTAGACCTGGCGGATCGCGCTGCTGACCTGACGGTTCAAGTCAGCGGCACTCACTCCCCGCACCTGAACCGGCCCGACCTGTGGAATGAAGATATTGCCTTGCGTATCGACCGGCAGGACCAGATCGAGCTCCAGCGCACCCCAGGCCCGAACCGTGATCTGATCGCCAGGCATCACGCGATAGCCCGGGTTCAGCCAGGTCGTCTGTCTCGCGCTGAAGCCACCTGCAAAAAGGCTGGCGCCGAAGGGAGGAATGTCGTCGACGCGGACCTGAGCCGCAACGTCACGCGGCGCCACGCTCTCGAGGACAGGCCCCGCCTGCTGACTAGCGGGGACCTCGACCTGCGCACTGATGCCCTGCGCCATAACCTGTATGGCGGCAAACTGGCAAAGCAGCGCGAGCAGAACAAGGCGAGCGGACTGCGCGCGCGCGGCGCAAATGAACCCTGACATGAGACTCACCATCACTGCCGCCCACCCCAGGTCGGCGTCTTGCCGACCGCCGAGTCCAAAATCGGGTATCCATCGACCTGCAAGAGACGCACAGCCACCCAGGTTCTCGGCTGGCTCTGTTGCCGGCATGCAAGCGCCGGAAAAGCCGCGCCGTTGGGGTCGATCGTCAAGCGCCGGCAGTCGCGGCCGCTAGCCGCCGCGTATTCTTCATGCAGCAACGCCTGTATGTTATCGCCCCAAGGGCTGTGAGGCAGCAGGACGACTGCCCCGGCGGGCTCGCGTGACAGCAGCTCCTGTACACTCGGGAAAGGCCCGGCCCCTGGCGTCGCCGGGTCGCCGTGCCCCAGGAAGCCCTCCGGCGGCCAGGCAGCGCAGCCGCCCATGAGCGCCACGCCGACAGCAATCGACGTCACCCCGATCCATCGAGCGAAATGACGCACGCGACACCGGCCGACGCGCTGACCGAGGCTCGCACCTGCCGCCCCCAACATCCTAGCCCCAGATCCACGAACCATTGAAACCAAAATTGTTCCAGCAAAAAAAAACCGCCATAGTGTAGCAGTTACGGCCAGCCGGCCAGAACCCTGCCTGGTGTGTTGCCAGGTCGCCAACCAGCGACGCTTCTGCAGTTGCCGACACATCGGTGGCCCGGCGATCGCGACCATCTTTCACGATTCAATAGGAGGCCTACGTCTGGATCGTTATGAAGGAATTCGGTGCCGGTCTTATCTTGTCACTCGTTTTGCTACCTCTGGCAGTGCTCGGCTTAGCGCTCCTGCTAGTCTTCGGCTTCGCAGGGCGTATCGAGCGCGCTCGAGCAGGTGTTCGCGCCCTCGACCACTTCGTCAACGCGTCCGTATTCGACGGCTACTCATGGGAATCCATCTCGTCGCATGCCTGGCGCGAGCGCGACAATAAACGCTGGGCGCGCCTTGTAGTGCGCATCGCGGATCAGTTCCAAAAAGACCATTGCAGGCGCGCGAACAAACGCGAGCAGCACGTCGTCAATCTTGTGCTCAGGCGGAATCTGCACGCCCAAACCATTGGCAGAAAGCCCACGCCCGGCCCCGGCCCCGGCCCCGGCCCCGGCGCGGCAGGAGGAAAGCCCGATGACGCAAGCGGCAAGCCGCCCGCGCCGCACTCGCGCGCGCAGCCAACGCCCTGAGCCCAGCCCAGCCCAGCCCAGACAAAGCAGCAATCAGCGAAGACACACCCAACGCAAGGCGCTCAGAGACGCCTTCACGGCGGGCATGGACCAAGCCATCGGCCGCGCTCAAGAAGCATCCTGAACAGGCAAGCAGAGGTAGAGCGGCATGAGGAAGTGAAGAAGGAGGCCGCCATCAGGGATCGGCAAGCAATTCGAAAGCCGGCCTCTTGGAGGGGCGGCTCGCATCACTTCTCAAGCTCCGAGCGTCAAGCTCCGAGAGCACCATGCCCCTCGGACGGCCGCCTCGATCAAGAGTACTGCGAGCAACGGGGCAGGGACGCAACCGGGGCGCAGGAGCGGTGGAGCTCGCTCAGGCGGCCCCGCGGGACAACGAGACAGTGCCGCCCGAGCCTACAACCCAGGTCACGGCGCTCGAGGAGCGGCTGGTCAAATCAGCGCCACCGCAACCGCCAACATCCCGGCCGAAAACCGCCTAGTCGACACCCGCTCAAATCTCGGAGCCGGCTTGCAAGGGCCCGAACCTGTCCACGGGACGACCGACCTCTCTTCCTAAGCGCGCAACCTGTGCGGCAAGGTTCGAGCCCGCCTTGGGGTCGGTATCGAGACCCAGATTTGGAGGCCAAACCACGCCGGTATGGTTGACCAACTGGCTCAAGCGTCGATAGAAATTCCCGTTCGCTTGGTTATCAGCGATCAGCCAGCTCCGAAAGCGCGAATACAGCTCCCGATCGATCGTACCTGGGTCAGCCCAGAACTGATCGAGCCGCCCCTGAAACGTCAGCCCCGGGATGTGGTAGATCGGATCGCCAGTCACACAGACGGGCGTGTCATGCAAGAGTGACGACAACCCAACTGTACTATTGATGACGACCGTGCCGAGCGCATTGTCAAGCAGCGTCGGCAGGTGGACATCGTGCACGTAATAGACACGCCCCTCCAGACCGTACTTTCCCGTCATCCGCCGCATAAAGGCCCCGTAGTCACAGTAACCGCGATCGAGCGGATGATGTTTGAAGACCAGGGCGCAGTCAGGCGAGGCATGTGACGCAAAGGATGCAAGCACATCTTCAATGAACTCCTCGATACAGCTGTAATCGGAATGAACACTGATCTGCGCGTCGTTATGGGTCTGCAGGGGGACCAGGAAGAACTTCTTGGCGAGCGACCCGAAGAGCCGTCGCGCGACAGGCCGCTCACGATACCCGTACCAGTACTTGCGCCAGCCTGCACGCAGCCAGAAAAACGCCTGCGCAAGCGGCTCGAGGGGTCTGTGATGGCGGTAGTGCGGGTAACGCCCGCGTAATAGCGCGTTCGCAATGGCATAGCTGATGGCGAAGAAGGCCGCCCGCGAGAAGGCATGGCGCACCGGAAGGGCCTCCTCCTGTTCAGATACCGGGCTGGGCTGGGAGCGGTAGAACCCCGGATCGCGCGGCAGGGCAGAAAAACTGTTGGTGCCGCCTTTTTCGATGGTGATGTAGTCGGGCCGAATATAGCCTTCTTCGAAGACATAGAGCGCAGTGTGTCGCCATCGCACGACCTGGGGCACGACAATGTGGTAGTGCCGACAATCGCCGAAGAGGAAGACACCGTCGATCTTCAGCCGATCGATAAGCTCGGCAAGAAAGTCAGGCCAGTCGTCAAGGGTACCCCGGTAATCGATGGCACCCGTCGGATAGAAGAGCCGATCTCCCGCACAGAAGTTGACCTTGAAGACCTCTGCACCGGCCGCTTGCAGATCGCGACGCAACCGCGCGAAGAAGCGCCCCATCGGCCCCTGCAGCAACAGCACTCGCTTCCCGGAAAATGCTGATAACACGGACGCCCCCCTGTTTGGCGTTTCCATTCCGAGACAGTGGCGATTGGCGTGCGTGACCGAGCCGCGCGCCCAACTTGCTAGGGATTAAGGATAACACGGCCGCCTAGATGCGGACATGGCAAATGCAAGACATGTTCGTTTCAGGCGACGCCTGACGGGGTGCGGCGCGGAGCGACGTCCGTGCCTCAGTATCAAGGTCGCGCCCCAGAAAACAGGAGCCCCGCAGCCAGGAGCTGGACACAAACAATCAATGCTCGACCACCTCGGCCGACGCCAACGCCTTCCTCAGCCCACTGGCATAGGCGGCCCGCGCGGTCTGGGCAATGGCTAAACGCTGCTTGAGATGGGCGATCTCTTGGTCGCAAACACGCAGATTCACGACCTGATTGCGAGCCTCCTCGCTTAACTTACCCACAGCGTAATCCTTGCCGTCGATGGTGATCTTCTGTGTCATCGCTTCAGTCACGAGTCATTCGCTCCATTGTCCGCTGCGGCATCAGGCTGGGCTTGTGAGCTCACAATGTCCGCGTCACGCAATCGGTGCCTGACCGCAAGACAGCGGCCATGGTCGCCCAGCTGGTCATGCAGCGCAGTTTAGTGAAGATTGAAATTGAGGGGGTCCGCCAGAGAGAAGTCCATGATATCGATCTGCGGTGCCGCTGAGCGCTTGGCGAGCCAGCCATCCCTCAGGTTGGAAAGAGAGAGGAGATGCGCGTACGCAAGCTCCAGCGCGCCAGTCGTGTGCAACGCCTTCAGGGCGTCGGCCGTCAAGCCGTTCAACCGCTTGGGATCGATGACGCGCAAGCCAGAGACCTGACGAACATCCTGGCCCGACGGCTGAATCTTGACCACACGGTCCACCAAGAGCCCCTGCTGATCGAGCTGGGAGACCAAGGCATTGGTCCGCACCCGCTCCTGCTCCAAGGCCGTCAGTACCTGCTGAACCCGTAGCAAGGTCGCGGTCGGCTCACCCGCGTCAGTGAACAAACGCTCACCGGCGGTCTCGGCCAAATGAGGCGCGGACTCGTCGATGAGAATGGCGAAGCGGGTCTCACCTGCCTTGCCTTCGTCCACTGGACCGCGCGAGAGGAGCTGAAAGGGATAACGGCGTACGACGGCCGGAATGTAGCGTCCGACCCACTGCCCCTGCTCGTTGACATAGGCGTTGACGCCTTCTTGGGCGCCCAAGAGCGCGGCGGGGAGCCCCGACTCACCACCTGGAAAGACGATGACGTACTCACGGGCAATCTGAGATGCTTCTGCGGCCACCACGGAAACCAGCATCTCCTTGGCTGCGTGCAGAAAGGGCTGATTCGGAGCGAGACGTAAGCACCGATGCTGGTCCCGATCCAACGGTTTCATGTCTCGGAACATGAGCACCTCCAAGAAAAAAGGCTGCGCCCAAAGGCGCAGCCCAGTTCAGGACGACGGGCTTCGGAAGCCCGCCGGATAGCTTAGGCGATGCCCTGGAAGTTCTCGTTCGCGAGATCGTTCCAGTCGACACCAGTCAGCAGGATGGTGAAGTCCAGACCCTCGTTTGAAGTCACCACCGTGTTGCCGGCAACATTCAAGCCCGGATTGGCGACCAGATCGAAGTCGGCTTGCTCTTCCGCAGAGAGCGCACCCCACCAGGTCGCCGCGTCCGCGATATCGATATCAGAAGCACTATCGACACCCAGATCGCGCAGGTCAATCACAGAGGCGTTGCCAAGGTTGACATTGCCTTGCACATCGAACGCTTGGAAGTTGTCGATCTGCCAGACCACGCCCGCTTCGTTCGCATCCTCCGTGAATTGGAACGTTGTAACGAAATCGGACAAGGTCGTGACGATTTCGTAAGGAAGCGTCGCAGGAGCCAACTCGCCGGGAGTAAAGAGAGCTTGAGCGGTTGCCACGGCGGATCCAGGCTCGAGCGTCACAACCGGAGCCGCGGCCGCCATGTCTCCCGGGTTCGTTGCTGTCAGCTGGATATTGGCACCGTTGGCAGTGATGTCAAAGCCGCTCGGCGCATTGGCAGCGTCTGCGATGATACTCGCGTTGATGGCCGCCGCGGCGATATCCGCTCCGGTATCGTTCGTAAAGACGTACTGGCTACCAGCAAAGTCGATCGTGATGGACTCGCCGTCAGCCAAAGCTCCAACTCCAAAGGTCACCAACCACTCTTCTCCAACATCAGCAGTATTGGCACCCACACCGACCGGGATGACGGTATTATCGCCACCGATATCGAACACGAAATCGTATTCGTTGGCCACGATGGTCCCATTGCTGCCCTCGGTCGAATCCCAGCCCAGCGGCACGCGGAACTCACCCTCGAACTCACTGAAGTCGACCGTCGTCAAGGCGGTATTCAGCGCATTCTCAAGCTCCATGGTGATCGCCACGTCTTCGTTTCCGCCTTGAAGCGTCAGCGTGCGAGCATCGTCATTCAGATCCAGGGTCGAGAACAGGTTCTCGGGCCCGACCGAATTGCTGCGGTCAAGATCGACGTTGATGGTCTCGAAACCTTCAACAACAACGGTGCTTGCCCCTGGCCCGAAGGTGCCCGCAGCCACCTCGGGGACAACATTGAGGTTCAGTGCCCCCGGTGTGCCCGTGGCAACGAATTCCAACGTCGCCGCAGCGGCAGCCAAGACCTGGCCGTCGTTACCAGTATCGTCACCGATATCCACGGTGATATCGCCGGAAAGCGCTTCGAGACGCAGATCGCCATTGAGGCGGGCGATCACATAGCTGCCCGTGTCCGTGTTGGTCGCGTCGAAGGTTCCAGTCGCTCCACGAAGGACGGTATCGGCAGTGGCGCTTCCGACACGGGTCACCAAGCCCAGATCACCACGCTTACCGAACTGGATCACATCGAAGTCGGAAATGGTCGCGTTGGTATCGACAGTGCCGTACAGCATGAGCACGTCGTCGTCGCCGGCCGTTGCGGTGAGCGTGTCGTCATCCTCGTTGTCGAGCAAGGCCGCGTCCATGCCGATGGTGAGATCCGCTTCCAGAGCCGCGCCATTCACCATCATCGCCGGGGTTTCGCCGGACTCGACCGGCTCGGAGGCCAGATCGGTGATACGGACGCCCAGATCCTGCGAGCCGTCCAAGTTGAGGGCCGTAACGCGCTCGCCCTGGAAATCGACCACGCTATTGACGGTGTCGCGCTCGCCGCCGGAGGTCAGGTTG
Organism: Thiorhodococcus minor; assembly: GCF_010820565.1. Classification (GTDB taxonomy): domain Bacteria; phylum Pseudomonadota; class Gammaproteobacteria; order Chromatiales; family Chromatiaceae; genus Thiorhodococcus; species Thiorhodococcus minor. Next base: position 74,970 of record NZ_JAAIJQ010000008.1, on the reverse strand, counting down.
ACGGTGCGAACCGCGCTCTCGTTGGTTGCTGGGAGAGGCTCATCTTCGACTTGCAGGGAGTCGATGCGCAGACGGCCATCGACGCGCGCCGTGTTGTCCAGATCGATATCGAGCGTCTCGCCGTCGGCGCCCTGAATCTGGAGGGGACCGAAGAGCTGATCGTTGTTGCTGTTGTCTCCGAGCGTCTGATTCTTACCCGAGACGGTCACCATGGTGCCGTCTTCGAGATCGACCAGGGTGGTATTGTCGCCGGCGTTGGCGACGACATTATCGAACAACGGGAAGCCTACCGAGACACCGTCTGTCGCGATAACGACATTCTCGACGCCCGACATGCTGGAGAAGTCATGCGTCGTGTTGTCGAAGACCAATTGCCATAAGCCGCCGATCTGCTGGATTCCGGTACCTTCCACTTCATAGATCTGGAAGTTGGAGAAGCCTTCGAAGGTCGTATCGGTCGTATCGCCATGACTGCGGCTAACCGCGATGACATTGTCGCCTTCGCCCCCATCCACAGTCGTGGTAGCGGAATTGGGCAGGTCGATATTCAGCCGATCGTCGCCCCCCCCCATGAGCACATCGAACCCGAAGTCGGTATCGCCAGTCAGGGCGACCGCCTGCGAGCCATCAATGGTGAAGTTGTCGTTCTGCTCGCTGCCTGTGTAGATGAACGGCACCTCTTCGGTGGCTCCGGCGAGATAGCGATCAATGGCGTCATCGGTCAGGACAATGCCGAGATTCAGCTCACCCAGGAAGCCGCTGCCATCAATGGTCTGAAGATCGGTGAGACCATTCACGACACGACCGTCCAGCTCGCCGGTCTGACCTTCGACCGGAGTGCCGACGGTGAGATCGCCAGCATTCGCCCCGCTCGCGAGGTTGACCGTCTCCAGGTTGCGGTCACCAGCACCCAGGTCGCTCCGCGACTCCATCCTGGTCAGCCAACTGCTGCGATCGACAGTGACATTGAAGACGTTGACGCCGCCGTCGCCCATGGAGCCGATATCGAGGATACCGCCCTGGGAGCTGCGGCCGACGAAGTCCAAGACCACATCGGTCTCGATCGGGACATCTTCCTGAACGGGTGCGCCAACGACGAGATCCCAGTTCAGGGTCCCGGCAGGCGGCACGATGTCATCGATCCAGGAATAGCCGACCGCCTCGAACGATCCGCCGTTGGGGTCGGTGATGGTGAGGGAATTGTCCGCGTTCAGGGTTGCGGTCAGGCCACTGAGCGCATCTTCGGCTGCCAGCCCAGCGTTCACCGCCGCCAGAAGGGCGTCATAGGTACGCTCCGCACCTTCACCCAAGTCGAGGTCGATGGTGTATTGCATCCCGTCGAACGAGAAGATCACTCCATCGACGGGGAAGTTCTCCAGCGAGCCCGGATTTGCGGTGTCCTCGAGACGCAGGGTCAGGCTGGAGTCGATATCCTGCAGCCGATCCTCGGACACCTGAGCCGGATCGAAATACGCAGTGTAGCTCACGCCCGGATCCGTCTCGCGCATCCCGAAGGTCGTCTGCTCCGGGATCGAACGGATGTCCTCGATCTGGATGCCGGAGCGGCTGTTGTCGCTCCACCACTCCTGAACACCGAGCATCTTTTCCGCGTCGATCGTCGAATTGTTGACGAAAAAGTCGGTTTGCGGACTCTGCTGACGCAGAAAGACGCGCTCGACCTCGTTCGTCGTTGCAGAGATCGCAGGCGCATCTCCAACGTCCCCAACGTCTCCCGAGTCGATCAAGTCGACCTGCAAAGTATCGACACCACCCGCGCCGTTGACCACGTCACCGGTTTCCAGGGTGTTGGCCAGAACGCCCTCTTCGGTTTGCACGACAGGCGCCATGAAGGTGTTGTCGAGCCCGTCACCCACGATGTTGTCCTGGCCGTAGGTCAGGGTGAAGTAGGCGTCGGAGGTGATCGCATCCATCGCGGTCCAGACCGCGTTCTCGATGTCTTGCGGAGTCGAGGTCTCGTCGATCCCGTCGACCAGATCGGAGGCCGCCATCAGGAAGGCGGCTTGATCGGACCGGCTCAGCTCACTGAAGGGGGTCAGATCACGCTCTTTCTGCTCGTCGTAGAACTGCAGACTGGCTTCGATCCAGTTCTGATAGAGGACCTGAACGGTGTCGACGTTGTCTTCGTTGGCCCACATGCCATCGATCATCTCCATGACCAGGGTGCCAACGTCGGCGCTGTCGTAATCGGTAACGCCAAGCTCGGCCATGCGGCCCTGCCAGTACTCGAAGCCTTCGGTATCCGGTGTATCGACCTTGAAGATATTCTGGTAGAGGGCGGTCAGGAAGTCATCGCCAGCAAGCGGGGAGCCGTCGCTGTTCTCGTACTCGTTCTGGACGCGCCACTGGTCGAAGAAGCTGGCCGCAACGTCAACGTAGCTCCAGCCTTCGCCAATCTTGGCGACCCAGTAGTCGGCGCCTTCCGCGTCGGCGGCAGCGCCCCACACTCCGGCGTAGATCTCCAGGACGCGCTCGAGGGTTCCATAATCTTGTGGTCTTGACATGTCAGGTAACTCCGTTCAGTGCGATGAATGCTTTGGGTGAGTGATAGCGCAATCTGCTCAGGTAGCATGATGTAGATTACACCACTCGGCCGCGACCGCCAACGCTATCCCCGGGCTGCGCGACGCCGAACTGCTGCCCGCCCTCCAAGATGACGCAACCGCTGGGCTTCTCGCAACTGTTGCATCTTCACAAAAGAGCTTTCCTAAGCCTAATCGGCACGCCCAGCCTCGTCAACCTTGGACGAGGCGAAACAGGCCCGTAACTGGGCAGAAGGACAACTAGAGCCGGTTGCGGAAAACGGCGCCCGCAACAGCAGCGACGCTGGGAAGCCTCCTCACCCCGCCCCGCAGATGCGTGGGCGCGACACTGTCGGCACACTGGTCTGCAGGCATCAATGGGCGCGAAGCGCCCCCCCCCGTTACCGCGCCCGAAGCCGCTCGCAAACCCAATCCGGAGCCGGACGCGTCACTTTGCGTGTCAGGGCCTCGAAGTTCGGCGGCGGCGCCTTGCCGCACCCGGCAGGATGCGACAGGTCACAGAATCTGGCGAGACATCGGTCAATAATTGGCACGCCGGGTGTGCAACGGCGTACCTGGCCCGGTTTCATCCGGGGTTGGCATGCGTCCCACGGCCCTAAGATCGCAAGCATGTCCGCATTTCAGCATCAGAAGCTGTCTGGAAAAACGTGTAGGGGCGAATTCATTCGCCCAACCGCCGGACCAGGGGCGAATGAATTCGCCCCTACAAATGTCTCGACCATGATTTCCAGACAGCCTCTCAAACCTTTAGACAGGATGGACAGCATGAACCATTTCCAGGCTGGCGCCGAATCAGCCAAGCGCGAAATCTTACAGATTCTGGGCGTCGACAGGCCCCGGCTGGAGGGGCCGCGCGGCCGGCGTCGCTCCGCGAGGGCGGCTGCGCCGGCGCTCCTCGTCTCTCTCACGCTACTGACGGGGATGTCGGGCGCACAAGAGGCCCCGCCCAGCGTCCTTCGCGCGGTCACGCCGAGCTATTTGGCGGAGGTCGTGAGCACTAGGGAGGACAGCATGAGTGCCGAGCCCTTCGTCACGCGCTCGGGCGGCGTCCAGCTCCAGTCCGAGATTTTCTTACCAGAGGTGGTGGCTGCGGCTGGGTCCGCTCGTACAGCTCAGGCAGCCAGCCTGCCGTCGAGCCTGGCGATCGAGCTCTTTCCGGATGTCGCCTGGGTCGTCGACATCAATGCCGCCTCTCAACCTGCCGCGGGCATCTTGTCCCTGAATGGCAGGATCACCGGGAGCGACCTGGCGACCTTCTCCATGACGGTGACCCGCGACAGCTTCCTGATGACGGTCGACGCCCCGGGGGGCGATTACCGCTACCGCGTGGTCGGCGAGACCGCCTCAGGTCTTGGCGAGGTGCAAGAGATCGACCGGCGTCTGATGGGGCCTGTCTATCACCTGCCGCCGCGCATTCCACCAGTCAATTGATGGGGCGAGTGCTTTGGAACATCTCAGACGTTTTCGAAACGAGGTTAGCACCGTGAATTACCTAGGCATGGCAAGGTTATCGCTTCATCGATGGTTGCTCGCAATCATGCTCGTCGTGCTCGCGCTCCCCTGGGCGCGGACGGCTCAGGCGACGGTCGTGGATATCTTGATCGTGTACGAAACAGGGGCTGCCTCCTGGGTCGGCTCGAATGGCGGCATGGAAGGCTTTGCTCAAGATGCGGTGAACCGTATGAATCAGGCAGCTCAGAATACCGGTCTGGATCTGAGCTTTCGGCTGGTGCACCACATGGCCGTCAGCTACTCGGCCGTTTCCTTGGACAAGGACCTGATCGCCCTGCAAGCAGGCTCCGGCGTCTTCGCCGATGTCGCGAGCGCGCGCGACACCTACGGCGCCGATCTGGTCGCCATGCTCATCGACACCGGAAGCGCCTATGGCTATACCGGGCTGGGCTATCTCCTGGCCAACTGGTCTGGACATGCCGACTATGCCCATACCGTAACCTCGATTCGCGCAGTCGCCATCGGGAATACCATGACCCACGAAGTCGGCCACAACCTTGGTGCGGATCACTCGAAGTACCAGGCGTCCGGCCCTGGACCGAACACCTATCTGGATGGCCAGTACTCCGCCGGTTGGTATTTCGCCGGGACCGATGGCAAGGACTACCACACCATCATGGCCTACGACTCGGACGGCTTCGGCGGCTATTACGACCCCGCGCCACTCTTTTCGACGCCGTCGAAGACCTATCAGGGCACGCCCGCCGGCGATGCCTCGGACGGAGACAATGCCCGCCTCATTGGCCAGACCAAGGACATCATCGCCGGCTACCGCGCGAGCGTTCAGACCGCGCCCACGGCCCCGATTGCCATGTCGGCTGCAGAGGTGGCGCAGACCGGCTTCACCGCGATGTGGAGCAGCGCGGACGGCGCTGAGGGATATGCGCTGGATGTCTCGGAGAGCGCCGACTTCGTCGATTTCGTCTCCGGATTCGCGCAGCTCGATGTCGGCACTGCGACGAGCCAGGCGATTACTGGGCTGTCACTCGACACGGACTATTTCTATCGCGTCCGCGCCTACAACGGTCAGGGTGTCAGCGAGTATTCCAATGTCGTTTCCGTAACGACGGCCGCCGTCGATCGCGACAGCCTGTGGCGGGTGACCGAGATCTACATCGCGACCATGGGCTATGCGCCGGACAACCAAGGTCTGCAGTATTGGGTCGATCAGATCGAGGCCGGGCGCGGCTGGACGCCGACCACTGTCGCACAGAGCTTCTTCGATCAGCCCCTGGTTCGAGAGAAGTATCCGGAGACGCAAGGCTTCGGCCCGCTGATCGAGGCCCTCTATCAGAATATCTTCGGCCGCTCGGCGGACGCGGAAGGCTATGCCTATTGGCTCGACGAGCTGGAGTCTGGGCGCGTCGCGCGCAACCAGATGATCATCGCCCTGATCAATGGTGGCTGGGCCAATCCTGATGCCGCTCAAGACATGGCGCGATTCGGCAATCAAGTGGAAGTGGCCTTGGCCTTCGCCGACTATCAGGCCGACAACGGGATCGTCTACGGCGACTTGAGCGAGGACGATCAAGCGCTCTTACGTCAGATCGGACGCGATGTCATTGCGGACGTGACCTATGAGGCCACGACACGCGATGCCGCAATCGCGAGCATTCCGAGCCTATTCGCCTCCTTGACTGGCTCATAGCTGGTGGGGGCGGTCTGCCGAGTGTGGCGTATCGCTCTCTCAGGCGGTTTCCAGAAATTGGCACACCTGTAGGCCGGGCAAACAGGGCGACCGAGTGATGCGGGTTGGGGCGTCGATCATGGTTTCGGCTGGTTGTCGCCCGTAGGGTGGACAAGCGCAGCGCAGTCCACCAACGCTGGCGCGGGATTCGGTGGACTTCGCGCTTGAGACTGTGAAGAAATTCTGCGTAGGTTGGGCTGAGGTACGAAGCCCAACATGGCGGCTAGCCTAACGCTCTGATTGTTGGGCCTCCTGCGTCGGCCCAGCCTACAGCAATCTGCGATCTTCGCGGTGCGCTTGGATTACTCTCATAGTCTAGCAGCGCAGTCCACCAACGTCGGCGCGGGATTCGGTGGACTTCGCTCTCGCTCGTCCGCCCTACCGGCCCAACTGATGACCAAGGCCCGGTTTTGCCTTGTTGCTCGCCCCCCTCGGGAAAAGGCCCGAGGGGGCATCTTCTTCTTGCGGTAAGCTCGACTCAGTCGAGGGAATCCAGCAGTGCCGGGATTTGAGCGATGGCGGCGTCACGCGTTGCCGGATCGGCCGTGAGCGCGCTCAAGACGTCGCTGCCCATTTGGCGCAGTGCCTCCTGATCGGTGCCGCTCAGTTGGCTGTAGACGATGCCGCGCTCGGCTTGCTCGGCGACGAAGCGGAGCGCGACTTGAACGCGGTTGCTGAAACGCTTCATATCTTGAGCGGCGTCCGGATTTGCCCAGCCGCCATTGATCAGGGCGATGATCATCTCGTTGCGCTGGGTGCTGCCGGATTGCAGTTCGTTCAGCCAATAGGCATAGCCGGCATCATCCGGACTACGTCCGAACAGGTTCTGGTACAGCGCGTTGATGAATACGCCGTAGTCTTGGTCGGGTGGGTACATCGCTTCGACCAGAGGGGCGTCGAAGAAGCTCTGTGCGACAGTGGTCGGCGTCCAGCCGATCCCTGCGCCAAGATTCTCCACCCAGTACTGGAGTCCTTCGTCGTCCGGGGCATAGCCCAGGGTTGCGATATAGATCTCCGCGACCTGCCAGTCGAAGCGCTCGCGTGCGCCACGCACGGGATCGAAGAGCACGCCGACCCAGCCGTTGCCGACCATGGAGTTGTTGCCCTTGCCCCAGGGGGCGCCGAGGGCGATATCGGCGTGGCCATCGCCATCGAAGTCGCCCAGCCCTAGTGTGGATCCCATGCGTCCGGCGGAGAGTGGATCAGATGGCGTGGGGGTGGACTCGGGCGCGACGACCGCAATGTCGGCCTCGACGTCGAGCTCGTAGCTGGAGGCCCAGCTCGTGCGGCCGTAGAGGACGTGAGTCCAGCCGTTGGTGCCGCTGCGCGCGAAGGCATTGGTGCTGGAGATCATCAGGTCCTCGGTGTCATCGCCATCGACGTCGCCGACAAGCAGGGCATTGCCGGTCTTGAAGCCGATGCGCGCGACCGATTCGCTCAGCGCGAAGGTTGCGTCCGCCTGGTCGTAGAGATCCATCTCGGCTTCCTGGTGTTTGCCGAGTACGAGATAGACACGTCCCTTTCCGGTGGTGCTCGTCTCGCCCCAGCCCGACAAGGGCGCGCCGATGATGATGTCGTCGGTGCCGTCGCCATCGATATCGCCGCTGGCGAGACGCTCGCCGGCCTGATCCCCCTTGACGCCGCCGTAGATGCGGCTGGTCGCGATCGCGTCGATGTCGAGCAAATAATTGATGCTCCCGCCTCCGGGTACCACGTAGGTAGCGCCAGCCTCTTCAAGGGGCAGGATCCCGCTATCTTCGGCAGGTGCGCCGAGGAGGAGATCGGCCGCACCGCTACCATCGACGTTACCAACCGCAATGCCCTTGACCTGGAAGATACCCTCGCCGCCATTACGCATGATGATGGCGTCCGCCGTTTCTTCTGGGTCCAACTCACCATCGAGTCGGCCTCCATAGTAAACATAGACTGCGCCATTGATGCCGCGCGGAAAGCCATCGACGCGGGGCGCGACAGGCGGGTGGGTGACGGAGTCCGTGAGGTCGTCGCTGAAGACGAGATCGGCAACGCCGTCTCCACTGATGTCGCCGATGGCGATGGCGGCGACGTGCATGGAATCCTGGCGGCGGATCACGGCATTGGCGACGCCGCTCAGCGTCTTGGTGCCGGAAAGGCTCGAGGAGCCGAAGAGGACGAAGATCTCGGCGTCTTCCGGATCGACCGGGGCTCCGGTGTCGTTGACCCGTTGGGCCACGATGGCGAGGTCATCGATACCGTCGCCATTGAGGTCGCCGGCGGCGAGCATCTGACCAACGAATCCGTTGGTCTCGGCACCCTCCAGGACGACGTCCTCGACGCCGTCGTCGACAGTTTCCACTACCCCGAGGTCTGGTGCCATGGCACCGCCACCATAGAAGATCGAGACGACGCCGGCCTCTTCGATACCGCGACTGGACGCCTGACGCGGTGCGCCCACCGCCAGGTCGGCCATGCCGTCTCCGTTGAAGTCTCCGACCGCCATGCCGGATCCGAGCTCAGCCTCGCGCTGGGGGCTCTTGATCACGGCGCCGAAGCCGATGAGACCATCCTGCTCTCCGACCTCCACCGGCACGACTGCGCCGGCGGTCGAGGCCGCCAAGATCCCCAGCAAGGGCAGGGCCGCCAAGGGCCGAGTGATGTGTTTCTGCTCGTCCATCGATACATTCCTCGATCGATTGTCTGTGCTTTCAACAAACGACTGGCGCGCCTCGGCCCACGGGGCCATGCGAGGATCTTCGCTCCTGGAGACCAGAGCACGCCGATCCTGGCTGACGCGACCGCTCGCTCGAATCGCGAGCCTGGCGAAGGCTTAGAGGCCGTGAAGGCTTTCCGTGTCTGTCGGGCTTTGCTAGGAAGCCCAACGTCGCTGCCGACGGAGCGCTTTGACTGTCTGGCCTCCTGGGGCGGCCAGGCGAGGATCGAGCAGGGTTCTCGCGTCGGGAGCGGAAGACGTTCCCAATCTCTTCGTCTCCCCCGCCTAAGAGGCTAACTCAATAAGACCGTACTTATAAGGGGTGTTTGCCGTTGGAAGCCGTCCAGCGCTTGTCTTCCGGTCTTGGCGGTGCTACGCGAAAAGACCGGCTGAATCGCCCGCAAGCGGGCTTCTACGCGAGCGGCGCCGTTGTAGGAGCCCGCTTGCGGGCGAGGTGCTCGGCGCCGGCACCCCCATGTGCGACGACACCTCAGCGATGCCGCTTGTGGTATAGGGGGAAGCGAATAATGTGCGATCCCTTCCTCAGCCGTTGGCGTGAGTGGCGATGGGCGGCAGCGACATCACTGCTCGCGTCCCTTGGGCGATTTCCGAGAGTCCTCTTACCAAAGGCGATTCGATCACGCGCCATCGGGCAGGCATTGCGTGGGAGCGCCGCCCCGGCGCGACGGGTCAGCTCCGACCGCCTCAGTCGCGGCGGGGCGCAGCTCCCACGGATTGAGCGGCTGACCCGACCCGAGGTCGCTCGGCCGAGCTATGAACCTAGATTCGGCAATCGGAACCGCAAAGGCGCGAAGGACACGTCAGGGGCTCGACCTGTGGGAGCGGTGCCCCACCGCGACTGGGGCGGCCGGAGCAGGCTTCGTCGCGCCGGGGGCGGCGCTCCCACGCAAGGCCCGCCTGACGACGCGTCTCGACGCACCTTTGGTACGAAGATTCTCGGAAATCGCCTTAGAAGCCGTCCAGCGATGGTTTCCCGGTCTTCGCGGTGTTACGCGCAAGAGACCGGCTGAATCGCCCGCTAGCGGGCGAGGCGCCGGCACCCCCATGTGCGACGACACCTCAGCGATGCCGCTGGTGGTATAGGGGGAAGCGAATGATGTGCGATCCCTTCCTCAGCCGTCGGCGTGAGTGGCGGTGGACGGCAGCGACATCAGTGCTCGCGTCCCTTGGGCGATTTCCGAGAGTCCTCTTACCAAAGGCGATTCGATCACGCGCCATCGGGTAGGCATTGCGTGGGAGCGCCGCCCCGGCGCGACGGGTCAGCTCCGACCGCCTCAGTCGCGGCGGGGCGCCGCTCCCACGGATTGAGCGGCTGACCCGACCCGAGGTCGCTCGGCCGAGCGATGAAGCCGGCGCTTCGACCTCTTCCCTGGTATAGGCTTCCCTGGAAATCGCCTTGGGGCTTCTGTCATCGAAGGGGGCTGAGCGGGCCGCCCTGGCGCTGCCTCAGGCGCGATGGCGTCCCGCCAGGCGATCCCACAGCGCGTCAGCGAGCTGGCCGTCTTCAAGCCCGGCAAGCTGTGCGATGCCGTGCTGCGCCAAGGCCGCTTCGGCCTGACGCGAGCGGGCGAACAGCCCGTCGCAAAGCCCCAGAGAATCGATGAGCGACGGGGCCAGCGGCTCGCTGATCGCATGCAGCATCAGATAGAGTCGTCGGCCGGTGGCGATCATTTCGCGAAGAAAGCCCGCGAGGGGCTGCGGCAGAAAGAGCTCGTCATGGATGTGAACGACCAGGGTGTCCAGCTCCTGAGTCGCCACGCTGCACGCCAAGGCGCGCAGATCCGATGCCCTGGGGCTCCAGCAGGCCGTGACGTTCGAGGCGTCGAGCAAGTCCTCGGTCAGATTCTCCGGGGCGAGGATGCGGCACTCCGGGAGCTTGTCCCCCATCAGGGCCTTGGCGTCCCGGGCGATCGCGCCGTTGCCGCCCCAGGGGGTGATCCAGCCGATCCGGCGGACAGCCGGACTGGTCTCGATCAGACAGCGATCGTTCGCGGCGAGCGCCGCTGCAATGCGTGCACGCACGCGCGCGCGTCCGATGCGGCCGAGCTCGAGTTTGCGCAACGCCTCGATCCGATCGGTCTCGAGTGCACCAGGTGCGGGCTTGGGGGCCGTGCCTGTCTTGTCATGACGAACTTCGATCGCCTCCCAGGCGCGCTTCGCCACGGCATCCCAGGTGAAATGCCGGCTTTGAGCCAGGCCGTGCTCGGCGAGCGCGCGGCGGAATCCCGCGTCCTCGAGGGCTTGCGCGATCTTGGCCGCGATGGCGTCGACACAGTAGGGGTCGAATAGCGCATCCTGACGGCCCACCACCTCCGGAATGCTCGTGGTATTGGAGGCGATGACCGGGATGCCGCAGGCCATCGCCTCGAGGACCGGAAGGCCGTAGCCTTCTGACAGGGAAGGGAAGACGAAGAGCTCGCAAAGATTGTAGAGCTCCAGCAGCTCTTGGTCGCTCACGTGCCCCGTGAAGACGAGCTCGTGCTCGCCGAGGCCCGCCGCCTCACCCAGGCGACTCAGCTCTTGATAGAGGCCCTGCCAGCCGTTGCCGATGATGACGAGCTGACGCCCGTGGCGCAGATCCCGGGGGACTCGCGCATAGGCCTGAATCAGGCGCGCATGGTTCTTTCGGCTGTCGAAGCTCCCGGCGAAGAGGGCGAAGCGATCGCGGATGCCATAGCGATCTCGCAGTGCCGCGATCCGATCGGGCGGCAATGCGAGCGGGCGGAACTTGGGATCGACGCCGGCGGCGATGTTGACGACGCGCTCCGGGGCGATGTCGAGTGCGTCGATGCATTGGCGCCGCGAGAATTCGGAGATCGCCAGGAGCCCCCCGGCCCGCTTGAGGCTGTCGAGCTTGCGGAAATAGTGTCCACGCGTGCTCGGCGTCGCGAGGTATTGCTCCTGGGCCATCAGCGGAATGAGGTCGTACAGGGTTACGACCGTGGTGTCGCCTGGCACAAGCTCGCCCACGGAGCAGGCCACGTCGTCGAGAAATCCCTCGAAGAGACTGGCGACATGCACGATGTCGGGCTGCAGGCGATGAATGCAGGCCTCGCGAATCAGCTCTGCCGCGCGCGCGCGCGGCAGATTGGCGGGATTGCTCTCGGCCACGGGGCCGGGGAGCTGCAGCACTTGGATCTGGTGGCGCGGCAGCAGCTGCGAGAAGTGCCGGTAGAGCCCTGGGATGCTGTCCGGAAGCAGGTCGCTCAACAGGATGCGCAGCTCATGCCCGCCCGCGTGGCGGGCCATGGCCGTCGCGAGGTCGAGCGAATAGCGGCCGATCCCGCCGAGGCGGCTGATCGACTGGCAGGCCTGCAGATCGACGAGCAGACGCATGGTCTCAGGCGCCCGCCTGACGATCGACCGCTGTCGCGTCCGCGGCGTTGAGGCGAATCGCCGTGCAGAGATTCGCCAGACGGCGCGAGAGCCTTGCCCAATCGTGCTGCTCCAGCCATGCCTGCTGCCGCGCCTGCAGCTCGGCCTGTCGCCGAGGGTCGCGAAGCAGCGCCTCGACCCCGGAGCGGATATCGGATGGCGAGGTGCCGGCGAGGAAGTGCACCGCGTCCGCCACGTCTTCGAAGATGTCCAGCGGCGTACAGAGGACCGGTCGGCCGGTCGCCAGGCCCCAGCGCACGGCCGCGCTGGACGATTCCTGGGTCCGCTGATAGGCGAAGACGATCATCTCCGCCAGCGAGAGCCAGGCAAGCGACTCGCCATCCTCGAGATAGTCGTTGATGAGCGTAACGTCGTCGTGGAGGCCAAGCTTTCTGATGAGCCGCTCGCAGTGTGCGGTGACCTCCCGTGACTCGGGGATAGGGTACTCTGCGTTAAGGAGCAGTAAATGCGTATCGGGACGTTTCGCGTGCAGGCTTGCGAACGCTTCGATCAACTGCGGAATTCCCTTGTGCGGGAGCAGGAAGCCGTAGCTGGCGATGATCCGCTTGCCGGCCAGCCATGCCGGCGGATCATTGCGGGTGGTCGAGCGATCGGGATCCACGCCGTGCGGAAAGAGTGTGCAGTTGGCGCTCAGCCCCCAAGACTTAAGGCGATTCAGATCTTGAACGCCGTGCACGAAGATGCGTGTGCAGTGCTGGAGCTCTGGCAAGAGCGACCGCAACGAAAGCGTCTCCTCGCCTGCATTGACGTCTGCGGTGGAATGGAAGGTGATGAGCGTCTGAATGCCGTTGCGACGAAGAGATCCAAGGAGCCGCTTGAGCGCGTCGAGACGAAAGAATGCGAAGTTGAACTGGATGAGAACTTGGGAAAGCCCAGCGCGCAGAATGCTGTGCTCCAATCGTTTCAAGTTATCGCGCTGTCCAGATGTCCAGCATCGCTCGACCTTGTGCGGACTATCGGTAGCGGTTAGCGTCGCATCGTCGTTGGCCAGGATGACGACGCGATCGAGCATCGCGGAAAGGAGCTTGCGACTGTAAACGGCAATTCCGCACTTGCTGTTCCAAGTCGTGATGCAGCCAAGCGAGAGCTTGGGGTCGAAGAGAGGGCGCCTGCGCTCCCGATCGAGCGCGCCATCGACGCGCGCCGCAACGGCATCCCAGGTGAAGTCGCGGGCGACGAGATCATAGGCGCGCTCGCGCTTCTCCGCCGTAAAGCCGCTCAGGGTGCCTTCCCGATGATGGCGATGGAATTCGCCCAGCAGCCTGGCGAGCTGATCGGCGTCGGGCTCGACCCACAAGGATGCGCTTTGGCCCATGTGGGTGCGCGCCCTCGCGAACTGGTAGTCCAGCAGCCAGCTGGTCTCTTCCGTGCAGAAGTCGCTCTGCCCCCCGTAGCCGGTGGTGATCACGGGCAGCTGATGGAGCATGGCCTCGGCCATGGGCAGCCCGAAGCCCTCGCCGCGGCTTGGTGCGACCAGGACGTCTGAGAGCTGATAGAGGGCACGGATGGCGCCGTCCGCCAGGTCGCGATTGATGAGCGTGACATGGGGAGCGCGCCGACGTGTCTTGCGCCACTGTGCGAGCTGTCGCGCGATATCGTGGTGCGGATTGGGGAAGGTCTTGATGATGAGGGTCACGTCGTCGTCCGCGCTGAAGGCCTCCGCATACGCCTTCAGCAGGACGTCGACCCCCTTGCGCGGAAAACACGAAGAGATGTGCAGCAGCTTGAAGCCCTGCTTGATCCGCGGCAGTGCGCCTGGATCCGGCTGCGCTCGCAGAATGTGGTCCGCTCCGATCCCGACCCTGTGCACCGGAAGGCTCACCCCATTGTCGATCAGCACGCGCGAGACGTAGTGCGACATGGTGGTGATCCATTGCAGGTGCTGGTTGAAGTCGCTGACCGTTTCCCAGGGCAGAAGCGACTCCTCCCAGCCGTAGCAGGCGAGTCCGTTGTAGAGACCCTTCATACCGGTGACGCGCGGTGGATAGAGCAGGCGCAGCGTCGCCTCCGCCACGGCGTTGTCGCATCCGGCTCGGTACAGCTCCTCGAGGAGCGGCTCGGCTCGCAGGAAGCCGGCGTCGGGCACCAGGTCTCCCGGACCCTCGGTGGCGTAGAGGCCGACCGCCTCTGGATGGCGCGCGGCCAGCGCCTTGGCGAGATTGCGATTGACGATCGCCAGGCTGTAGCTGCTGTCGAAGGGGCCTTCGATGCGATACTTGAGCGGAGCTCGGCGCGAACTGTGAAAGTCGGCCCGAGGCAGCTGGATATCGAGCTTTGCGAGGAAGCGGGCGAGCCGCTCGTAGAGGCGCTGCGGCTGGAAGGACTCGAGGTGCCGCTCGCCGAGATCGACCATCCGCGCCCGCAGCCGCGGGCTGTCCATCAGCTCGGCGATGCAGGCGGCGCAGACCAGCGGGTCGTCGCGCTCGAGCAGGAGACCGCCGCCGTCGACCGTGCGGTCGACGTTGCTCTCGGGCGGATTGTAGGCGAGCACCGGCAGACGGTTGGCCATGGCTTCGATGAGCGGCATGCCAAAGCCTTCGTGGTGGCTCAGGCTCACGTAGAGATCGGCCTGCTGGAAGTGCCGCGCCAGCTCCGCTTCGTCGACTCGGCCCGTCAGCGTCACCGCTTGCTCGAGCCCGCGGTCGCGAATCTCCTGCTCCAGACGGGCCAGGTAGGCCGCATCGACCGGATTGCCGACCAACGTCAGCCGCGCGTCGCGACCTGTCATGCGCCGCAGATGGTCCAGCGTCTCAACGAGCCCCAACTGATTCTTGTGCGGCATCACCCGTCCGACGAAGAGCAGGCGAAAGCCATCGTCCAAAGGGCGGCAGGCATGCTGGGGCTGAATGGCGCCGAGCCGCTCCAGGTCGACGAGCAGGGGAATCGCCTCGCAGCCTTCGCGGTCGTAGCCGTGGCGCAGCAGCAGCTCCAGATTCTGCTCGGAATCCGCGATCGCCCCGTCCAGCCAGGCCTTCCAGTCCGCGACCTGCCGCCAGCCGAGCGCCAGCATCGGCTGGATTGGGTCCTCCGGGTCGAAGAACTCCGCCGGTGTGATGTTGTGAAAGACCATGAGGCAGCGATCGGCGAGCCGGCGCAGGCGCTCCTCCACGCCGTTGCCGATGCCGTGATGGATGAGCAGGATCTGATCCGGCCGAGAGACATAGTCGTCGAAGGGACGGGTTTCTTCCCGCAGCGGCGCGTCGCACTCCTCGCAGTAGATCTCGGAGGGGATGCCGGCGTGCCTTAGCAGACGCCGCGTGAGCAGCATGCCATTGGTGATGCCGTCGCCGGCGTGACAGGCGATCGAGAATTGGTGGATGGCGCTTGGGATCATGAAAGGGTTTCGATCGAATGAGGTTTGGCCGAGTGCGTCCTGGAGCCCATGACCTCGGCCAGAAACTCGGCGAGCCGCGGCAGCAGGCTGGCCTCCGAATAGCGCTCGAGATTGCGCCGGCCGGCCGCGATGAGCTGCTCGCGCAAGGGCGCTTGCTCCAGGGTCTCCAGCGTCGCCGCCGCCATGAGGCGGGGGCTTGGCTCAGGGATCAAGAGTCCAGCCTCGCCCAGCGTCGCCGGGATATTGGACGTCGCGAAGGCGAGCACGGGCACGCCGAAGAAGCCGGCCTCGACCAGCGGCATGCAGAAGCCCTCGTGGGCGCTCGCACACCAGTAGCCAGCGGCGTGCTCATAGAGCCAGCGCAGCTCGTCGTCCGTGCACTTGCCTGGAAACACCACATCGCGCTCCAGATTCAAGCGCTCCGCATAGGCTTGGAGGGCCTGAGCATAGTCGGGACTGGTGGTGCCGCCAACCAAGACCAGCTGTGGTGGGCGGCCGTCCGGGCTCATCCGCTTGAGATGCCAGAGTGCCTCCAGCAAGAGGTGCTGGCGCTTGTTCTCGACCAGGCGCCCGACACTGAGCAGAAGCGGACGCCGCGGATCGAGCGTCCAGCCGGAGGGCTCGCGGCTGGCCTTCGCCACGAACTTCTCGAGCTCGATCAGCATCGGCAGGGTCGCGATCCTCTGATAGCCGATGGCCGCCAGCTCTTCGCTGTTGTAGGGCGAGAGCCCGATGGCAGCGACGAAATGCTCACGCCAGCGCGCGAGCTGCTCTCGGCCCTTGAGCGAATAATGGAAGTTGGGGCTGCCGCGCTCGAAGAACTCGGCTGGCGTGATGTTGTGGTAGACCAGGACCTTCGGGCAGCCGCGCCGCTCGATCAGGTGGTCGTGATCATGCCCCATCGAATGATGGATCAGAAGGAGATCCGTTTGGCCCTGGTTCAGCCGCTGCGCGGGCAGTATCTGCGCCCCGAGTGCCGGCGGGATGCTGCACGCATAGATCTCGGAGTCATGGCCGAGTGCGCGCAAGAGCTTACGCGTGAAGAAAATCCCGGTGGTGACCCCGTCGCCGACGGCGGTCGCCGCGGCGAGCTGATGGATACGGAGCACTCCGCTCATGGCGGTGTGGGTTGCGCGCTTCCCTCAGCACCCGGCTTGACGGCCGTGATGGCGTAATCCTGAGGTCCGTAGAAATAGTGGTTGCAGCGTTTCGCGGTCTCTGAGCCCTCCTGCAGGGCGAGCTGGTCGGCGACCGGATTCAGGCGGTGCAGACGTATGGCGCCGAAGCCGTAATAGTCGACCAGGAACTCCACCAGGGCCGGGGGCAATGGACGGCGATGGGTTGGGTCGATGTAGAAGTTGGTCGCCCCCGTGACCAGGTTCTCCGGATTGGGCGTCTCCAGAATCATCAGGCCACCGGGCACCAGGACCCGCGCCGTTTCGCGCAGCAGCAGAAACAGCCGCTCGGGCTCCAGATGCTCGATCAGGTGGAATGAGGAGATCAAGCCGACGCTGTCCGCCGGCTGCGAGGCCAGCCACTGCAATGCGTCCGCTTTCATGATGTGCAGCCCGGCCTCCTGGCAGGCCTGCACATTGTGCGCGTTCAGATCGATGCCGAGGCAGTCGATCCCCTCCCTTCTCAAAAGCTGCAGCCATTCGCCGCGACCGCAGCCGATGTCCGCCGCCGCTAGGCTGGCTTGGCGCCAGGCAGCGTGCTCTTTCAGCAAGGGCAGATAGTAGGCGAGTCGTGCCTCGATGGCTTCGGGCGAGCCGCGGAAGTGCGCCTCCAGGGCGATATAGAGCGCCTCGTCCGCAAGAGACTCGGGCGTTTGCCCCGCCTCGGCGCTCGCGTCCGTCGAGAACTGTGAGGGGATGATCGCGGCGCTCTCGGCTCGCGGAGGCCTGTCGGCCTGTGAGACGCGCAGCTTGAGCAGGGTGGTTTCTTGCTGCATTGCCTGCATTTTCCGATCGCGCTCGGCGAGCCGCTGCTCGAATGTAGCGCGCTGCTCAGCGAGCTGCTGCTCGAATGTAGCGCGCTGCTCAGCGAGCTGCTGCCCGAATGCGGCACGCTGCTCAGTCAGCTGCTGTGCAACCTGCTCGGCCTGCGCCTGCTCGCGTGCTTTGTCTAGCTCAATCGCATCCTGGGTCTCGCGAAGCGCGGTCCCTTGTTGGGCCAGTCCGTCTGCGAAGGCGGCCTTGTGGTCACGCGTCAGCCGATAGAGCTGGTTGAGATGCGCATTGACATAACGTCTGTAGGGATAGGCCAGCGCCCAGGTCAAGAGCGTCGCGACCATGCCGCCGATCAGCGGCAGACGGACCAGGCGGCGCTTGAGCCGGTTGCCCCGCAGCTGCCGGAAGGGCTCGCGCTGTCGATCCGCCTCGGCGGAGCTGCTGATCCATGCCAGCACCTGCGCCTTGTCCTCTCCGCCGCGCAGCTCGCCGAGACAGTGCGCAAGCTCCTCGGGCGTCGGCGGACGGTGCAGCAGGAGCAGATAGGCCTGCTCCACCAGCTCCTGATCCTCCAGCCCCAGAAGCTCGGCCAGCGAGCCGACCACGGCGGCCTGCCGTCGCACTGGCCTCTTGCTGAGATCGAATTCCGGGGGGCGCTGCTCCTCGCCCTGCGCATAGCGCTTCAGGCGTGCGCGGATGCTGTCGCTCAGGCGATCGAAGTCGATGTCGGGGTTATTTCTGATCAGCATAGGGTCCTACCGCGGCGCTGGTGCATCGCCAGCGCAAGTGATCGCGTCTCGCTGCTTGGTCGGCCTCGCGCTTCGCTCAGCGCTCGAGCGCCTCTAAGATGACCTGCGCCTCGGAACTGAGGCGGCGAGGATCGGAGCTCAGCGGCAGACGATATCCGACGGGCCTTGAGCGTATCTGACGCAACAGACGAATGTTCCAGCGCCGCTCGAGATATCCGCCGACGCCGGGGATCTTGCTGGCGACCTCGAAGACGATCCAGACGAGCCTGGGGTAACGGTTGAGCAGGGCGCGAGCCAAGGCAACGAGCTTGTACATGAGTAAGGTTCTTGTGCGGACCGCGACGGGGCGGCGGACCGAGGTCACTCCATCTGATCGCGGGGCCGGCGAATTCTAAACCCGATCCAAGAGCGCCTGCACGGTTTCGCGCCCTTGCGATGCCAAGAAGCCGTCCAGCGATCGTCCCCGATGCTGGCGGTGCCGGCGTCGATTGGCTGGCCTCCCGCTGTAGGGGGGCAAGCGCAGCGCAGTCCACCAACGCCGGCGCGGGATTCGGTGGAGCCCTAGGAGCCCGCTTGAAAGGCCATCCCCAAAAGCCGCTTATGGACGCTCAGTATTCCGGCGGTCGTTGCAGTGCCTGGATGACTCCGGCGGGATCGACCGGCCGGTGAGAGGCGATCGCAAAGAGTGAGCGGGCCTCGCGCCAATCGCTTTTTCCGAAGCGCCGCGCCAGGGATCCCGTCGGCTCCTCGTGGTCACCGGCCCAAAGCAGGACATGCGGGAACACCGCGCCGAGCTGGCGACGCATCTGTGTCGGCGATTGCTCGTTGATATGCATTTGCAGCTCGTAGGGGCTGCGTGGCTCGGCGGGCAAGGGTGGCCTGCCCTCTTGGGCCGCGAGACGGCGCTGGCGCGGGTAGGCGTACCTGTAATACCAGAGATTCGGAAAGGTGTGCGCGATGAAGACGCCATCCGCGGCCAGGTGTTGGTGAATCAGGCGATAGAGCTGATCGAGCTCCTCGGGCGCCAGGTGCTCGATGAGATCTGAGGCGAGCACCAAATCGTAAGGTCCGCGATACACGCCCGGATCCGTGACCGAGGCGCACTGCAGCACGGCGCGGCGACGCAGCTCGGGCTCGCCGGCGAAGCAGGCGCCTGCCAGGCGCAGCGCTTCGGGCGAGTAGTCGATGGCATCGACCGCGTGACCGAGTGCGGCGAAGTAGCGCGCGAGCTCGCCGCGCCCGCAGCCCAGGTCCAGCACGCGCAGGCTGGCCTTGTCGTCAAGAAGGCCGGCAAGCCGGGCCATGCAGTCGAGCCGAGGGTCGAGGATCTTGCCGCCGTGTGCGCGATAGGTCTCGTAGCCCCCGCAATCCTCCAGGTAATAATGGGCGCTGTAGGCGTCGCGGATCGCCTCGCTGGTGACCTGGCCCGCTCGGCTCTGGGTGCCGGATGGTGCGGCTGGCGATGCGGCAGGCTCCGAGGGCTCGGCGACCACATCGATGTGGTCGATGCCGCTTGCCTCGAAGCGCCCAAGAAGGAGCTGTGAGTCCTGGGTCCAGGCGAGCGCCTCCTCGGACGTCAGCTCGGCGAAGCGGTAGCCGAGGTCCGTCAGCCAATGGAAGATGGCCTTCCAGTCGCCGCCTGAGACCGCAGTGAGCGCATGCGGGGAGAATGCGAAGACGATGGTCGGATGACAGCGCTTCAATGTCTGCTCGAGCCCCCGGAGCGCCAGATATTCGCCGCCCTCGACGTCCACCTTCACCAGATCGATCTGACGCTCGGGTGCAACGACGAGATCGAGCGGGATCTTGGGCACCAGCGTCTCGGACAGCAGGCCATCGAGCGTCTCGGCCGCTGCGCCGGCAATCCCGTTCGAGTGCGAGCTGTTGTAGGCCAGCAGTCCAAGCTCTTCGCCCGCCGCCGCCAAGAGGACATGCAGCTGGGTGAAGGCGTTGCGCCGCCGGCTCGCCTCGATCAGCTTGACGTTGCTCGCGCTGGGCTCGACCGCGAGCACGTATCCGCTCGGTCCTACGAGAGAGGCGGCCAGCATGGAGAAGTAGCCGATGTTCGCGCCGATATCGATCGCCGCGCCCCCCGCGCTCAGCCTGCGCCGAAAGAGGCCAGCGACATGCGGCTCATAAGCGGTGCCGGCGAGCAGGTGCTTGCCGACCGCGAGATCCGACCGCGAGGCATGAAGGATGAGGCCGTCTCGCTCGAAGGACTCGATGTCCTCCAGGCAAAGGCCGCGGATGAGTCCCTTCATTGCGAACTCGCGCGAGCTCACATAGCTGCTGACGACGCTCGTCAGCTCCTCTCCCGCGCGTGCCGAGTGTCCGCTCCATTCGGCGCGGCTGGGTACGCGCCCCAGGATCAGCCGGAAGCAGTGGAAGATATCGGTCAGCGACGCCTCTGGGATGTGGCTCGCGCTCCACCAGCTCGGGTCGTCCGCGCTGCTCGGAAATGACGCCGCATCCTTGGAATCGCTCACGCCATTGCCTCCTCGTGAATCACGCTGACTTTAGGGTGCATATTGAAATAGCCGTCGTAGCGGATGGCGTCCGGATCCATCTCGACCGTCAGCATCGCCAGGTCGTGCGAAAAGAACAGGATCTCGTCGAAGCTCCCGGTGCCATAGGGCCGATTGCCCACGCCGACGCTGATCGAGTAGTCGCCCTTGATCAGGTTGGCGGCGAGCCGCCACTCGACGCGAATGCGCTCGCCGGCCGCGACCGACGGCGGCGTCTCGCCCATGCAGTAGGTGTTGGTCTCGAACACCGAGTGCCCGAAGCGGTTGCGGATGCCGATCCCATAGTGGGGCTGCTCCAGGTCGCGCCGCGCGCGCAGCTCGGCGACGATGGTCAGGGGCGCCTCGCTGGTGATCTGCTCGATGCGCCGGCCCTGCGCGTCCGCCAGCCGGAGGTCGACCAGCTCGACCTCACCTGTTCCCGCCAGCGGGCTGGCGGGGCGCTCGCTCGCCTGGGGCTCCGGCTCGCTTGGCGTCACGGGCCGGTTGATCGTCACCGGCACATCGCCCTGATGACTGCGGTGCAGGAGCATGGCGTGGTAGTGGTCGACGACGTCCTTGGGGCTGCCGATGTCCACAATGCGCCCGTCTTCCAGGAGCATGGCCTGGTCGCAGAGCGTCTTGATGGCGCTCATGTCGTGCGAGACGAAGAGGATGCTGCCGCCGCGGGCGCGAAAGTCCTGGATGGCGCGCATGCATTTCTGCTGGAAGTAGGCGTCGCCGACCGAGAGCGCCTCGTCGACCACGAAACAGCTCGGATCGGCGTGAATGGCGATCGAGAAGGCCAGACGCATCACCATGCCGGAAGAATAGGTCTTCAGCGGCTCGTGAATGAACTCGCCCAGCTCCGCGAAATCGACGATGAGATCCCGCCGGGCCGCGATCTGACTCGCGCTCATGCCCAGCAGCATGGCATTGGCGCGGATGTTGTCGAGACCGCTCATCTCCATGTTGAAGCCGGTGCCCAGCTCCAGCAGCCCGGTGACCCGCCCCGACATCTGAATCTGTCCACTGTCCGGCAGCAGGACGCCGGTGAGAATCTTGAGCAGCGTCGACTTGCCGGCGCCGTTCTGCCCGATGATGCCGAAGGTCTGCCCGTCCGCGACCTGGAAGGAGACCTCCTCCAGCGCCTGGTAGAGCGTGTGATAGGAGCGCCGCAGCAGGATCTCCTTCAGCCGGTCGGACGGCTTGCGATAGAGCCGGAAGCGCTTGCAGATGTTCTCCGCGCGGATCATGAGCCCTCTCCGAGCAGCCGCTGCCCGACCTGGAAGACGATGAGAAAATAGGCCGTCGACAGCAGGATCATGGAGAGCGTCGTCTGCAAGCCCTGCAGACGACGCAGCAGCACCCAGGCCGTGGCGGCCGTCAGCAAGCCCAGCCCCAGGGCCAGGATCAGAAACACAATCATAGGAAGTCCCGAACGTCGCGCTCCAGCCACTTGAGCAGCAGCCAGCCGAGCAGCAGAGCCGCATGCGCGATCAGCACCAGGCGCGACAAGGCGCCGAAGTCCGGCATCTGGCCGTGCACGAAGATGCCGTGATAGGCGTTGACGAAGAGATAGGCCGGGTTGAGCGTCTCCTGGAGCTGCTGAACCAGTGGCGGCGCGACGCTCGGCACCCAGACGATGGGCGTCAGCCAGAACCAGAAGGTCAGCATCACCCCGACCAGCTCCCTGATGTCCCGCAGGAAGACGTTGAGCACGCCGAAGATCAGCCCGAGTCCGAAGGCGAAGATCTGCTGCAGCACGAAGATGAACGGCAGCATGACGATGGCTTTACCCGGAAGCGCGCCCACCGCGATCAGGAAGACCGCGAAGATCGTCATGGAGATGAGAAAGGTCACGGCCTCGGAAATGACGATGTAGACGGGCAGATAGGCCAGCGCGATGGGGATCTTGCCGATGATGTTGCGCCGGTCCAGAAAGACCGTGGAGCCCCGCGTGACTGTGTTGGCGAAGGCCATCCAGGGCAGCAGCCCGCTCACCAGGTAGACGGCGTAGCCATAGTCGCCCGCCACCCCCGGCAGCCGGGCGCCCATGATGTTGGTGAAGATCACCGTGAAGATGAAGATCATCACCAGCGGATGGATCAGCGCCCACAGCACCCCGAGCACCGAGCCGGAGTAGCGGTCGACGAAGTCCTGGCGGGTGAAGTCCAGCAGCAGGAGCAGATTCATGGTGTACCCGGAAGGATGCGCCGGCGCTCGCCGGCGAGCCGAATCAGTCTTCCTTGAACGCCTTGGCGATGCGGTCCGAGAAGGGGCGGATTAGGTAATCGAGGAAGGTGCGCTCACCCGTCTTGATCATGGTGTCCACAGGCATGCCCGCCTGCAATGTCCGGCCTTTGATCTTGGCGAGGCCCTCCGGGGTGACGCGGATCCTTGCCAGGTAATAAGGCATGTTGGTGGCCTGGTCGATGAGCCGATCCGCGGAGACGGTCTCGACGCGCCCGGAGATCACCGGCGTGGTGCGTGCGTTGAAGGCGCTCAAGCGCAAATCGGCCTCCAGCCCGACGGCCACCCGGTCGATATCGATCGGCTGCACCCGCGCCTCGATGATGAGCGAATCTCCTTCGGGCACGATATCCATGATGTGATCGCCAGCACGAATGACTCCGCCCTCGGTATGGACGCTAGTCCCGACCACGGCGCCGGACACGGGCGCCTTCATCACCGTGCGCTCCAACCTGGCCCCGTAGGCCCGGATCTGCTCGCGCAGGTCGGCGAGCTTGGTCACCACGTCGCGCAGCTCCGACACCACCTCGCTGGTGAATTGACGCTTCAGCTGGGCGGCCTGGATCTCCGTCTCGCCGATCTGCACGCGGGCCGCGGCGACATCGGATTGATGCTGGCCGCGCTCGCCTTCCAGCTCGGCCACCAGTCGCTCCCACTCCCGAAGGCGGCTCTTGTCCCCAAGCCCCTTGTCGAAGAGCTTCATGAGGCCGGCGATCTCTTCCTGATAGAGCTTGATCCGCTTCAGCTTGCTCTCGGCGAGGGCCTCCAAGCCGCGGATCTGCTCGTGAAGCTGCTCGCTGCGCTGCTCCAGCACCTCACGCTCGCCGTCCAGGGCCTGGCGTCGGGCGCGGAAGACGCGCTCTTCGCCCCTGACCGCCTGCTCGATCCTCGGGTCGTCCTGAGACTCCAGCAGCTCAGAGGGGAACTCGATAGCCGGCAGGTCATCCCGCTCGGCCGTCAGCCGAGCCTGCTGAGCGAGCAGCGAGAGGTACTGCCCGCGCGCAATCTCCAGCTGTGCCTCGGCCTCCGTGTCATCGAGCCGGATCAGCACATCGCCTTCGGCCACGCGGTCGCCCTCGCGCACAAAGATCTCCTTGACGATCCCACCGTCTAGGTGCCGGATCGTCTTTTTCGCCGATTCCACCGCGACCACGCCTTGAGCCACGACCGCGCCGTCGAGCGGCGCTAGCGCGGCCCAGGTGCCGAAGCCGCCGAAGGTGATCAGCAGGATGAGCAGGCCGACGATGCGCTCCTTTCGATCACTGGTAGGAAGCGGCGCGTTGTCGCCGTCATGGTCCTCGACGTGGCTTGGGTTGACCGTGATGTCCATCTGGCTGGGTAAGCGTCTCTAAATGTTGTTTGCTTCGGCGTTGTGACCGACCGCAGGTATTCGGCTCCAGCTCATGATCTGAGACTTGGCGGGTCTTGGGATGTTGACCTCAAGGTCAAGCCGTGACGGCTTGGAGGCCGGCACTCCCAGCATGAGCATCGTCCGCATCATGACCGATGCGCGACCTAAAGCAAGATGCCAGCTAGTTGCCGGCGGCATGTCCCGGCAGCGGCTTGAGCCGGCTAGCGCCGACACCGGTGGGCCGAGCGAATTGCGCGAGAACCTGATCGCGCGGACCGAACGCTTCTACCATGCCCTCGCGTAACATCAGGATCTTGTCCACAGCATTGAGGATGCTCAGTCGGTGCGTAATGATCAGAACCGTCGTGCCCTCGGCCTTGAGCTGGCCGACCGCGCGAACCAGGGCGGCCTCGCCCTGATCGTCCAGATTGGAGTTGGGCTCGTCCAAGACGACCAATGCCGGACTGCCGTACATGGCGCGTGCAAGGCCGATGCGCTGACGCTGTCCGCCTGACAAGGCCGCGCCACTCTCGCCGATTGGCGTGTCGTAGCCCTTGGGTAGGCGCAAGATCATTTCGTGAACCTGGGCGCGTCTGGCCGCGGCCACCACCAGATCCGAGTCGACGTCGCCGAAGCGCGCGATGTTCTCGCTGACCGTGCCATCCAGCAGCTCGATGTCTTGCGGCAGGTAACCGATGTAAGGACCCAGCTCATCGCGATTCCAGTGCGTGATATCGGCATCGCTCAGGCGTACCTTGCCGGCGGCCAATGGCCAAACGCCGAGAATCACCCGAGCCAAGGTCGACTTACCAGCCGCGCTTGGCCCGATGATGCCGACGACCTCTCCAGCATTGACGTCGAAATTGATGCCTCGCAGCACACGCGCCGTTGTACCCGGCGGTGACGCGACCACTGTTTCCAACCTCAGTGCGCCGTCGGGGGCGGGCAGACTCATGTACCGCGGCCGCTCTGGGATCGTGCTCAGTAGTGAGCTCAAGCGTCGGTAGGACGATCGCGCGCCGAGGAAGCCCTTCCAGCCGTTGATGAGTAGATCGATCGGCGCCAAGGCCCGCCCGAGAATGATGGAGCCGGCGATCATGACACCGGCCGTGAACTGTTGCTCCAACACCAGATAGGCGCCGAGCCCCAAGATCATCGACTGCAACATGACGCGCAGCGCCTTACTCGTGTTGGCGAGCACAGCCGCGCGATCGCTCGCAAGTGCTTGGAGTCTCAAGACCTCATGATGCATCTGAGACAGCCACCTATCGTGGACGCGATGCAACATGCCCATCGCCTCGAGCGCTTCGACATTGCGTAGATTGCCGCCGAGGTAGCTGCGGCCCGCAATCGCCATCGAGTTCGCCTTGTTCAAGGGCTTGCGGGTCACAAGCTCGTTTGCCATCGCGAGCGCGAGCAGCAGCAGCGCCGCGCCGATGCCGAACCAGCCCAGCCAGGGGTGCATGAAGAACAAGACAGCAATGTAGACAGGTATCCACGGAGTATCGAAGAAGGCGAACAGCCCGTTGCCCGTCAGGAATTGCCGCAAACTCGTGAGATCGTCGATCGGCTGCGTTCCTGCGCCGCGCCCGTCTCGCAGTTTGGCGTCGAACATCGCTCCGAAGAGGCGTCCGTTCAGCAACATGTCCAAGCGCGCACTGACCCGAACTAGAATGCGCGCGCGCAGAACCTCCAATGACCCCATGACGACGAACAGTCCGACGACGACGATCGTCAGCATCAACAGTGTCGACTCGCTCCTGCTCGCCAGTACGCGGTCGTAGACCTGGAGCATGTAGATCGCGGGCGTCAGCATCAGCAGGTTAATGAAAAGGCTGAACAGCCCGGCGAACAGAAAGGAGTTGCGGCTCGTTTTCAAGGCCGCGCGAAGCTCATCCTCGTGACGATCGTGCGTGCTCACAGGTGCTCTCGGGAGGGGTGAATTGGATCTATGGTGGGAGCTGGCGCGCAAAGACGAGCCCAGATAGCGCCGCAGCCCCCAAGTATACACTCATGTAGAAGCGAAGTGCAGATGCCGAAGCGCGGTCTTGCCCCAACGCGCCCAGCCTAGCGCTCAATCCCCGACCAAGCCGGCCAGGAGGCCAGGGATGCTTGCGATTGCCGCATCTCTCGTGGCCGTATCAGCGGTGACGCCTGACAGCACCTCGGCACCCGCATGCCGAAGCCTGAGCTGCCCCGCTTCATCCAAGCTGCTGTAGGTGATGCCCTGTGTCGACTGATAGGCAGCGAACTCCAGCGCGACCTCCACGCGATTGCTGAAACGCGCCATGTCTTCGGCTGCCTCGATGTTCGCCCAGCCGCCGTTGATCAGGCTGATGATCATCTGGTTGCGCAAGACGCGATTCGCCGCCAGCTCGGCAAGCCAATACTCGCGCCCGGCGTCATCCGGATCCCTCCCGAAGATGTTCTGGTAGAGCGCCGTGATCAGCGGAGAATGCCCGAGGGTTTCCGGATACTGCTCCTGAACGAGCGGCTGATCGAAGAAGCTCTGTGCCACCGTGGTCGCCGTCCAGCCGATCCCTGCATCCAGCTCACCCACCCAGTACTCCAGCCCTTGGTTGTCGGGCGCATAGCCCATGGTCGCGATATAGATCTCCGCGACCTGCCAGGCGTGGCCGCGCGCGGGGCGCTGAGCCACATCCCAGACATGGATGACGGTCTCGCCGGACGGGCCTGCTATCTGCTCGGCGACGTAGAGCCGTTGCCGCTCAGCGTCATAGGCGACGTCACCGAGCCCGTTGCAGCTCGCATCGCCAAGCACGCGGCTGCTCGCGTCGACGATGGCGTAAGGAAGCACCGACCAGGGATCCCGCTCGCCCGAGGTGGAGGCACGCAGATCCTCGGGATCGTATAGCAGGATCTGAGCTTGGTAGGGATAGGCATGATAGCCGCGGGACTCGCGACAGGGATCGCCGCCACAGGCCTCTGCGGTGTCGTAGCAATTGGCTCCCAGCGCCTTGGTGCCGAAGAGGAGCACGGCGGCGCGCTCGCCGCTCTCGACCCAGGCGCCCCCGTCCCATCGATCCGCGGCCCGGTAGCTCGGAAAATCGCATTCCCCCGCTGTGGGCATCGGATTGATGCGCTCCTCGCCGAGCCAGACGCAGTCGTAGTGCTCGCGGTAGTACAGCAGCGACTGAGCAGCCAGCTCCTGGCTCGCTGCCGGCGGGCTTCCATCCTGCCAGGGCGCGACGGCAACGAGTGTCGGTCCTTGAGAGCCGCCAAAGGCGCCCGCCTCGCGGTGATTGCCCGCGATCAGGGTGCGACCGGACAGATTGCTAGCGGCAAACGCGGATGGGGCCGAGAAGAGATAGTCCGCCGTCTTCGCATTGTGAAACACCTCGTTTCCACGCGGACCGATGTGCCAGACACCGGCCGCCCCGCTCAGGTCCAGATCGCTCCACCCCAGGGAGTCTTGGTCGTAGCCGGCGGTGTTGTACCAGTCGTTGAGATTCCAGGCGATCCGCTCGACATTCGCCAGATAGGCAAGGCCGTCGACCACGCGATAGATGCACTCCGGATGATAGGTGCAGTTATCGATCCAGCCACCCGTGATATCCGTGAGCGGACGCAGCACGGAGGCAGCCGGAAGCGCTGTGAAATCGTCTGAAATAAGGGGTGCCGGAATGGCAATCTCGCCGACGAGATTCTGGGTGGCGTTGCCGGCCAGATAGAGCGACCCCGGATAACCGTCCTCCGAGCCTGCAGCATCGCCGTTCGGATAGTAAGTGACCGCCTGGCCTCCATAGGCCCAGTCATCGCCAGACACCGCAAAGGCGCCCTGATAGATGAGATCGGCGGGCTGGAGCCGCTGCGCCCCGGTTTGCGCTAGAGCTGTGAGCTGCGCGCCAACGCAGAGCAGGCCTATGGCAGCGATCAGGTATTGCGTAACGATCGTCGATGGCTGTCGCATGAGAGAACCCTCCCGTCGAGCAGTGACGCCAGCACGGCCGCTTGGGCTGAAAGCGCTGTCCTGCAGCCCGATCATGACGTCGCGCTCAATCATTGGCAGCCCACCGCAAAGGAGGCTGCGCCACCGCTCAGGGCACAACCACTTGGCGAGGGGACAATTTCCGCGCCCGACTTCTGTCGATCGACGCCGGGCATGCCTGGTCTTGTCGCTTCTCCACGGACCGCCTCAATCGCCGACCGCCCTGATGGACCGAAACGACATCCCCATGAGCAAGTAAAGCAGAGCTTCGCCGGCTAGCAATCAAGCACCCCCAACGAACACGGAGAGGCGGAGAGGCGGGTTTCAAGCCACCCAAACGAGCGTCACCGCGTCGCATTTTCCGATCGAAGATCTTGACTTGCATCAAAACAGTGCCCGTTTTGCGCTCTCCGGTTCTTATATAGTTGCCTAGGGGGTTATCGTGCCGTGGGGTTACAGCGCAGGCTCTGAACAGGGGCTCGAGGAACGACTCTACCTATAGATTCAACCTGTTCCGCGTGAGAAACAGCCCCCAAACCCAGCCTATTCTTGCGCCAAAGTCAATGCACGATCATCGGGAAGAGGTAAACAATGGCTACCGATGCAGTCAACAGACTCAGCAGGCGCCTTTCGCGAAGTTGGCGGATGGCATTTCTTTTGATTTCTACACTCATGGTCTCTGTCGCCCAAGGACAAGGAATTTTCAGTCAGACCGATACGCTCGCCGAGGTCAATCGCAACACCGTTTGGCGCGTCGCAGAGATCTATGTCGCAACCATGGGCTATGCCCCAGACGACGAAGGCCTGCAGTATTGGGTAGGCAACATCCAGTCGGGGGGATGGCAGCCGGTCACCGTCGCACAGAGTTTTTTCGACCAGCCCCTCGTCAAGGAAAAGTACCCGGATTCTCTTGGCTATGGTGCTCTCATCGATGCCCTGTACCAGAATATTTTTGGCCGCGCGGCGGACGATGAAGGCAGGGCCTATTGGCTAGCCGAGCTTGAATCCGGCACGCGCATGCGCAATGAAATGATCATCGCCCTCATCGAGGGAGGCTGGGCGAATCCAGACGCGGCCGAGGACATGGAGCGATTTGGCAATCGCATCCAAGTCGCGATCGCCTTCGCCGAGGCTCAAGGAGAGCGCGGGATCGTCTACTCGGCACTGTCCAGCGATGTCCAGCAAAGCCTTCGCCAAGCGGGTACAGATGTGCTTGCCGGAGTCTCCTCCGACCCGGCAACCCGCGACGCCGCTATCGCCCAAATCGATGGACTGCTCGATGCCGTCGTGGGGGGCAATACGCCTCCGGTTGCAAGCGATCTATCGGTACAGGCAGACTTGGCGATTCCTCTCGTGCAGATCGACCTGATCGCCAGCGACGCAGACAATGACACGCTGAGCTACCTCCTGGTCTCGGAGGACGACGGCGCAGGTTATCAGGACGCCTATGTGGGTCCGGAATCTGGGCGTCTCTATGCGAACCTGGATGGCTCAGGGCAAAGCTTCGCACTGACCTACCGGGTCTCGGACGGTCTTGCTTACAGTCAGCCTGCCACGGTCAGCGTCACCGTCGTGACCGATGCAGAAGACCGCAATACCGGAGACGAAGGCGTCGATCCACTCGACTACGGCCAGTTTCCGATCATCAACCCCTATGGTGACCTCTCTGGAGCGCCAGGCGACACGCCCCAGTTGCCTAGCTCGGTGGATCTCAGCAGCAGTTTCCCGACTCCCGGCAACCAGGGCGGACAGGGCAGTTGCGTGGGCTGGTCGACCGCCTACGCACTCAAGAGCTATCAAGAGCGGGTCGAGATCAACTGGGAGCTGAATCGCCAAGACCATCTCTTCAGCCCGGCTTTCGTGTATAACCAGATCAAGGTCGGAGGATGCGACGCCGGCTCCCGGATCTCAGACGCGCTCGAGCTCTTCCGGGCCACGGGTGCCGCCACCTGGGACAAAATGCCCTACACGGATACCGAATGCTCGACACAGCCCTCGAGCGAGGCGCTTCAACAAGCTGCCGGATTCAAGATTGCCAGCTGGGGGCGCCTGCAAGGTAACGACTCGATCAAAGCCGAGCTCGCCAACCACCGCCCCGTCGTAATCGGCATTCCCGCCTATGATTCACTCATGAATCTGAGCGGTCCGGACTCCGTCTACAACACGCTCAGTGGCACCAACAGGGGCGGCCACGCAGTCACCATCGTTGGCTATGACGACAACAGCTATGGCGGCGCCTTCAAGGTCATCAATTCCTGGGGCACGGGCTGGGGTGACAACGGCTACTTCTGGCTGACCTACGACCTCGGTCGGCAGGGCGTCATTCAGCAGGCTTACAGCGCACAGGATGCCGAAAACCAAGACGACCCGGAGCCAGTCGACCCCGAGCCGCCTCCATCCAGCGCACCGAACCTTGAGATCATGAGCTGGACTGCGGATTACGATCCGTCTCCAGGCGGGCAAGGCGAGCTGCAGTGGCGCGTTGCCAATACAGGCTCGGAGCCCGCGCCTGCTGGTGCCTACGTCAACCTGATGCTCTCGGAGAATGCGGATATTTCGAGTGGCGACATCTTCGTGGTCTATGAGCAGATACCCTTCGATCTAGATCCCGGCTCCGCCGCTTATCGTGACGAAGGTAACACGATCGGGTTCAGCTTCCCCGATACCCTAGCCCCTGGCACTTACTATATGGCGCTTTGGGTGGACGACCTGAACTGGGTCGAAGAGTCCAACGAAGACGACAACATCTCATTTGGCACAGATCTGATCTCGATCACCAGTAACCTACCCGATCTCGTGATTCAGTATTGGTACGCGGAATGGGATTGGGCCGGCCAAGGCGCATTCCTTTACGAGGTGGTGAACAGCGGGCAAAGTCCGTCCGCCGCTGGCTGGGATATCAACCTGGTCGTCACCCCTGATGAAGTCCTTGGCAATGGCAATGACTACTTCCTCTTCTATGAGGACGTGCCCTATGAGCTCTACCCAGGCGAGTACGTCTATCGCGACGAAGGCAATTCGGCTTCCTTCGATATGTCATCGCTGCCAGCCGGCGTCTACTACATGGCCGCATGGGCGGATGACCTGAACGAAGTGAGCGAGTCCAACGAGCGCAACAATACGTCCTGGGGCTGGGGGCCGATCACCTGGGGCTGGGGGCAGACGGCGAGCGAGCAATCCGGGCTGCTGGATGCGGTAACGCCGCCTACGTCCAGATTCCAGACTAGCGAGCGGTCGTGCATGCTGAACGGCAAGAACCTCTCCGAGAAGCCAATCGCGCTGCGTCAGGTCGAGATCGTCGCGACCCCGTCTGGTGGTGGTGTCATGCGACTCGTCGAGGGAGCCAAGGCAGCGTTGACCGAATCCGCGCCCATCACGCGGCCGGATGTCAGCGCAACGCAAGCATTGCGGCCATTGAAGACGATCGAGTCGCACGACATTGGCATCTTCCCTGTAGCCACGGAGATCCCCATGCCTGGCACCGACTGATCGGTTGCGGATCCAGCGCACTAGAGAAGCTTCGGTGCGATACATGGAAGACCATGGATGGTCACTTACGGGGCCGCGCCCCTAGGCTCGACCCATGCCGCCACTGCATGGGTCTTTTTCATCGAGGTTGATTGTGAAGATGACTGCCAGCGCCCCGCCCTGGATCACAGAGCGGGGCGCTCTCGCCATTTGCATGTTGATCTGCGCTTGCTTTTTGAGCGCGAGCGGGTTTGGGAGCAACGAAATACCGAGCCAGCCCAAGGAGAAACCGTCGTCCTCGAGCAGCCTGACCGCAATGCCTTTTGCGGGCCTCGCAAACCCGGCGGAGCGGAAGTGCCGGGAAGCCGGGTATGTGGTCGTACCCAGCTTCACCAACGGAATTCCCACTGACAGCCTCTGCGTCAACCCGCGCAACGCGCGCCGCTGCCCAGTCTGGGATTTCTATCGCGGCCGCTGCCGGTTGAACGGCAAAGGACGGTAGACACCCTCGACAGGGAGCTGGAAAGTGGACGGAGCAGTTTCGCGCATCTCCGCATTCCGGAAGCCAGGCCCGGACAAGCGATTGCAAAGCCCACCGAGCCCCGCACCTGCGCTGGTGAGCTGCGCGGCGCTTTTGCCCCCGAGAGATAATTGTCCGACACCATGGTCAGAGCCAGAAACCACCTTTGGTCCACCTTAGAAATGCAGAAGATCGTCGTCCTGAAGCACGAACTGATCCGCAGCCGGCTTCTTCGGAACGAGCGCGGCCTTGGCCTTCACGGCCGCGAGCTGTTGCAGGGCGCCGAGATGATGCATGGATAGCAACTGGCAATAGGCCATTGGCAGAGCACCCGACTTTCGCAGACGCAGGAATGCGTCGTCCGGGAGCTTGCCGAGGCCACCCTCGTCGACCTTGAAGAGACCTTCCACTTGTCGGTCTCCAGCTGTTGTCTTGATCTTGATCGGCCAAGGCTGAAGCAGATCATGGCTCGCAAGCTCGGCGCAGGCCGCGCGCGTCGGCGCCTTGTTGCGCTCGATCTCCTGGAGGAACCCCAAGACCTGAGCCAAAGCATCGCTTGGCTCCCCCTGCTCGCTGAACAAGCCCTCTCCCTCGGCACCATCCGTCAACAATCCGCTCTCTTCGTCGACGCAGAGCACCAGCTGGTCTCCATCCGCTTGGGCCAGACTGAAAGGGTGGCTGCGAAAGGCAGAGGGAACATAGCTGCCGGCCCAACGTCCGTCGTCCTGCACGAATAGATTCATGCCTGGCTCCAGTCCCAAGACCGCGACTGGAGCATAGGCGTCCCCCTGCTCGATGAATGCCAACGGCAAGGACACGGCCGCTCTCGGAAGCTCAGCCGCAACCAGTTGGGCGAGCGCGGATCGCGCAGCGAACGAATAGGACGTGAAACGTCTCCAACGCTTTGTCCCGTGTCTCTCACGGGAAATGGGAACAAACTTCGGCATAGCAGATAGAGCCCTCCTCAGATGATCGGATCCTGGCCAAAGCCTACCGGTGGATGATTGAGGGACATCACGGAGATCGCGAGCCAGCGCGCATCCTCAGCGCGAAGAAACGCCACCTAAGGCGATTTCCGGGAAACAGATTCCCCGATGGACAAAGCGCAGCTTGCCCATCGTCCAGGCGCCTGAGCGACCTGGGTGGGCACGCCCCACAAACGTCTTCCCCATGCGCGCCGGCGTGCCAGGGGCTTTGCCCATCTTACTGGAGGCGCTGTTCTGGGTAGGATCATTTCAGGAAATCGCCTAAAGACATCGGGAGGCCGTTCGCCAACGAGCCAATGCCGCCTCCCCGTGCCTGGCTAGAGCCGCACCAAACGGTTTGCCAGGGCTCGGTACCACACCGCATAAGGCTGAGCCAGCCACCACTTCAGCGGGACACGCCCGTAGTACTTCCGAACGACACCCATGGCTTCATCATAGTGGAGGCGGCGCTGGGTCTGCGTCTTGGTCTCATCATGCTCACGGTTGACCGCAACCCAAGCGTCGACAAAACAAAGGGGACCGCAGTCTTTATGGAGCCGCCACCAGAGGTCGTAATCCATCGCCATCTGGAGGCTGGTGTCCAGACCTCCCACGGCTTCCCATGCCGAGCGCCGCATCAGCGTGCCTGGCTGAGCGATCGTGCAAACCCGCGCAAACAGCCACTCGCTGAATGGCATCACGAGCGCAGAACGGCGACGCCCAGTAGCCTGGCTGAGATTCCAGGCTCGGCCATAAACGCCAGCGGCATGGGGCCGAGAGCGCAGGTCACCGAGCAAGCGCGCCAGCCCGCCAGGCAGGTAGAGGTCATCGCTATTAAGCCAGCAAACGTAGGGCGCACGGCCTGCGGCGATGCCCTCGTTGATCGCCGCGGACTGACCGGCGTCCGGATGACTGCGCCAGCCTGCCAATCGGTCCGCCCAACGCCGGATGATGTCGACCGAGCCGTCGGTCGATCCTCCGTCTAGGACATAGACTTCCAGCGGAAGATCCTGCTGGAAGATGGATTCGAGCGCCAGCTCGAGGTACCGCGCCTGGTTGAAGGACGGGACCGCGACGGTGACGAGAGGCTCCGGCGACATCGCGCTACTCGTGACGATCGAACGCCTTGAAGCCGTGCTGCTTGACCAGCTCGTCGCGCTCAGTCGCCTTGAGATCTTCGCGCACCATCTCCTTGACGAGCTTCTGGAAGCTGATTTTGGGCACCCACCCGAGCTTCTCGCGCGCCTTGGAGGGATCGCCGAGCAGGGTCTCCACCTCGGTGGGCCTGAAGTAGCGAGGATCGACTTGGACGATGACCTTGCCCTGGTCGTCGGTGCCGATCTCCTCGACTCCTTGCCCGGACCAGGTCATCGACATCCCAAGCTCGCGCGCGGCGGCCTCGACGAAGTCGCGGACGCTGTATTGCACCCCGGTCGCGATGACGAAATCCTCGGGCCGCTCCTGTTGGAGCATCAGCCACTGCATTTCGACATAGTCGCGCGCATGGCCCCAGTCGCGCTTGGCGTCGAGATTGCCGAGATAGAGGCAATCCTGGAGACCGAGCTTGATCCTCGATAGCGCGCGCGTGATCTTGCGGGTGACGAAGGTCTCGCCCCGAATAGGCGATTCGTGGTTGAACAGGATGCCGTTGCAGGCGTAGATGCCGTAGGCCTCGCGATAGTTTACGGTGATCCAATAGGCGTAGAGCTTGGCAACGGCATAGGGACTGCGCGGATAGAAGGGCGTCTTCTCCGTCTGGGGCACTTCTTGGACCAGGCCGTAGAGCTCGGAGGTCGAGGCCTGGTAGAAGCGGGTCTTCTTCTCGAGCCCGAGGATTCGAATCGCCTCGAGAATCCGCAGCGCCCCGAGCGCATCCGAGTTGGCGGTGTACTCGGGCTCTTCGAAGGAGACCGCGACGTGACTCTGCGCAGCCAAGTTGTAGATCTCGTCCGGCTGCGTCTGCTGGATGATGCGAATCAGACTGCTGGAGTCGGTGAGGTCGCCATGATGCAGCACGAAACGCCGGTCCGGCTCGTGCGGATCCTGGTAGAGATGGTCGATGCGATCCGTGTTGAAGAGGGACGTGCGGCGCTTGATACCGTGCACGACATAGCCCTTCTCGAGCAGCAGCTCGGCGAGATAGGCGCCATCCTGCCCGGTCACGCCGGTAATGAGAGCAGTCTTCTGGTTGGACATGGTCAAGCGGATCCTTCGGATGCTTTGTTGGAGAGCGACCGCACCTCGAAGTCGGTCATTTCGCGGATGAGCGCATCGAACGAGGTCGTCGCGGACCAGCCGAGCTGCGCCTCGGCCTTGCTGGGATCGCCGACGAGGTGAAGCGGCTCCGCCGGGCGCAGAAAATGCGGATCGAACCGCACGAAGGCTTGCCAATCGAGGTCTACGGCGGCAAACGCGGCTTCGATCACATCTTGGACACGGTGCAGCTTCCCTGTCGCGAAGACGTAATCGCCGGCGGTCTCATGCGTGAGCGCAAGCCACATGCCTCGCACATAGTCGCGGGCATGCCCCCAATCACGCTGGGCGCTGGTGTCACCCAAGGACAGCTCTTTCTGCCGCCCGAGCTTGATCGCCGCGGCGGCCCGACAGATCTTGCGCGTCACGAAGTTCTCGCCGCGCCTGGGGGACTCATGGTTGTAGAGAATCCCGTTCACCATGAAGAGGCCATGGCTCTCGCGATAGACGCGCACCATCTGGGTCGCAAACCCCTTCGCGCAGCCGTAGGGGTTGACGGGTGCGATCGGCGTCTCCTCGGTTTGCGGGCTATGCGCCGGCCGCCCGAAGATCTCGCTCGAGGTGGCGTGGAAGAAGCGTGGGGGCTCCGGCAGGTCACGTACGATCTCGAGCAGGCGCAGGGTTCCCATGGCGGTGAACTCGCACGTCGTCTCCGGAATCTCGAAGCTCAGCCCGACGTGGCTCTGTCCGGCAAGGTGATAGAGCTCCTGCGGCTGGACCCGCCCGAGGACGCGTCGCAGCGTCGTGGGATCGTCGAGATCCGCATAATGCAAGAACAGACGCTCGTTGTAGATCCTGGGGTCCGCGTAGAGGTGCGCCAGACGGCTCCTCTCGAGCGTGCTGGTGCGCCGCACCGAGCCATGGACCTCGTAGCCTTGCTCGAGCAGTAGCTCGGTCAGGTAAGATCCATCCTGACCCGTGATTCCGGTGATGAATGCCTTTTTCGTCACAAGTCCTCTTCCGTCAAGAGCTCAGAGCCGCCGGCGATGGCGGATGTACGAGGAGACGCCGCACTGCCCGCGAGACGAGCGATCGGCCCCCGTCCGCGCCGAAACCGATCGAAGCGCAGCAGACACGCCCTGCTCACCACAGAGATACGGATGGGCGGGCGCGCAGGGCGCCGTCCGCTTTGCGAGGTCTCATCATAGCGCACTCGCCTTGCTAGCCGGCTCGAGCTGAGCCAGTCACGGATGCGCGAGCGCTTGCGACCGCCTCCTGAAAGACGCGCCAGTAGTCGTCCGCCATCCGTCGCGCGTCCTCGTAATCCCGAGCGCGGGCCAGACCGGCACGAAGGAGAGCCGCCCTGTGGCGCTGATCCTTTGCGAGGGAGATCAAGGCCTGGGCGATGTCATCGGCCGACATGGGATCGAAGTAGATGGCCGCATCCCCCGCAACTTCCGGCAAAGCGGTGCAGTTGCTACACGCGACAGGGATGCCTGCGGCCATGGCCTCGAGAACCGGCAGTCCAAAGCCCTCGTAGAGCGAGGGGAAGACGAGCCCAGCGGAGCGAGCCATTAGATTGCCGAGATCCGCATCTGAGACATAGCCTGGCAGAGCCACGACGGCCTCGAGCCCCATGTCCCTCGCGCGCTCGCGCAGTGCCTCCATGCCCGGCCCCGGCGCCCCGGTGCACAGCAGCTTGATTCCGGTCGGCAGCCCGCGCTCCCGCGCCCGCAAAAAGGCCTCGAGCAAGCGCACATGATTCTTGTGCGGCCAGAAATTCGCCGGGTAAACGAGGTAAGCCTTAGCCGCGAGACCGAAATCTGCGAGCGTGCGCCCTGACTCCTGGTGCTCACAGCTCAAGCGGCGCGCCATACGCAGCGGAATCGCCACGACACGCTCGGGGTCGGCGCAGCCCTGGGAAAGGGCCACCGCCCGAGAGTACGCTGAGATCGTAACCATGCGAGAGGCACGCCGACAGGCTTCGACGAAAGCATGCTCTCTGTTGGCGAGATCTTCGTCCGTAAAGAACGTTGGGTACTCCTTGAACTGCAGGTCATAGAGAACGCAGACGGTTGCGATGCCCGGCTCCCGATAGGTCGGTGCGGTGAAAGGACAGAACAGCAGATCGACACCCCAGCGCCTGAGCCGGGTCGAGGCCCCACCCCGCTTGAGCGCGGTGTGCAGCCCATAGCCCAGTCGACCGCTCCATCTTCGCAGCGGTTTGGGCAGCAGCGGCAGCCCCCAGCGAGCCGCCGCGACGAGACTCGAGCGCAACGTCCCGCCGACCAGCTTTCCGACGACGAGGCGTCGCGTCACATTGGGGCGATCGAGCTCGGCCAGCTGCTCGTGCGATGCGGCTTGGGTCAAGAGAACGAAGTGCGTCTGGGGGGCCAGGGCGAACAACTGCCGAAGCAGCTCCAAGACGAAGACCCTGGCACCACCGTTCTCTCCGCCAGGCAGGACCGGGGTCAAGTCGACGGCAACGCAAGCCGGCCCCTTCGCCGCCAACCCAGCAGAGCCCTCCCGCGTGGGCATCGACTCGCTAGGCGAGCGGCTGGCCGCGCTATACTCCGCAACGGAGACGTCAGGCAATTGCGCCAATTCTAGAGCTCTCGCTGGATCGTCGGCCTAACAAGCTGGGCCGACTGTTCCGCAACCGATGGAGGGGATCATGGTACGGCATCGCTATCTCACACTCTGCTCTATGCTGGCCTCCGTTCCGCTGCAAGCGGCGGTACTCTCCCCCTGCAGCGACACCTGCCTGCTCGAAACGACGGGCAGCGACGCGAGCTGCGAGCTTTGGGAGACGTCGAGCCAAAGCTGGCTGGCGTTGCCGCCGACTGGTGGCGATGCCATGCACAATCTGGCCCGCGACTATACCAGATGGCTGCACGCTTGGATGATGCCCGCCGGGGGCGTCATGGCTACTCAGTTCACGGATGACACCCTGAGCGAGGTGCTGGCCTACAGCAGCCGGCGTGACTCGGCGATCTGGACGGGCACCTATCTGGCCTCCGAGGCGCTACGCTTCATGACGAACGAAGCGCCGGATGCCGCACGCTGGATGGACGAGACACTGCAGACGCTGCACCTTTGGTGGAATATTGCTGGCGACCCAGGCTACCTGGCCCGCTATGCGGCCCCCGCCGACAGCCCGGCGCCCATCCAGGCGATTCTCAGCGACAGCGAGGACGAAGTTCACCGTGACGTGCTCTACGAAGGTGAGCTGTGGCATTGGCGCGGCAACATCAGCCGGGACCAGTATCAGGGCGTCATGCTCGGCTACTCCTTCGCCTACGAGGCCACGCAGAGCCCGGCGCTGCGCGAGCTGATCCGTCAGGATGTGGTCGAATTCGTCGAGCAGCTGATGAACAGCGAGAGCCAGCCCGTGCGGCTCATCCTCGACGGCCGGGTGCTGAGCACCGAGGCCGAGATCCCATACGCCGTCTTCAGCCAGGCGGACGCGCCAGAAGGCGGACCCGCGCTGACCCTGACATTGAGCCCCTTCGATGCCGCGGGCGAGGGCATCCTCTTCTTCTCGCCCAATGCGGCCGAGCTGGCTCGCCAGGTCCCTGGCTTCGGCTCCTTCCCGAATATTTACCAGCCGACGCAAGCGATTCAGCTCGGCGCCATGTTCAATGTCGCGCTTCAGGTCACGGAGGGCATCCCGGACTATGCCGAGCGGCGCGCGGCGATCGCCCAGCACTACGCGCAGCACGCGGACGAATGGCTGGATATCGCCTCGGGCTGGCGCAACACCAACCGCTGCGACGATGGCTATTTCGGGCTGAACATCGGCTTCATGCCGCTCTACAGCTGGATCCGCCTGGAGCAAGACCCGGCGAGGAAGCTCAGACTGCAGCGCGAGGTGCTGCGCGACGCCATGTGGGAGGAAGTGAAGGATCACAAAAACGTCTTCTTCGCCTTCATCTACGCCTCTCAAGCCGCGGCGGAAGACGATGTGCAGTCGGTTGCCGATTTCCACGCGGATCAGCTCGCGCGCTTCCCCACCGCACCCAATCTGGCGCTGCCCCGTGACTTGACCGGCATCTACCCGGAGAGCGAGCAGTGCGAGGGTATCTCGGCGGTTGCGGTGAATGTCGACGAGCGCGTGCCAGCCTCCTTCACCTGGGAGCGGCAGCCCTGGAAGCTGGTCGACGCCGGCACCCCCAACCAGGCCTATGGCGGCGTGGACTATCTGATGGCCTACTGGATGGGGCGCCATTACGGCTTCATCGAGGATGACGCGCCCGGCACCTGCCTGCTCTGGCGGCGGAGTGAGTAGCCCGCTCGGGGACCAAGCTCCAGAGAGACCAATCCAATGAGCGCCGGCCTACAGCCAGAGGATCTCCCGCACTACAGCGTCGAGGACTACGTGCAGTGGAGCGGAGACTGGGAGCTAATCCACGGCATTCCCTATGCCATGAGCCCCGCGCCGACGAAGCTGCATCAGAAGCTGACGTTGGCGATCGGCAATCAACTGCTGAGCGAAAGCGCGGAGTGTCCGGATTGCGAGGTCTTGCTGGAGACCGACTGGGTGATCCGCGCCGACACCCTGCTGCGGCCAGACGTCGCAGTGGTCTGCGGTGACGACAATCCTAGGCATATCGCCAAGACGCCCGACATCGTCTGCGAGGTGCTCAGCCCCTCGACCGCGAGGCGCGATGAGGGACTAAAGCTGCGCGAGTACGAGGAGGCGGGCGTCCGCTACTACGTCCTTATCGATCCGGAGCAGCTCATGGCGAGAGTCTTTCAGCACAGTGGCAAGGGTTTTCAGGGGCCAGCCGAGTGTACGCGTGAGCACTTCCGCTTTGAGAAAAGCCGCTGCCCCCTCAGCCTGGACTTCGACGCGCTGTTCCGACCTTTTCGGTAATCCCCACGCACGCACTTGACGACGTCGCGGCTTAGGGTGGACGAGCCAGAGAGACTGTGAGAGTCATCCAAGCGCACCGCGAAGATCGCAGATTGCTGTAGGTTGGGCCGACGCAGGAGGCCAAACAATCAAAGCGTTAGGCTAGCCGCCATGTTGGGCTTCGTACCTCAGCCCAACCTACGCAGAATTTCTTCACAGTCTCCAGAGCGAAGTCCACCGAGCCCCGCTCCGAAGCCGGCGGACTGCGCTGCGCTTGCCCACCCCACGGGCTCAGCGCTTCTTTCTTGGCTTGCGCGATGCGGCGGTTGCCGTACGCCCAGCAGCGATTCCCGCCGGAACAATATTTGCTTTATAAACAAGCAGCTGGCTTCGAGCGCCGGGGCGCCGCGTGGGATGACTCCCCCACGGCTCCCGCAGGTCCGGACGTGCCCAATTCGGGCATCCGGCTCCTCGATCTAACACGCACTGCGTCACGTCGATGCTATGCACGACGCGCGCGGGCGGGAGTGGGCCGCGCGTGGCAAGACGGGCGAAGGCGGCCGCCGCGCGTCGTCTCCCCCGCTCGAAGGCCAGCGTTGGTCGACAAACCCACTCTGGTGGCGATCTGGGCGGCTGCTACTGCGGCGCCCGCACCGCATCGTTGGCGAGGAACGGCTGAGCCCTCCCAGGCTCCTGGGTGACCCTTGCGACCATGCCCTGCTCTCAGCCCCCAGTGGAGCGCTCAAGTCCGTTGGGTGCGCTGCGACCTCAGCTCCAGAGGTTGCTGAGCTCAAGCTTTAGAGCGTCGAAGGGTGCGACCGCAATGGCCTCGTTCCCCGAGGCCTTGGCAAGTAAACGCCATTCGCCGTTGTCCAGTGCATAGGCCTCCAGGGTGCACCGCTTGGGATCGACGAGCCAAGCATACGCCACACCATAGTGGGCGTAGATGGGCATCTTGACTTCACGGTCTTTGCTTTCGGTCGATGGTGAAAGGATCTCGCAGACCCAGTCCGGTACCACCTCGAAGCGGTGACCTTCCGGGATCTGCGGCATGCGTTCCTTACGCCAGCCTGCCAGGTCGGGTACGGCGACTTCGCGATCGGTGATGAAATGGATCTCTGGCTCCACAAGTATCCACCAGCCGCCCGGTCCGCCCCGACCACGCCCATAGCTGCCGACGAGATCGTACGTCAGCTCGCTCGCTGTCCGAGCGTGGGGTCCGGCTGGCCGCGGCTGTGTGTGCAACTGTCCGTTTAGGATCTCTCCGGTCAATCCCTCGGGCAGCGCTTCGAGCTGTTCGTAAAGCGTTTGCTTGTAGGCATGTTGCATGAGGTTTCCCCGAAACTCCGTCCTCCAAGCAGGGCGTAGACGGTTCGTTCTACCTGTCGAGGCCGACACTTTAGATCATAATCCGCTCGACCTCATCGAGGTTGACCTGGTCGTTGCGGAGAGATTCAGTGATCCCCGTGGCCCGAAAGGTATGGCAGCCGGCCGCCGTCCCAATCCCGGCGTCGAGGACGCGCCGACGGATCATTCGGTAGACCTCGTTCTGCTGCAGTGGTGGCTCGGTGAGCTCACCAGGCTTGCCAGGAGCGGTAGGGAAGAGGACCGCCTTGGGCTGGCTGCCTAGTCCGGTCACCTCCAGATCGCGCTCTAGCGAGGCTTCGAGGTTATGGTGGCAGGGCATTTCATGGCGCTTTCCACCTTCCTCATGCAATCTGACCCAGGTGCGCCGCCCCTGAATATCGACGTCCTAAACACGCATCAGCAATTCCCGCCGGAAACATATTTGCTTTATAAACACGCAACTGGCTTCGAGCTGAAAAAAGTCTTTCGTAAACTTTTGACGTGAAATCAATCTACTGCCATCGCTTTCCCAGGTTGCGAGGCAGGTATCGATGACTGCGCCCTTCTCACGTGAGCATCTCAGCGCGGCTGGACTCTTGCCCGAGGCGCGCCGGGTCGCTGCCAAGATTCCTGATGGTACCGGCAACGAGAGCGAAGTCCACCGAGCCCCGCTCCGAAGCCGGCGGACTGCGCTGCGCTCGTCCACCTTCGGGCTTACCGCTTCTTTCTTGGCTTGCGCGATGCGGCGGTTGGCGTGCGTCTAGGAGACGCCTTGACAGGCTTGCGCCGCCCCTCGGGCACGCCCCCCGTCCCGGCCGGCTGAAAGCTGGGCACTAGGTGCCGCTTTCCGTTCCCGATCAGATCGGCGCGCCCCATCTCGTTCAAGCGGCGGGTGGACGAGCCAAAGAGACTGTGAAGAAATTCTGCGTAGGTTGGGCTGAGGTACGAAGCCCAACATGGCGGCTAGCCTAACGCTTTGATTGTTGGGCCTCCTGCGTCGGCCCAACCTACACCAATCTGCGATCTTCGCGGTGCACTTGGATTACTGTCACAGTCTCCAAAGCGAAGTCCACCGAATCCCGCTCCGGAGCCGGTGGACTGCGCTGCGCTCGTCCACCCGGATCTAGCGACGCTTTCTTGGCTTGCGCGATGCGGCGGTTGGCGTGCGTCGAGAAGACGCCTTGACAGGCTTCCGCCGCCCCTCGGGCACGCCCCCCGTCCCGGCCGGCTGAAAGCTGGGCACTAGGTGCCGCTTTCCGTTCCCGATCAGATCGGCGCGCCCCATCTCGTTCAAGCGGCGGGTGGACGAGCCAAAGAGACCGTGAAGAAATTCTGCGTAGGTTGGGCTGAGGTACGAAGCCCAACATGGCGGCTAGCCTAACGCTTTGATTGTTGGGCCTCCTGCGTCGGCCCAACCTACACCAATCTGCGATCTTCGCGGTGCGCTTGGATGACTCTCACAGTCTCCAAAGCGAAGTCCACCGAATCCCGCTCCGGAGCCGGTGGACTGCGCTGCGATTGTCCACCCGGATCTAGCGACGCTTTCTTGGCTTGCGCGATGCGGCGGTTGGCGTGCGTCGAGAAGACGCCTTGACAGGCTTGCGCCGCCCCTCGGGCACGCCTCCGGTTCCGGCCGGCTGGAAGCTGGGCACCAGATGGCGCTTGCCGTTGCCGATGAGGTCGGCCCTGCCCATGTCCTTGAGCGCTTTGCGCAGCAGCGGCCAGTTCTCCGGATCATGGTAGCGCAGCAAGGCTTTCTGCAGCCGGCGCTGGCGCTGGCCGCGTACCACGGCGACGCGCTCGGACTGGCGCCTGACCTTCTTCAGCGGATTGAGCCCCGTGTGGTACATGGCGGAGGCGATGGCGAGCGGCGTCGGCAGGAAGGCCTGGACCTGGTCCAGCCGAAAGCCGTTGCGCTTGAGCCAGAGGGCGAGGTTGACCATGTCGGCGTCCGACGTGCCTGGGTGCGCGGAGATGAAGTAGGGGATGAGGTACTGCTCCTTGCCGGCCTCCTTGGAGTACTTGTCGAACAGGGCCTTGAAGCGGTCGTAGGCGCCGATGCCGGGCTTCATCATCTTGCTGAGCGGCCCGGCTTCCGTGTGCTCGGGCGCGATCTTGAGATAACCGCCGACATGGTAGGTCACCAGCTCGCGGATGTAGGCGGGCGAGCGCACCGCCAAGTCGTAGCGCAGCCCGGAGGCGATCAAGATGCGCTTGATGCCCGGCACGGCGCGCGCCTTGCGGTAAAGCCGAATCAGCGGACCATGGTCCGTATTGAGATTGCGGCAGATGTCCGGGTAGACGCAGGAGAGCTTGCGGCAGGCGGCCTCGATGCGGCGATCCTTGCAGGCCAGGCGCCACATGTTGGCGGTGGGCCCACCCAGGTCTGAGATGGTGCCGGTGAAGCCGGGGGCGCGGTCGCGCACGTCGCCGATCTCGCGCAGGATGGACGCCTCCGAGCGATTCTGGATGATGCGCCCCTCGTGCTCTGTGATGGAGCAGAAGGTGCAGCCGCCGAAGCAGCCGCGCATGATGCTGATGGAGTGGCGGATCATCTCCCAGGCCGGCAGCCGAGCGCCTTCGTAGCGCGAGTGCGGCTTGCGGGTGAAGGGCAGCTCGTAGATCTGATCCAGCTCCTCGCTGGTCAGCGGGATGGGCGGCGGATTGAGCCAGACGTCGCGGTCGCCGTGCGCCTGGACCAGGGCGCGGGCATTGCCGGGATTGGTCTCCAGGTGAAAGACGCGCGAGGCGTGCGCGTAGAGGACGGGGTCAGCCCGGACCTGCTCATACGACGGCAGCCGCACCACGGTCGTCGCCCGGTCGCTCCTGCGCGGCGGCCCGTGCAGGGTGGAGGTCTCGGGCCTGTCGTCGCAGGCGGGGTCCGGCTCGTAGGGGTCGTTGTACCGCGTCAGCGGACCGGGCGCGTCGATCTGGCTGGAATCCATCAGGGTCCAGCCCTCGGGCAGATCGCGGCGCAGGAAGGCGG
Source organism: Thiorhodococcus minor (assembly GCF_010820565.1). Taxonomy (GTDB): domain Bacteria; phylum Pseudomonadota; class Gammaproteobacteria; order Chromatiales; family Chromatiaceae; genus Thiorhodococcus; species Thiorhodococcus minor. The sequence continues at coordinate 30,684 of NZ_JAAIJQ010000008.1, read as the reverse complement.
TGCCGCGCAGGTCGCGGATCTCCCGGATCGGATCTCCGCGCGCCAGCCGATGGGCGACTTCGACCACCGCGCGCTCGGCATTACCAAAGATCAGCAGGTCCGCCTTGGAGTCCATGAGGGCCGAGCGCCTTACCTTCTCGGACCAGTAGTCGAAGTGCCCGATGCGCCTCAGGCTTGCCTCGATCCCGCCGATGACGACCGGCACGCCCTTGTAGGCCTCCCGCGCGCGCTGGGCGTAGACGGTCACCGAGCGGTCGGGGCGGCGCCCGGCCTCGGCATTCGGGGTGTAGGCGTCGTCCGAGCGCAAGCGGCGGTCGGCCGTGTAGCGGTTGACCATGGAATCCATGTTCCCCGCCGTAATGCCGAAAAAGAGGTTGGGCCGCCCGAGACGCCGGAAGTCCTCGGCGGAGGTCCAGTCCGGCTGATCGAGGATGCCGACCCGGAACCCGTGCGCCTCCAGCAAACGCCCGATGACGGCCATGCCGAACGAGGGGTGATCGACATAGGCGTCGCCCGTGACGATGATGACGTCGCAGCTATCCCAGCCGAGCAGGTCCATCTCGGCGCGCGAGATCGGCAGCTCGGGCGCTGGGCCGAGCTTGTGCGCCCAATGCTTGCGGTAAGAGAAGAGATCGGGCACGGCGCTCATAGCTGCTGTGATACCAGGTTCACCCTTTTCGGATCGGCCGAAACGGATCGGTGGATTTGACCGGCGGGAAGGTCGAGAATGCAGCCCCTAGGCTGGGAGCCGACGAACAGACGTCGGCGTCACATACTAATGTACAACGACCCGACGGTCAGCAGACCGTCGAGCTGATGTTTCGGGGAGAGCTGTAGTGGATCTGGCGACCTTGCTCGGGCTGATCGGCGCTGTTGGCGTCATCGTGGGCGCGATCGCGCTCGGCGGCGACGTCATGCTCTTCATCAACGTGCCGTCCCTGGTCATCGTCATCGGCGGCACCGCCTTCGCCGTCCTCTTCCGCAGCACGCTCGGCCAGTTCCTCGGCAGCTTCAAGGTCGCCTTGGGGGCCTTCTTCGCCAAGACCACACCGCCGCAGAAGCTCATCGAAGAGGCGGTCGACCTGGCCAATGTGGCGCGCCGCGAGGGCCTGCTCGCGCTCGAGGGCAAGGAGATCTCCCACCCCTTCTTGGAAACTGGCATCAGCCTCTGTATCGACGGCCACCCGCCGGAGGTCGTCTCCAAGGTGCTGAGCAAGGACATCAACCTCACCATCCAGCGCCAAGAGGCCGGCTACAACGTCTTCAAGGCGACCGGCGACGTCGCGCCCGCCATGGGCATGATCGGCACCCTCATCGGGCTGGTGCAGATGCTCGCCAACATGGACGACCCCAAAAGCATCGGCCCCGCCATGGCCGTGGCCTTGCTGACGACGCTCTACGGCGCGGTCATCGCCAACGCCTTCGCAATTCCCATCGCCGAGAAGCTCAAGCTGCGGAGCGCCGAGGAGAAGCTCAACAAGACCCTGATTCTGGAGTCGATCTCCGGCATCCAGGAGGGCCTGAACCCGCGCGTCTTGGAGCAGCTGCTCATGACCTACTTGCCCGAGAGCCAGCGCACGAGCAAGGACAAAGACTGACCCCAATCATCGCGCGCCGCCAATAGGGTGTAGAGATGGAAGAGACCGAATGCGATCAGCAAGAGTGTCCGGAGGGAGCGCCCGCATGGGTCATGACCTTCGCCGATCTCATGTCCTTGATGATGTGCTTCTTCGTGCTGCTGCTGTCCTTCTCGGAGATGGACGTGCTCAAGTACAAGCAGGTCGCGGGCTCCATGAAGTTCGCCTTCGGCGTCCAGCGCGACGTCAAGGTGTCCGACATCCCGGCAGGCACCAGCATCATCACCCAAGAGTTCTCCCCCGCCCAGCCCGAGCCGACGCTGATCAATCAGATCACGCAGGAGACCATCGACGAGATGCGCGACTTCCTCAAGATCGAGGAGACCATCGCCGATGCGGAGGAGAAGGCCGAAGAGCTTCGCGAGGCGCTCAAGGAAGAGATCGAGCAAGGCCTGCTCGAGATCAGCACCATCGACGATCAGGTCGTCATCCGCATCCGCGAGAAGGGCTCTTTCGAATCGGCATCGGACGCGATCAGCGCGGAGTTTCGCGACATGCTGGTCAAGATCGGCGATGCGCTCAACCGCGTCGATGGCAAGATCATCGTCGCCGGGCATACCGACGACATCCCGATCGAGACCTATGAGTTCCCCTCCAACTGGGTGCTCTCGGCGGCGCGCGCGGCGGCGGTTGCGCACACCATGACCGAGATCGGCGCCGTGGATCCCAACCGCATCGAGATCCGGGCCTACGGCGATAACCAGCCGCTGGAGTCCAACGACACCGCCGAGGGCCGCGCGGCCAATCGGCGCGTCGAGATCATCGTTCTCAGCGACCGCGATACCGAGACCATGATCCAGGACCTCACCCAGACGCTCGACGAGCAAGCAGCGAAGGCCCAGCCCGATGAGTAAGGCATCCGAGCAAAGCGCACAGGACCAGGAAAGACGCAGGTACTTCCGGATCGAGGACGAAGTCGGACTCTCGGTGGTGCCCATCGCCGCGGCGGACGAGGCCGCGGCAATCTCAGGCTTCGACGACGAGGGAAGTCACGCCAGTCTCATGAACGAGCTGCGCGCCCTGCGCGATACGCATCTCCCGCAGCGGCGCAGTCTGGAGTACAAATTCCCCACGGTTGCGGCCTACATGCGCATGGTCGAGAAGCAGATCGATCTGCTGGCGGCCTCGGTTGGCGACGGGGACGGCTACGCCTCGGCGCCGGACACGCGCGTCAACCTGAGCGCTCAGGGTCTGAGCTATGAAGCCAGGGAGACCTTTGAGCTGGGGTCGCTCGTAGAGGTTCGGCTCACGCTCTTCCCGGATCGATGCGGCATCAAGACGCTCGGGCGCATCGTGCGCTGCGAGCGTGGAGCGGGCTGCGAATCCACCGCCGTGGAGTTCACGCAGATCCGCGACGCCGATCGCGAGGCCATCATCCGGCACGTTCACATGCTTCAACGGCTGCGCCTTCAGGCAAGCTCAGAGAGCGCATTCGACTAGCGGCCAGCGGCCAGCGGCCAGCGGCCAGCGGCCAGCGGCCAGCGGCCAGGATTCTAGCCAGCCATCGAGGACGCCGCGCAATCGGAGCCGTCAGCCCCTCGCATGGCATAGCGTTGCCGGCGCCTGATGACTGATTCCGGCACCAATGACAAGAAGCGTCTTTGTCTTTCTTTGCGCCCTTTGCGCCCTTTGCGGCTCCAATTGGGGTGGCTACCTTCCCTTACATCGCGTTGACACGCCGCTCCGCACCCGGCCATTCCGAGCAGGGCGCACGCCGGTGATACTCGCGAGCCTCGATCGGCCGACCGCCGAAGAGCTGACCGTTCAGCCGAGCGATCAAGGCCAATCCATCCGCACGGCTAGCCGCCCGGGCGACGAAGTAGTGATAGTTGCGGTTGTCTTTGTCGCGCCCCTCGTAGCAATGGTAATCCGGCTTGAGCGCGACGCCTTCCAAGAAGCCCGTCAGCTCGACAATCGTCGCCTGGCCAGGCAGGTTCCCAATGAATATCTCCATCCGCCAGCTCCTCATGATCTCTACCAACCGCAGCACTGCCGGCAATTAGAGACGGGGAGAAACGGCGAAAACTTGACGTACTACAGGTTATGACGACAAGGTCTGGCGATCTCAGGGATCCTGTTGCGCATCTGTGAACTGGAGCAGCCAAGCGCCCCGGCCGGCCTAGGTCGCTTCGACCGACGCGCGCTCTACCTTAGCCGCCGCAGGCTTCATCCGTCCGCGAATCAGCACGAAGAACAGCGGCACGAAGAGCACGCCGAGCATGCTCGCCGCAACCACGCCGCCGAGCACGCCGGTGCCGATGGCGTTCCGCCCGCCCGAGCCTGCCCCCGTGCCGATGGCGAGCGGCAGCACGCCGAAGCCGAAGGCGAGCGAGGTCATGACGATGGGGCGAATTCGCATGCGCGCCGCCTCCAGCGCCGCGGACACCGCGTCCTTGCCCTGCTCCTGCAGCGTCTTGGCGAACTCGACGATGAGGATGGCATTCTTGGCCGAGAGGCCGATGGTCGCCAGCAGCCCCACCTGGAAGTAGATGTCGCTCGGCAGCCCAACCGCGCTCGCGGCGACCACCGCGCCCAAGACACCCAGGGGCACCACCAGCATGACCGAGAAGGGCACGGACCAGCTCTCATAGAGCGCCGCCAGCGCCAGGAAGACCACCAGCGCTGAGAGCGCATAGAGCGCCGGGGCCTGGGCGCCCGCCGCCCGCTCCTCGTAGGAGAGCCCGGTCCACTCCAGGCCGAAGCCCTTGGGCAGCTTGGAGGCGAGCTCCTGGACCAGGTTCATGGCCTCGCCCGAGCTCACGCCAGGCGCCGCCTGACCGAGGATCTCCGACGACGGCAGGCCGTTGTAGCGCTCCAGGCGCGGCGAGCCGAAGGTCCAGCCCCCCGAGGCGAAGGCCGAGAAAGGCACCATGTCGCCATCCCCGTTGCGCACGTACCAGTCGTCCAGGTCCTCGGGGAGCATGCGGTAGGGTGCGTCGGCCTGCATGTAGACCTTCTTCACGCGGCCCTCGTGGACGAAGTCGTCGACATAGGCGCTGCCCCAGCCGACCGACAGGGTCTGGTTGATGTTGTCGAGCGAAAGGCCGAGCGCACCCGCCTTGGTCCGGTCGACCTCGACCTGGAATTGCGGCTCATCCTCGCGGCCGTTGGGGCGGACGCCGACGAGCTTGGGATGCTGCATCGCCATGCCGAGCAGCTGCCCGCGCGCCTCCATCAGCGCCTCGTGCCCGAGCCCCGCGCGGTCCTGCAGCTGAACGTCCCAGCCGGAGGCCGTGCCCAGCTCGATGACCGCAGGCGGCGCGAAGGCGAAGACGCGGGCATCACGGATCTGGGACAAGGCTCCCATGGCACGGCCCGCGATGGCCTGGACCCTCAGATCCGGGCGATCGCGCAGGTCCCAGTCCTTTAGGCGCACGAAGCCGATCGCCATGTTCTGGCCCTGCCCGGCGAAGCTGAAGCCGGCGACCGTGATCAGCTCCTGAACGGTCTCCTGCTCGTTCTCGCGAAAGTAGCCCTCGACCTGCTCCAGCACCTGGATGGTGCGCTCGCGGGTCGCGCCCGAGGGCAGCATGACCTGGAGGATGAGAATGCCCTGGTCCTCTTCCGGCAGAAAGGAGGTCGGCATGCGCTCGTGCAGGCCCCACATGACGGCCGCCAAGATCAGATAGACGCCGACGAAGCGCCAGCGCCGCTTGAGGATGCCGCCCACGCCCTTCTCGTAGAGATCCACCGAGCGCGCGAAGTTGCGGTTGAACCAGCCGAAGAAGCCGCGCCGCGGGCCGTGCGGGATGGGCTTGAGCAGGGTCGCGGTCAGGGCGGGGCTCAGGGTCAGCGCGACCACCACGGACAGCAGCATGGCCGAGACGATGGTGATGGAGAACTGGCGATAGATGACCCCGGTCGAGCCGCCGAAGAAGGCCATGGGGACGAACACGGCGGAGAGCACCAGGGCGATGCCGACCAGGGCGCTGGTGATCTGGTCCATGGAGCGACGCGTCGCCTCCTTGGGCGGCAGCTGCTCCTCGCGCATCACGCGCTCGACGTTCTCCACCACCACGATGGCGTCGTCCACCAGCAGGCCGATGGCCAGCACCATGGCGAAGAGCGTCAGGGTATTGATGGAGAAGCCGAAGGCCGCCAGCACGCCGAAGGTGCCCAGCAGGACGACCGGGACGGCGATGGCCGGGATGAGCGTCGCCCGGAAGTTCTGCAGGAAGAGGTACATCACCAAGAAGACCAGGATGACCGCCTCGATCAGGGTCTTGATCACCTCCTTGATGGAGATGCTCACGAAGGGCGTGGTGTCATAGGGATAGACGGCCTCCATTCCCGGCGGGAAGAAAGCGGACAGCTCCGTCACCTTCTTCTTGACGGCCTCCGCCGTTTCCAGGGCATTGGCGCCCGTCGCGAGCCGAATGGCCATGCCGGCGGCAGGCTTGCCATTGTGCCTGGCCGTCTTGGTATAGCTCTCGCTGCCCAGCTCGATGCGCGCCACGTCGCGCAGCAGCACGGTGGAGCCATCGGCCTCGGTGCGCAGACGGATGGCGCCGAACGCATCCGGCGTATTCAGGCGGCTCTGGACATTCACCGTCGCGGTCAGACGCTGCCCTTGGACGGCCGGAATCGCCCCGAGCTGGCCGGCCGAGACCTGGGCATTCTCGGCCTCGATCGCCGCCATCACGTCCGCCGGGCTCAGCCCGTACTGGTTGAGCCGGTTCGGGTCCAGCCAGATCCGCATCGCATACTGGGCCTCGAACAGGGTGATCTCGCCGACGCCCGGCACCCGGCTCAGGGGGTCCTTCACCAGGCTCGCGGCATAGTCGCCCAGGTCGGCGCTGCCCAGGCTGCCGTCGCGCGAGACGAAGGCGACGACCATGAGGAAGTTCCTCACGGACTTGGCGACCTGAAGCCCCTGCTGCTGGACCGCCGAGGGCAGGACGGCGGTGGCGAGCTGCAGCTTGTTCTGCACCTGCATCTGCGCGACGTCGGGGTCCACGCCGTTGTTGAAGGTCAGCGTCACCGTGGCGACGCCGTTCGACTCGCTGGTCGACGACATATATCTCAGCCCATCCAGCCCGTTCATCTGCTGCTCGATGACCTGCGTCACCGAGTCCTGCACGGTCTGGGCGGAGGCGCCCGGATAGGTCGCCGTGATCGAGATCGCCGGCGGCGCGATGCTCGGGTACTGGGACACCGGCAGCGACAGGATGGAGAGGACGCCCGCCAGCATGATGACGATGGCGATCACCCAGGCGAAGACGGGACGGTCGATGAAGAAACGGGCCATGGATGAGGGTCCTCGGGTCCTATGGGTGGGTCCGGTGCGAACGCGCGCACCGAGCGCGAGAATCGATCGATCAGACGCTGCCAGCCACCAGCGGCCAGCCTAGCGCTTTGGTTTGGAGCTGCGCTCAGTCGTTCTACCTGGATTCGGCAATTCGAGCCTCAGAGCAAAGGCGCAAAAGACACCAGGTAAAACAAAGGGTTGCTCAATACATCCATGTCACCCCCTTGGGCATCGATCATCGATTCGGCCAGTGGTCTCCCGTCGGGTGGACGAGCGCAGCGCAGTCCACCAACGCCGGCGCGGGATTCGGTGGACTTCGCTCTCGCTCGTCCACCCTACCGGCCTGCTCGATCTAGGATTCAGGATCGCGTAGCGTCTGCCTCCTTGCTCGGGCACGAGCTTCGTGGGAGCGCAGCCCCGGCGCGACGAGGCATGCTCCGACCACGCCAATCGCGGCGAGGCGCCGCTCCCACGGATCGCGCGCTCTTCGTGCGCTTTGCGGTCCAAGGGCTCTTTTCAGGATCAAGGGCTGGTCGAGGCGACTGCCTCCGCGAGCTTCTCGCTCAGGTCGACGCCCTTCGCCTTGGCCCCGGCACGCACCTTTTGCGTGCCCTCGACGATCAAGCGGTCGCCCGGGGCCAGACCCGAGTCGATCAGCCACTGATCGCCCATGGCGCGATCCGTCTTCAAGGTGCGCTGCTCGACCTCTCCCGATTCGGTCAGGACCAAGGCCGTGGGGTTGCCGCGACGGTCGCGCTGAACGCCCTGCTGGGGCACCAGGATGGCGTCCGGCCGGATGCCCTCCTCCACGCTGGCACGCACGAACATGCCGGGCAGCAAGACATGATCCGGATTGGGGAAGCTCGCGCGCAGGGTGACCGCACCCGTGCCCTGGTCGACCGTAACTTCGGAGAATTCCAGACGCCCCTCCAAGGGATAGCGCGTGCCGTCTTCCAGCGTCAGGGTCACCTTGGGCTGATCGCCGTCGGGCCGCTTCAGGCGACCGTCCTCCAGGGCGCGACGCAGGCGCAGGAGCTGAGCGCTCGACTGCGTCAGGTCGACATAGATGGGATCGAGCTGCTGCACCGTGGCCAGCGCCAGCTCTTGGTTGGCGGTCACCAGGGCGCCCTGGGTCACGGTGGAGCGCCCGATTCGCCCGGCGATGGGCGAGGTCACGCGCGTGTACTCCAGGTCGATGCGCGCCGTGGCCAGGTCGGCCTCGTCGACCGCGACGCTCGCGGCCGCCTCCTTGAGCGCGGCCTCGGCGTCGTCGTGATCTTCCTGACTGACGGCATTCGCCTTGACCAGGCCGGCATAGCGCTCGGCCTTGAGCCGGGCGCGCTCCAGGGTCGCCTTGGAGCGCGCCAGCGCGGCCTTGGCGCTGTCGTAGGTCGCTTGGTAGACCGCCGGATCGATCTGGTAGAGCACCTGACCGATGGAGATCTGCCCGCCCTCTTTGAAGAGACGCTCCTGGATGATGCCGCCGACCTGGGGCCGAACCTCCGCGATGCGGTAGGGCGTCGTGCGGCCGGGAAGCTCCGTCGACAGGGTCGCTGGACGGGTCCGGACGGTCACCGTGCCCACTTCAGGAGTCGCCGCACCACCACCGCCCGGCCCGGCGGCCTGGTCCGGCGCGCCGCAGCCCGTCAGGAGCAATGCAGCGGTCAGCGGGAAGAGCGCGGCCGTCAATGGCCGCCGAGCGTCGGCAATCATGATCACCTCGGGCTGGAAAAACAGCGACTGAACGTTCATTCTAGAATGAATGTTCAATCTAGTGATCGAGACGGCCGACGTCAAGTGTCAAGCTTGCATTCCCGAGACGAGCCTCGACCCCCCAAAGGGGCGGCACGGCCCGCAGACAGCCGCAGACGCCAGAGCCAGACGAGGAGCCACGCATGACAGATCAGCCGACCTGCGAATCAGCCCGCTGCCACGCCAGACGCAGCCAGATTCTCGAGGCGGCCGCCAGCTGCTTCGCGCAGCACGGCTTTCACGCCACCAGCATCGCCAAGCTCTCGCAGGCGTGCGGCATGAGCCCGGGGCACATCTACCACTTCTTCCCGAGCAAGGAGGCGATCATCACCGCGCTGATCGAGCAAAAGCTCGATCAGTCGCTGGACATGGTGCGGCAATTCGAGGACGCGGAAGACGTCTTCCAGGCCATGCTCGACCGCGTCGACCTCGGTCTGCAGGAGAGGTCGGATCTGGAGAGCGCCGCGCTAGAGCTGGAGATCCTGGCGGAGGCGGCCCGCAACCCCAGGGTCGCGGAGAGCGTTCGGACGGCGGACAAGGTCAGACGGGAGCGTCTGCGCGAGCTGATGCAGCGGGCGAGCCGCGAGCGCGGCCGCGAGCCCACGGACAAGGCCGCCGAGACAGAGATCATGATCACCCTGTTCGACGGCCTCTACGCGCGCTTCGTCAATCATCCGGAGCTAGACCGCGAGGCCCTGGCTCCATTGTTGCGGAAGGCCTTGGAGACCTTCGTCTAGCCGAGCGCTCGGCGCCGCCGCGAGCTTGAACTGCGTCGCCCGCTCGCGCAGCTCGGAGGCAAGGCCCTCGAGGCCCTTGCCCGCCTGCTCGAGCTCCAGCATGTTGTCGCTCGAGCGGCGGCTGGCCTGGTGGATGGAGGCCGCGCCGCGGCTGATCTCAGTGGCCACGGCCGTTTGCTCCTCGGCGGCGCTCGCGATCTGCGTCATGCTCGTCGAGATCCCGTCGACGGCCGCCGTGATGGCGCCCAGCGCCTCGCCCGCCTTGCCCGCCGTCTCCACGGAGGAGGCCGCGCCGTCCTGGCTGCGCACCATCTCGTAAGCGACCTGCTGCGCTCTCTGCTGCAGCCGGCGCACCATGTCCTCGATCTCCTCGGCCGAGGACTGGGTGCGCTGCGCCAGTGTCCGCACCTCGTCCGCCACGACGGCGAATCCCCGGCCGGCCTCGCCCGCGCGCGCTGCCTCGATGGCCGCATTCAGCGCCAGAAGACCGGTCTGGCTGGTGATTTCCTGAATCACGTCCAGCACCTTACCGATGTCCTGGGTATCCTGCTCCAGGATGCGCACGCTCTCCGCCGCGTCCGCGACGCTCGACGCCAGTCCCGACATGGCCTCGATCGCCTGAGTCACGGCACCTTGCCCCTCGTCCGCGAGGCGCTTGGACTGCTGGGCCGCGCCGGCTGCCATGGAGGTATTGCGGGCCACCTCCTCGGCAGAGGCGGTCATCTCCTCGACGGCTGTAGCGACCTGATCCGTCTCCTGACGCTGCCGCTCGGCCACCTCCCGCACCTGGATCAGATTGCCCGACATCTGGCCGGTCGCGCTCGAGAGAGTCATGGCGGAGCCGTTGATCTGCTCCACCAGCAGACGCAGCTTGGCGACCATGTCATCGAAGCTGCGGGCGATGGCGCCGATCTCGTTCTTGGAGACGATGCCCGAGGAGACGGACAGATCGGCCTGCTCGACGATGCGCCCCATGGCGGTCCTCAGGCGGCCGAGCTGCCCCATGATGGAGCGGTAGAAGACCCAGCCGAGGAGCATGCCACCAATTACGGCGACGCTCGCGAGCAGGACGAAGGCCCTCAGCGAGGTCGCATAGAGCTGGTGGGCATGCTCGCGCTCCTCTTGTGCAACCCTGAGCTGAAGATCGACCAGCTCGGTGATCTTGCTGCTGATGGGGTCGATTTGGTCGTAGAGGGGACCATCGAAGGCCGCCAGCTGTCCCTCGACGCGCCCGCGCAGGCGGCCGAGCCGCTCGGCCAGGGCCGCGATGGTCGCGTCCGCCTGCTCGAAGAGCAGCTTCGTCTCTGCCACCAGCTGCGCCTCCTCGGGCGTGAGCTGGGTCTCGAGATAGGCGGCCCAGCGCGCATGGATGCTCTCTTGCGCGCGGCGAATGCTCTCGAGCGCCTCCTCCGCGCTGAAGCGCCCGGCGTTCGCTTTATTGACTGCGTCGATCACGAGCACGGCGTAATCGTCGGCGATGGTCTTGAGGTCCTGAAGCGGCACGACGCGGTCCAGGTAGATCCGATCGACGCCCTGATTGACTTGTTTCAGCAGCGTGGAGGCGACCAAGCCGAGGAGCAGCATGGCCAAGGTGGGAAAGAGCACTAGCGCGATCAGCTTGGCGCCGATCTTGGTGTCATCGACGATTCTCACTGGGATCCTCCTGGGCAATCCCTGAATCCATTGCCCGAGTAAGCCAAGATTCCGATGGTCGCACCTCGCCGCCAGCCGATTCGGGCCGGTCGGGTCATTGGGTGCAGCTAGGGGAGCAAAGACGCGGTCGATTGCCATCGTCGCGGGCATCCAACAGCGACGCCCATTCCAACGGAGGATGGCGAGGCGCCGACCACGTCGCTGCGCGGTCGCGCCTTGGACCCCAATTGTCCGGCAATCCGGGCGGTGCCGGTAGTCGGCAAAGCTTGCGTAAGGTCACAGTTCGGGAAACCGGCGACCGATGGCCCCGAAACGAGATCGTCATGAAGCACGCCCTGGCGCGCCGCCGAGACGGCACGCCAGGGGGCTCACCGAGAGGCGAGAATCAGTCGGTCCAGTAGAAAGACTGCTCCAAGGCCCCGCTCGCCGGGACCTTGACCTCCCGGGTCTGCGCCTGCCCGGCGTTATCGACCGTCAGGATATAGCGTCCGGGAGACAGGCTGGCGTAGAACCAAGGCCCCTGGGATACGGCATCGAGCAGCGTCGGACCGGCCGCGTCGTCGATCCGCACCTTGACGTCGGCCAAGTAGGATCCGGACCCCTTGATCGCGAAGAGCAGGCGCAGATTGAACCTGGATTTCAGCGATTCCATCTCCTCGCGGCCGGAGACGCCAATACCGCCGCTGATGTAGGGAACCCCGGTTGCGGCATCCACGTCCACGGCATTCTTGGGGGCCGGCGCATAGGTCGAGGCGGGCGCCACAGGCGTCTCCGGCAGCAGGGCACCACCAGGCAAGACAGTGCCAGCGGGCAAGACGGTCTCGTCTTGCAGCACCGTCCCCTCTGGAAGCGCCCCGGCCGGCGCGCCTGTGCCCTCTGGCGCAATCGCCCATTCGGTGCGCACACCGTCCCGCCATCTAGGCTCTGGCTGCATCTCCTCCGCCCCGGCCGAGGGGGCAGCCCCGCAGACCGAGAACCCGATCCACGCGGTCGAGCACAGCATCAGCTTGCGTCTTCTCATGTAAAGCCTCCTTCATGTCGGCTCGAACGATTCAGGTCGAACGATCGAAACACCCAACAACCAGCTTGGAGCTACGCCCAAGTCTAATGCAGGTGAGGCACACTGCTCATCTGTGGCCGAACGGGGGATGAGCCCAAATAGAGCTGCCAGCTTCCTGCCTCCAGCGACCAGCTTTTTCCGATCAATCAGTTGGTCGACACGGCGTGCCCGCCCGAGCTCACCCAATGGGTGAAGGCTTCGCCAGGCGAGGACCTAGGCAAACCAACAGCTGGCCGCTGGCGGCTGGCCGCTGGCGGCTGACGGCTGACGGCTCTTTCTAGGATGAAACACCGTCGACCCGGAAACCCCACCGTGGGCTGAGGCTCCAGTCCGATCTGCCGTTAGGAGTCATCGACGGTCTTAGCGCCCTGCGCGGCCTTGGGATTCGCAGAAAGCCCTGGGGCGCCGACGGCCCTCAATCCTCTGCATCCGCAGGTGCGCCCCCCTGACCCTGCTGCGGCCCGGCCGCGCACCCGCTCCAGCGGCGCGGAAACTGGCTCTCGATGACGCCCGAGCGATGGAAGATGGCGACGCCCAGGGCATGGCCGGCATAGGTCACCATCATCTGTCCCCGCTGATCCAATGCCGCTTGCGCCGCGGTCGGCTCGAAGGTCTCGCGGCGCATGTAGGCGTCGCGCTGCGCCTGTGTCAGCTCGAGCCGAAACCGGCTGACGTCACGCCCGAGCAGCAGGGCACCGGCGGTCGTCGGCTTGGGCGGGCGCACGTTGGTGCGGTGAAAGAAGAGGCCGCTGCCCTCGGACTTGGGCACGGCCGGCGGGACGTGATCCGCCGCCATCAGGTGCAGCCCGCGCCGCGTCTGGCGGTTGACGCGGTAGTGCGTCCAGTAGTCCTCCGGAAAGCCGTACTTGGCATCCAGGCCCGTCAGCCAGTCGTCATGCTCCGCGTCGCTGAGCTCGGCGGGCTTGGGCTCGGGCTCCGACGGCAGGTCGCCGCGCTTCTCCAGCACCGCGATGAAGAAGCCGCCCGTGTCGTTATGGTGGGGCCAGAAGCGATGACAGTGCGCGAGATCAGCGGGTAGCTCCCTCCCCTGCCAGGCGGTGATGCCAGGCGCCGTCCGAAAGCCCGGGATGCTCACAGGCACCAGCCGCAGGGCATCCGGCAGCTCCGCGAGGATATCCGCGACCACCAGCTCGTTCTCCTCGGGCGCGAAGGTGCAGGTCGAGTAGAGAATGCGACCGCCCGGACGACAACGCTGGACCGCCTTGCGCAGCAAGGCGCGCTGCCGCGGCCCGAGACGCTCCGAGTTGGCTAGAGCCATCCGCTGCAGCAGCGAGGCATTGCGCCGTACCGTGCCCTCGCTGGAGCAGGGCGCGTCGACCAGGATGCGGTCGAACTGGCCGCCGGCGGCCGGCCAGTTGCCCGCGTCGCCGCAGGTCGTCGTCACATTGACCACACCCAGCCGATCCAGATTGCCCTGCAGCGCCTTGATGCGCTGAAAGGAGACATCATTGGCGACCAGGGTGCCGCGATTCCCCAGCGCGAAGGCGATCTGCGCCGTCTTGCCGCCGGGCGCCGCGCACATATCCAGCACCCGCTGCCCGGGCCTCAGGTCCATCAGCGTCGCCGGGATCTGCGACACCACCTCCTGGGCATGCGCCAAGCCGATGCAATACCACCACTGCTGACCCGTCCGAAAGCTCGCCGGCACCTGCAATGCGCCAGGCAATCCCGACACCGGCACAGCCTCCACGCCCTGCTCCGCGAGCAGCCCTGCAAGCGCGTCGACACCGATCCGCGTCGGATTCGCCCAGACGCTCCCGGGCAGCGGACGGCACAGGGCCGCGGCAAAGGCGTCCCAGTCGTCGACCAGATCGCGATAGCGTGAGAGCGCCGATGCCGCAACATCGGCCGGAGTATTGAGCGAGGCCGCGCTGCCGCGACCCGAGTGTTCTGTCATGGGCTCGTCCTAGGAAACCGAAAAAGATGGAGGCGCGAAAGATGCAGCGACCAGCGTGAGTTTGAATGGCTCAAGGCGCGACGCCGATCGATCGCTTGGTGGGCGAGATGCTCAACGTCGAAGCCGAAGCCGAAGCCGCAGCTCGGAACTGACACCTGACACCTGACACCTGACACCTCAGATTTTCCGCGCCCGACGCCGATCGAGCCGCTCGACCATCTCACCGATCAAACGCGCATAGAGCTGGTCGCCGAGCACCCTGTCCTCGACGTCGGCATCCAGGCTGGGGTTGTCGTTGACCTCGATGACGACCGAACCGGCGGCCGTCTCCTTGAGATCGACGCCATAGAGACCGTCGCCGATCAGGTCGGCCGCGCGCAAGGCCGTCTTGATGACCGCCGGCGGGACCGCTTCGACCGCCAGGGTCTCATGGCCGCCGGTCTCGTGGCGACCATCGACCTCGTGCTTGACGATCTGCCAGTGGTCGCGACTCATCAGGTACTTGCAGGCGTATAAGGGCTTACGCCCGAGCACGCCGATCCGCCAATCGAAGGGCGTATAGAGAAATTCCTGCGCCAGGATGAGATCGGATTCCTTGAACAGCCGAGCCGCGATGCGCGTCAGGCTGCTGCGATCCTCCGCCTTGAAGACGCCGCGCGAGAAGGAGCCCTCCGGAATCTTGAGCACGATGGGGTAGCCGATCTGCTCCTCGGCATCCATCAGATTCTCCTTGCGCAGAATGATCGTCTTGGGCCGCGGGATGCGATTCGCCGCCAACAGCTCGGCGAGATAGACCTTGTTGGTGCAGCGCATGATGGAGTCGGGATCGTCGATGACCACCATGCCCTCGCTGTCGGCCTTCTTGGCGAAGCGGAAGGTGTGATGCCCGATGCGCGTCGTCTCGCGGATGAAGAGCGCGTCGTATTCTGCCAGCCGGCCGTAGTCCTTGCGCTGGATCAGCTCGACGTTCACGCCCTGGGCCTTGCCGGCCTTGACGAAGCGCGCCAGTGCCTTGGCATCCGAAGGCGGCAGCTCTTCGTTGGGGTCGTGCAGGATCGCCAGATCATAGCGATAAGACAGCCGCGCGCGCGGCTGCCGCCAGCGCTTCGAGAGGTAGCCCTCCAGCGCGGCGAACAGCGGGCTGTCCGCATCGTCACCGATTGAAGTGATCGGCAGGGCCTTGATGGCCCCGATCCGCCAGGTCCCCTGAAACCGAAACTCGACCTTGAGGATGGGGCATCGGAACGTCTCGAAGATCTGACGGGCCAGCGGCTGCAGCTCCTTCAGGTCGCACTGACCGAAGCAGATGGTCAGCTCATAGGCCGTCGGGACCAGGGCCGTCGTCTTGCGCCGGCCGAGGAGGCGCTGCGCCAGGGCATTGAGCTCCTCGGTCTCGAGCCCGTAGATCTCCCGGCTGGAGAGCTCCTGAATGGTTCGGACGGACGGGATCACCTTGTGCCCGCGGGCCTCGGCGAGCAATGAGCAGTAATAGCCCAGCGACAGATAGCGGTAGCTGCGGCAGAGGTTGATGACCCTGAGATCGCGCTTGGCGGCCAGATCGCCGCCGGCAAGGTAGTCCCGCGCCGTCACGACCGGGAGGCGCGGATAGCCCGGCTTCCAGTCGCCTTGCTGCTCGACCAGCAACAGATGCTCAGCCATGGCCGCGCGGCTCGGACACCAGGACGACGGCCTGCAGACCCACGCGGCCATAGCGGGCCATGCGGCGAAGCTCGTCGCGTTGAATGGGCATATCGATGGAGTCCAGCGTGGTCTCTCCGTTGTCGTAGTCGACGTAGGGGTCGTGGACGTAGACGAAGTGCTCGTCGAAGCCGGTGATTACGACCCAGTGAGGGAATTTTTCCTGATAGATGCGATAGGAGCTGATGAGGACCAGGGGCACGACGCCCGCGTCCCAGCGCGCCTGCAGGTCGGCAATGCTCAGCGTCTCGTAGTGGATCGGAATGCCGCGCTGCTCGGCCTCGGCGAGCATGTCCTCGTGGACCAGGCGCATCACCTCCTTCTTCTCCGGGCTGCGCACGGAGTCGACGAGCAAAACGCCGGTGTCGTTCACGAAGACCTCGACCTCGAACCCGCGCCGATGCGCCGCGAGCGCCAGCCCGAGCGGCCCGCAGCCACCATGCCCGGACGTCATGAAGATGGTGGTGGATTCGCGCCAGACGCGCAGCTCGAGGGTCCGATTGAGTTCAAGGCTCGGGCGCAGGGCCTGCATGGCCATCATCAGCGACGAGGGGCCGCAGGTGAAATCCAGGGTCTGCTCGTAGAAGGGCACGCGCTTGAGCTCCGGCTTGAGCTCGGGTGCGATCAGCTTCTCGTAGCGTAGCGCCTCCATGTGGTCTTCGTAATAGTCCGAGAGCACACCGAAACGGCGGTAGCCCGCTTGCTCGAAGAGCGCCTGAGAGGCCAGGTTGTCGCGACGGATCTCCAAGCGCATGTAGGCGCGGTCCTCCTCCCAGGCCACGCGCTCCGCCGCATCGACGAGGAGCCGGCCGACGCCGCGCCCGCGCGCCTGCTCCGAGACCGCGATCGAATAGAGCCGCGCGACCGAGGTCGCCCGGCTGAAGAGGACGAGGACATAGCCGAGCAAGATCGCGGACGCTTCGGCCACCAGTACGCGAGCCCGACCGCGCGTCAAGAGATAGCGAAACTGCCGTCGGTTGATGCGGTCCGTCTCGAAGCAAGCCTCCTCCAGCCGGAGCAAGGCACTGAGGTCGCTGATGACGGCCGCTCGCACCAATGGCGTCTCAGCGCCGCTGGCGCGCGACAAAGGTGTCACGGAGGGGGTTGGCAAGGCGGGGAGCCCGAGGACGAGATTTCGCTGGAATCTACCGCAGCGCTGCAAAAAAGCAAGCGAGCTTACCCAGGCCGAACCTCAACGGCCGCCCGGCGAGCACATTCGACGAAGCAGCACATTGAAATCCTTCGCATCCTTCGCGCCTTTGCGGCTCAGCTCCTCTTTTCAGCATAATCATGGCCTCAGCATAATCATGGCCCGATCTCCATCGGGAGCAGCACGCCATGCCGGCCTCACTCATCCCAGCGGACTCCGTCTTTGGCATCAGCGCTGCGTTGACGCTCATCGGAGCCGTCGCGCTCTGGCTCGAGCAGCGCGGGATCGGCCGGCGCATCTCGGGCGTCGTCATGGGCATCCTGGGCGGGATGCTCTTCTCCAACCTCGGCATCCTGCCCTTCGCCTCGCCTGTCTATGATTTCATCTGGAGTCAGGCGCTGCCCTTCGGGCTGGTGCTGCTCCTGCTGCACGCCGACCTAAGGCGCATCTTTCGGGAGACGCGGCGGCTGATGCAGGCCTTCCTGATCGGCGCATTGGGCACCTTGGCCGGCGCCCTGACGGCCTTTGCGCTCTTCTCCTCCTTGCCCCACGCCGCCGAGCTGAGCGGCACCTTCGCGGCGAGCTACATCGGCGGCTCCATCAACTTCCTAGCCACCTCCAAGGCACTGGGGCTGGATGCCTTCCCGAGCGTCCAGGCCGGGGCCATGGCGGCGGACAATCTGGTGATGGCCGCCTATTTCGTGCTGCTCTTCTCGCTGCCGGAGATCCCGGTGCTTCAGCGGCTCTTCGCCAAGCGCGGCGGCGAGATCCAGCTGACAGCAAGCGCAGGTGACCAGCTCGAGACGGCAGCGGAAAGGAGGCTACGGCCTTGGGATGTCCTCATGACCTTGGCGCTCGCCGCAGCCATCTGCTTCGTCGGGGATTGGCTGGCCGGATTCACCGACTTCGCCGGGGCCGGCATCCTCTGGACGACCGCGCTGGCCGTCGCCGTCGCCACCCTGGGCAGCCGGCCGATCGCCAAGATCCGCGGCATCCAGCCCCTGGGCCTGGCCCTGATGCAGCTCTTCTTCGTGGTGATCGGTGCCGCCGCCAGTCTGCCGGCGGTGATCGAGATCGGCCCCGTGGTGGTGCTCTTCCTGAGCGTCTTGATCGCCGTCCATCTGCTCTTCCTGCTGGTCGGCGGCTGGATCGCGCGCCTCGACCTGCGCGAGATCGCCGCCGCCTCCAACGCCAACTGCGGCGGCCCGACGACGGCGGCGGCCATGGTGCTCGCCAAGCGCTGGGATCCGCTGGTGGTGCCCATCGTCCTCTGCGGCACCTTCGGCTATGCGGTCGCCAACTTCGTCGGGGTCGCGCTCGGGACCTGGCTAGCCGGTTGACCCGAGACGCCGCCAATGGTCCGCGCTCGGCCGGGCGTTGATCGCCCGGCTTTCGCCCGCATCCATCCTCTGCGATAACAATGACACGACCGCGAGGATGGTAATGAGATCCGATGAGCTACGCGCACTGCAGGCGCCCCTCAAAGACCGCTACGGCGAGAGCCCCGAGGCCGCCCTGGTCACCCTTAAGGCCGAGGGCCAGCTTGGCGAGAATCTGGCCTGCTCCGTCGATACCGGGCGCGCACTGGTCGAGGCCGGCCTGCATCCGGCCACGGGCGGCAGCGGCACCCAGGCCTGCTCGGGCGACATGCTGCTCCAGGCGCTTGCGGCCTGCGCCGGCGTCACCCTCCAGGCCGTCGCGACCGCCTTCGGCGTCGCGGTCAGATCGGGCAAGGTGATCGCGGAGGGCGATCTCGACTTTCGCGGGACACTGGGCGTCGCCAAGGACTGCCCCGTCGGCTTTCGCGAGATCCGCATGCGCTTCGAGCTGGATGCCGATGCCGAGGATGCGCTGCTGGACAAGGTCGTCGCCGTGACCGAGCGCTACTGCGTGGTCCTCCAGACCCTGCGCAGCTCACCACCAGTCACCGTCTCGCGCACAGATGCCCCCGCAGGCTGAGCGCGCCCCCTTCCCCCACCCACTAGGACCCTCTCCATGCCCGCACCGGCCCCATCCCTGAAGTCCATGCTCGAAGGGCTGATCGGCACGCTCTCCGTGAGCAGCGTGACGCCCGACTTCGACCACAGCAACCGCCCGCTCGTCGAGCTGCTCGCGGGCTGGCTCGAGCAGGCGGGCTTCGCGGTCGAGATCCTCGAGATCCCGGGCCATCCCGACAAATGCAATCTCCTGGCAACGCTCGGCAGCGGGCCCGGCGGCCTGGTGCTCGCCGGCCATACCGACACCGTCCCCTTCAACGCGCCCCTCTGGGACCATGACCCGCTCAAGCTGACCGAGGCGGACGGCCGCTACTACGGGCTGGGCACCTCGGACATGAAGTCCTTTTTCGCCTTTGCGATCGAGGCCGCGCGCGGCTTTGCGGCGGCGGACCTCAAGTGCCCACTGATGATCCTGGCGACCGCCGACGAGGAGTCGGCCATGCACGGCGCCCGCGCCCTGGCCAACGCCGGCCGCCCGATCGGACGCTATGCCGTCATCGGCGAGCCGACCGGGCTCAGACCCGTGCGGCTGCACAAGGGGGTGATGGGCGAGGCGGTGCGCCTGGTCGGGCGCAGCGGCCATGCCAGCGATCCCAGCCTGGGGAACAACGCGCTCGAGGGCATGCACGAGGCCATGAGCGCGCTCCTGGCCTGGCGCGAGGAGCTCAAGCAGAGCTATCGACACGACGCC
This sequence comes from Thiorhodococcus minor, assembly GCF_010820565.1. Taxonomy (GTDB): domain Bacteria; phylum Pseudomonadota; class Gammaproteobacteria; order Chromatiales; family Chromatiaceae; genus Thiorhodococcus; species Thiorhodococcus minor. Next base: position 11,143 of record NZ_JAAIJQ010000008.1, on the reverse strand, counting down.
TTCCAGATCCCCTACCCCACGCTCAATCTCGGCCACATCCACGGCGGCGACAACCCCAACCGCATCTGCGGCGACTGCGAGCTGCACCTGGACATGCGCCTGCTGCCAGGGCTGACCGCAGAAGATCTGCGGACAGAGCTGGCCCGGCGGGTCTCCGAGGTCGGCGAGCGCCGCGGGCTGAAGTGGTCGGTCGCGCCCCTGTTCGAGGCCATCCCGCCCGCCGAGACCCCGGCCGAATCCGCCATCGTGCGGGCCAGCGAGACGCTCACCGGACATGCCGCGGAGGCCGTCAACTTCGGCACCGAGGCGCCCTTCTTCAATCAGCTGGGCATGGAGACCCTGGTGCTCGGCCCTGGAGACATTGCGCAGGCCCACCAGCCGAACGAATACTTGCTGCTGGAGCGGATACCGCCGACCTTGGAGATTCTGAGATCGCTAATTCGGCAGTTCTGCGTGGAAGGCGGCGCATAACGCCGCTTCGCTTCTCGTTCCCAGGCTCCGCGTGGGAATGCAGTCTGCCCGCTCTGCGGGCCGTAGTCGAAGACGCGACGCAGAGCGTCGCTGGACTGCTCCCACGCGGAGCGTGGGAGCCAGAGAGCCAGACATAGCGGAGAGCGTCCATGCGCTGGAAAACAGGTAGGCGAAGCGAGAACGTCGAGGATCGCAGGGGTAGCGGATTAGGCGGACTGCCCTATGGCGGCTCGCGCCGTCCCCATGGGGTCGGACGCAAGGTTGGAGTCGGCGGCGGGCTCGGGACCATCGTCATCGTGGTGGTCATGCTCTTCCTCGGCGTCGACCCGACGGTGCTGCTCTCTCAGCTCGGCCAGGCCCCCACGGGCCAGAGCCAGCCCTATGACTCGACGGCCACGCAAGGGCAGTTTCGGGCGCCCTCGGGCCAAGACCAGCTCGCGGACTTCGTCTCCGTGGTCCTCGCCGATACCGAGGACACCTGGAGCACCATCTTCAGCGAGCGCGGCGAGCGCTACCTGGACCCGCACCTCGTGCTCTTCTCCGGCATGACCCGCTCCGCCTGCGGCCTGGGTCAGGCCGCGATGGGGCCCTTCTACTGCCCGGCCGACCAGAAGGTCTACATCGATCTCGCCTTCTATGACGAGCTGCGCAACCAATTCGGCGCACCGGGCGACTTCGCCCAGGCCTATGTGATCGCGCACGAGGTCGGTCATCACGTCCAGAAGCTGCTCGGCATCTCCGACCAAGTCCATACCCTGCAACAGCGCGCTGGCAAGGTGGAGGCGAATCAGCTCTCGGTCCGCCTCGAGCTGCAGGCCGACTGCTTCGCCGGGCTCTGGGCCAACCGGGCGCAGCGGGCACGCAACATTTTGGAGCAAGGTGACCTCGAGGAAGGCCTGAGAGCCGCTTCCGCGATCGGCGATGATCGGCTGCAACGTCAGAGCCGCGGCAGGGTGACGCCGGACAGCTTCACCCATGGCAGCTCCGCCCAGCGGGTGCGCTGGTTCAAACGAGGGCTGGAGTCGGGCAAGCTCTCGGCCTGCGACACCTTCTCGACAGAACGCCTCTAACGGCGGGCGATGCCTGACACCCCTCAGGCATCGACAAACCCCGACTTTCGCCTGAGCGCAGACTTCGCACCGGCATCGAGCACACCGACAGGCAGATAGCACCACTTCGGTGCGCAGCGGCAGTGCTACGTGACTCAGATCACGATTGAATCGCACGGCCTGTGCCCGGACGGCTCGCCTCGCCCCCCATGGCACAGCCTTTGCTGATCCGCAGACCCGAACGATCCCCCCCGAAACCATACCCTGGGAGTCCTTCGCTCATATGACCAAGACCAAGCGCTTCGCGTCCGCGTCAGCCCTGGCTGCCGCCCTGTCATTCGGCATCACCGCGCTCGCGAATGCCGCCGACACCATCAAGGTCGGCATCCTGCATTCGCTCTCCGGCACCATGGCCATCAGTGAGACCACGCTTAAAGACACCATGCTGATGCTCATCGACGAGCAGAACAAAAAGGGCGGCCTGCTCGGCAAGCAGCTCGAGGCCGTGGTCGTCGATCCAGCCTCCAATTGGCCGCTGTTCGCCGAGAAGGCCCGCGAGCTGATCGAGAAGGACAAGGTCGCCGCTGTGTTCGGCTGCTGGACCTCGGTTTCGCGCAAATCTGTCCTTCCCGTGTTCGAGGAGCTGAACGGCCTGCTCTTCTACCCGGTCCAGTACGAGGGCGAAGAATCCTCCAAGAACGTCTTCTACACGGGCGCCGCGCCCAACCAGCAAGCCATTCCGGCGGTCGACTATCTGATGGACGACCTGGAGGTGAAGCGCTGGGTCTTGGCGGGCACGGACTACGTCTATCCGCGCACCACCAACAAGATCCTCGAGGCCTACCTGAAGTCCAAGGGCGTGGCCGAGGAGGACATCATGATCAACTACACGCCCTTCGGTCATTCCGATTGGCAGAGCATCGTCTCCGAGATCAAGAAATTCGGCTCGGCCGGCAAGAAGACGGCCGTGGTCTCGACCATCAACGGCGATGCTAACGTGCCCTTCTACAAGGAGTTGGGCAACCAGGGCCTCTCCTCGGAAGACATCCCGGTCGTCGCCTTCTCCGTGGGTGAGGAAGAGCTCTCCGGCATCGACACCAAGCCGCTGGTCGGCCACCTGGCCGCCTGGAACTACTTCATGAGCGTCGACACGCCCGAGAACGAGGCCTTCATCGACACCTGGCACGGGTTCATCAAGAACGACGACCGCGTCACGAACGATCCGATGGAGGCCCACTACATCGGCTTCAATCTCTGGACGCAGGCAGTCGAGAAGGCCGGCAGCACGGACACCGACAAGGTCGTGGAGGCCATCATCGGGCTCGAAACGCCGAACCTGACCGGCGGCAAGGCCGTGATGCTCAAGAACCACCACATCACCAAGCCGGTGCTCATCGGCGAGATCCAGGACGACGGTCAGTTCGCCGTGGTCTGGGAGACGGACGCGGAAGTGCCGGGCGATGCCTGGTCCGACTTCCTGCCCGGCAGCAAGGACATCGTCGCCGACTGGACGCCGCCGATCTCCTGCGGCAACTACAACAGCGTCACCAAGAAGTGCTCGGGGCAGAATTACTGATCAGTGGTCAGTGGTCAGTGGTCAGTGGTCAGTGGTCAGTGGTCAGTGGTCAGTGGTCAGTGGTCAGTGGTCAGGATGGTGCGTCCATCTGGTGACGAGGCCCTGCTTCACCAAGTTGACGCCCGCACTCACTGACGACCGCTGACGCTGACCAGGCCACTCGGCAAGGCGCCGCAGCGACTTGCGGCGCCCCCTATCACGACGAATCCCGATCACTCCGTCACCCAACTCCAGCAGGGCCGCATTCCTAACTCCTGCGGCTCGAGGTTCCGGTATGCCAACCCGATTGCTTCGCAGCCCGCTCTCGGCGCTGCGTCTCTGGCTCCTCGTGGCGCTCGCGCTCTGCGCTTTCGCCCAAGCCGCCCTGGCCGGCTCGGCCGAGCTCGAGCAGGGCATCGCGCTGATCAAGACGAACAAATACGATCAGGTCGAGGAAGGGGTCACCCTGGTCGCCAGCAGCCGCGACCCGCGCGCCGTCGGCCTGCTCGCGGCGCTCCAGGATTCCGACCTCTACCTCCGCAAGGCAGACGGCCGGCTCTTCATCGCGACCCGCAGCGACGCCGGCTACGACCTGATCGATCCCTTGACCCAGGCCCCGGCGGGAACGGCCGGCAAACGCGATCTGAAGCGCATCCGCATCAACAACCGCCTGCGCTCCCAGCTCCGCACGGCCGTCGCGACGCTCAATCTGACCCATCCGGAGGCGTCCGTGCGCCTCGCCGCGGTGAACGAGATGCTCGACCGCCTGGACGCGGATAGCCTGGCCCTGCTGCGCGACCTGGCCGGCGATGAGAAGAACGCAGAGGTGCGCGCGGGAATGACCGCCGCCATCGCGCTGGCCGACCTCAATGCGGATGAGCCGGCCCGACGGATCGAGGCACTCGATCAGCTGGAGGGCAACCTGCACCCGGCGGTTCAGGGCGGCATCCAGCGCCTGCTCGATCGGGAGCAGGACGAGGCCGTGCGGGCAACCGCCGAGCGCGTGCTCGAGGGACTCCAATTCAAGCGCGACCTTTACGGCTTCGCCGAGACCCTCTTCTTCGGGCTGAGCCTGGGCTCGGTCCTGGTGCTGGCCGCGATCGGGCTGGCGATCACGTTCGGCGTCATGGGCGTCATCAACATGGCCCACGGCGAGCTGATCATGCTCGGCGCCTATACCACCTACATCGTCCAGCAGCTCATGCCCGAGCACATCGGCCTGGCCCTCTTCCTGGCGATCCCGGCGGCCTTCGTCGTCTCGGGCGCGGTCGGCATCCTCATCGAGCGCGGCGTGATCCGCTTCCTCTACGGACGACCGCTGGAGACGCTCCTGGCCACCTTCGGCATCAGTCTCATCCTGCAGCAGCTGGTGCGCACGCTCATCTCGCCGCAGAACGTGCCGGTCGCCAACCCGGACTGGATGTCCGGCTCCTGGCAGATCAACAGCGTGCTGTCGCTGACCATGAACCGGATGTACATCATCGCCTTCTGCCTGATCGTCTTCACCGCGCTCTATCTGGTGATGCGCAGGACGTCGCTGGGGCTGCAGGTGCGGGCCGTGTCCCAGAACCGTGCCATGGCGCGCGCCATGGGGGTGCGCTCCGCGCGGGTCGATGCCCTGACCTTTGGGCTAGGCTCCGGCATCGCCGGCGTGGCGGGCGTGGCGCTCAGCCAGCTCACCAATGTCGGCCCCAACCTGGGGCAGTCCTACATCATCGACTCCTTCATGGTCGTGGTCTTCGGCGGGGTCGGAAACCTCTGGGGGACCCTGGTGGCCGGCATGTCGCTCGGCGTGGTCAACAAGATCCTGGAGCCCTGGGCCGGCGCCGTGCTGGCGAAGATCCTGGTCCTGATCTTCATCATCCTCTTCATCCAGAAACGGCCGCGCGGGCTCTTCCCGCAGAAGGGCCGGGCAGCGGAGGGCTGACCGGCCATGCGACTCGGCACACTTCATCTGGATCGCGGCGGGCAGATCTTCCTGGCACTGCTCGCGTTGACGACCCTCCTGGTCCCCATCCTGAACCTGGCCGTTCCGGCGGACAGCCCGCTGCACGTCTCGACCTTCACGGTGACGCTGCTGGGCAAGTACCTGACCTACGCCCTGCTCGCCATCGCCGTCGATCTGGTCTGGGGCTATCTCGGCATCCTGAGCCTGGGACACGGGGCCTTCTTCGCCCTCGGCGGCTATGCCATGGGCATGTACCTGATGCGCCAGATCGGCGACCGCGGCGTCTACGGCAACCCGGAGCTACCGGACTTCATGGTCTTCCTCAACTGGCAGGAGCTGCCCTGGTTCTGGCACGGCTTCGACATGTTCTGGTTCGCGGCACTCATGGTGATGCTGGTACCGGGCGCATTGGCCTTCGTCTTCGGCTGGCTGGCCTTCCGCTCGCGCGTCACCGGGGTCTATCTGTCGATCATCACCCAGGCGCTGACCTATGCCCTGATGCTGGCCTTCTTCCGCAATGAGATGGGCTTCGGCGGCAACAACGGGCTGACCGATTTCAAGGATCTGCTCGGCTTCGACCTCCAGTCGGACGCCACGCGCATCGGCCTCTTCATCGCCAGCGCCCTGGCCGTGGCCGGCGGCTACCTGGCCTGCCGCACCATCGTCACCTCCAAGCTCGGGCGGGTGACGGTCGCCATCCGCGACGCCGAGAGCCGCACGCGCTTCATCGGCTATCGGGTGGAGCGCTTCAAACTCTGGGTCTTCACCTTCTCCGCCGTGCTGGCGGGCATCGCCGGCGCCCTCTATGTGCCCCAGGTCGGCATCATCAATCCGGGCGAGTTCTCGCCCATCAACTCCATCGAGATCGTCGTCTGGGTCGCCATCGGCGGGCGCGCGACCCTCTATGGCGCGGTCCTAGGCGCACTGCTGGTGAACTACGGCAAGACCTATCTGACTGGCGTCATGCCGGACGCCTGGCTGTTCGCCCTGGGCGGGCTCTTCGTGCTGGTGACACTGCTGCTGCCCCAGGGCATCGCCGGTCTGCTGCGCCGCAAGGAGGCGACGGCATGAAGACGCTGGACACCCTGCGCACCACCATGCGCCGCGACCAGGTCTGGGAAATCATGGTCCCCAAGACCGGGCTAGAGCTGGACATCAGCCACGGCACCATCCTCTACCTGGAGGACATCTCGGTGACCTTCGACGGCTTCCGCGCCATCGACCGGCTCAACCTCTACATCGACGCGGGCGAGCTGCGCTGCATCATCGGGCCGAACGGCGCCGGCAAGACGACCATGATGGACATCATCACCGGCAAGACGCGGCCCGACACCGGCACCGCCTGGTTCGGCCAGACCATCGACCTGCTGCGCCTGAGCGAGCCCGAGATCGCCAGCGTCGGCATCGGTCGCAAGTTCCAGAAGCCCACGGTCTTCGAGCACCACTCGGTGATGGAGAACCTGGAGCTGGCCATGGCCGCGGACAAGCGCGTCTGGCCGACCCTGGTCGCCCGCCTGACGCCCGAGCAGCACGCGCGCATCGACGCCGTGTTGGAGACCATCGGCCTGCAAGCGCACCGCGCCCGCCGCGCCGGCGCCCTCTCGCACGGGCAGAAGCAGTGGCTGGAGATCGGGATGCTGCTGATGCAGGACCCGCACCTGCTGCTGGTCGACGAGCCCGTCGCCGGCATGACCCACCAGGAGATGGACCGCACCGCCGAGCTGCTGAAGTCGCTCGCCGGGCGGCACACCGTCGTGGTCGTCGAGCACGACATGGACTTCGTCCGCTCCATCGCCAACAAGGTCACGGTGCTGCATCAAGGCAGCGTGCTTGCGGAGGGCACCATGGACGAGGTCCAGAACGACGCGCGCGTCATCGAGGTGTATTTAGGGGGCGATGAGGGCCATTGAGATCCAGTCCCGCACATCTGATCTGTTGTCCGGCGAGGTCGATGAGCAGACAATGTCAGTACAGTTTCAGCGCAATCCTCACCCACTCGGAGGCCGTCTATGCCCAGGGTCGAAAATGCCGAGCCCAAACGCCAGAGCCTGAATCTCCGCGTCAAGCCAGAGGAGCGAAACCTGATCGATCGCGCAGCGAGGGTCAGCGGCAAGAACCGCTCGGAGTTCATTCTGGAGGCCTCGCGTCGGGCAGCCGAGGAGACGCTTCTCGATCAAGCCTTGCTCCGCGTCGATCCAGAGCGCTTCGCCGCATTCCAGGCGCAGCTCGATAGCCCCGCCGCTCCCAACGCACGACTGCTCAAGACCATGCAGACAAAGGCACCCTGGGACGATGCGTGAAGCTCTCGGCGCCAGAGCCGCTCCAGGCGGCTCATTCGCTTGAGGGCTTCTCCTGCGGCTACGCCTCCCTCGACCGCTGGCTCAAGAAACGCGCCTTGGCAAATCAAGCCAGCGGCGCCTCACGAACCTTCGTGGTCTGCGCAGAAGGACGCGTGGTCGCCTTCTATGCACTGGCGGCAAGCGCTATCGCGGTCGATCAAGCGACCGGTCGGCTGAAGCGAAACATGCCCGACCCGATCCCGGTCGTCGTGCTCGCGAGACTTGCTGTGGACGCCATGATGCAAGGGCAGGGTTTGGGCCGCGCGCTGATGGGAGACGCGGGCCGCCGCATCGTCAACGCCGCCGACGCAATCGGCATTCGCGGCGTCATCGTTCACGCCCTGGACGACTCGGCGCGGGCCTTTTACGACCGACTCGGATTCGATCCATCGCCACTGGATCCGATGACCTTGATGACCAGGGTCTCCGACCTACGAGCGAGCATACGCCCCGGTGATCGATAGCTAGATTGCGCCAAGACCGGAAGGGGCCTTGATCATCGATTGGACCAGTAGGCTGGACGAGCGAGAGAGACTGTGAAGACATTCTGCGTAGGTTGGGCTGAGGTACGAAGCCCAACATGGCGGCTAGCCTAACGCTTTGATTGTTGGGCCTCCTGCGTCGGCCCAACCTACAGCAATCTGCGATCTTCGCGGTGCGCTTGGATGACGCTCACAGTCTCGAGAGCAAAGTCCACCGAGCCCCGCACCGAGGCTGCTGCACTGCGCCGCGCTTGGCCGACCTCGGAGTCGAGGCGGGCGGAACGATCATCGATGCCCCGGACGGCGGCGCTTTATGAGCAAGGGGGCGACCTGCCAGCGCGCAAGATGGCCGAAATGCGGCGCCTGGAGCCACATGGACAGTCGCGGCACATAGAGGTGGGGGAGGCTATGGGCGATGTCTGTTCCGCGATCCAGCTCATCCCTGGATCGCTTTCCAAGGCGGTCAGAAACACGAGCACGAGCCGGTAGACCATGCTAAGCATCCAAGCCCTCAATCAGTTTTACGGCGAGAGCCACACCCTCTGGGACCTCGACCTGGAGGTCCCCGAAGGCCAGTGCACCTGCATCATGGGCCGCAACGGCGTCGGCAAGACCACGCTGCTTCAGTGCATCATGGGTCTGCTGCCGGTCGCCTCCGGGCGCATGGTCTACCGCGACATGGATCTCTCGAAGCAGTCCGCCGAGAAGCGCGCCGGCCTGGGCATCGGCTATGTCCCCCAGGGCCGCCAGATCTTCCCGCTGCTGACCGTGGAGGAAAACCTGCGCATCGGCCTGCCGGCACGCCCGGACCGCAAGCGCGACATCCCGCCCTTCATCTTCGAGCTCTTCCCCGTGCTCAAGGAGATGATGGGCCGCCGCGGCGGCGACCTCTCCGGCGGCCAGCAGCAACAGCTCGCCATCGGCCGCGCGCTTGGCATCGACCCCAAGCTCCTCATCCTCGACGAGCCGACCGAAGGCATCCAGCCCAACATCGTCGCCGAGATCGGCGACATCATCCGCAAGCTGAATCGTGAGCTTGGGCTGACGGTGATCCTGGTGGAGCAAAAGCTGCCGTTCGCCCGGCGAGTCGCGGATCGGTTCTGTATTCTCGATCGGGGCCGGGCTGTGGCGAAGGGATTGATGGAGGAGCTGGACGAAAAGCTGGTGCGGGAATATTTGACCGTGTGAGCACGACTCCAACACTTGCTCTAGCGGAAATGAGAAGCGCAGAGGCTCAATGCCTTCCCTGCTTTCCCCCAGAGCGAAGCCGCGCTTTCCAGCAAGAGCCCTCTTTTCGGCCGAAGCTAAGAAGCTGTCTGGAAGCCGCTGGCTGCGTGTGGGAGCGCCGCCTCGGCGCGACGTCCCCTGGGCTTCGTCGCGGCGAGGCGCCGCTCCCACCAATGTCGGTGGATGTTTTCAGACAACCTCTAGAGCAATCCATCCAAAGGACTGACCACACCTTTACCACCGCGGTTGAGCACATGGGTGTAGATCATGGTCGTCGACACATCCGCATGCCCGAGCAATTCCTGAACCGTGCGAATATCATAGCCCGATTCCAATAGATGCGTTGCAAACGAGTGGCGCAAGCTATGGCAATTCACCTTCTTCGAGATCCCCATCCGCTGCGCCGCCGCCTTCACCGCCTTCTGCAAGCCGTTCTCATGCAGATGATGCCGCCGCGTCTTGCCGCTGCGGGGGTCCACCGACAAGCGCCCACTGGGAAACAGGTACTGCCAGATCCATTCCTTCGCCGCCTTGGGCCATTTGCGCGCCAAGGCATCCGGCAGAAACACCTCGCCATGCCCCTGCGCGAGATCCTGCTCATGCAGCTCGCGAACGCTCTGCAGATGCTCCCGCAACGGCTGCTCCAGCCGCGCCGGCAAGGGCACCACCCGGTCCTTCTGTCCCTTGCCGTCACGCACGACGATCTGGTGATACGCGAAATCGAGATCCTGAACACGTAAGCGCACGCACTCCATCAGCCGCATCCCGGTGCCGTACAAGAGCGCCGCCATCAGATGCTGCGTCCCCTCGATCCCGGAGAGCAGGCGCACCACCTCACCGCGCTCCAGCACCACGGGCAGCCGCTTCGGCCGCTTCGCCCGGGTGAAGTCCCCCAACGCGTCCAACGACCGCCCGAGCACCTGCTTATACAGGAACACGATGGCATTCAAGGCTTGGCTCTGCGTGCTCGCCGATACAGTGCCACGCACCGCCAGGTCTTCGAGAAACGCGCGGATGCGGTCCACGTCGATCGTCTCTGGATCACGGTTGCCGCAGAACAGAATGAAGCGGCACACCCAAGATTCATAAGCCTGCTCCGTGCGAATCGAATACTTGCGCCGCCGGATCTCAGCCACCATCCGCTCCAGCAGCGCGCGATGCGCCTCGCGCGCGTTATCGAGCGCCGACGGCGCATTCTGCTTCTGCTTGAACCGAGCCCCCGATACCGCCTTCTCTTCCCCTGAGCCGATCTGAGCCGGTAGTGACTCCCGTGCAATCGTCGGATGATCCGGTGTCAGCGTGCGCGCCGAATCGCGCCAGTATTCCCAGTCGATCTCATCGACGATCGGCGCCCGTGCGGTCTCCAGAAGATTCTGTATCGCATCGACGATTTGCTCGAACTGCCAGTCCGAGATTCTGTCTAGCCGGCCCACCCGCTCGAGATAGCCGGCAACGTCCTGTGCCGAATGCATGACAAGACGCTTCTCCGGGAACGCCTTCAGATAGGTCTCAGCATGCCGCACATACCAAGGTAGCGCGGAGTCCTTCGCGCCCCGATTCCGCGCAAGATCGAGAAATCGCTCCCAAAAGCGTTCGATCGCATGAGCAGTGGTTGAGTCGCCTTGCGCCATGTGCTAGCGTCCAGTGCCGTGTACTTTCAGCCGGATTGTACACAGCAAGCCAGTTGTCGCAACCGAGGGGCTTGCGGAGCTAGGCAGAATCCACCCTATCGGAACTAGGCAGAATCTGCCTATCTCACCGGACCGACATTCTGTCTACTCAACTGTTGAACTAATCCGCTCCGCGGGGCTTTGAAGAGCCTCGTCGCTCACCCGCGCCTGACAGCGGTTTCACGCATCGTCGTCCACACTCGCCATGACCCAATCGGGGTCGTTGACCGAGGACCGGATGATGACAGCGTTGCGCCAACGCATGATCGTGGCCATGCAGATGCATGGTTTCTCCCCGCGCACCCATGAGAGCTACCTCGCCGCGGTGCGGGATCTGGCGAAGTTCACCCACCGCGCGCCCGATTGCCTTGCGCCGGAGGACTTGCGCGCGTACTTCGAGCA
>NZ_JAAIJQ010000089.1 GCF_010820565.1 Thiorhodococcus minor | reverse complement strand
GGGAAGTAGACATGGCTCAATCCCTCGCCAGACTCGTAGAGGGCCATCCCAAGCGGCAGCCGGACCAGCTCCAGGTGTCTGCACAGGTGCTGGTACTCGCTCTCGGGCAGGACGTCGAGCAGATGATTTTGCCGCGGAGATGCGGGAGTGGGCGCAATGGTCACGAGTCGCTTCGCCAATGGGCTACCGTGGACGAGGGGCCAGCCTTTCGCCGCCACCCGCACAAAGGCTACCTCCGTACGATAGCGCACATACCTCAGGGCCGTGCTGGTTTTCTCGTATGCCGCGTCAACCCAAGAGCTGCTCATAGATCGCCTCCGCCGTGCCATAGCAGTCGCAGGCGGCGGCCCTTAGACCCGTGCGGTCGAGAATGGTCACATCTCCGCGCCGATAGCGGATCAGCTCGCCTTGCTGCAGCGCCGTCGCCGCCTTGGTGACGCCCACGCGGCGCACCCCAAGCATCGCGGCCAGGGTCTCATGGGTGACATGGAAGTGGTCCGAATGTGCACGATCCTGGGACATCAGCAGCCAGCGGGCGAGGCGCGCCTCCACGACGTGGAAGCGCGCACAGGCGACCATCTGCGCGCCCTGGCTCATCAGCACGGACAGATAGCGGTCGAGCGTCCGATGCAAGGCAGCGCTCTGGCGAAGCGCGTCGCCAAGCCCTTCGGCCGTCATGCGCCACGCCGGGCCCGCTCCCTGAACCAGGGCGCGCAGTCGGGTGACCTCAACTCCCAGGACGAGTGGTGTCCCGACCATACCCTCGTTGCCAACCAGCCAGACCTCCAGGCCTGGGTGATCATCGGGAGGCGTTATCAGAGAGACAAGGCTTCCGGCGGGGAAATAGACGTCGCGAATGCGCTCGCCGGGCTCGCCGATCACTTCGCCGACCTGAAGCTCGACGGACTCGCACCGCGTCAGGATCGCCAACCGGTCGGTCTCGGGCAGTGCGGCCAGGAGGCGATTGACGAAGCGGTTGGGGCTATTTGCAGACGGCACGGCGTTCTCCTCGTTCTTGAGCGTCGGATACGACCACCAAGCGCCGGGCGGTGCTCCGAACGTCTCGAACGCCGCGGGATGCGCCCCGAGCGGTAATCACTACCTGGAAATGACCATCCAGTCAGTGCGCTGGCGGACATAGCGCGCATTCGCGGCGACCGTCTCCCCCCACCGTCGTGCGATGACGGGTGGCGCAGCCCTGATCCGACAAGGCATGCCTGTGTTCGGTAGCGAACAGACACCGGATAAGACTTGGCACAGCCTGTCTTCAACCTGCATTTCGGAGCGCCTACGGCGCACCCCCGGATCCTGAGGCCTCACGGAAGACGCGACATTCGATCTCGGGCGTCGGTCTCCGGGCATGGGGGCTGGATCGGACATCGCCCAGACTCGGAGACCCCGCACTTGATTCCAAGCACGATGGCCCTGCGTGAGATCTGGCTCGAGCTGAGGACGCGGCTGCATCCCGCCCGCTTGACCAACCGCGCTATCGAGGATGAGCCGCCGCTACGCTCGGAGCTCTTCAGCGCGGTGCAGATGGAGCAGCACGGCAAGGTGCTCGCGGCGTCGCATGTCTTGATGTCCAAGCATCCGCCGGATCGCCTGCTCGGGCGTCTGAACGCCAACGAGAAGGTCCTGGTCGGCGTCAGTCGGCTGCTCATGGGCGCGGTGACGGAGAGCCGGCGGATCGCCCCGGCCGGGGAATGGCTGCTCGACAACTTCTACCTGATCGAGGAGCAGATCCGCACCGCCAGGCGCCATCTGCCCAAGGGCTACAGCCGGGAGCTTCCCCGTCTGCGCGATGGTCCCTCGGCCGCCTTGCCCCGGGTCTACGACCTGGCGCTGGAGATCATTGCCCACGGCGATGGCCGGGTCGATCCGGAGAACCTCACCCGTTTCGTCGCCGCCTATCAGAGCGTGACGGTGCTGCAACTGGGCGAGCTGTGGGCCATCCCCATCATGCTGCGCCTGGCGCTGATCGAGAATCTCCGCCGGGTTGCCGCCCGCGTCGTGACCAGTCGCATCCATCAGAGCCTCGCCGACGACTGGGCCGACCGCATGTTGGCCATGGCCGAGCGCGACCCGAAGAGCCTGATCCTGGTGATCGCGGACATGGCCCGGTCGAGCCCGCCGATGTCGAGCGCCTTCGTCGCCGAGCTGGCGCGCCGGCTGCAGGGACAGAGCGCCGCCCTGGCCTTGCCGCTGACCTGGATCGAGCAGCAGCTCGCGGAGCTCGGGCTAACGATCGAGCGGTTGGTGCGGGCGGAGAACCAGCAGCAGGCCGCCGATCAGGTCTCCATCGGCAATAGCATCGGCAGCCTCCGCTCCCTCGGGGCGATGGACTGGCGCGAGCTGGTGGAGAGCATGAGCCTGGTCGAGCGCACCCTGCAGGAGGATCCGGGCGGGCTCTATGGCCGGATGGATTTCGCCACCCGTGATCGCTACCGGCACGTCGTGGAGCGAATCGCGAGGCACGGGCGGCTCTCCGAGACCGAGGTCGCGCGCGAAGCGATCGGGATCGCGCAGGCGCGCGCGGCGCTCCAGCACGAGGGCTCGGGCCAGACCCAGGCCGACACCGATGCGCGTGCGGCGCATGTGGGCTATTACCTGGTCGATCGCGGACGGCCCCAGCTCGAGCGTGCGGCGGGGGGGCGACGCTATCGCCTGGAGTCGCTGCTAGGCCAGGGCCACCGCTCCCCATTGGTGCTCTATCTCGGCGGGATCCTGCTGCTCACGGCGGGCCTTTCCTGGGGCTTGCTGGCGCAGGCCGAGGGTGCGCCGCGCTGGCTGCTTCCGCTCCTGTCCATCCTGGCAGTGCTCGGCACCAGTCAACTGGCCGTCGCGCTGCTGAACTGGCTGGCCAGCCTGCTGGTGGCGCCCCATCCGCTGCCCCGTCTGGACTTCTCTGCCGGTATCCCTCCGGAGGCGCGTACCCTGGTGGTGACGCCGACCCTGCTCGGTAGCGCGCAGGGGGTCGAGGCCCTGCTCGAGGCGCTGGAAGTGCGCTTCCTGGCCAATCGCGACGAGCATCTGCACTTCGGTCTCCTGACCGATTTTCGCGATGCGCCCACGCAGTCGCAGCCGGGCGACGCGGCACTGGCCCAGTTGGCCGCGCAGGGTGTCGCGGCCCTGAACGCCAAGTACCCGCGTGCGAGCGGCGACACCTTCTTCCTGTTCCATCGGCCGCGTCGCTGGAATCCGCGGGAAGGGGTCTGGATGGGGTACGAGCGCAAGCGCGGCAAGCTCTCGGACCTCAATGCCCTGCTACGCGGCGTCGATGACACGCGACTCCCGAATGCCTCGTCCCCGGATGGACAGACCCCGCACGCCGGAGGACGCTTCTCGCTGATCGTCGGCGAGACGCCGATCCTCGCGAGCGTGCGCTATGTCATCACCCTGGACACGGATACCCAGCTCCCGCGCGACGCCGCCCATGAGCTGGTCGGCGCCATGGAGCACCCGCTGAATCGGGCGCGCTTCGACGCCGAGCTGGGACGCGTCGGCGAGGGCTACGGCATCCTGCAGCCGCGCGTGTCCGCGAGCCTGCCCGGGGCGAGCCGCTCGCGGTTCGCGCGTCTGCATGGGCAGGACGCCGGCATCGATCCCTATACCCGGGCCGTCTCGGACCTGTATCAGGACTGGCTCCAGGAAGGCTCCTTCATCGGCAAGGGGATCTATGCCGTCGATGCCTTCGAGCAGGCGCTCGACGATCACTTGCCCGAGAACCGCATCCTCAGTCACGACCTGCTCGAGGGGTGCTACGCGCGCTCTGGGCTGCTGAGCGATGTGCAGCTCTACGAGGACTATCCGGTCTGCTACAGCGCGGATGTCAGCCGGCGCCACCGCTGGATCCGGGGAGACTGGCAGATCGCCCAGTGGCTGCTGCCGCGCGTCCCGGGTCGCGACGGGCAGCCGCGCCGCAATCCGCTCTCGGCCCTGTCGCGCTGGAAGCTGGCCGATAACCTGCGCCGCAGCCTGGTCCCGGCGGCCCTGACCGCGCTACTGGTGCTGGGTCTGGCATTCCTGGACGAGCCCGGCCTCTGGACCCTGGCGGTGCTGGGCATCGTTTTGGTCCCGGCGCTGTTGACCGCGCTGTTGAGCGGGCTGCGCAAGCCCGGCGACCTGCGTTGGCGGGCGCACCTGAGCGCGGTGCTCCGTGCCGCCGGCCATGGGCTGAGTCAGGCCGTCTTCACGCTCGTCTGCCTTCCCTATGAGGCCTATTTCAGCCTGGATGCCATGGCTCGCACCCTCTGGCGGATGGGGGTCAGCCGGTGCCGCCTGCTCGAATGGACCTCCTCGGGCGATCTGGAGCGCCGAGGCCAGGGGCTCGCCGCCTTCTATCGGACCATGTGGATCGCCCCGGCCATCGCCCTCATCACGGGCGCGGGCTTGGCGGCGCGCGCGCCGGCCACGCTCCTCGTCGCCACGCCGATCCTCCTGCCCTGGCTGGCCGCGCCCCTCGTCGCCTGGTGGATGAGCCGCCCGCTCGAACGCCGCGAAGCCCACCTGACGGCCGATCAGACCGGGTTTCTCCGCACCGTCGCGCGCAAGACCTGGGCCTTCTTCGAGACCTTCGTCGGCGCGGACGACCATTGGCTGCCGCCGGACAATGTCCAGGAGCATCCGACGGCCGTGGTGGCACATCGCACCTCGCCGACCAACATGGGGCTCTCATTGCTGGCGAATCTGGCCGCCTATGACTTCGGCTATCTGCCGGCCGGCGCGCTCATGGCCCGCACCGGCGCCGCGCTGGACACCATGGCCGGTCTGGAGCGTCATCGCGGCCACTTCTTCAACTGGTACGACACCCAGTCGCTGGCGCCGCTCGCGCCCCACTACATCTCCTCGGTGGACAGCGGCAACCTCGCGGGCCATCTGTCGACCCTGCAGCCCGGCCTGCTCGCGCTGATCGACGCCCCGATCCTCAACCCGCGCTGGCTGGACGGTCTCGACGATACCCTGAAGGCCCTGGAGGGCGCGGTCGAGGCCGGTTCCGAGTTGGGACGCGGGGCCGTTCTACCGGCCCCACTCGAGCGCTTCCGGCGGACGTTGGCGTCGGCCGTCCAGTCGCCGCCGACCAGTCTGAGCGCGGTCCGCGACTGTCTCCATGCCCTGACGACCCAGGCGGAGAAGGCCGCGCAGGGGGCGAATTCAGCGCACGCGGATGAGGTGGCGGCCTGGTCGCTGCGCCTGGCCCGCCAATGCCGCGCCACGCTGGATGAGCTTCTGTTCCTCGCGCCCTGGCTCGCGGAGACCGCCAGGGCGGAAGGGCCTCAAGCCGTCCCCGACGCGGGTCCGCAACCGGGTCTTTCACTGACGTTGCGCCAAGTGTCCGGGCTCGAGGTCGGTGCCGTCGGCGATCCGGGTCGCCACGCCCGTGAGCGGATCGCCACGCTCGAGCATCTGGCGCACACCGCCGGCGATCTGGCCCGCATGGACTACGACTTCCTGTTCGACGAGGCGCAGACGCTGCTCGCCATCGGCTACGACGTCACCGAGCGGCGACGCGATGGCAGCAACTACGATCTGCTGGCCTCCGAGGCACGTCTGGGCTGCTTCGTCGCCATCGCTCAGGGGCAATTGCCGCAGGAGAGCTGGTTCGCCCTGGGGCGCCTGCTGACCCGCGCCGCCGGCGACGCGACGCTCCTGTCCTGGAGCGGCTCGATGTTCGAGTATCTGATGCCGCTGCTGGTGATGCCGACCTACGACAACACCCTGCTCGACCAGACCTATCGCACCGCGGTGGCCAGACAGATCGCCTACGGCAAGGAGCGCGGTGTGCCCTGGGGCGTCTCGGAATCCGGCTACAACGGGGTCGATGCGCAGCTCAACTACCAGTACCGCGCCTTCGGCGTGCCCGGTCTGGGGCTCAAGCGCTGGCTGGCGGAAGATCTGGTCGTCGCCCCCTATGCCTCGGCGCTCGCACTCATGGTGGCGCCCGAGGCGGCCTGCCTGAACCTCCAGCGGCTCGCCGCCAACGGGCTGACGGGGCGCTACGGCTTCTACGAGGCGGTCGACTATACGCCCTCCCGGCTCCCGCGCGGACAGGCGAGCGCCGTGATCCGCTCCTTCATGGCCCATCACCAGGGCATGACCTTCCTGTCGCTGGCCTATCTGCTGCTCGACCGCCCGATGCAGCGGCGCTTCGCCGCGTCTCCGTCGTTTCAGGCCACCGCCCTGCTGCTCCAGGAGCGCATCCCCAAGACCACGGCCTTCTATTCGGACACCCACGGCGAGATCACCAGCGAGCGCGCGAGCGCCGGCGCTCTGGAGGCGCCGATCCGCGTCCTCGGCAGCCCCGACACCCCGCACCCCGAGGTACAGCTGCTGTCGAACGGGCGCTACCATGTGATGGTCACCCATGCCGGCGGTGGCTACAGCCGCTGGAACGACCTCGCCGTCACCCGCTGGCGCGAGGACAGCACGCGCGATGCCTGGGGCACCTTCTGCTACTTGCGCGACCTGGAGAGCGGCGCCGTCTGGTCGAGCGCCTACCAGCCGACCCTGACGACGCCGGATCACTTCGAGGCGATCTTCTCCGAGGGCCGGGCGGAGTTTCGCCGCCGCGATCACGCGATCGAGTCCTACACCGAGATCGTGGTCTCGCCGGAGGACGACCTGGAGCTGCGCCGGCTGCGGCTCACCAACCGCTCCCGCGCCCGCCGGGTCATCGAGGTCACCAGCTACACCGAGGTCGTGCTCGCCGCGGCGGCCGCCGACACCCTGCATCCGGCCTTCAGCAACCTCTTCGTGCAGACCGAGATCCTCCACCCTCGGCCGGCGATCCTCTGCACCCGCCGGCCGCGCTCGCGCGACGAGACCCCGCCCTGGATGTTCCATGTGATGGTGGTGCGAGGGGACGTGGATTCTGGTCGGGATAGCCGCGAGGCGTCTGCGCTGGGCTCGATGGGTTTCGCTACGCTCGACCCATCCTACGAAACGGATCGAATGCGGTTCATCGGACGCGACCGCACCCTGGCGGCGCCCGAGGCCCTGGACGAGGCCGGGCCACTCTCGGGCAGCGCGGGCTCGGTGCTGGACCCCATGGTCGCGATCCGCCGGCGCATCGTCCTGGAGGCCGATCAGACCGCCACCATCGACCTCATCTACGGCATCGGCGAGACCCGCGAGGGCGCCCTGGGCCTGGTCGAGAAGTACCAGGACGAGCGCCTCGCCAATCGCGTCTTCGACCTGGCCTGGACCCACAGCCAGGTGGTGCTGCGCCAGATCAACGCGACCCCGGCCGACGTGCAGCTCTACGGGCGTCTGGCCAGCTCGATCCTCTACACCAACGCCTCGCTGCGCGCCGAGCCCGGCGTGCTCGCGCAGAACCGCCGCGGCCAGTCCGGACTCTGGAGTCACGCGGTCTCCGGCGATGTCCCCATCGTGCTCTGCCAGATCGGCGACCGCGCCAACATCGCCCTGGTCCATCAGCTCGTCCAGGCCCATGCCTATTGGCGCCTCAAGGGACTCACCGTGGACCTGGTGATCTGGAACGAGGATCGCGCCGGCTACCGCCAACAGCTCCAGGAGCAGATCCTGGGCCTGATCGCCGCGGGCGCCGAGGCGCATGTGGTGGATCGGCCCGGCGGCATCTTCATCCGGCCGGCCGACCAGATCTCGGACGAGGACCGCATCCTCTTCCAGACCGTGGCCCGCGCCATCCTCAGCGACAGCCGCGGCACGCTGGCGGAGCAGATCAACCGACAGGGCCCGCGGCCGAAGCACGCGCCGCCCCTGACGCTCAGCCGCGATCCGGTGCGCGAGCCCCAGCACGCCGCCCAGCCACGCCCGGCGCTGCGCTTCGACAACGGCCTGGGGGGCTTCTCCGCCGATGGGCGCGAATACGTCATCACCCTCGCGCCAGGCCAGACGACGCCCGCGCCCTGGGTCAACGTCCTGGCGAATCCGCACTTCGGGACGGTCGTCTCCGCGGGCGGCGGCGCCTACACCTGGAGCGAGAACGCCCATGAATTCCGGCTCACGCCCTGGCACAACGACCCGGTGGGCGATGTGCACGGCGAGGCCTTCTATCTGCGCGACGAGGCGAGCGGCCAGGTCTGGTCGCCCACCCCGCTGCCCGCCCGCGGCGCGACGCCCTATGTCAGCCGGCACGGCTTCGGTTACAGCGTCTTCGAGCACAGCGAAGCCGGCATCGCCTCGGAGCTGTGGGTCTACGTCGCCCTGGACGCCCCCGTGAAGTATTGGGTGTTGAAGCTGCGCAATCTGTCGGATCGACCGCGCCGGCTGTCCGCGACCGGCTATGTCGAGTGGGCCCTCGGGGACCTGCGGCCCAAGTCGGCGCTGCATGTCGTCACCGAGATCGACCCGGCGAGCGGCGCGCTCTTCGCCCGCAATCCCTACAACAGCGAGTTTGCCGATCGGCTGGCCTTCTTCGACGTGGACGACCCGTCACGCACCCTGACTGGCGACCGCACCGAATTCATCGGGCGCAACGGGACCTTGAGTCGTCCGGCCGCGCTGACGCGCGCGTGGCTGTCCGGACGGGTCGGACCGGCGCTGGATGCCTGCGGCGCGCTTCAGGTGGGCATCGAGCTGGACCCGGGGCAAGCGCAGGAGAGCGTCTTCCGGCTCGGCGTGGTCGGCCGCCGCGGCGCGGACGAGGCCAGCAACCTGGTGCATCGTTGCCGCGGTGCGGCCGCCGCCCAGGCGACACTGGAGGCGGTGCAGGCCTATTGGACGCAGACGCTGGGCGCCGTGCAGGTGGAGACTCCCGACCCCTCGCTCGACCTCATCGCCAACGGCTGGCTGCTCTACCAGACTCTCGCCTGCCGCTTCTGGGGGCGCAGCGGCGACTACCAGTCCGGTGGCGCCTTCGGCTTCCGCGATCAGCTGCAGGACGCCATGGCGCTGATCCACGCCGAGCCGGCGCTCGTGCGCGAGCACCTGCTGCGCTGCGCGGGCCGTCAGTTCCGCGAAGGCGATGTCCAGCACTGGTGGCATCCACCCTCGGGCCGCGGCGTGCGCACTCGCTGCTCGGACGACTACCTCTGGCTGCCGCTGGCGACCTGCCGCTATGTCCTGGCCACGGGCGACACCGGCGTGCTCGACGAGACGGCCCCCTTCCTGGACGGCCGTCTGGTCAGCGGCGAGGACGACTCCTACTACGATCTGCCCAGCCTGTGCGACGAATCGGCGAGCCTCTACGACCATTGCGTGCGCGCCATCCTGCATGGGCTGCGCACGGGCGAGCGCGGCCTGCCGCTGATGGGCTCGGGCGACTGGAACGACGGCATGAATCTGGTGGGGATCAAGGGGCGGGGCGAGAGCATCTGGCTCGGCTTCTTCCTCTACCAGGTGCTGAGACGCTTCGCCGAGCTGGCCCGCCTGCGCGGCGATGCGCCATTCGTCGAGCGTTGCGAGCGCGAGGCGGAGCGCCTGCGCCAGAGCCTCGAGCAGCACGGCTGGGACGGGGCCTGGTACCGGCGCGCCTACTTCGACGACGGGACGCCGCTGGGGTCCGCGAGCGGCTCGGAGTGCCGGATCGACTCCATCGCCCAGAGCTGGTCGGTGCTGTCCGGGGCCGCCGATCCCGAGCGGGCGCGTCAGGCCATGGAGGCGCTGGACGCCCACCTGGTCCGGCGTGACGCCGGACTGATCCAACTCCTGGACCCGCCCTTCGACCAGTCGCCGCTCGACCCCGGCTACATCAAGGGCTATGTCCCCGGCGTGCGGGAGAACGGCGGGCAGTACACCCATGCCGCGATCTGGGCGGCGATGGCCTTTGCCGAGCTCGGCGACCGGACGCGCGCCTGGGGGCTCTTCGACATGATCAACCCCGTCAAGCATGGTCGCACGCCCGAGGACATCGCGACCTACAAGGTCGAGCCCTATGTGATCGCGGCCGATGTCTATGGCGTCGCTCCGCATATCGGGCGCGGCGGCTGGAGCTGGTATACCGGCTCCGCGGGCTGGATGTATCGACTCATCCTGGAATCCCTCCTGGGGCTGCGCCTGGACGTGGATCGGCTGCATATCGCCCCCTGTCTACCGACGCATTGGGACGGAATCAGGATTCACTACCGCTATCGAGAGACGCGCTATCACATCTGGGCTGCGCAAGCCCGCCCGGTCGCGGGGACCGGGAGTGGGTTGATGCGCCTGACGCTGGATGGCGTCGAGCTGGAGGAGCAAGCGATCCGGCTGGTCGACGATCGACGCGAGCATCAGGTCCAGGTCACGCTGACTGGATAGGCGGTCGGACGCCTGGCTGGCCGATGGTCCGCCGTTCGGCCGCGGTCACGGTTGATGGAGACTGGAACGAAAGGAGTCGCTTGGAGGTGAGAGCGGCTGAGCCGCCGACGTGGAGAGGCTGGCGTCGTTCGGAGCCGGGCGGACGACGCAGACCCGAGCGGGTCTCCGTCCGCCGATCAGGCTAGACCGCCTTTGACGGTTCCGAGCAAGGTCTTGGATTCCTGCTTGTCTTTCTTGGCATTGCGCTTTTCTTTCAGCGTCAGGCCGGGTTTCTTTTTCGCTTCTTTGTTGCTCTTTCGTTCTTTGGTCATGGGTGATCCCTATTCGTTTGAGCCTTGCGCTTGAAGTCTCGGCGTCGGCGGTCCACTGCGCGGGTCGATCGGCCTCGATCATTCCTTCGTCCAAGTGCGCGGTCAGTGCGCGCTCCTCCTCAACCTCAACCGAGCGGGCGAACCGATGATCGACGCCGCCGATCCACCACCCGAGCTGACGACCCGGCCGGTGAGCGGCGCGGTCCTCTACTTGGCCACCGGGTCCGCCTCCTTGTTGGAGCTGAAATCGAAGAGCGCGTAGGCCGGGCAGAACCGGAGATAGGCGGTGCCGAGCAGCACGGCGCCGATCAGCCCGCCGACCCAGTGACTGCCGAGAAAGGTGCTGACGATCAGGACGGCGCCGGCAATGGCGCGGATCAGGCGATCGGTGTTGCCGATGTTGTGCTTGGTGAGATCGAAATGCATAGGAAGTGCTCCAGTGGGTGACGACAGATCTAGTCTTGGCGCCGGATCACAATGGATGTGCCCGTCTTTCTGCAATCTATGCCGAGCGGCCCCCGCCTTCAGTGCGCTAGCGAACTTAAGGAGATGCTGATCGAGTGCCGTCCTGGCATTCACACAGCTCGGGCCATCCCAAGCCGGAACGGAAGGCGCAATCGATCGGCGTTCCTTCAGCGGTTTTCGAGGACGCTCATGCCGAGTGAGACAGATCCCTTCTCCATGCCCAATGTACGCTGACGCACAGACGCGAGCCCGGCACCAGCGGTAAAGATCGTCGTGACGTCGAAGTATCCCGGCAGGCGCAGCAACGCCGACCGCGACGGCGAGCGGTCCGCGATCCTGGTCGCCCCCGAAGCACTTCTCAGGAGAGCGTCGGGGAGCGCCCCTGTCGTTGCTGGGCCTTGGAGGCGCGAGCTCCGGGAGCGGCCCCCATTCACACCAAAGAGCATTCAATGATCGATACGCGACTCACCCCTGTCCTGCCCCGTTTTCCCCTGCTTGGTCTAGCGCTTCTCGTCGCCATTCCGGACCCCGCATTCGCTCAGGCGCCTTCCGTTGGGATTCCCGAGCACGCAAGTGCCAAACGCTATGGCGGCGGATGGGAGTGTGATCGCGGCTATCGCGAGACCGAAGGTGCCTGCATCGCTGTGGTGGTGCCCGCTCACGCCTTTGCCACCGAGGGGGGCTACGGAACCGGTTGGCAGTGCAAGTGGGGATATCAAGAGATCGACAAGAGGTGCGTCGCCATCGAGGTTCCGCCGAACGCCTACCTCAGCTCCTCCCGGAGTCCGACCTGGACATGCGCTCGAGGATATCGCGCGGACAAAGGCGCCTGCGTGGCGATCAAGGTCCCTTCGCACGGCTACCTGACGGATGCGACTTACGGACCTGGCTGGACATGCGAGCGCGGCTTCCGAGCGAGCGAAGACGCCTGCGTCCCCATCCAAGTGCCGACGAACGGCTACTTGACCGAGGCCCGCTACGGCCCGGGCTGGGCCTGCGATCGAGGATATCGAGCGACCAGAGAGGCCTGCGTTGCGCTGGAGGTACCGGAGAACGCGCACCTCGACTATTCGGGAAACGACTGGGACTGCAACGAGCCTTACCGCAAGCGAGGCGGCACCTGTGCCCTGATGTGAGGTCCTAGGGCTCTGGAAGTCCTTGCGCGCCCGCAAGCCCTGGTCGTGTCGAATCGCGGTCGACGGCAAGAGGCCCATTCCCACCGGAGCGACGCGCGCATCTGCCAACGAGTGAGATGCATCTTCCCGCCGACCATTGACCGCTACTCACCCAAACCGATCGGATAACTGCAATCATGCTCGTGACACTCCGCCAGCTCATGCATCGGATCGGTCTCGCGGCGACCTTGAGCGATGCCTTGGCCATGGCGGTCAAAGAGGCGCGAAAAGCCGTCTCTGTCGATGCCTGCGCCCTCTATCTCAAGGATCCGCAAGCCGATGCCTATGTGCTGGCTGCATCGGACGGACTGGCTCGGCCAGACGACGAGCGGAGCCAGCGGCTCGCCTGTCGCGTCGGTGCGCGGCGGGAGCTGATCTTCGACCTGGAGGCCAAGGCGTCGTCCGCGCCTGGCGCTGCCGAGGGTCCCCCCGAGGCGCCCGGCGGCAGCCTTGTCGGCACTCCGCTGATCCATTATCGGACCGTCCTGGGCGTTCTGACTGCCAGTAAGCCGCCAGGCCAGGCGTACGCCGGAGACGAAATCACCTTTCTCGTCAGTCTCGGGGCCCAGTTGGCCAAGCGCGTCCACGACGAAGCCGCTGTCGGCGGCATCGGTCGACTGCTGCGCGGCGAGGGAGGCGCCGACCCCTACATTCAGGGCGTCTCGGCGGCCTCTGGCTTGGCGATCGGCATCGCGGTTCCCGCCGAAGCGCAACCGCGGCTCGAATCGGTCCCCGATCGCGTCGCTGTGGATCCCGACGCCGAGGCGGCCGCCTTCACCAGCGCGGTCGCGGCCGCTCGCGAAGAGCTGCGAGCCGCTGGCGAGCGTCTGGCCGGGACCGTGCCGGATGCGGTCAGGGCCTTGTTCGACGTTCAGGTGATGCTGTTGGGCGGTGACAACCTGGTCTCGGATACCCTCGCGGGCATCCGATCCGGGAATTGGGCGCCGGGCGCCTGGCGCGCGACCATCGCCCGTCATGCACAGGTGTTCGAGGAGATGGACGACCCCTATCTGCGCGAGCGCGCCGCCGACGTGCGCGAGATCGGTCAGCATGTCCTCCTGCACCTGGAGTCGCGCGTGCGGGCCGCACGCAGCGGGGCAGAGCGCTGCATCCTGGTCGGCGAGACCCTCGGCTTGGTGGAGATCGCCGCCGTGCCCGCGCCCTGTCTGGCCGGAATCGTCAGTCTGCGCGGCTCGCCACTCTCGCATATGGCGGTCCTGGCGCGTGCGCTCGGGATCCCGGCAGTCGTCAGCCTGGCGACCCTGCATCCCGGCCGGTTGGACGGTCGCGAGCTGGCGGTCGACGGCGATGAGGGCCGTGTCTACGTCGAGCCATCACCGCAACGCATCGAGACCCTCCAAGGGCGTCTGGATCGGTCCCACGCCCGCGCCGCCCAGCTCCGCAGGCTGTGCGACCGACCGGCGCAGACCCTCGACGGCGTTCGCCTGCCGCTTTACGGCAACATCGGGCTCCCCTCCGAAGGTCCGGCGGCGCGGCAGAGCGGCGCCGAGGGCATTGGGCTCTACCGCACGGAATACCGCTTTCTGCTCAGCGAGATCCTGCCGGTCGAGGAGGTCCAGCTGCGCGACTATCGTGAGGTGCTGGAGACCTTCGCGCCGCTGCCGGTGACCTTGCGCACCCTCGACGTGGGCGGCGACAAGATGCTCTCGTACTTTCCGGTGCAGGAGGACAACCCCTTTCTTGGCTGTCGCGGCATCCGCTTCTCGCTGGATCAGCCGGAGCTCTTCCTGATCCAGTTGCGGGCCATGCTCCGAGCCAACGCGGATCTGGGCAATCTGCAGGTGCTGTTTCCCATGATTGGCACCGTCGACGAGCTGGACGAGGCGCTGCATCTGTTGGCGCGGGCCGGGCGGGAGCTCGCGGCGGAGGGGCTGGCGATGGCTCGACCCCGGGTGGGGGTGATGATCGAGGTGCCGGCGTCCGTCTTTCTGGTCGGCGCCATGGCCAAGCGCGTGGATGCCTTCTCGATCGGCACCAACGATCTGACCCAGTACCTGCTCGCCGTCGACCGCAACAACGTCCAGGTCGTCACCCCCTACGACGCGCTGCACCCGGCCGTGCTCGACGCCATCCGCCAGGTCATCGAGACGGCGCACCGCTTCGGCAAGCCCGTGAGCGTCTGCGGCGAGATGGCCGGTGATCCGGCGGGCGCGCTCCTGCTCTTGGGCCTGGGGGTGGACGGGCTCAGCATGAGCCCCGCGCTGCTGGGCGAGGTCAAGCGGGCGATCCGCTGCGTGGCCCGCGAACGGGCAAGGCAGCTCGCGGAGATGGCCTTGGGGATGGAGAGCGGATTCGCCATCCATCGGCTGCTGCATGGCGAGCTCGCCAGGAGCCAAGCCTGCTCTGGAGCCGATTGAGACTTCAGCGCAAGGCGCACAGCCCCGTCATGACGCTCGTCCTTCAGCCATCCGATCCTAACCCGCTGGGTTTTGACGCTGCGGACGATGCGGCCGACGACCCCTTCCTCGACCGAACCGCCGACACGGCCCTCATGGCACCTCGGCGTGCGATCGCCAAGGCGGCGGGCGACCTCGCGGACCGGGCGGCGCAGGCGTGTGGGCCAGGCGAGCCCCACCATTGTTATCGAGCGCCTTGCGCCAGGAATTGACGCATGCAGATTCGGCTCGGCTACGAATTGGCCTATACCTGCCCACAACGCACGCCCATGATCCTGACCCTGAACGTCCACTACAGCCGGGTCTCCGACCTGCTGGCTCCGGACCATATCCTGACCCAGCCCGCAGTCCCGGTGACCGCCTACCGCGACGGCTTCGGCAACTGGTGCAGCCGGCTCGTCGCGCCGCCGGGAGAGATCCGTATCGGCACGGACACCAGGATCCATGACGACGGTCTTCCGGATGCCGTCGACCCGACCGCGATCCAGAACGCGGTCGAGGACCTGCCGAGCGAGACGCTGGTCTACCTCCAAGGCAGCCGCTACTGCGAGACCGACCGACTCTCCGAAACGGCCTGGTCGCTGTTCGGGCAGACACCCCTCGGTTGGCCGCGCGTGCAGGCGATCAGCGACTTCGTGCATCAGCACATCGCCTTCGGCTACCAATACTCCCGCGCCACCAAGACTGCGCTGGAGGCATAACAGGAGCGCACGGGGGTCTGCCGCGACTTCACGCATCTCGCGATCGCCTTCTGCCGCTGCATGAACTTCCCAGCGCGCTACTGCACCGGGTATCTGGGCGACATCGGGGTCCCGCGCTCGCCGGACCCCATGGACTTCTCCGCCTGGCTCGAGGTGTACCTCGGCGGGCGCTGGCACACCTTGGATCCCCGCAACCGAATCCCCCGCATCGGGCGGGTGCTGATCGCCCAGGGACGCGACGCGGCCGATGTCCCGCTCAGCAACACCTTCGGTCCGGCCACGCTGACGGGCTTCCGGGTCTGGGCCGACGCACTGGGGACGCCCGGAGCATGACCGGCGCGGCCGGCTGGGGGAAATGGTCGCTGTCGGTGCCGGTGGGCGCTGGAGCGCCCCCGTTGCTCGACGCGGACGAGCCGCCGCCGTTCGAGATACTCAACCCCGAGGGCTCGGCCAGCCTCTTGCTGGTCTGCGACCACGCCTCCAACCGCCTGCCGCGGCGCCTCGCCGGCCTCGGGCTCACGGCCGAGCAGCTTCACCGGCACATCGCCTGGGATCCGGGCGCCGCGGCGGTCGCCCGCGGGCTGTCGGCACGGCTGGATGCGCCGCTCATCCTGAGCCGCTACTCGCGCCTGGCGATCGACCTCAATCGCCCGCTCGAGAGTCCCGAGCTCATCCCCGCGCGCAGCGACGGAGTCCCGATACCCGGCAAGGAGAGACTGAGCGCGATCGCGCGTGACGCGCGGATCGACGCCCTCTTCCTGCTTTATCACCACGCCATCGCCCAGTGGCTCGACAGGCACCCCGATCCCAAGTTGCGGCTGATCAGCGTGCACAGCTTCACCCCGATGCTCGCCGGACAGTCGCGCCCCTGGCCGGTCGGCTTGGCCTATGGACGCGACCCCAGGCTCGCGCGGCAGCTCCGTCCAGCCCTGGTTCGGCAGTTCGGTCGACTGGTCGGCGACAACCAGCCCTAGGGCATCGAAGACGCGTACGATTTCACCCTGCCGACGCACGCCGAGCGCCGCGGCATTCCCCACGTCATGATCGAGATCCGTCAAGACGAGTTCCAAGCTCCGCCGCAGATCGCTGCCTGGGTGGAGCGTCTGGCGCAGGCCTGCTCGCGCATTGCTGATGATTAGCCTGGGGAACCGCTCTCCCCGGGGAAGGCCCCGGTGCTTGAGACGCGAGGCTTACTCGTCACACAGCGCGAGGATCCCTCAAGCCTGGCAACAGTGTCGGAACGACGTCTGCGAGCGGTATGGGATGGAAGACGCAACGCGGACCGCGAACGACACCATGTCTTTCAAGGTCACATTTCGTGGCGGTCCCGGTGATCCGATGTCGCGTGCTTCAGCGCTCGCTCCCCGTCTGGCGTTGCGCGAGCAAGCGCGCGACGGAGACATGGGGTCTGCTCGGATCGTGCGTGCGCGCCGGCGCGTGCTTCTTGGGTCCGCGTGAATGCTTGCGAGACTTGCGCAGTTGGACCTGTTGCGCGCTGGCGAGCAGCCAGGCGGGCATGGCGGTGGGCGTGAAGGTATGAAAGATGGCCCATTCCTCGGGGGTGACCAGCGCCTCGAGGCTCTCGCCCACGCGCCCCATCTCGTTGACGAGGTAATCGCCGGAGACCTGGGTGTCGACGGTGTCGGCACCGTGCACCCGACGCAGCGCCGCCTTGACCACCGCCCAGGCGTTGTAGGCGACCACGGCCATGGCCAGTGCGAACAGCGCGGCCGGCGGATAGGCCAAGGTCTCGATCTCGCAGCGCAGCTCGGTGGTGAGATGCAAGAAGGCGGTTTCCAACGTCCAGCGCTCGCGATAGAGCGTGGCGACCAGCGCGGCGTCAGCTGCCGTCACGGGCAGTGTGGTGAGCAGATAGAGCGTCGTCTCTCCCTCGCGCGTTGGCGTGCTCAGCTCCAGACGGATGCGACGCAATTCCAGGCATTCTCCGCCGTCGGGGGCGGCGAGCGTCACACGCTGCTCACTGAGCTGGCAGTGCTCCGTGGTGGCCACCAGGCGCATCGCCTCGCAGGGCTGCGTCGGCAACTGCTGATGCTCACGCACCAGGACCGCGGCGTCGCGCTGATGCAGTTTCCAGATCCAGGAGGCGACACAGAAATTGCGATCGGCAATCCACAGATCGCCCGTTTCGATGGTGCTGTCGAGCTGTGCGAGCAAGGCGCGCTCTTGGGTGTCGGCATCGGCCTCGGCAATCAGCTGCGTGATCAGCCCCAGCGCCGGCTCGAGCACCGCCAGGGCCTTGCCCGGCAAGGGCGCGGCACTGCGCGCACGCGTCTCGGCGAGGCGGTGCTCGCGTGCCCCAAGGCATTGCCGTCGAGGATCTTGACGCGGTAGCCCTCCAGCAACGGCATGCGAGCGCCCTCGAGGGCGTCGATCACCGGCGTGACCTGCTCGGCGCTGTAGGCCACCAGGGCGGCCGACACCGCCGCCTCCAAGCCGTTGAGCTTCTCGTACACCGCCGTGATGGAGGCCGGGATCGCCTTGCGTGCCCCTTGATAGGCAGCATGCACCGAGGGCTGCTGACGCGTCACCACTTGCCGCATCAGCTCGAACAGCGTCGAGAACAACACCCGACGGGTGTATTGGTCTTGGGCAACCGTCTTGAACCAGGGGTCGAGCAGCTCCGGGCGGAAACTGCGCTCGAGCACCGCGCGGGCCATGGTCGGGATGGGAAAGTTCTCGGCGAAACGCTCCAACAGCGAGGTCAGCACAGCGATCAACGTCCGGTCGTTAACAAAGGGGCCGGACTATACAGCGCTTGGCTCCAGATGCCGAGGGCGGGTGCCGCAGCGATCGAGGTGTCCAGCCTGCCGGGATCGCCAGGCGAGCACTTTATGTGACCTTGAAAGCCATGGTCCAGCCGCCCCCAACCCACATCTGCCGAATGTCTGCTTTGTGGAAGCCGCAGCAGATGAGCTACCAGCATTGAGAGCTACGATTCTGCGACGGCGCCCGACCTCTCCAGGGAGAGCCCCAAGAGGCAGCAACATAGAGGAGCGACGGCGGTAAAGGAGTCAGGGAGCATTGGTTGAGTCGCGTCATGGCGCTGTGCAATGCGACAGGATTGGACGGTCAGCTGCTAGGAGATTCACGACGAGCCCGAGGGAGGCGCGCGCCGCTGTGAGGCACCGCTTCCACCGACCGAGCGGCGGGCTCGACTGAGGATCGAGATCGCATCTCGGCAGCTGTCTCGCTTACAGGCCGCGCGTCTTCCTCTATTCTCGCGTCTTCCTTTATTCTGCAGTCTGGGATGATGAGATCCCGCTGACCAAAAGGAAGCGTTTCAGCATGATCCAATCCGTCGCCCGCGCGGCGCTCACGCCTTCGGCCATCTTGCTCGTCCTGGCCAACATGGTCCCTCTTGTCGGCGTGCTCTTCTGGGACTGGAGCGTCTTTGTCGTTCTGCTGTTGTTCTGGATGGAGAACGTCGTGTACGGGGTGCTGAACATCCCGCGGATCCTGCTCAGCCAAGGCGGCGGTACCGAAGGGCCGGTCGCGCTGGTCGGCAAGCTCCTCGTCACGCTCGTCTTCTGCATTCACTACGGCATCTTCACCACAGTCCACGGCGTGTTCGTCGTGGTCATGTTCGGCGGCCCGTCCGACGACCTGACGGCGATCGGCCCCAGCCCGATGTGGCACGAGATCACGGCAAACCAGCTACAGTGGGTCATCGTTCCGCTGGTCGTCAGCCACGCCTTCTCCTTCCTCGAGAACTACATCGGCAAGGGCGAATACCGCACGACGACCCTCTCTCAGGCGATGAATGCGCCCTACAGCCGCGTCATCGCGCTCCACATCACCATCCTCTTCGGCGGCTTCCTGGTCATGTCCCTCGGGGACCCAGTGATCGGTGTCGTCCTGCTGGTCGTTCTCAAGACCATCATGGACCTGAGATCGCACATCGCCGCGCACCGCAGGTCGGGCGCAAGCCAAGAGCCTGCGCCTCAAGCCTGACGGCATCGACTCGACCGCCCGGCGGGGGGCGGACCAAAGCGCAAGGGGCCGATCGGCTGTCCTGCAGACACCGACAATGCACCACGAGTCAGCGAACCGTTCCTAGGCATAGGGCCGCGCCGGCAGCGGCCCCCCGCCACACTGTGCTAGCATCCTGCGCACCCGATGAGCGAGTGATTCGCTGTAGAATCGCGCCATTCTGCGACGCGCTTTTCGCGCTGCGTCTCGGGCTAGCTCAAGAAACCCTTTTTCAGAGAGGCTTTGGTCGAACGTGCGTTTGAAAGCCACCTTGTGTTGTATGGCGTTGTCGGGATTGCTGCTAACGGGCTGTGCCGGCACGCCAACCGGCGAGTCCCTCGGTCCCGAGTCGGGCTCGCCTCCATTGCCGGGCGATTTTGCCCGACTGCCGCAAACCACGCTGCCGGGCGCGACCGCGGATGAGGTCAAGCTGACGGCCATGGGTGCGGCGCTTAGCAAGGGGTGGCGCATCGTCAAGACAGGTCCCGGACGTCTGATCGCGCAGCGCGAGGTGGATGCGAGTCTGGTTGCCAGCAGTGGCTCCGGGCCGCTGCCGGGCGCGACGCTCGAAGTCACGTCCTTCTTCGTCCAGCAAGGCGGAAGCGTGGATGTCGCGACCAGGGCCGAGGTCGTTTCTCCCGCAGTCGCAGGCCAGCCGGCGCGGCGGATGGATGTCACTGAGACCTATCGCGACGCCTTGGAGCAATCACTGAGATCGCTGAGCGCGACCTGGGCAAGCAATCGCGCACGGATCGCACGTGCGACGCCGCCCGCCCAGGGCTGGCCAGATCCTTGGGCCGGCACACCTTACGCCCGTCCGCAAGGGGCTGAAGCATCTCCGGACACCAATCCAGCCCCCGAGGTCGCCAGCCCGCCGGCTGCCGAGCCCGCGGCCGTGTCCGCCGATATCGCGGAGCGCCCGCCCGAATACCCCCCGGAGCCCGAGAGCGTCGCGACCGAGCCCGCATGGCGCGCCGAGCCGACAGGCGCGGCGGCGCCAGCGAGCCCGGACGTTGCCGAGACATCGCTCTCAGCGGAGCGCGAGCGATCGGACACGCCCCCCTACCCAGAGCCCCGGCGGCGCCCGACCAGCCCTGCACCTGTCGTCGACGCCACGGGCGCGCTTGATACCAGCTACAGCTATGGATCCAGCGGTATCGCCGACGCCGCGCCACGTAACGACATGATGGCGCTGCCCCAGGGCCAGTCCAGCTCCGGGCGCGTCACTTGGGCCGCCTATGCGGAGCAGTATGCGCGTCAGCGCGGCTGTCAGGTCTCGCCTGCAGGGTCTCAGCTGATCGAGTCCCGTCAAGACGGGGAAGTCCATAAGGTCCCTTGCGAAGGAAGCGACAGCTTTCTCGTGAAATGCCAGAACGGAACCTGCCGCGGCCTCCTCTGAGGACGGGGGCGGGCCGCCCCCCGATGCGAGGCTCGGCGCATCTGCGCATCGCCGCGGTTCTCGCCCTCATCCTGCCCGCTTGGGCGCTCGCCGTCATGGCGCCCAGCATCATGCTGTTCGGCGCGCGACTGGACGAAGCACGTGCCTTCGCCGTGGACAATGCCGCAAGCCGCGGCTGGCGAATCCTCTCCGTCTCCTCGCGTAGCGCCGTCTTCGAGCAGATCCTCGCAGGCCATGACGAAGGAGGCAGTCTCATCGCCGAGCGCGTGCTGCGCATCTACGCCGACTTTGCGGAGGACGCGGATGGCGCCCGCGTGAGCCTGCGTGCCGAAGAGGTCGAGTGGCCGGGTGGCGAGGACGAATGGCGCACCGACGTGACCGGACGCTACTCGGATAATCTCTTGAGGGCGCTCGCATCACTGCGCGACAAATGGGATTCGCGCGGGCCTCGGCCCGGCCCCCCAGGGGGCCCGCCCCCCCGCAATGGGCGCTTTGCCCCCCAGTCGAGCCCGGGGGGGTGGCCCGCGGGGGGGGTAGGCCCCGGGGGTTTGGGGGGGGGTGGGCGCCGCTCCCACCAATGTCGGTGGATGTTTTCAGACAACCTCTAGAGC
>NZ_JAAIJQ010000088.1 GCF_010820565.1 Thiorhodococcus minor | reverse complement strand
CACCCTGCTGACACAGGCCGTCCTCGCGCTTTCCGATGCCGTCGAGGCGGTACGGCCAGACCGACAATTTCCACGCCGCAATCCCGGCAAGCTCAAGCCCGGATTCCACCCGGCGTACTGCCGGACGGCTTAAGTCCATGGCATTGGTTTGTAGCCAGTTGCCTGCTTTGCCGACGGGGGCCTCAGGCGCGAAGTAGACGTCATACGACCCGTCCGGGTTTTGGATCATGCCCTTGCTTTGACTGCCGACGGTGGGAAAGCGCTGGCTGGTTTGCAGCTGCGAGCGCGTCTGAGTGTCGTAGATGGTCACCGCCCAGAAATCGTTGACCGGCACATCCTTGGGCAGGTGCAGCTTGTAGGTCTTGGCGCCGTCGAATGGCTCCCTGTTGGAATCGAGCAGCGCCAACGCGTAGTCGGAGCCTTCGCCCACATGCGTGGTGGCCATGGCTGGGGTGACGCCGCCCGCGTTGAAATAGTAGAGCACCCGTGCATCCAGCCCCACGGTCCCGTCCGCCTCAAAGCGCGTGTTGCGGTTGGCGAATGCGGTGGACCAGGCGCTGTCGGGGTCGTCGGGATAGATCTTCACGCCGTCGAAGCGCGGATGATAGGTGATGGCGCGGGCGGTGGCGTTGCCGACGGTGGCCGCTTCGGCCAGCAGCCGTTTCATCCGCCCGTCAGGCGCGAAGGGCTGGCCTTTGACAATGCCGACGGCGGCGAT
The DNA here is from genome assembly GCF_010820565.1 of Thiorhodococcus minor. Classification (GTDB taxonomy): domain Bacteria; phylum Pseudomonadota; class Gammaproteobacteria; order Chromatiales; family Chromatiaceae; genus Thiorhodococcus; species Thiorhodococcus minor. The sequence continues at coordinate 20,673 of NZ_JAAIJQ010000088.1, read as the reverse complement.
GGCGCCACGCACCTCTGGGCTGATCGCGTCGATCGGCTCATCCTGGATCACCTGATTCAGCGCCTCGAAATAACTGAAATCGCTTGGAAATACCGTATTGAACGCCTTGTTCGACAGGTTGACGAATTCGGTCGCCGCCGGGTTCGCGGCGTCCTTCAGCGGATAGACCTTCAGATTGGACGTGATATTCTCGACCGCGGGCTTGAGCCCGTGCTTGATCGAGCCGCGCAGGAACAGGAAATTCCGATTCGTCGGCGGTTTGAGCAGGAAGTAGCCATCAGGGATTTCGCCGGCATAGCCGGGAGGGATCACCAGATAGTTGCCGCCCTTGCCCTTGTCCGGACCGGTGACGCCCATGTTGCCGACGAATCGCTGCCAGGCGTCGTCGAGAAATCCCAGCATGCCGGGCGGCACCTCGATCACGGTCGGGCCGTCCAGGGCGAGGTCCGTGTAGGTATAGGCGTAAAGCGTCGACGTGTTCGCGGTGACGACAAGCGACTGAGAATCCAAAAGATCTTCGAAAAGCGCGATCTTGTTGGCGCCCCTCGCACCGGCATCGGCAAGGCCGGTGCGAACCGCGTACATCGACACGGCGCCGATGTTGTCGAGGAACACGACCGTTCCGCGCACCCGATCGAGGTTGTCATAGACGGCGGCAACGGTTGCGTCTGTCGGCACGCCGTCGAAGAACCCCAGGGTGCCGATCGGGGTTTCGACCTTGTCGGGGATCGAGATGGCGTCCAGGGTTTCGGGAGAGACCTCAGCGCATGCCGGTCCAAGCGCGAATACCAGCGCGAACGCACAGACGGAAGTCATCATTTGAGTCATCGTCGATCGACCTCTTCGAGTTTTATGTTCTCTTGCAAGGCTATCCGTCGTCCGCTGCCGCTGCTGCCCATTTCGCGCCAAATTCCAGCGGCGCGGCGAGAAGCGAGATGGGGAGGCAACGGTTGAGCGGCAGGCTCGCGATCGTCAGGGCGGCACATTTGCTCGATTATCTCGTCGTGATGCGCCAGATCGGGATGCCGGTAGACCGTGAGCTCGCGCGGTCGCGGTTACCGCCCCAGATTGAAGAGGCGCCGGACCTGTACGTCAGTGTTCCTGTCGCGATAGAGTGGATCGCGCAATGCGGCCGCGACCTGGAGCCCATGGAACTGGGCTTTCTCGGTGCTCGGCAAGCGTCTCAGGCCTCTATCAAGCCCGCCCATCTGTCGGAGATGCTCTCGGCGCAGACCGGCTACAGGCGCCTGGAGGCCTTCATCCGCATCGCCTGTCGGGAGGACAATGGTCTCCAGGTGAGCCTGCGGCAGGAAGGCGATCAGACCCGCGTCATCTGTGACATGATCGATTTGGGCCGCCACCCCTTTATCTGCTTTGCCGAGTGGCTGAACCTGCAAGGCGTCATGTCCATCGTGAGCGACCTCGCCGGACCGAACTGGTCTCCGCGTGAGCTGACCTTCGCGTCTCGCTATGCCCCGCCCGACCTTGCGCGCGAGGCCTTCCCCAACACCCGCGTGCTCGTAGGCCAGCCTTGCCCGTCCATCCTGATCGAAAGCGCGCTTCTGGCGCGAGCCTGTGGTGGCACGGCGACCCGGGCCGACGTTAGGCCCGTGTCGTTTGAACAGGGAAGCGGGTCGAGCGGCCAAGCCGAAGCGTGGGACTTGTTGAATCTTCTGCGCTTGATCCTGCAACCCTACCTGAACGGCGGGCGTCCGGATCTTTCCCTTGTCGCGGAGATTGCGGGGATGAGCCCCCGTACCTTGCAGCGCCGCCTTCAGAGGAGCGGCAGCTCCTATTCCCAGGTCCTAGAGGAGGCGCGCTTCGATCTCGCGCGCAATTTGCTCGATGACCCGGGGGCCAAGATCATCGATGTCGCGATGACGGCAGGCTATCGGAACCCACAACATTTCGCGCGCGCCTTCCGCCGCTTCACGGGGCTCACACCGACGCGGTATCGTCGTGCACTCGTTGGAAATGTCTCACCGACATTGCCACAGAGGGGCCGTTGAGTCGCCGCATGCCCTTGGAGAGATTCGCATCCGGTGCCTCCACCAAAAGATGGTAATGGCTGGTGACCAGGCAGCAGGCATGAATCCGCCAATCGAAGCGATCGGAGGTTGCACCCGGCACATTCAGAAACGCCGCCCGGTCGGCGTCTGCGTCGGCGTTGCCGAGGAAGATGTCGCGCTGCTCGTTGTCGTGCACCGTCACGCGATAAAGCGCGCCGGCAAACTCCAGCCGCAGAGGTCTCTGCCATCGGCGTACTGGCGTACTCCCAACAGATTTCACTCCCCACCAGCGCAGCGCTTCGCGCCAGGGTGTGTAATGTGAGACCTAACCATTATTCTCGTGGCCCTTATTCTTGTGACCTCACGAGATGATCGACGCGAGGCGATCTATGAGGACGATGACGACCGCGAGGCGTTCTTGGGTGTCCCGGGCGAGGTTGCCGACGGATTCAGATGGCATTGTCACGCTTACTGCCAGATGACGAATCACCACCACCTTTTCGTCGGAGTCGATATATCGTGTTGAACCCGGTGCGAGCGGGCATGGTGCGCGTTCGCGGCGGCAGGTCAAAGGGTCTCGACATTTCCGGACCCGAGCAGTAGGACCTGACCCTAGGACCCAGAAGGTCTGAAGAAGGTCTGGGGTCACACATCGCACACCCGACCTCGGGGCGTTATGCTTCGCGGCGGTCAGTGCCCGCAAGGGACACTAAGGAGACGGCCGTCGATGATGTGCCGACCATCAGCAGTCGGCCAAGACAAAGAGCCTCGCCGAATCCCCGCGTCCAGCCTCACCTTGGTCACTGATAATACTGACGAATTTTGGCCGGGTCGAAGGACTGCAATTGGAGAACTGGCTGGATGGCCCGGCGTCCGCACGCTGACAACTGGATGTCGCGGGGACCGCACGTGCGGGCATACCGCGTGCGGTAGATGACCGGGATGCTCGTTAAGGATGCCCCGCAACCGCTCGATGGCCGCGCCCCGGGGTCATGGACGGCTCAGGCCGGCGCATCGGTCGAGATGAGGCGCCGATCCCGTTGCCATTGCGGCACAACGCGCCGACAATCGGACTTACACCCCGTCTTACCGCCTCGGAGCGCCCCATGACCACCGCCACCATCACCCTGTCGAGCAAAGGTCAGCTCGTGATCCCAAAGGAGATCCGCGATGCCTTGCAGTGGGAGGCCGGCGCCCAGCTCACCCTGGTGGCGACCGCCTCGGGCGTCACCATCCAGGCCGCACCGCATCGCACCGGACGCAGGCTGGACGACCTGATCGGTATGCTCAAGCATGACGGGCCGCCCCTGGCGGACGATGACCTCTGTCGCCCCGTGGACGATGCCGCGGACTGGGAGGCATCCGAGCAGCGCAGCCGATGATCGCCCTCGATACAAATGTATTGGTGCGCGGCTTGGTCATGGACCAGCCCGACCAGGTTGCCATCGCCCGACGGCTCATGCGCCAGGATTCGGTGTGTTCATCCCGCGTACCGTGCTGCTTGAGACCGAGTGGGTGCTGCGCGCTCGCTACGGCAAGTCGCGCGAGGATCTGCTGGCATTCTTCCGCGCCTTGCTGGCTACGGAGAACACCATCCTCGAAACGCCTGAAGCCGTCGCCCTGGCCGTGGACTGGTATGGCCAGGGTGCCGACTTCGCCGACGCACTGCATCTGGCGACCTGCGGCAACGCGGTGATGCACACCTTTGATCGGGGTTTCTGCAAACAGGCCAGGACCACCGGGGCAGCACCTGGCGTCCATGTCTGGGAGACCTGATCCGCAGGCCTGACCAGTGGGAAAGGGGCCCCGGGAAGGGAAAGGGGCCGGGCTCAAAATACCGAACGGTGAAGAACCCCTAACTCCCACGGCTGCTGAAGGTCGATTGCGGACCTTTTCGCCATCACTCGCACGGTGCAAGAGACTGGCACGGATGGTCGGTATCGCGGTGGGCTAGTCTCAGAAATTTGTGCCGATGTATCGTTGGAGACAACAGCCGCCTCCTAGGAGCCTGTCGGACTTAGGCTGCCCTACTGCGGAACAGCGGATGCCGGCCCGATTTTCCCCGCGATCTCGTCAAAATGCGAGCCCTCACACCCCTATCCGTTCCTTGAGGCTCAGTTCGCCGGTTCGAAAGCGGGGAAGGTCCAGCTGCCGTCGAGGATTTCGGCGCGCGGCTGATACAGGCGCACGGCGTAGCTCCAATCCGGCGTGACGGGGATGCAGTTCACACGGCCGTCGTCGCAGGCGCCAAAATGGATGGTGATGGAGCTATCGTCATTCGGCTCGGCGGTGACGTTGTTGTAGTTGTTGCGCCCCATGTCATTGGGCTCCATGTAGCCGTCCGCGTTGTAGACGGTGATCGACCAGAAGGCGTCCACCGGCACGTCCTTGGCCGTGACTGCATAGGCTGTCTTGCCGTCGTTCCGGTCGACGGCGTCGATCAGGTAGACGGCGCCGTGCGCGGGCAGACCGGCCCACCCCGCGATCCCGCCAACCAGGAAGTGAACCGGGTCCACCTCGTCCTTGCGTCCGAAGGCACGGGTGGAATCAAAGCTGATCTCGGCCGCGAGGTCGTTCAGCGCCTTGCGCGTCACTGCCAGTTGCTCGGTGTTCCAGTCCGGCGCCTCGAACGGCCCGGACCCGCCGCCGGAGACGACGATGCCGTCCTGCGCGGCGTGGGCGGCTTTTACATCGTCGGGGTCGGACGGGTCGATGAAGGTGCGGAAGGCTAGGGCCGCGAACCTTGTCCCGACCTCGTCCTCGGTCAGTCGGTAGGTGCCGGGCTTGGCCTCGACAACCATGTAATGATCCTGGCTCATCACATGCATCGACTGATAACGCCCATCGATCTCGGGCAAGGTGATCTCGACCGGCTCGGACAGGTCGAGGACGAGCGAGGAATAGATGGTATCCACGTTCATCCGGATCACGGGCTGGTTGACGAGGTCCACCGTCTCGCGCTGGTGGACGATCTGGCCGACCTCGAGCCCGAAGGCCTCGATGTTCTGGCGGATCATGTGGTCGGTTTCCGCCCGGAGCAGGTTGTCGAGGGTGACATCCTCCGCGAATGCGAGGGCCGGTACGCAGAGCGCGAGGGCAAGCAGCCTTTTCATTGTTGTCTCCGTTCTCAATTGACCGGCTCGACATCGGGAAAGGTCCAGCTGCCGTCGAGGATCTCGGGGCCGGGCTGGTAGAGGCGGACAATGTAGTTCCAGCCCTCCATGATCGGCAGGCAATTCACCCGGCCATCGTCGCAGCCGCCGAAATGCACGGTCATCGACCCGTCATCGTTGCGCTCGCCCATGATCGAATTGACCACATAGCCGTCGATGGCGTTCTTCTCGAAGAACCCTTGGGCGTCGTAGAGGCTGACCGACCAGAAGGCGCCCACCGGCACCTCGGCCGGCACCTCGATCTTGTATTCGCCAACAGGGAGGTTGGGGACATTGGAAGGATACATGGCCTCGGTCTCGGGCAGGCCGCCCCAGCCGACGGCCGTGCCGATCAGGTGGCGGACCGGAGAGACGCTTTCCCGTGTCCCGAAGGTCCTCTTGCTCCCGACGGCAAAGGGCAGAAGGGCACTGAGTCGCTCGATCAGCGCCTCGTAAGCATCTTTATCGTAGTTCGGCAGGACGAAGGGATCGGAAGAAACCGCCTCGATCTTCATCCGGTCCTGGATGGCATTCACCGCCGCCACGTCCTCGGGATCATCGGCGTCCACCAGCGTGCGCATGTAGACGATCACGTAGGGCGTATCGAAGGTCTCCATGTCGAGCCTGTAGGTGCCGCCGCCGTGAAACACCGCGTTGATGTAGTGATCCTGGTTGACGATCATCGCCGACATGTAGCGCTCGCCCACATCCGGCAGGGTCAGGGTCGCGCCCTCGGAAATATCGACAATCGCTGTGCTATAGAGCGTGTCGCGGTTCATCCGGATGGTGGGCTGGTTGTCCACCGGCGTGGGTTCGCGGAAGTGGTAGAACCTGTTGATGCCGCCTGCCAGGGCGACGTATTTGTCGAATTCGATGTCGCTCGCGACCCGCGCGAAGTTATCGATCGTGACCGGGATCTCGCGCGCCTCCATCATTTCGCTGAGATTGCCGTCGGCCATTTGAGCTGCTGCCGGCCCGCCCGGAAGAGACACGGCCAGGCCGGAGGTCAGGCAGATCGCTGCAAATCGTGATAAATGGTTCATGAGGGTCTCCATGTTGGCTCTCCCGGATTTCAGGTGACAGCCTTTATACTGATATCAATTGCTTACATGCCTTCATGCGTAACCGTGTGCGCTGGACGGAAGGTCGAAATCATCCGCCTCCATCCAGCTTTCAGAGAGTTACCGGCCGAGCTGAGGGTCAGGCGGGTGGTGAAGTACTTGTCGTCCGCCGCGCCATAGGGGTGCGGAAAGGTGCGCCCGAAGCCCGGGAAATCGGTCTCGTAGGCGCGCTCGTCGCTGTCGCCGAACAGGTACTCGGACGGGTCCTGCATCAGCTCCCAGGATTGGCCGGCATAGGTCAGTGCCGGCTTCTGCGCGTTCCAGGCCTGCACCCAGTCGGGGTAGTGGTCGTAGTAGTAGCTGCTGGTGACGAACGCGCCGCCGGCCTTGGAGAACCAGAACGCCTTGCCGGCGTGCCCCGCGAGCGAGACCGCGCCGCGGTCCTTGACCGAGACGGCGAAGATCTTCGCCTGGCCGTTGGTGTGCACGGCCAGCTCGTCGCTGAAGGTGGAGGCGAGGATGGTCGCCGGCGAGCGGCCGTCCACCTTGGCCGCCTTCTGGGTCGGATCGATCTCGGTGCTGCGCTCGACGTCCGCGCCAGCGGTGAGCAGGTGGTGCTCCGGGTCCTCGATGTTATAGACCAGCCGTCCCTGCTCACGGTCGAACCAGACGTTGCCGACCATGCCGTGGGCGGCGGGGACGGTGCCGGTCTCGGCCATGGTCCATACGCGGGCGGCTGCGGGATAGAAGGGCTCGCGCTTCGCTAGGACGTCGAGCAGCAGGTTCGTGTCGACGAAGATCCTCATCCGAGGTCGCCGTATCGCTCCCAAAGAGCATCACCAAGGAGATCGGCGTCCGGGCTGCCGAGGTCCAGTTCGATCAATCCGGTCGCGGCTTGCGTCATGGGACCGATGAAGTCCGGGCCGGGCTCGTGCTCCAGCGCATCGAGTCCGCGGACGAGCTCCGCGAGCATGGCCGAGACACTGGTGTTCCGAGCACGTGCTGCCTGCTTGGCGCGCTCGATGACCGACTCGTCCATGCTGAGGGTGAGCTTTGTGTTCATGTTAGGCCTGCCGTGGTGCTGCTGAATCAGATCGTCTTGCGGCGGTATCTGGAGGAGACGGTCGCACCGATCGCCGATGCCATCGGGGAAGCGACCAACGACGCCGTCAGGCACATCGAGCAGTTCGCGGGGGCGCAGGCGATCGCATCCCTGTGACTCGGCGCCAATATTGACGTCCGTGTGGCAGCGAGATCATTAGCTGTCCCTATATACAGCATAGCCAAAGCCCGGCGGATACCAGCTCCATCATAAGATTCGGCGGAACAGTACGATCCGTGTTCGTCAACGGCTGTGAATAGGATGATCCGCTCGCCCCGAGACGGTTCCCAGCCGCACCCGCAGACGCTCGATGAAATCCTCTGGGTAGCTCCAGATCGGCAGGCCGGGCCGACGGCGAGCCAGCCCCCGCTGCGCGGGTCCGAGCCCGTAGGCCAGGGTCGCGAGGATGTCGCTGCTGACCCAGGGGCTATCGCGGAAGTAGGAATGTCCACTGCGCGCATCCGCGCGCTCCGCATCGGTGACGTCGATCAGGACCAGATCGTCCAGCTGAAGCAGCAGACTGCGCACGTGCGCCGGCATGTCCTCGTTCATAATCTGCCCGAGGCGCTTGCGCCCGAAGACGCGATTGGCGAAGCGCAGCGCGCCGTCGATGTCGGACAGATAGACGGTCAGGCGCTCGCTCACGTCGAGGATACCGTTGCTGATGGCCGCGGCGAACAGGCCCGTATCGTAGTCGCTGCCGACCAGGATGATCTCTCCGAGCCGGCTGTTGCGCGCCGCGGTGCCGCCCTCCATCGCCAGCATGGAAACGGCCTCGATCACCAGCCGCGTGCCTGCGCTGTAGCCCAAGACATGAATGCGCTCCGCGTCGGTATGGTCGCGCAGAAAGGTGATGAACTGGCGCAGGTAGTGCGCGCTCAGCGCGGTCGTCTCCACATCGGAAAAGTACGCCAGCAGCCGCGGCGTCGATGGCCACGAATAGGGGATCATCACCCCGTCGTAGCCCATGAAGTGCCAGAGCTCCGTGGCCACCAGCAAGGGATTCTCGAACGGCACCTTGAAGCCGTGTACATACACCGTGATGTCGCGGCTGACCGAGCGTGCCAGCTTGGCGTTGATCGCGGCGGCAAACTCAGCCGCTGCCGTCTCTTCGTCCGACGACAGCAGCGCGGGATCTGTGAACGGCGAGATGCTGCCTGGAAGGACGCCGAGCTCTTCAACGGCGTTCACCTGCAGCCGATAGGGCGTTCGGCGCTCGGCCTGAAGGGACAAACGCCGCGCCTGCTGCCAGGTCAGCCGGCCATCGCCGTGGGTGATCTCGGCGCGACCGAGACGGACCAGATAACCGCGTCGGCTGGCATAGTGGCGCTCGACGTCGCCGGCCGTCGCGGGATCGCGATCGGTCGCGAACAGGATCTCGCTCTCCAACTGCCGACCCTCGGGCAGCACCTGCGCGAAGGGATCGATCGCCCCGGCCTCGAACACGGCCGGGGCCGGCATCAGCTCGGTGCGGTCGAGCGGCGCCGAGGCACATCCTGCCAGTAGCAGCAGGCAGATCACCCAACCCGCGGGCCAAGGTACGGCATTCGGAATCAAGGCTGGAGCCATCAGAACAGGACCTCTGCGCGCGGATTCCCCTGATCGTTGGGGTCGACGGTGGAGCGGCATTCGGAGATGCGGTCGGCGTCGATGCCGCCCCGCTCGATCAGATAGCGGGTCAGGCTGCGCGCCCGCGCGACGGCAAGTGCTTGCAGCGCCCGCTGGTCCGCAGCGGCGATCGGTATCGGCGCCGAGTCGGCCTGGGCCGGTGATGTCTGCCGTCCCACGGCCTTGCCCGATAACGCTTGGTGCTGCGCCGCGATGGCGGCAACGTCCTTTGCGGTCGCGCGCCCGCAGACCTTCAGCGACAGGCGGGGGTGTTGCTTGGCGAGCCGTGCGATGTCGTCGGCGACCCGACGGTCCGCTGCTGTCATCAGCGCCGAGCCAGGCGCGAACGCGATCGCGTCGAGGGTGGGGGCACCGCCCTCGGTCAAGTCGATCATGATCGATGCCACCAGGCTTGGCGGAAAGACCGCCTGCAACACGCCGCCGATCGCCTTGTTCACGGCCGGACCGATGTCGATGTCGGGGCTGGCGACGGTGCCGGTGACTGGCAGTGTGAGCGCAATCCGTCCGTCGGTGTCGGCCAACAGGTCGACGGCGGTTTGCAGCGGCACACCGCCGGTGGCGCCGGCGCCCTGCGCATCGCTCTGGTCGGCCGGCTGCAGGGCGATTTGATCGATGTCCAAGCGCAGCTCACCCTGGAGGTTGCCCGCGGCGGCCTTGATCTCGGTTGCGGCATCGAGTTGGCCGCCATTGAGATGCACCCCGGCAACGGCCGTCGCGTAGGGCGAATAGGTGGTCAATTGCAGGTTCGCCGCCTCGGCCTTTAGGTCCAGATCGGTCGGCAGCGGCAGTCCGGCAATCCAGCCCGAGAGGGCCAATTGCGAGCGTTCGTTGATCTCGGCGGCGACGTCCAACAACGCGCGCTGGCCTGGAGCCCGACTGTCCAGACCTTGCGCCTCGAAGCGACTGAATCGGGTATCGATCACAACGTTCGGCGAGACCAGGTCGTCCCGGAAACGAATCGCCGCATCGCTCGTCAGACTGAGACGGCCGAGATGCCACTGCGCCGGGGCCTGCGGGCCGGCTGTTGTCTGAAGGCTTGGTTCGGGCCTGCGGTCGGGCTTGGCCCCCGACTCGACCCCCGACTCGACCTGGGCGAGCGGTGTCGCACGCCGCTCCAAAGCCGAAACGAGGTCCGCGGAGAGACGACCATCCACGGACAGGCCCTCGGCCGTTTGGAACTGCCTGACCGCCGCCGCCGTGCGACGGCCCATCAGGCCGTCGATGGGTCCAGGGTCGTAGCCCAGCTCGGCCAGAATCCCTTGAATACGGCGCACGTCCAGCGTCGGCTCGGGCGAATCGCCACTGGCCGGCGGCCGTGCGCCCTTTGGCTCGACGGGGATGGCCCCGGGTGCGGCCAGGTCGGCGACTGGCGCAGTGACGCCAGCGTCTCCCGCCTCGCTGCCGCCCTGCATCAATGCCATCAGCAAGGAGCGCGTCACGAACAGATCGAGGCCGCCGAGGGTTAGGGTCTCGGCGCCGAGCTGCAACGGACTGCGTGCCTGCGCCGCGTCGATCTCGGCTCGCGCCACCTCCAGGCTTCCGGCTTCGCCTCCCGAGAATTGCCCGATAATGGCCGCGGCGGCCGCATCACCCGCTGCCTGCCAACTCAGCGCGCCATCGGCGATCGTCACCGATGCCTGGGTCAGCGCGGTGCGGACGCTGCCCAGCTCGATGGCCAGCTCGGGTCGTGCCTTGGCAGCATCAGCGATCGCTCGATACCCGCTCCCTTCGCCGCTTGCAGCGAGTTGCAAGGACAGACCGCCGGGGGAGATCTCGAGCTCCAGGCCGTTGACCTGGACGCCGAGGGTGCGCACGGACATGGCTCCATCCGGCCCCTTCAAGCTGCCTGATTCCAGTGCGCCGTCGCCGTTGGTAACCAGATGGAGGACACGGTTTCCCGTAGTGACGGAGAAGCGCTCGACGCCCCCCCGCCATTGCTCGACCCGAGCGCCGCCCCGTTCGGTGGCCACCTCGATCGCGTCGAGCTCCAGCCGAAGCGTCGCCTCGAGACCCGCCTTCCCGTCTTGGGACTGGAGCACGAACGCGTCGGAGTCGAGCCGGATGCGGCCGACACTGAGGTCCGAAGCCGGCAATCGGATTGCCTTGCCTCCGAGGTCGCCCAACCCGGTATCCGCGATCGAAAGGGCCTGTGTTGTAGACAGGGACTGCAGCTCGACCAGCAGCTCGAGCAGCAGGTCCAAGGAAAGATCGATGGGGCCGGAAAAAGACAGCGCTTCGAGATCGATCTCCGGCCGACCGGCTATCCGGAGCGCGCCGTCCCGGGCACGGGTTAGATCGATGTCCCGCGCGGCGAGCCGGGCGATGGTCGCGAGCTCTGTCCGGTCTGCCATCGAACCGCTCGTGGCGCCGAGATCGGCGTTCACGCTGCCGCGAATCGCCAGGTCACCGGGTTGGGTCGACGCCAGGTCAAGATCCAGTTCGATGCGCGCCGCCTCCGTTGCGAAGGAAAAGACACCCTCGCGCGCGTAGTCGACGCCGTCGATCTCGACTGTGCCCTGCACCTGAAGCTCCCACTCCCCAGAGTCGGCGAGCGCTCCCTGATAGGAGAGACGCGCGCTGTAGGTGCCGCCGTGCCGCTTGAGACCCGTCGGGCCGAAGAAGCGTGCCAACTTGGGTACATCGGCCTGCTCGGTCAGCGCGTCGATCGACACCGAGACCCTGTCGGCGAATGGCGTCGCTTCGCCAGACCAGTTGAGTCGAATGCCGTTGACCAGCGCCTTGAGATCGAACTTACCCGGATTCTCCGGCTCCCAGCCGCGGAAGTCGGTCATCGTCAACCCTTCTATCTCGGCTTCGAGCTCGCCGCCGTTGCTGTTCTCGAAGACCAGGCGGGAATCCCGCACCTCGAACACATCGATGCCGGCCTGCCAGACGCCTGAAGCTGAGTCCGGCCTCTCGGTCCGCTGCGCCGTCGGTTCCGTGGGCGTGAGGAGATCCGCATAGGGAACCCCGTTGAACCGAATCGCACCGTCAGGCGCACGGGCGACCCTGATCTCGATCCCGCTGATCGACAGCCGTTGGATCGAGGCCTTGCGTTGGAACAGCGGTCCAACGCGCAGAACCAGCTCCAGCTCACCGACCTGGGCGCCGTCCGTGTCGGCGCGCCCGAGCTGCACGGGCCCGAGCCGCAGGCGACGCGTCCAGGGCTGGATCTCGAGCGTATCGAGCCCCCGATAGTCGATCTCCAGGTCATCGAGTTGAGCGCCGACTAGGAAGCGCACGAGATAGGTCGGCGCGAACGAGACTAAGAGCCCGAGCAAGACGACGGACAGCGCGACGGCAGTCGCCAATCGCAGGATTGCGCGCGACCGAGGCCGCGCCCGGCGCGGTCCTCTGTCCGGCAACACCGGTGCGCTGGTCACGGCGCGATCCGGACGGGCCAAGACGCAACCTTGGCCGACGGCTGCGGTTCGAGGTCAGGACGATCGGCATCCGTCGCGGTCTCGCGCGTGCTCATTTGGACTCGGCCTGTTCTCGCGGGGGCGCGGCGGGTGGCGCATACCATTGCCCCTTGGGCACCAGCTTTGGCTCGGGCGGATCGGCGATGTACGACGGTGTCATGATGGCCACCCCGTATTCGTTGAAGACATCGAGAATATTCCGATGCAGCGCCGAGTAGATCTGGGCCATGTTGTTGGCGTCGTTGCAGTGGGCGTTGATCTCGTAGGTGATGGCGAAGTCGCCTAGCGCCTGTTGCAAGACGAAGGGCTTCGGTCGCTCCAGCAGGCCGCTGGTGCGGCCCGCCGCTTCCTTCAACATGGCCTCCACCTGGCGCCAGGGCGTCTCGTAGCCGATGCCGACCGTGGTGTGCAGGATCAGGCCCTGTTCGCGCGCCCGGGTGGAGTAATTGACGACCTCGCCATTCAGCACGGTCGTGTTCGGGATCACGACCTCCTCGTTCTTCAGCGACCGCAGCCGCGTGGTCAGGACCCGCAGCTCGGTGACGTTACCGACCGTGTCGCCGATCTTGATCCGGTCGCCGATCTTGAACGGGCGCCGGTAGAGCAGGCTGTAGCCGGCGATGATGTTGCCGATGATGGACTGGGAGCCGAGCGAGATGATCAGGCCGGCCAACACGGAGAGTCCCTTGAAGGCGGCGGAGTCCGAGCCCGGTATGTACGGGTAGGCCATGACGATCGCGAACAGGATGATGACCAACCGCACCAGTCGATAGGTTGGCAGCGCGAGCTCCCGGTCCAGGGACGCGAGCTTGATCGATCCGTTGTCGATGCCGTGGAAAAAGGCGGAGACCGTGCGGAGCAGGTAGCGGGTGATGAAAAACAGGATCGCGAGCCGGATCAGGTTGGGGATCACACCGAGCAGGCCGAGGCCGATCTCTTGCAGTGGGGTCAGGATCAGCCCGAACAGCCAATCTGCCGACTCGCGGGTCCAGGGGAACAGACCGAGCACATACTGCGTGCTGAGATAGAGGGTCAGGGCCACCAGGGCAAAGAAGGCGATCTTGGTCAGCGTGCGCAGCAACGCCGCCAGGTTGCGCGAGCGGATCAGCCGGGCGGACTTCTGCTCCAAGGTCTTGATCTGCTCCTGCAGCCGCCGGTCCAACAGCTTGGCCAGGGCACGCGAGGCCCTTGCGAACGCGAAGATCAGCACCGCGGCGAACAATACCGCCGCCACGGCGTAGGCGGTCTTCTTGAGCAGCACCTCCGGGCGGCGCTCGGCCCGATAGGCGGCCATCACCTCCTGGATTCGTCGCTGCCTGTCCTCCGCCAGCAGCTCGCGGCTCAGGCCCTCGATCTCGGCGTCCGCGTCGAAGATCTCGAGCAGCAGGCGCTCTCCCGCCAGCAACAAGGTACGATCCTCCGCGGCCTCGATGGTCACCGCGTCGGCCGGTATCCGTTCGTCTTGCGCCGCTTCGATGATGCTCTGCTTGATCTCGAGCGCACGTCGCGCGGCCGGAAACGAGGCCGAGCCGCGAACCGTCGTGACCAGGAGGCCGTCGACGACGACGTCCGCAAGCTCGACGGGCTCGTTCGATGTGGTGATCCGCTCTGTTGCCTTGACGGCGGTCGCCTCGTCCGCCGCGACGGCGAAACATGCAATGGACAATAGGACACCCAGCGCCACGGCGATCGAGCGCTGGAAATGTCGCCTGCAGGCCGGCTCTTCAGTGCGCATGGCGGGTTGTCTCTCTCGGGACTGCGTTCGGGCTCATGGCGCCCGACGGTCTTAGTGTCGGCAGGAACTGATCGACCAGGACCCGTCGCTCCTCGGCGAGTTGGGCCGTGCGAGCGCGGTCGCGCACCGCGGCGCTGCCGTCGGTGTTGTAGGCGTGGCTGGTGGTCGTGGTGCCGGCCCGGGCAACGGTGGCCAACCCCATCAGGTATGCCGTCAAGGCAAGGCAGGATCGGCTGTGGATAGACACGGACGCAGCCCCCGGCTCAATCGCAGTTTGATGCCGGTGGACCCCGGCACCCGGTTGTCGGCGTTCAGTATGGCGAGCTTTCAGGCACCGTTGAAAGCGTGTCGTCTGCCGCCGTTGCCGTTGTGCTCTCCGTCCGCCGTCCGTCGTGCTGCCGACCCAGCGCGACTAGCTGTTACCTTAGATTACCAGGATGCCGTCGCCTTGGATGCTGGACGCGCAGACGCGGTTGGATCGCCTATCCGTAGCCGACGGGACCGCTGCAAGGTACGGGAGGGTAGCTCGCCGAATAGCGTTTGGTAGTGCTGCGAGAAGCGGCCGAGGTGTTCGAAGCCCTGGTCGAGTGCTGCAACGGTGACCGAGGCGCTGCGGGCGTTCCTCAGAACCTCTCGGGCGCTGTGCAGTCGTCGCGCCAAGATGTAGCGTGACGGTGTTGTTCCAAGCGCGTCGCCGGCAGTTGGGTCGCGGCGGTGGGATGCTGATCTTGGGCTGACTGGCGCAGGGGAGGGCGTGATGCGTCTAATGCAGCGGGGCGGAGATTCGGACTTGGAATTCCGGGCACGAATTCTAGGGACGACGGATTTGGAGGACAGTGTATAGAAGAATGGCGCTGGCGCTTGATGGCATTGCCTGCAGTTGCTAGCATCGTTTCTGGCGACTGTTGGCATGACGGCAGACCAAATTCGGATTCGGGAGCACATGGCAAGTATTAGCGTGAGACAGCTTGATGAAGAAACCGTGGCACGGCTGCGCTCACGCGCTGCCGGCCATGGCATCTCGATGGAGGAGGAAGCCCGGCGGATCCTGAAGGAGGCCGTGTCCGCCCCTGAACGGCTCGGTGATCTGGCGTTCCACATGTTTGGATCCCGCCACGGGGTGGACTTGGATCTGCCTGCGCGAGTTCCGCAGGTACCGCTCGACCTCTCCGAGTGATCCTTGTCGACACCAACGTGATCTCGGAAGTTATGAAGGTTTCGCCTTCAGAGTCCGTAGTCAATTGGTTGAACGCCCAGGAATCGAGCGCCTTGTATCTCTCTACCATCACGATCGGAGAGATCGAATACGGTCTGCGGATTTTGCCCGTCGGCAAACGCGGCCTGAGGCTCAAAGAAAGGTTTCAGCGTTTTGTTTCGCTGGCCTTTGCGCAGCGCATACTGGCTTACGACGAAACTGCCGCCCGGACCTACGGTGAGTTAATGGGTCACCGGAAGGAGATTGGCCGGCCGATGAGCATTGCTGATGGTCAGATTGCAGCTATCGCCATTGCAAATGGCCTCATGGTTGCTACGCGCAATACCAAGGATTTCAAAGATTGCGGGCTCGAACTGATCAATCCATTCCTTCCACAGACATAGAAGATAGAGACAGCAGTCCGACTGAACTTCAGAAAGTGCCATCGACTTGTGAACCCCTCCGCGATCCTCCTCTAGCCCAACCGCTCCAGCGCTGCTGGAGCAGACGCGGTTGAATCGCCCATCCGTAGCCGATGGGACCGCTGTAAGGTACGGGAGGGTAGCTCGCCGAACAGCGTTTGATAGTGCTGCGAGAAGCGACCGAGGTGTTCAAAGCCCTGATCGAGTGCTGCAACGGTCACCGAGGGGCTTCGGCCGTTCCTCAAGACCTGTCGGGCGCTGTGCAGTCGTCGCGCCAAGATATAGCGTGACGGTGTTGTTCCAAGCGCATCGACGAACGCATTCAGGAGCGTTCGCCTAGTCGTGCCGAGGACCCGCGCGAGGTCGGTCACCGACGGTTGTTCATGCGGCGGTGCGGCATCGATGAGTCGAAGGGCCGCCTGCACCAGATCGAACCTTTGGGTCCTCAGCCTCGCCTCGAGGCCATCCTGCACCTGCCGCGCAAGGGAAATGGCTGCACTGAGATAGCGCAGCAACTCCACGCATCGCTCCCGCACCGCCTGTTCGGCGTCGTCGCTCATCCCAAGGAGGACATTCGTTTGCGTCGGATCGAGCAGTTGCGTCACCCGGCGCTCGGCGATTCTCGTCGTCCCGGGCGGCAATGGATGGATGGCTTCTGCCCCGGTCAGTCGGCACAACGACCCCAAACCGATGGCCTCGGCGAGATCGACACGAACCGCGACTTCAACACACCGGAAGTCTTTAAAGATCATACTTCGGTAGTCACTGCCGGGCGCGATGACAGCGACACTGGACGGTGGCGCCTCGCATGAATTCCAGCGCTGCGGAGTCAACTGGACGACGATCAGCAGCCAGGACGGGTCCATGCAGAGATGGTCGGCCAGCTGCTGGTTGCAGTCGAGGCGCGAGACGGCCAAATCCTCGAATGCGAGGGTCGAAAAGCCGACGCGCAAGGCCCCGGATGTCAACTGCAACGGTCTGACCGTCCAGTTGGAGAGCTGGGCGCCGAAATCGTCGACATCGTCCCAGAGGACGCTGCGGACCAAGACAGGCATCAGTGTCGACTCCCCTTGGTTTTCCCAAAGCGGATAGCGCGCAACCCACCGACAGGTATCTTCGCCGGCGATGGCTTGAATCAAGATCGCCGGGAGAACCACCATGAACGCCCCCGTGACCAACACTGTATTGACCGTCCCCGAGCCGCGCAAGGTGGCGTTTGCCAAGCGCCCGTATCCGCGGGTAAAGCCGGGAAGCGTGCTGGTAAAGACCGAGATCGCCGCACTCTGCGTCGACGATCGCATGTACACCGACCACGTCCACGAGTGGTTCGATCATCCGCTCCACTGCGTCGGCCACGAGGGCGTCGGCACCGTGGTCGAGGCGCCGGAGTCCCAGGTGTTCAGACCAGGCGATAAGGTGCTGCTCTCCCACGGGGCCTATTGCGGTCGCTGCTTCGCCTGCCGCAACGGCCTCAGCCAGGCCCATTGTGCCAGCCTGTCGGGCGGTGAGCGCGCCGGCACCAGCACGACGGTGCCGGAATTCTTCGTGGACGGCCTGGCGCCGGTCGAGCGCAAGAACGACTCGCAGTCGGGGTGGGCGGCCATGGCGGAGTACCGGCTCGCCGACGAGGGGATCTGCACCCTGCTGCCGGACGATCTCGACTTCCGCTACGCGATAGCGGCCGAGTGCTCCATCGGCATGGCCTATTGCGCCCAGGAGTTCATGGAGGTGAAGGCGGGCGACTATCTGCTGCTCGTCGGCTCGGGCCAGCGCCAATTCTCGCTCTCCCACCCGATCGTGGGTCTGTTCCGGGGCGCCCGGGTGATCGCGGCAGCCCCCGACGACTTCCAGGCCGAGAAGGTCCGCAAGATCGGCGAGGCACGCGGGGGTACCCCCGACCTGCACATTGTCGACATGCGCGATCCGAACTGGACCCAGCAGGTGCTCGATCTCACCGACGGCGTCGGACCCGACAAGATCGCCGACTTCACCAGCGATCGGGAGACCCTGAATACCGAGATCGACCTCGTGCGCCACGACGGCGTCCTCTACATCCAGGAGAACCTCCGCAACAAACACCGCGAACTGCGGATCGATCCCTATGCGGGGATCGCGGAAAAGAATCTGAAGATCATGGGCACCATCGACTCCCGGCGGATCGACCGGCCCGGAATCATCCGCATGCTCCGCAACAAGGAGGTGCAGCGGATGTGGGACGTCGTCGTCACGCACGAGTTTCCAATGTGGGAGGCGGAGCAGGCCTTTCAGATCTCCGCGACGCAGCAGTGCGGCAAGATCCTGCTCTATCCCCATGGCCTGCCTGGCCAAGAGGGCGAACAGGCCTATGGCTAGCCGTGCAGGCTGCGCGGTCTTGATCATGGTTCCGGCCAGCTGCGCGGGTTCGCTGCGTAGACAGGCCATCCTGGCCTGAGACAGTCAGGGCTGGAAGCCCTGACTACGCAAGGGTTGCGGGCGCCTGGCCGGAACGATGATCGAGGCTGGCTGCGCGCGGCCGGGTCCTTTTCATCGACCAGCATGGAGTCATGCGGAATGAACCAAGACACAAGCACTGCTGCACAACCGGCCATGGGCTGGCGCCTCAAGGTCGGCATCGCGATCTTCGTCATCAGCGTCCTGTTGCCCGTCGCCGGAATCCCGTTGGTGGCGACCCTTGGTTTCTCCGGAGCAATCCTGGCCTCCGTCTCCGGCGTCTTCCTGGTCGCAGCCGAGGTGCTCGGGGTCCTAGCCGTCGCGGTGATGGGCAAACCGGGCTATCTCTATATCAAGGGCCGCGTATTCGGGATCTTCCGACACTACGCTCCACCCAAGGCGGTTGGTCGTGCGCGCTACAACATGGGGCTCGTGATGTTCGCTTTGCCGATTCTGTTCGGTTGGGTAACGCTTTACGTCTCTGACTGGATTCCGAACCTAGACGAGAACATGCTGGCCTACGCCGTTGGCGGCGATATGCTGCTGTTGGCGAGCCTGTTCGTGCTCGGCGGTGATTTCTGGGACAAGGTGCGTTCTCTGTTCGTTCATGATGCTGTCGCCCAGTTCGCGGAGAAATAGCAGCCAACGCCCCGAGACCGGATGTTCCCTTAGGTCACCACGCAGCAAGAGGAGGAAGCGCCATGGCGTCCTCGTTGATTCGCGGGAAACACCTCATCTGCGCAATCACAGACGACGATCAAGCCGAAATCATCGAGGACGGTGCGCTCTTCCAGCGCGATGGACAGATCATCGAGGTAGGGCGCTACGATAAGCTGTCCCAAAGGGTTCAGCCGGACGCGGTGCTGGGTGACGGCAGTCATATCGTAGTTCCGGGTTTCGTCAATGCCCACCATCACTTGGGAATAACCCCCATCCAACTCGGCTGCCCCGATGTGCCGCTTGAACTGTGGATTCCCCACCGCCTCGCGGCACGTTCCGTCGATCCCTATCTCGACACCCTGTATTCGGCCTTTGAGATGATCGAATCGGGGATCACCACGGCGCAGCACATCAACTCGCTGTTTTTCGGTCCGGTGGAACCCTGTGCGCAAGTGGCCGAGGCGGTGCTGCGGGCCTATCGTGACATCGGCATGCGGGTTTCGTACTCCTTCATGATGCACGATCAGAACCACCTGGTGTACGAGGCCGACGACCAATTCGTGGCCCGATTGCCACCAGCGCTGGGGCGGCGCATGGCGGAATTCTTCCATGCCTTGGAGCTCCCGGTGGCCGATCAGTTGAAGTTATTTGAGGAACTGCATCAAAGGCATCAACAAGAGCCTCTGATCCGCATTCAACTTGCGCCGGGCAATCTACACTGGAGTTCCGATGAGTTGCTGGAGATGTTTGCAGATATCAGCACACGGTTTGCCGTGCCGATGCACATGCATCTCGTTGAAACCCCGTATCAGAAGGAATATGCGCGGCGGCGCACGGGAACGACGGCCGTGCACTATCTGCATCGGCACAAGCTGCTGAGCGACAAGATGACCCTGGGACACGGTGTCTGGCTAACGGATGATGACATCGACATCCTCGCCGACACGCACACCCACGTTTGCCACTGTCCAAGCTCCAATCTTCGTCTACGCAGCGGGATCGCCCCGCTAAACCGATTGACTGCACGCGGCATCGACGTCGCGATCGGCATTGATGAAGCAGGTATCAACGATGACCGGGACATGCTTCAGGAGATGCGCCTGATGCTCAACCTGCATCGTGAGCCGGGGCTGGAGCATGCCGTGCCGTCGCCCGAACGGGTCTTTCGCATGGCGACGGAGCACGGCGCCAAGACCACGCCGTTCGGCTCCCAGATCGGCACCCTGAAACCGGGCAAGGCAGCAGACGTGGTCTTGATCCGGTGGCAGCAAGTGGCCGGACCCTATATGGATACGGATGTCCCGGTGACGCGGGCGATGCTCCATCGGGCCAAATCCTCGGGCATTGATACCGTCATTGTCGCTGGAGACCCAATCTACCGGGACGGCCACTTCATGAAAATCGACAAGGAGGCGGTGGTTCGAGAATTGGCCGAGTCATTGCAAGTTCCTCTGACAGCGGGAGAAGCGCATCGCCGGAACATCGCCGGCGAGCTCCATCATCATGTGGATGCGTTTTATCGAGGCTACTTACATTCCGATGTTCGCAAACCCTATTACCAGCGCAACTCCAGCGTCTAATCCGCTGCAAATGAGGATGCTCCAATGACAAAAAGCCTCGCAACCCTTGCCATCGCCTTGACAATTTCACTCGCACCATCCCTTGCCGTACTGGCTCAGGACGAGACCTATCCCAACGAGGTGGATACCCATATCGGCAGACTGACCTTCGACCACGGCGTGCCGACCGAAGAGACGTCCGAGAAGCTCTACTACGAGAGGGTGCAACCTGCCGAGCGCGCCCGATCTGCGTACACGAAGTTGTGATCTTTGACCTGGGTGAGTTGGCAGGAGAGC
>NZ_JAAIJQ010000087.1 GCF_010820565.1 Thiorhodococcus minor | reverse complement strand
CGCCGAAACTTCGACCATGGGGTCATATTTTAAGCCATTGTCCCGTAAGATGAAACAGACTTTTCGGCCAGGCACTATCTAGCCGCGCATCGCCGCAACGCGCTGCAAACGCTTGGGGCGCTATCCGCAGACAATGCCCCGCATCTCTTCAATGAATACAAGCCTGCAGCGACGAAAGCGGAGCTCGAAAGGAAGCTCAATCTTCGAAAGGGACGGATTGCGATCCTGGATCGACCATTTCAGGACGAAGTTGGCAGTGCACTGTGGGACATTCTGCTTGAAATCCGCCAAACCTACGGTCGGTCACTCCACGACTGGAAGCAGCCTGTCGTGACATTGCTCGCCGGCGGCGGATCTTCGGAGTCGGCCTACACCACGCGCGTCAAGAAGGTAGCAAAGGACCTCGTCAGCAATGGTCATGGGGGGGCTCGATATCCGCCCATTACCGATTCCCGACCGATTCCGCTCTGAGAACATTGCCGACAAGCAGTTTCATCGGTTTGCGGTTGCCTACGGCTTGTCACAGGATCCATTCGATTCGGGCGACTTTCTCCTGCACGAATCGGTACCGACCGCTGCACCCAAAGCGTCAAATGACGACTGGACGGCGCGTTACGTCGGCGCGGACCAGGTCTAACGCAGGGGCTGCGCCAACAGGCAAGGAGATCCGTCGGCGAATCGGTCTTTGCTACTGAGAAATAACCTGAAGCACAGGTGCCAATGCGGTGCAGCCGCTGTGCCCGTTCTGCCAGCCCCTCAAAAGCTCCGAAAATCGCCCGATCCCGCAAGAGACAGCCGCCACAAAACCGTAGGCATCAGCAGTAGAACCGTGCCGCCCGCTTGGCGCGGGTCATGCCGACGTAGACCAGCTTGCGCAGGTTCTCGTCCAAGTCGCGATTGACGACGACCGCCACGGCGTCGAGCTCCAGGCCCTTGGCGCGGTGCAGGGTCATGGCGAAGATCTGGGCGTCTTTGCGGCTGAGGCGCTCGCGATGGTTGACGGTCGCCACCTTGTAGCCCGCCTCACGAATCTGCTGGGCGAGCTGGTCGCGCAGCTTGGCGGTCGGCGCCATGAGGCCGACCTTGGTGTCGCGATTCTCCTCTAGACACTGAGCGATGAAGTCGCGGATGCCATCGCGGATGGCTTCCATCGACGCGCCCTGGATCCGCCCCGGCTTGGGGCCGTGCATGAGCGACTTGTAGCGGGCGATCTCGTCGCTGCCGCCATCGAGGTCATCGACTTCGATGCCCTCCAGGAGCGACACGGCCTCGCGGCGGATCTCCTCTGTGGTGCGATAGTTGAGATAGAGCTTCCGCGAGCGGCCACGGATATCGATACCACAGCTGCCCATGCTGGCCTTGTTCTTGGCGTAGATCCGCTGATGGCCATCGCCGACGAACATGAGATCGTTGGGCCCCGGCGGCACCAGGGCGCGGATCAGGCGCAATGCCTGGGGACCGAAGTCCTGGGTCTCGTCGACGACAGCATGCACATAGGGCGGATGCCCTTCGCTCGCCAACAGGGCGCAGGCATCCCGATAGGCGTCGTCCGGCTCTTTCAAGCCCGTGGCGCTCAACTGCAGACGATAGTTCTCGAAGATCTCCCAAAGGGCGTCGCGCTTTTTGCGCGAGAGCACGGCGCCCCGGCCACGGCGGGGCGCCTCCCGGTAGTCATCGCGAGACGCCAGCCCCTGGGCCAGCACCACCTGCTCGAATTCCTCCCGCACGAAGTCGCGCGAGACGCCCAGCGCGGGATCGAAATCGACCATGGCGGACTCCCACACCGGCGCGCATTTCGCCTCGTAGTCGAAGGCGATCTCGTGCTCATAGCGCCGCGCCTTGAGCAAGCGGAACACCAGGGCGTCCAGATTGATGACATCGATCCGCGCCATCTGCTCCGGCGAGCAGATCGACTTCAGACCGTCCTCGATATCCAGTGCCAGGTTGGTCGTGAAGGTCGTGAATAGCAGCTTCTTGTCCGTATCGACCAGCCGCGAGGCCAAGTGCTTGGCCCGATGCATGGCCAGCACCGTCTTGCCAGTCCCCGCCCCGCCGAGGATGCGACTGGTGCCGTTCAGACTGCGCGTGGTCAGCCGCCGCTGGGTGGGGTGCAGAAACACCCGCCATTGCTCCAGCGGTGCGGAGAGGATCGCCTGGAGATCGTTCTCGCCCTCAACCACGTAGAACCGGGAGCGGCTCTCGTCGCGCTCGGCAGCGCTTGCGAAATCCTCGGTATCGATCTCCCGGTCGACACGCGTCTCGCGCGCCGCCAGGATGCTGCTGACCGAATCGCCCGCGAGCACCAGGAAGAGCCCCTCGTAGGCCTCGACCGGCAGCTCGTCGCGCATGGCGTCCAGGTCGCCCTCGGAGCGGATAGTCCTGACCGCCGGCAGCATCTCCTCCGGGACACCCAAGGCCATCAGGTCCCGGTCCGACAGCGCGGCGAAGCTGGGCTCCGGCTGAGTGGGCGCAGGGGCGGCCTCCCGCTGGACGGTTTCCTCGACGAAGCTGATGTTGGTCAGCGTCAGCGCACCGTTGACCGGATTGACGCTCATCTTGCGCTTGGCGGCCCAGGCATAGGCATCGTCGTGCTTGTCGACGTGCAGCCAGACGAAAACATTGTCCTTGGGCGCCCGGAAGATGATGCCGCGATAGCCCTGATCGATCCGCACCGAGCGGAAGTTCTTGTCCCTCGCGCCCTGAATGGTCTCGTAGTTGATCCCCGGGCTGCGCGGGTCGGTCTGGAACTTGAGCATGAGCTCGAGTCCCTTGGTCTGCACCGCCGCCGGAAGTGCCGTCATGCGCTTGATCACATCGTTGCTGACGATAATCTTGACGTCGTCTTTCATGGTGTCTGTTCCTTGAGTGCGGCCTCGACGGCGAGCCACCAGTTCTCGGCCTCGCTGATCACGCGATACCCGGCGCCCGTCCAGCTCTCGGCGCAGTCTTCTTGCGCAGTGGTCAGGAGGACGAGTCGAGCCTTCTCCCAGAGCGCTTCGGCCAGGCGATAGTCATCGCCTTCTTCATACTCGACGCCGATGCCGTCCGGGGCGGGCACCCCGGCCTGTGCCAGATAGGCGAATCCCTGTGCGAGACGCTCGAGGAATTCCCCGGCCTCGAGGACCAACGCCCAATCCGCGCTTTCCCCGCTCGGTGTCTCCGCCTGTGGCTCGAGGACCGCGAGGGTCTCGCCCGTGTCGAGCATGGATCGCGTCAGGAGCGCGACGCCCGGCACCCCCTGCAGAAGGTTGACCAGACGCAGCCATTGGCGCCACTGAGCGCGCCCGAGCTTGAGATCCGCAGCGATCTCCACGTCATCCAAAACCAAGGCCCCCGCGAACGGATAGCGTGAGGTGCTTTTCGCAGTAAGGAACTTGGGCTCCGCCCGACCGATCCATTGAACGGCACCTTTTCCTGGGCTGTGCAGGTGCACTGTCTGCGCATCGAGCCTGAGCCACTCCGGGAGCGCGCTCGTTACCGCCGCGCTGGACGCCTTGATCGCCTCGGTCACCTCATTGGGCCGCAATACACTGCGCATCAGCAGATGCGCGCCCGTCGTCTTCAAGCGCTCCAACGGATCGTCATCGACGGACAGGGGCTGTCCGAGCAAATGCAGCAAGAGCGCCATGGCATTCGACATCAGATCGCTGTGATCGAGGTGCGGAAGCGGATCCGCCAGCATCTGCTGGCCCGACGGCGTCATGAGCACGCTCAACGGGCTCTCCAAATCCGTCCCGCCCTTGAGCCTGTGCGCCGCCTCGATGTCCTCGAAGGTCACTGACCAGACGCGATAGTCGCCGCGCAGCATCAGCGCGGTACGCTTACGGGCGTCGTCCGGCATGCACTTCTGGTGGTACTCCCAACCGTCGACGAAGACTGCGATCGGACGCATCGGGCTCGCCGTCAAGGTCTTCGAGATCACGAAATCGGGCTGGCAGAGGACGTGCCCCGAGGCCGGATCTTCGATCGGCACCTGGGTATCGACCCAGTACTTGCTCGGTCCAACCGTCAGCAGATAGGCGGTTCTGCCCCCCTTGATGTCCTGCGTGACCCGCACGACAGGGAGTCGCGCGTTGTCCGTATCCAACTGCCCACTCAGCGCCTTGAGCCCAGGCAGGAATCGCCGCTCCAGCTCGGAGCCAAAGCTCGAATTGATCTCCAGCTCGGACAGGCACTTGACCTCTTTGCGCTGGAAATCGCCCTGGACGAGCTCGTCGAGCATCTCCAGCGCGGCCGCACGGGAGATGTGCCGGCGATTGCGCCCCTGCCGATAATGAAACACGCACTGATAACAGCCATCCTGCTCGGGCTTGACCTGACAGGCGCAATCGCGGATCACGGTATGCGCTGCGGCCAGTACCTCGCTCAAGGTATCTGCGTCGCCGGCTAGAAGCTGCTGCAGATAACCGGTACCGCCGGGCACCGAGTCGTAGATCAGAATATAGGTCTTCCCGGCGCCATCGCCCGCGCCGGCCTCGGACATGGTCTCGAAGCGCAAGTGATCGACCTTGCCGCCGAAGCGTTTGCGCAGCCCGAGCTGCAGCGCCGACATGAAGGAATAGGTGGTGCGCTCGCCCGAGCCGAACCCCTTGGGCACCATGATGCGCAGACACTCGGACTCGAACTGGCGATAGAGAAAGAGTCGCTCCACCAGATGCTCCGTCCCCTTGGTGTGGCGATCCGGACAGTCAGGGGTATGCACCGGCGTGTGCGTCTCCTCACGCCCCCGCCGCCCATTGGGCTGAACCATGCCGCAACGTTTACACAGCGAGAACCCCGCCTTGGGGCTGTCGTCGCCCGCGATCAATGTCGCGTACTCGGCGCTGTCCACCGGGAGCGGCTGTCCCAGATTGAGATCATGGAAGTCGGCCTTGGCGATGAATTCGAAGCCGTAGATGGCCTGGCTGGACTCCAGCGTCCAGGCGTTGCGCACGTCCTCTGGCTCGAAGTTCATCAGCAGTCGGCGGGCATAGAACTTGGGATTGCGCGCCTCGTCGGTCTCGGTGATGCGGGTCTTGTCCGCGCGCCGAATGTTGGCCACGGCCCGCTTCAGACGCAGCACCGGACGGACCTGACTGCCGTCGACCCAGTGGCTGTCTCCGCACCTGGGGCAGGCGTCCAGCTTGGCTTCCGGCGCGGTGAGCGGCGCCAGGAAGTGGCAGCCCGCGCAGAAGCGGTGCTCGGCCGGTGGCTCCACGCTCATGTCGATCTGGTCGATCTCGACCTTGCTCTTGTGCGCGAAGAAGGTGTTGCGCGGCGCGAACTCGGCCAGGGCCGCATGGGCGGGTCGGCTGTAGCGGTGTACCGGCACCGCATACTCCTCGCCGCCAGATCGACTGCCATGGATGATGGTGGTCAGCGCGACCCCCTCCTCGGGGAAGGCGTAGTTCGGCAACAGGCCGGCGTTGGTCAGGGCCTCCAGCAGATACTCGTTGTTCAGCTGCTGGATGCGGTGGCCCAGGCCCGCGCGCTCCTTTTCCAGCAAGTCGATCTCGGCCAGGGTCTGCTCGTCCTCCGGACGCTTGCGCAGCCGCCCCAGCTCGGCATTGATGGCTTTGCGGCGCTTCTTCCAGGACTCGCGCTCGGCATGGGTCTCCTCGAAGAAGGCCAGGAAGCGCGCGCGCAGGTTCTTGTGCTGCTCGGTACCGGTGATGAATGCCTCGAGCTTGGCCTTCGTCTCCGGGCGCAGCGCGTCTTCCAGCATCCGGCAGAAGGCGTCGAACAGAGCCGGCTCGTGACGGTTGACGAAATCCAGATAGTTGAAGGGAAAGCGCGTGACGTCGCCGTCTCCCATGGCCACCTGATCGAGCGGGTCGCTCAGCTTGTCCGGCAGCTCGGGGCGCTCCTCGGCAACCCAGTTGTCGAAGAAAAAGGCATAGAGCTGACGGCGCAGCACCTCCGCGGCGTTCAGATAGACGGCGGGCGCCTCCACGTCGCCGTGCAGCATCTCGAGCGGCTTGGCGAAGTAATACTGGTCGTGTCCGTCGGGCGAGGCGTCGGCGATGGTGAATCCCGCCGCGTTGCCATCGCGCCGTCCGGCGCGGCCGATGCGCTGGATGAAATTGGCCTGGCTCGGTGGCACCCCGCCGAGCATGACGCTGGATAGGGTGCCGATATCGATGCCCATCTCCAGGGTCGGCGTGGCCGAGAGCAGGTTCTCGTACCAGGGCTCCCAAGCATCCTCCGGGGCCATGAAGCGATCCTGCAAGGCGACCCGCTCGTCGCGCTCCAGCAGCCCGGTGTGCTCATGGGCGATGACCCGGGTGACGTCGCCGCCTTGCAGACGGGCGTGCCACCAGCTCGGCCCTGGTGCCGGGTCGGCCCGGAAGGTCTCGCCGGGACTGTTCCAAGCCGGTAGCCCGATCAATGACTCGACGGCCTCGGCGGGCACCCAGAGCGACTGAGCGCCGGATGGCGTCACCAGCCGGCGCAGATCCTGGTACAGGCGCAAGGGGCTCGGTTGCAGACCGAAGACGCGGGCGCGCGTTCCCTTGTGCTCCAACGGCACGAAGCGCCCCAGTCCCGCCTGCTCCAGGGCCTCGAGCAGCGCCTCATAGGCCAGGGTGACGATGCCTGGCGAGTACAGACTCAGGCCGAGGGCGAGCTTGGCCCAGCCGAGCAGCGGATTGCCATCGCGCTCTTCCAGGTGAAGAAAGCCATGGCGGCCTGAATCCCGCGTGACGAAGCGTGGCGCCCCCGAATGACCGCGATGCGGGATCCAGTGCTTGCGCTGCGGTGCGAATTCGAAGCCGCGAAAATCCCCGCTCTCGGCATAGCGCTCCAGCTCCATGTGGAAAACGGCGCCGGCACGGATCAGGGCCAGCACCGTGCCCAGGCCCCACTGCAGCACCTGCGCCTCGCTCAGCGCCTCCAGTCCCCCGCCGGCCTCGTGGAGCTCGGCCGTCAGGGTCTGGGAGAGCGACTGGAGATCGGCCAGGTCCGGGAAGAGCGCGGCGATCCCGACGCGGGCCAGAGTCCGCCCCCGATCGGAGCGATGCGTCAGCTCCTCGACGGCGCGCCACTGCATGCGCTGGCAGAGCATCTCGGGCAGCCGCGAGCCGGCGGGTAGCGCACCGGTCTCACGCAGCGCCCGCCAATCGCGCAGCCACTCCATGCTCGGCGGGATGAAGCGCGCCACGAAATCCCGCGGCGGCATCACAAGCGGACTGCTCGGGTCCAGATAGCCGCGCCCAACCGCCTCCAGGGCGCGATCCCAAGGCATCGCCTCCGGCAGCGTTGCCAGGACCTTGGCCAGGCCCGCGCGGATCAGCATGCCCTCGGTCTTGGACTCGATGTACCCGGCGCGATGCGCGGCGTCCTGTACGGAATCCGAGAAGAGGATCAGCTTCTTGTGATCGTTGAGCCGTGCCGACCACAGGCGCTCCACCGCGTGCGCGGCAATGCTGGTGGTCTGGGCGCCGATGATGAGCTGTCCGCCGCGCTCGCCGCACACCGGGCAGCGATCGTCATGCACAGTGACCTCGCGCGCCTCGCGTCCGGATTCGGCATCGGCCCGCACGCGCACCGTCCGGTTCGCATTGGCCACCTGGACCGGGACGACATCGTCGCTCTGGCAGTGCGGACATTGGCTGAGCCGCTCATGCCCCAGGTGGCCGCATTGGCCGCAGAGCGTCAGGCTGAGCAACGGGAACGGCCCCTGTGGAGCGGGGGCGTCATCCGGCGTTCGCGGATAGATGCGGGCCAGAAAGGTGTCTTGGTGACGGGCGAAGAAGCTGCCGTAGATCCGGTCCAGGCTACTCACCACCCGGCTGTCCTGCGGTTGCTTCAGCGTCAGCCAGCCGGTGGCATGGCAGTGGCGGCACTGGATCAGCGGCAGGCGCAGGCGCTCGCGCTGGCTGAGCACCGCCGCCTCGGAGCACAGCACGATCTCGGCCGGATGGCGGCTGACGGTTGCCAGCACCCGGCGCAGCTCCTGCAGCCAGAGCTGCACGCGCAGACTCACCAGGGCGCTCAGCCGCTCGACCGGCGTGCTCGCATCGACCTGCTGCTCGGCGTGGGGCGCCCGCGCCCAGGCCACCAGGGTCAGCAGCGCCGAGATCAGGCTCCTCGCCTCCGGCACCAGCCGCGCGCTCAGGGTGCGCTGGAGCTTGTCGACGATCTCATCGACCGTCACCGGCGCCTGGGTCGCCGTGCGCAGCAGGGATTGGAACAGCAGGTGCCTCTTCAGCTCCTCGCCGAGGCGGATCCGTCCCAAGGGTGTGTCGAGTCCCGCCTGAAGCACCGCCAGGGTCTCGGGATCGCTGAAGAAGGCCGGCAGAAAGCGGGAGACGGCCTCCTGTGACCGCTCGAACGACCTTGGTCGGATGGCCTCCAGCACCGCGTCGTCGGCGGCGATCAGATGCTCGATCACCTTGTCGCCGATGAAGGCATCGAAGCCCTGACGCCGCTCGACGATGACCGCGTCCGCGTCGAAATCCGTCGCGAACACCTGGCCCGCATAGTCGCGCAGCGGGCGGGCATCGCTGGCATCGCCCAGCGTCGCCGAGGTGCCGACGCAGATCAGGCGCCCCCTGTCGCCTTGGGCATCGCACTTCAGCCGATGACGCAGGCGGCGGATCAGCATCGCCAGGTCCGTGCCCTGGGCGCCGTCGAAGGTGTGCAGCTCGTCGACCACCAGATAGCGCAGGGTCCCGGGCTTGTTGAAGCGCCACAGCGCCTGATCCCTGGGCCGGATCAACAGGAAATCCAGCATCTTGTAGTTGGTGAGCAGGATGTCCGGCGGGTTGTCGCGGAGCACGTCCTTGTCGGCGATGACGTGGTCCGGCCCCATCACCGCCGGATCCTGCGCAGGGGCCTTGCCCGCCTTGCCGGGCTTGTACTTGGTGATGCCCGAGCCGACGAAGAGCCCGGCGCGAATGCCGGCGAAGGCCGGCGTGCCATGCACCAGCTCGGCGATGCGCGTGGCCTGGTCGTCGGCCAGGGCATTCATCGGGTAGATGATGATGGCCTTGATGCCCGGCGTGTCCTGCTTCCGCGCCTGGGCGACATGGGCCAGGATCGGATAGAGGAAGCACTCGGTCTTGCCCGAGCCGGTACCGGTCGCCACCAGGGTGGAGCGTCCCTCGATCCCGCAGCGCCGCCACGCCTGCGCCTGATGCAGGAAGGCCGGGTGCTCGGTCGCGAAGTCCTGGAAGAAGCGTTTCCCGCTGTCGTCCGCGACGAAGGGCAGGCCGAGCTGCACATAGGGCCCCTTGATCCAGCTCGGGTCCTCGATCAGACGGCGGACGGCGTCCTTGAACAGCTCGGTCGATGGCTCGAACTGGACCCGCAGTGTCTCGGCGACACCGTGGCGGACCTCATCGACGACCAGCGAGGGCAGCATTTAGGCGCCTCCATGCATTCTTACGATGAAATCAGCGCAGCACCGCGGCCTTGAGCTGCGCAATCAACGGCGGCAAAGCCAGTCGAACCGTATCCCAGAGGATCGTACGGTCGATGTCGAAATAGGCATGGACCAACCGGTTGCGCATGCCGACGATCTGCGCCCAGGGGACGTCCGCCAGCTCAGCGCGCCCGGCGTCGGTGACCTGCGCGGCGGCTTCGCCGACGATCTCCACGGCGCGCGTCAAGGCGAGACAGAGCATCGCATCCGAATCGAGATCGGCGCGCTCGCGCCCCTTTACGAACGCCAGCGCCTGCTCCGCGGCTTCGATCATGTGCTCGATCCGCCAGAGATCATTCGGCGACATACTGCACCTCGGCCATGTTCAGCACGTCGTCGCGGAAGAACCGGCTTAGATCTTCGGGCGTGCGTACATCGACCTTCTTTCCACCAAGCGCCTGCGACAGCTCGATTTCGATCTGAGCTAGGTCCAGTAGGGTGGGGTGGGCGCCAGGATCGAACTCGACGAGCAGGTCGACGTCGCTGTCCGGGTTAGCCGTGCCCTTGAGCTGCGATCCGAACAGTGACAGTCGACGAATCCGGTGTGTGCGACAGACGCGCTCCAACGTCGGCTGATCGATCGTCAAGGATGATCGGTCTCGGTTCATGATTGAGGTCCTCATCTGGTTGCCGCGTGCGCGTGAGCCGAAGAGGTAGAGGGCGCTCGGGTGAGCACCGTACTTGGCGTGCAGGATCGCCTGAAACGCTCTCAAGGCCTCTTGGGTCATGGGGTCGATATGCATCACTCGATTCCAAGGTCTCGCTCTTCAACGATAGGGTCAGTCCACATGATGAACTTATCCCGAATACTTCTGATCAACCCGTGACTCTTGGCTTGGTCGACGACCGAACCGAATGCCTTGGTACCGAGAACGCATCTGGGGCGACGTTGTGGGCGGATCAATGAAACGCGCTCCCCGCGCCTGATGCTCTATCTCGCGCTGTTGGATGTCCGCGTAAATGGCGTCGAGATCGAAATCGAATGCCTTGGCGTGCGCTTCGCGGATCGCACGGACCTCATCGAGAATCTCGTCATTCATCGTCGGCTCCAAGTAGCTCGTCGGGTGTACAGATGAAGGGTAGGAACAGGTCGATCCCCTCCAAGTAGAATGCGATCTGCCTTTGAATCTCAGGGTTTGCAATATGTTTGCAGTTCCATGTCAGGAGAAAATCCACGGCATGGACGGTCGCAATCGCGATGTGCAGCGCATCCTCGGCCGCTTTTTGTGGGATGATCTCGCGTGAAACCAACGCCTTGGCGATCTCGACAGCATTCGCGGTCACCCGCAATAGGGGCAGATCTTCGATGATGGCGATCCGTCTTGCCGCAGCCTCTGGGTCTCCGGAGGCGCATTCGCGAGTGACCACCTCAGAGACGCAAAGGTCGTGCTTTGAGCGAATGTCCCACCAGGCTTGGGTCACCTGCTGACGGGCCATGCCGATCAAGTCCCGACTCGGGCGCGCGGCCAGATAGCTGATCACCGAGGTTTCGATGTAGACGCGGGATTTCATATCGGGGCACCCTCGCCTTGGTGCTGCTCGAAGAAGGCCCAGGCGACCCGGTAGTCCTCCTCGCGGTCGGGGCGGACGAAGGGCGCCTGGTATTCGATGGTGCGCTGGACGGGGCCGCCGGGCAGGGTGTCGTCGGGGAAGGTTTTGCTGATGGTGCAGCCGGCGGGCAGGTCGCGCACATCCTCCCAGCCCAGGGCGATGCCCTTTGCCTCTTGGATGGACCCGTAGGATGGGCAAAGCGCAGCGTGCCCATCATCATCGTCGTCCAGATGGGCACGCGTTGCTTTGCCCATCCTACAATCGCCCGAGAGGTGGATGCCGTAGGCGATGCCAGCCTTGAGGTCTTGCTTCCGCGCCTTGCGCGGCAGGCCGACGCCGACCAGCCCCTTGCTCGGGGTGAAGACGATGCGCCCGGTCTGGTCGTACCAAGTGTCGGCCTCGTACTGGCGCATCACCGGGAACTGGACGCGGTAGAGGGTCAGCAGCTCGTCGAGGGTCAGGCCGAGCGCTTGGGAGACCAGGACGTCGATCTCGACCAGGGCTTGGCGACGGGCGTAGTCGGTGCGCAGGGCGCAGTGGCGTTGCCAGGTGGGGGTGAGGCGTTGGAAGAAGTCTTTTTCACCGCAAAGGCGCGAAGGACACAAAGGATTGGTTGTGTCGGTTGGGTCGATGGACCAGCGTTGTTTGCGGAAGTTAGGGCGGTAATTCGATTGCCAGAGGTCGGCGTAGTGAGAAGTGAGTGCAATCAGCGCCAGGAAGCGTACGTTTCGTCGCGTGTCTGACTCGATGATTGGCAGCATTCTTGCCGTTGCCTCGCGAAAGTCCTTCTTGCCCGAAGTGCGCGCGAAGAAGTCGCAGGGCAGCGAGACCCAGGACGAGGCCGCGTCGAGCATCACGCCTGTCTCGCGGAAGGTGATCGAGAAGACGCCGTCGATATGAGCGACATCGGGTGGAAGAACGACGATGCGTACGGATCGCTCATCACCGGGATGCGCGCCGCGCCGTGCGGCGAGACGGTAGAAGTCAGTTACCCGCTCGCTCGTTCCCACGCTCCGCGTGGGAATGCCGTCTTGGCCGCTCCAGCGGCCCGTCTCCGATTCGCTCGGCTTCCGCGTCGGGGCTTGCTCCAACGCTGGAGCGTGGGAGCCAGATGGGTTGGAGGTGTCCGTGGAGCCGGTGGTTTCGGCCGGTGGCTCGAGGATCTCTGCCCAAGGCACCCTCGGCGTTCGCTCGGCATACGCTGCTGGCGAGCAATCCGGCACATAGTTGGTTCGCGGTAGGTAATCGTCGGGGAGGCTGAGCAGGTCGAGCACGTCATAGTGGCTGTTCTGGGTGCAGACGCGGCGAGGGGTCTTGTAGAAGGGGGTGCCGACGAAGAAGTGAGGACCAGAGAGCACCCATTGACCGGCATCGGCAGGGAAGCCAGTCTCGCGGCGGATGGTGCCGTCTTGTTGGCTTATAACCTCGTTCCAATGCTGCGTGGAGTAATACTCGCTCTTGAGATCGCTCAGACGGCGCGGCTGGGCAGCAAATTTTTCGAGCACAGCGATCAGTGGACGAGCGTGCAGCGCGGGCAGGCGGGCTTGCAGCGGCGGGGTTCCGGCCTCGTCATAGAGTCGGGCGAACAAGGCCAGCTCATGCATGCGAACCGGAATCAGACGGTCGTGGTGGCCTCGTGTGTTCCAGCTTGAGCGTCCGCCCTCGCTTTCATCCTTGATGCCGGGCACGGGGCCTTTGCCGTCGTGCTCGAAGCAGGCGTCGACAGTGCGAGGGATAAAGAGGTTGTTGATGGTAAGGAAACAGGGCGATCCGGAGGGCTGGTTTTGATAGATATGCGTGCCGAATCGCATACGTCCGTGGTCGTTTGTTCCGACGAAAAGCGCGAATTCGTTCTGATATTGGTAATGCAGCTTGAGGCGTGGGTAAATGGCTTCACGGAAAGCCCCGCCTTTGGGATCGTCATAAACGCCTTCTGGATGAACGAAAGCTGAGATTCCGCTTTCGCTACCGAGCATCCACGCCTGCGGCAGAAAGCACTTGTATAGATTCGCTTTCTGCCCCTCCAGAAGCGGGTAATTCTGCCCCGCATTCAAAAACCCCTGCATCCCCGCCTGCTCACAGAATTCATCCAGCCAGGCCCCGCGCATCTCCGGCCATTCCTCGAACAACGCCGCCCGACGCCGAGCCAGATCCGAGGCACTCATCTTTCGGATCGCGATCTTGGGATCGGCCTCGCCCAGGATGCCCTTCTCCTCCCACTCGACCTTGATCCAGGGCGGATTCCCCACGATCAGGTCAAAGCCGCCAGCCGCGAGGAAGATGTCCGCGAAGCTCAGCTCCCAATGGAAAAAGCGATAGCGGGTCGCCAGGGCCTCGACCTGGGTGACGCGCGGAAAGTGCTCGCGCAGCCGCTTGATCCGCAGTTCGCCGTAGCGATCGTGCAGGGTCTTGTCCTCGGTGGGCGCCGCCAGCGGTAGCTGGCCCGGTGCGTCGTCGAACAGGGACGCCTGGATCTCGGGCGCCAGGACGAACATTTCCACCTTGGCCGGCTCGGGCGCCAGATCCAGCTCCACCTGCTCGTCGATCTCCATGACATTGCCGTCGAGGATGGCGCCGACCTCGGTGATCCACTGGGTGCGGCTCGGCAGGCTCTGGGCCTTGTCCAAGGGCCAGAACCAGAGCGCGCACCAGGTGTCCATCACCAGCTTGAGGCATCGGTACGGGGTGGCGATGTCCCCGTCCTCGCTCAGCATCCCGGCCTTGCGGGTGGCCTCCTTGCTGGCCCGGCTGGTGACGGTGCCCTCGCCGGTGTCCGGCCAGACCGGGAGTGTGTCCTCGGTACGGGCGCGGTCCTTGGCCAGTTGTTCGGCGTGCTCCCGCCAGAGGGCGTCGACCCGTTCGCTGAGCTGCTTCAGGCGCTTGATTTCGATGTCCGAGAAGGATCTCAACAAGCCCTTCTTCCAGGTCTTGACCTGATCCAGCTCATCGCCGAAGTACGCCTTGACCGCCTTGTTGGCGTAGTCGCACATCCCCTCGTCGGGCAGCAGGAAGTGATAGATCTCGTCATCCCGGCGCGGCTCGGTCGACGTGACGCGGCGGGGTGTGGCGTTGAGCCAGCACTCGGGGTTGGGGACGGACTTGCCGCCCTGCTTGATCCTCTTCGGTGCGCTGAGCTGGCTGACGCGAAACACCTGGGGCCGGGCGCCGACCAGCGAGTTGCCGTTGAAGAGCTGGTAGCCGAACCAGGGCACCCGCGCCGGCTTGGGGCGGCCGGTCGCGTCGGTCTCGCCATAGATGGCATTGAGCCAGAGACTGACCTCGGCCAGCTCGGTGGCGATGGGATTGAGGTCGACACCGAAGACGTTGCCGTCGGCCAGGCGCATGCGCACCTTCTGCAGCTCCTGGGCGAATTGGTCGTGCGGGATGCGGCGCTTCAGCTCCTGCTGCTTGCGCTCCAGATAGGCTTGGGCGAGCTGGTTGACGGCCTCGTTCAAGAAGGCGGCGCTGCCCATGGCTGGCTCCAGCACGCGCAGGCTCAGGATCTCGTCGGCGGTCTTGTCGGCGAGCAGCTCCTTGAGGGCGTACTTCACCAGACACTGGGTCAGCGACTGCGGGGTGTAGTAGCTCGCGCTCTTCTGACGGTCGCGTCCGGCCAGACGGTAGATGAAGGTACCCTTGGGGTAGACCCGCAGCTGTCTGCGGCCCTCGGCGTTGATGAAGGTGACCTTCTCGCCGTTCTTGTAGTCGCCGATCTGGTCCTCGGTGACGAACCAGCCGTTGGCGAGCAGGTCGGTGGAGCCGCCGTAGCTGTCGTCGCCATCGCTCTCATCGTTCTCATCATCGTCGTCCGCGTTCGAGGCCCGCGTCGGCTTGGCCTCCGGCATCACCTCGTAAAGGTCATCGGCGGCGAAGAAGCCGCGATAGGACAGCAGCGACTCGTAGACCGCGCCGAGCTGGTTGATGGAGAGCGCCTGGTAGCTCACCCGGCGGGTGCGGCGGGTCTTGGGGTCCTTGGCGAAGGAGAGCCCGCGCAGCACGGCCTGCCAGACGTGGTTGGGGAACCGCACCTTGTTGAGCAGGGGCGTGCTCGCGGGGTCGAACAGCCGGCTGTCGAGCGGGGCCAGCTCGAAGGCGTTGACCGTGGCCGAGCCCATCAGCGTCTGTTGGACGTTGGTGTTGCCCTGGGCGATGAGGCCGAAGAGCTTCCTGAGCGTCTTATCGAAGTAGTGGCCGTTCTGTGCCTCCGTGGTGTGCAGGTCGGTGAGGGTGAGATCGCGCAGGTGCTCCAGGCTGTAGCCGCGGGTGTAGACGTCGCTCTTGTTGATGGGCACATAGCCCAGCTCGGGGCGGGCCTCGATGTAGAAGAGGAAGATCAGGCGGTAGACCAGGCGCACGCATTCGGTGCTGAGGTCGCCGGCGTCGAGCTGGTCCTTGCCACTGAAGAAGCCTTTCTTTCCCGCCACGGCCTGGGCCCGGAGCTGGCTGGCCGCCGCGTTGCCGAGCCGCTCGATGGCGTCGCGCAGGGCGTACTTGAGATCCTCGCTGACCCCAGCGTCGTGCTTGTGGGACTCGGCGTCCAGGGTGTCGAGCAGACAGCCTTCAGTGCTTCCTGGCCCCCCGTCCGGGCAGAGGGCCTCGCGGTGCAGCAGGGCGACGCAGGCGTTGAGCGTGGCGGGCGGCTTCTTGCCCAGGATCTCACTGAGGTCGAAGCGCAGGAAGCGGTTGGCCGGCCACTTGAAGCGGTCGATCAAGACCCATTCCAGCTCGCCCACCACCAGGACGAAGCGCGGCGGATGGTCGGCGGCGAAGAGGGCATCGGAGAGCAGCTCGGCCAGGGGGCGCGGGGTCTTTTTGTCCCTGCCCAGGTAGGCGCCCGGGATCTCCTCGATCCGGAAGTGCCGGGGGCTGAGTGTGGTCTCGAGCGGGTCGGTGGTCTGGTCCTCGCCCTTGGCCTTCTGCTCAGGGTTGAAGGCGGGGAGGACGATGACATCCGGCAGCCCGGCCGTCTTTCCCAATTGGGCCCAGATCGGCAGCGGCTGGTCGCCGAGGCAATCCAGCTCCTGCGGTTGGAGGCTGAAGCCCAGCGCGCGCAGCAGATCCTGGTGCAGCGCCAGGTGCCAGCCCAGTTGGGCGGTGAAGTCCTCGTCCCAGGGATAACGGGCGTGCCGCTGGAAGAAGGGCGCGGCGAGCCGCGCCAGACGCTTGGCGAGCGGCTCCTCGCGCTCGGATTCCTGCGCACGCTGTTGCAGCCAGTCCTTGATGCGCGACTGAAAGACGTGGGCGAAGAAGTGGTGGCTGTAGAGCTCGTTCTCGTTGACGATGCCTGGGAAGACGTCGAATTTTTCCGTGGTGTCCATCGCTCAGTTGGGCTCTCCAGGCTCAGGCTCGTCCGGGCCTCGTAAGGGCGCTTCAAACCAATTCTCGATCCGTAGCCCAACGAATCCCGCGAAATCATCGAGATTGCGCGTCACCAGTATCAGATCGTTGACGGCGGCAATGGCCGCGATCTGGGAATCCGGATAGGACGGTGGCCTGCCGACTTGGCGCAGGCGAGCACGCTGTTCCGCCTGCCAGCGCGCGGCACGCTCCTCAAAGCCGAGGATGGGCAGCGAGGGGCGAACCCGGCGCAATAGATAGTCTTCGATCTGCTCCCGACGCCGCCCACTGGGCAAGAGGAGCATTCCGTAGAGGACCTCCTGCCAGGTCACCGATGCAATGGCCAGGGATCCGCGGTTGGCCTCGATGCGTTGCATCACGCCAGGATGCGGTCGTACAACGACCGGCTCGGAGAGGATGTTGGTGTCCAGCAGGTATCTCACTCGGGCCACTCGAAATCCCGCACCGAGCGATGATCGCGCCAGGCGTCGATCTCGTCCTTGGACCAGTCCACGGGCTCGAATGCCGGATCGGCCCGCATCTCCGTGATGAGATCCCAAAAATCGGGCTGCATCGCTCCCTGACTCAAGCGCAGACGGGCATACTCCGCTTCCGAGAGCAGCACCGCCACCGGTTTGCCGCGGCGGGTGATGTGGACGGCTTCGCCCCGCTCCGCCTGGTGAATGAGACGTGTGAGCTGGGTCTTGGCGTCGGCGATCGAGGTTTCAGTCATGCACAAAACTCCTGGCCATATTCATGGTCATATTAGGCATGACGCCGGCGCTTGTCATGATTCAGCGCGCAGCCGTGACGCCGGCGAGCACCTGCACGAAGGGTACGGGCTCGACCTCGAGACTGTCCTTCACCCACTGACCGTACTCGGTGAAGACGTCCTCGATGTCCTTCAGGCGGCGTGCCCGGCGGCTCTCCTTGACGGTGTCGAGCAGATGCTCGAGGCGCAGCTCCAACTGCCGCTCCTGGGCGCCGCGCAGCTCATCCAGCTCGACGAGCTTCCGCGCGACCTCCTCGGCGCGCGCGGCGCTGAATGACGCGACCTGATCTTCCACGAATCGCTGCATGGTCGCGACGGCATCGCCTAGGGCCTGCTGGAGCTGGGCCAGGTCCAGAGGGCGCTTGGCATTGGGCAGTCCGCGCTCGGCGATGCCCGCGCGGGCGCAGAAGCTGTCGAAGTCCTCGATCACCTGATCCGCCTGACCGCGACGAACCACGGCTTTCCACTCGGCGATCAAGGGCTGACCCTTGCGGTTGGGGATCAGGCCGAGCATCAGAAAGGCGCACTCGCCGGGCGGGAGCTTGGTGCTGATGATGACCGGGGCGCGCCGCCGGCCGACGTTGCCGATCACGCGGTCGATCAGCCATTGGCAGATCGGGTGCTGCGGCCAGAGGTACTGGATGTCGGGCCAGGTCGCGCCTTGCCGGTCCTGCTCGCGGGCGCGCTGAATCGACTCCTCGACCAGGCCGATGTGGGCGGAGAGCACATACTCGTCGGTCTCGCGCAGGACCTCGGCGGGGAGCTGACGGCGCAGTCGCCGCTTGAGATCGGCAGGCGGGGTGAGCCGCAGCATGCGGGCCTGCTCGTCGAGGCGGTAGCCCTCCGCCTCGGGGATCCGGCCGATGGCCTGCTTGGCGAAGGCGTAGACGTCCGGGAAGAAGCGGTGGGGCTCTGGTGCCACTGGGGCCGGCGGGGCCTCGTCGACCGCGCCGAAGAGGGCCGCCTCCCAGTCGTCCTCGTCGTCGTCCGCCGTGGCCTCCTCGATGCACTCGCGCTCGAACTGCTCGGCGCTCATGCGGCTGGCGAGCGCCTCGGCCACCACGCGCTCCTCGTCCTCGATGCTGTGCTTGCACAGGATGGACGCCGGATCACCGATGTTGCGGCTGATCTGCTCGTCCTTGCTCACCAGGACCTCGATGACGCGCAGGTCGCCCTTGACGGTCTCGATCTGCGATTCGGTGAGGAGGTAGTCGATGCGCGGGGTGCGCTCCTGACCGAAGCGGTCCACCCGGCCGTTGCGCTGCTGGAAAACCATGGGCGACCAGGGCAGGTCGAAGTGCACCAGGCGATGACAGAAGTAGTGCAGGTTCAGCCCTTCGGAGGCGACATCGGAGCACAGCAGCACCCGCAAGGGGTCGTGCTCCTGGCCGAAGCGCTCGACGATCTCCTGCTGGTCGATGTCGGACAGGCCGCCGTCCAGGATGGTGAAGGCGTCTGGCTTGAGACGCAGGTCGCCGGGAAGCCTGGACAGGAGCCACTTCAGGGTCTCGATGCGCTCGGAGAAGACGACCAGCCGGTCGGTGCTGTCCTGGCCGGTCCACTGGGTCTCGGGGTCGCGCAGTGCGGCGAGCAGCCGCTGATACTTGCTGAAGCGCTCCGGGGTGATGGCCTCCAGCCGCTGCAGAAAATCCTCGAAGGCCTGGATCTCGGCATTCTCGGCCGCGGATGGCGTGGCGTGCCGGCGCAGCTTGTCGATGCGATTGCGGGCATAGCTGGCCGCCGCGGCCGGGCTCGAGAACAGGGCCTTCTGCAGCCCGACGCGCTGCAGCTCCCCCTGCCTGCCCTGGGCGCGCTCGCCCTTCTGCGTGAAGGGGATCTCCAGTGCCGCCTGGAAGGCCGCTTCCTCCTCGGGCGTGGCCTGGGTGGAGAGCCGACGGGTCTCGGGCTCGGGGAACTGCCCTTGGGCCTGGCCCTTGATGTCCTTCTTGAACCGGCGCACGAAGAGGTCTTTGCGGTCGAGATCGGCGCGCGTGTAGTCGTCCGGATCGGAGATGGCGGTGGGGTCGAGCAGCCAGATCAGGGAGGCGAAGCTGTTGGCCGAGCCGTCGTGCGGCGTGGCGGAGAGCAGGATCAGGGTGTCGGACTTGGTGGCGAGGTTCTTGGCCAGGCGCGCCCGCAGCGAGGAGCCCGAGTCGCCCTTGCGCAAGGCGACGTTGTGACACTCGTCGATGACGATGATGTCCCAGCGGGACTTGTCGAGATAGTCGCGGTACTCGTTTCTCCCCTTCAGGGTGTCCATCGAGATGATGGTCTTGTCGTAGACGTTGAAGGGGTTGTGCCCGGATGGGATGTTGTTGCGGATGCGCTGGATGCCGGCGGAATCCAGGCGTACCAGGGGGATGGTGAAGCGCGACCACCACTCCTTCTGGAACTGAGTCAGCATGCTCTTCTGGGTGACCACCAGGATGCGCCGCCCGCGTCCGCGGATGTCCAGCTCGGTCGCCAGCATGGCCGCCTCCAGCGTCTTCCCCAGTCCGACGCCGTCGGCGATGAGGATACGGGTGCGGACCTGCTTGAGCCCTTTCTCCGCCGGCACCCGTTGGTATTCCGCGACCTTCATGACCGCCTGATGGGCGCGGTGGATCTGCTGGTCGTTGGCGACCGTGCGCAGACGCTGGCTCTCCAGATACAGCAGGCTGTCGGTGAAGTAGTCGCTGGTGTCCTGGAACAGCTCGGTCTGGGCGGGGTCGTGGACCTGCAGGTCGTCCTCGAGTCGGTCGAGGAAGATGGCCGATGTGCCACGTACCAGCTCGGACAGGCCATCGCAGGTCAAGGCATGGCCACCGTCGTCGCTCAGATCGATACGACGAATAACCCAGTCTTCGTCGCGGATGGTGACTC
Source organism: Thiorhodococcus minor (assembly GCF_010820565.1). Lineage (GTDB taxonomy): Bacteria > Pseudomonadota > Gammaproteobacteria > Chromatiales > Chromatiaceae > Thiorhodococcus > Thiorhodococcus minor. The sequence continues at coordinate 2,282 of NZ_JAAIJQ010000087.1, read as the reverse complement.
GTGCTCCGGGCGCGAGTCCGCTTTGCATGTCCATTCCAGATCCTTTCAAGGTGATTTCCGGGAAACAGATTCCCCGTAGGATGGGCAAAGCGCAGCCTGCCCATCGTCCAGGCGCCTGAGCGACCTGGCTGGGCACGCCCCACAAACGTCTTCCCCATGCGCGCCGGCGTGCCAGGGGCTTTGCCCATCCTACTGGAGGCGCTGTCCGGGTAGGATCATTTCAGGAAATCACCCAAGTCTCTGCCAGAGTCCAGGCCCACCTGGAGCCCTCATCACCGCTTGGTGCGCACAACGGCCACGGCTGTGACCTGTCGTTGCCCACCCCCGTTCCTGTGTTTGCCGCCCAAGGTCCGGCCGGCAGTGTTGAGCCATCACGACAAGAGTAAGGCCAAGCACCGTTTCTCAAGGCCCACCGCGCAGGGCATCGGGTTATACAAGATCGCTAGCCGGGAACGCAGCCGCGCTCCAATGAGCGCGGCCATCGAATACCTGAGCGGGCCTTGATCGTCAGTTGGCCCGGTGGACGAGCGAGAGCGAAATCCACCGAATCCCGCGCCGGCGTTGGTGGACTGCGCTGCGCTTGTCCACCCAGCGGGAGGCTGGGCCAATCGATGATCGGCGCCCCTGAGCGATCAGGCATTAGCGGAGCACACCATCGGCGGTTGGAGCTACGCAATGCACCAGACCGAGACGATTTGAAACAAAAATACTAAAGGGGGTAGTCGGTTAGCGCCTCCTGTCGCAAGATGTAGGGGTGAATCATACTGGCCAACCAGCATACCCGACCTTGCCACCCTTGGTAGCGGGGCGTGATTACCCGCAGAGTTACCGCGAGCTCGTCGAGATGTTCCCGGACGACCTTGCCTGCGCCAGATACTTGGAGAGCCTGAGATGGCCCACCGGTTTCACCTGCCGGGCATCCGGAGTGTCGCGTCTGCGCTCGTGATACCCGTCGGGTCGATCCCTCGCCGACGGGACTCGCGCAGGGCGACAACCTTCTCAGCCCGGGCCGTCCCGCTCCGGGTCGCTGCTCCGCCTCGAGTAGCGCCGTTGGCGCACTCGGGCTGCGCACGACCCTACGACGAATGACTCTACGGCGTGTGTGACTGCGCTTTGCATATTGCCTTCACGACGAAGGACTCACGTCCTTCGTCATTACGGCAATACGCACGCGCACACGCCTACCCGGGACTACCGACCTCGCGCTTTGCGCTTCCCTGGCCGGCAGCGGTGGAGTCGCAGCGGAGCCGTGGCGCCATAGCCGGGGGCGATTGCTGTGTCGTTCGTGCCGCTGCCACACGACGGTGACCTCTGGCACCATCCTCGACAAAACGCGGACTCCGCTGACGACATGGTTCGAAGCGGCGTGGCATGTCACGACGGCTAAGAACGGCATGTCGGCGAAGACCTTGGAACGAACGCTTGGGGTCAGGTATCGCGTGGCATGGACCATGCTGCAGCGGTTCAGGGTGGCCATGGTCCGTTCCGAGCGGGAACGCTTGGTGAGCGTCGTTGAGGTCGACGAAACCCTCGTCGGCGGCGCCGAGCGCGGAGGCAAGCGTGGACGCGGGACCGCCAAAATGGTCGTCGTTATTGCCGTAGAGGTTCTCGATCCCAAGGGGTTCGGAAGGTTGCGGATGCGCCACATTGCGGACGCCTCGGGCGAGAATCTCGTACCTTTCGTGAGCGATGTCGTTGCTGCTGGCTCCGTGGTGCACACAGACGGCTGGAGCGGGTACAAGGATTTACAGAAGCGCGGATTGACGCATCGCAGGACGGTTCTGTCGTCCTCCTCCGATCCTGCACACGTATCCATGCCAGGCGTCCATCGGGTGGCGGGCCTATTGAAGCGCTGGATCCTCGGCACGCACCAAGGCGCGGTGACTTCTTAGCACCTCCAAGGGTACCTGGAGGAGCTCACCTTCCGCTTCAACCGGCGCACCTCGCTGAGCCGCGGACTCGTCTTTCGCCGCCTCCTGGAGCAAGCGGTTGTTACCGCATCCATCACTGAAGCCGCGGTGACGCATGGCTATCAGTGGTGACCACAACATGTAGGGAGTGGAGGCGCTAACCGACTACCCCCTTTCTCAAAATTGCCGTACCAACGACTCATGGCACTCGGGAAGCCCATGATGCTCCGCAAACGCCTGGGGGGATGAGAGCCCAATGCCATGGACTTAGCGCCTAAAGCTATGATTATGTTACAATAATGCGTCTTCACAGGAACCTTGTAGGAGCATGCCGATGAAGCGTTGCAACGCTATCAGTCTCAACACCGAAGA
>NZ_JAAIJQ010000086.1 GCF_010820565.1 Thiorhodococcus minor | reverse complement strand
CGCAGCTACATGTCTCATCAGCAGTTCACATGGCAGCCACCTCGCAGGCTGCTAGACTGGCCAGGTTTCTCCTGGCACACCGAAGGCGCAAAGGACACGAAGAAAAACAGAGGCTTGCATTGCTGCGTCGCTTCACCCTCTGGGTGAGCATGGCTTCGCAGACAAGGTGTTGAAATCCTTTGCGCTCGTTGTGCCCTTTGCGGTTCAACTGCCCTTTTTGGGCTCAAAGGTGTTTCGCGTGCAGCACATCCACCTGATCCAGGTAGGCGATGCCGGAGAAGTTGTCGAAATACTTGCCGGCAATCTCATCCGCGATCCGTCGTGCGAGCGCCTCGCTCGCCGTGATGACCTCGACCTTGACGTTGGCGAAGGCGCCTGAGGCGGTGGGCTGCCCGGAAGATCGCAGGTTTCGGCTTCCCTTGCCGTTCGCTGGGGTGACGGTGTATCCAGTCGCTCCGGAGCTCTCGACGATTCGGGCGATATCGCGCAGAAGCAACTGCTCGGTGATGATCACAAGCTTGGTGGCCTGCCGTGTCATATGTCCGCACCTGCTGATGGAGTATTGAGCTGACTTGGGGTGGTTTCGCCCGCATGGCTCAGGGGCTGCGCAGCATCGGTTCTCGACTCGAAGCCGTGTCCGGCGCGGCGGCGGGAATCGGGCTTCAGCCGACGATCAGGGTCTGCGCGAGCCAGATGTAGAGCGGCAGGCCGATGGCGATAGCGACCGGCGTACCGATGCTGGTGGATGCTCCGACGTATGCCGACGGATTCGCCGTCGGTATCCCGGCACGTAGGGTCGGTGGTCCGGAGATATCCGAGCTGGAGCCCGCGAGCACGGCCAGCAGCACGATCCCACCCGGGCTGAAGCCGACCAGTACATGCGCGACGTACCCCAGAGCGAACGCGATCAAGCCGTGGACGAGCGGCGCAAGCGCCGCATAGACCGCGTACCAATGAGCGACACGTCGCAGCTCGGCGAGCCGCGCATAGGCTTCCATGCCCATCACCAACATCAACACCGAGAGCAGTCCGCGGAAGAGCGGATCGTAGAAGCCCTCGAAAATGGCTTCAGGCCGCGTCAACAGGCCAAGCGCGATACCGAGCAGCAGTGCGGACAAGGCCGAGCCCTGCAGACTTTCCTTCACGATCGGCCAGACTCGCACCTTCTCGACGCTTCCGTCCTTGCGCTTTAGGTACATGCTTGCGAGCACGATGGCAAGCACCAGGGCGGGAATGTCCATGAACGGATAGAGCGCGGGCGCCCAATGCTCGTACTCGATCCCTTCGCTCTCCATGACGACGATGGCCGCGGCCAAGGTCGAGCCGCTGACGGCGCCGAAGAGTCCGGCCGTCGCGATGCCATCTTCGGTGCGCACGCTCGGCAGCAAGGCGAGCGTGTAGCGGCCGAGCAGGACGATGCCACAGCCGATCAGCATGGCGAAGAGGGCAGGCAGGAGCATGTCCGCGAGATTGGCCTCGCGGATGGACATGCCGCCGTCGAGCCCGACGCGCATCAATAGCATGAAGACGATGAACTTATAGACCGCCTCGGGTATTTCGAGTCGCGAGCCGAGCGCCGCAATGACGATGCCGCCCAGCAGAAAGGCCAAGGTCGGCGACTGAAACTGGGTCAGAAACTTCGTGAGGAATTCCAGAGCTGCTTCCATGATCGCCCCCAAGGTTGGTTACACGCCTCTTTGGACCGCGGGTCCTCGCGACCGATTGCCTAGACCGATTGCGTCGAAGACGCGCGGAACGGACTGTTACCAGGTCTATGGGCAGCCGAGCCGGGGCACAAATTCGAGCTCCGCCGCGCACTCCATCCAAGATTCGCAATCGAGTGGCGAAGCCCGACGCGCGCCCCCGAGCTCGCCGGCCGCACCTGCGCGGGGCGCCCGGCGGGACCGAGGTGCGCCACCCGCGAGACGGGGCACCGCCTCGCAAGCCCGAGGCGAGGCTCAACCCTGCGACTGACCTGGTGCGCGAGCCGGACGTGATCGGCATCGCGAAGCAGGGCTGCATCGCCGAGGTCCCGGAGCAGAAGCTTAGTGACCGGTGGCCGCCGAGATTGCCAACGCGGTGGAGGAGCAGAGGGCAGCGATACGCGAGATCAACCGCAGAGCTCAGACGCTGACGTTCGGATCCTCGACTTCATGCCTTCGGTGCCCTCTGGCCGACCGGACCAGCGAGGCTCTGACGACGGGAATCGCCCCCGTTCGCCGCTCCGAACAGCTCTCCCTTCTGGTCGGACAGCGCGAGACAGTGCGGACCGAGGCGGGCTGCCTAATGGGCGTGGCGGGCTGGACACCGCGCGGCTGGACCGTGGCGCTCTCGACCACTACCCGTGGTGCCTGCCGACGGGCGGCGGGCGGTGACTCCCCGCGCTTGGAGCATCGCGCGCGCCCATGGCGCCGATGACGCGGTATCTCGCCCCAGCTGTACGCGACTTTGTCGAACGGCACAGTCGTCGCGGCGCCGGCCCGAGCCATTGAAGGGCTCTTCGTCGAGGCCAGGCTTGTCGCGTGAAGCTCGATACATCTGCGGAGAGCGCTTCGCCCCCAGCCGGCTAGTAGTCAGGCGCGCCATGGACCTTCCCGCCTGTCGATTCCGTTTCCGCCCGGACGATCGTCTGCGGAGCCGCCGCGAGCAGCGCCTCGGAACGGCTGAGCGCCAGGTCGCGGGTCTCGACCCAGTTCGCCTCGGGCACCGCCTTGGTCAGGCCGAGCCTCTCGAGGCGCCGTTTGACGTCACCTTCAGCACCGACGATAACGACGCCGCGGCCAGCGGCGACGTCATCCAAGATGAGCTTCTCCAGCGCCAGCGAGGAGGAGACGCCCAGCACCGGGACATCGGTGAAATCCAGGACCAGGACCTCGTGCGCCTCCAAGACCGCGTGCTGGCGCGAGATCGCCTTGGCCAGTCCGAAGATGAGCGGGCCGCCGAGGGAGAAGAGCAGGATTCGGCCGTTGGATCTCTCCATCACCGTCTGTGCCTCCGGGCTCAGGTTGCCGGCGTGCTCGGGATCCTTGGTGGCCTTGACCGACTGACTCTGCAGCTTGGAGAGGCGGTCGATGGTCAGGACGTTGGCGATGAAGACGCCGACGGCGACGGCGGTGATGAGGTCGACGAAGACGGTCAGCCCGATGACGCCGTACATGATGGCGGCTGCCTTGAAGGAGACGCGGTGCGCCCGCTTGAGGAAGGACCAGTCGACGATGTCAAGGCCCACCTTGAGGGCGATCCCGGCCAGCACCGCCAACGGGATCTGCGCGGTCAGTCCGCTCGCCCAGAGCACCACGACCAAAAGGATGAGGGCGCGCGTGATGCCCGAGAGCGCCGTGCGTCCACCCGTCTGGATGTTCACGACCGTCCCCATGGTCGCCCCGGCGCCTGGAATGCCACCGAAGAGACCTGAGGTCAGGTTGCCGATACCTTGGCCGACCAGCTCCTTGTCCGAGCTGTGCTCCTTGCGGGTCATGCTCTCCGCGATCACCGAGGTCAGGAGGGCGTCGATGCTGCCCAGCACCGCGAGCACCAGGGCGTCGACGGCCATGAGCTGCCACTGCGCCGCCGAGAAGACCGGGAGCTGGAGCGAGGGCAGCCCGCCGGGGATCTCGCCGATGCGCCGGATGTCCAGGTGTCCGAAGGCGTACAGGGAGACTAGGGTGCCGAGCACCAGGGCGATCAGCTGCGGCGGGAGAAAGCGCTTCAGGCGTTTGGGAAACAAGAGGATGAGGGCGACCGTCAGGACCGCGAGCGCGGTCTCGGCGGGGGCGATCGTGTCGATCAGATCCGGCAGCGACGTCAAGGTGCCCAGGACCCCGCCAGCCGGGGGCGCCTGCCCGAGAAAGGGGCCGATCTGTAGGATCACGAGGATGAGGCCGATTCCCGTCATGAATCCGGAGATGACGGTGTAGGGCATCATGGTCACGTACTTGCCGAGCTTGAGGACGCCGAAGAGGATCTGGAAGACGCCCGCCAGCATGACCACGGTGAAGGCCATAGCCATGCCTTCCTCCGGATTGGAGGCGAGCAGGTTGGCGATGATGGCGGTCATGACGACCGTCATTGGCCCCGTCGGCTCGGAGATGAGCGTCGGCGTGCCGCCGAAGAGCGCGGCGAAGAGCCCGACGAGCACAGCACCATAGAGGCCGGCGGTCGGACCCGCGCCCGAGGCGACGCCGAAGGCGAGCGCCATCGGCAGGGCGATGATGGCGGCCGTGACACCGCCGAAGAGGTCGCCGCGGAGGTTGTCAAATCGAATTTCGTTGAGGACGCGCATGGCCGGATACCGGTCTTCCAAATCAGATGCCCGCTATCTAAGCCCGGGTCAGACATTGATTCAAAATGATATTTTTGATTAGAACGATCGACTTTGATCAATGTGTTGCTTGTTTCGCGCTGGCTTCGACAGCCTAGATAACGCAACCTTAAACAGCCACTCAAACGGCCTCCTGTCCTCATTCACAAGGCCGGCCGCTGCCTTTGCCTGGTCGCCCCTCGAGCGGAACGAGCGCGCCTGCGCGTCGCGATCTGCCCTTGCTTTCCGTACCCGCAGCCTCATCCATGCTCCGGCAGGCAAGGGACTCTCGGCGGAGTACTGAATGACGATTGCATGGCGATTACTTGGTTTCTCAGGACTCTGGCTCATCCTCGCGGGATGGGACCCGGCATCCTGGATCATTGGCCTGCCCAGCGTGCTGCTCGCGGCCTGGCTCTATGGCCGATTGGCGCGTCAGGCGCGCTTGCCGAGCGCCAGGCTGACATTGGGGTTCTTGTCCTTCTTCTTGATCGAGTCGGTGCATGCAGGGACGGATGTCGCGCGCCGAATTCTGAGGCCGCGCATGCGCATCTCGCCTGGGCTCCAGACCTATCGCATGCGCCTTGCCAACCCCACCGCACGCGTCGTATTTCTCGATAGCATCAGTCTCCTGCCGGGCACGCTCAGCGCCGATTTCGTCAACCGGGAGGAGATCCAGGTGCATGCCTTGGACGCGACGGTCGACCTGGCGCCCGAGCTGGACGACCTCGAGCGGCGGGTTGGGCGGCTCTTCGGCGAGGAGCTGAAGCCAGTTGGAGGTCTGCATGACTGACGTCTTCGTCGCCGCCGCGCTGGCGCTCTTGCTCACCATGACAGCTGGCCTGGCGCGGGTCGTTTTCGGGCCAACCCCGGCCGATCGCATGATGGGCGTGCAGCTCTTGGGGACGACGGGCATCGCGGTCCTGCTCCTGCTCGGGCTCGGTTTCGCGGTGCCCGCGCTCGCGGATGTCGCACTGATCTTCGCGCTGCTCGCGGCGGTGTCCGTCACCGCGCTCACCCGCCGTCGCGTCGGGCAGGACCGCAGCTGATGCAGACGCTACTGCAAGCGCTCTCCCTCTTCCTCATCGGCGCCGGCGTCTTCTTCTTCGCCGTGGGCACGCTCGGGCTCATCCGGCTGCCCGACCTCTTCAGCCGGCTCCATGCCCTGACCAAGGCCGACAACCTCGGCCTCGGGCTCGTGATCGCCGGGCTGCTGCCTTGGGTGGCCGATCCTTGGACGGCCTTGAAGCTGGTACTGATCTGGGTGCTCGTCATGGTCAGCGGGGCGACCGGATCGCATCTCATCGCCAAGCGGGCGCTGCGGGGCGATGGGGAGGATCTGCTCGAATGAGCGCGGGCCTGCTGCTGATCTTCGATCTGGTCTTGGTCGTCACGCTGATCGGGCTCGCGATCGCTGCGCTGGTCAGCCCGGACGTGAGGCGCGCCGTCATGCTCTTCATCGCCTTCGGGCTCTGGCTGGCCCTGGTCTGGGCGCGGCTGCGGGCGCCCGACGTGGCCCTGGCAGAGGCGGCCATCGGGGCCGGACTGGGCGGGGCCTTGATGCTGGCGGCGGCGCGGCGGGCAGCGCGCCAAGAGGCGGTCGATGGGCAGACGGATGCTCGGGGAGAGGAGGGGTGAGAAGGGCCGCGAGCCTGATCATCGGGGCCATCATCACCGCGCTCGCGCTCTGGCTGCTGTGGGTGCTGCAGACGGCGCTCGACATGGGCGCCGGACCGCGTCTGGCGGAGCAGGCATTCGCCGGGCTGCCGACGACGGGCGTGTCCAATCCGGTCACCGCGGTGCTCTTGAGCTATCGGGGGTACGACACCCTGCTCGAGCTCGGCGTCCTCCTCGCGGCCCTGCTGGGGATCTGGTCCTTGGGCGTCGCCTCGCCAGGCTTCCAGCCGGCGGGCGTGGTCTTGAGCGGGATGGTCAGGCTGGTGGTGCCTCTGCTCGTCCTGACGGGCGGCTATCTGCTCTGGGTCGGCGGCTATGCGCCTGGCGGGGCCTTTCAGGCGGGCGCCTTGCTCGGCGCGGCCGGTGTCGTCATGCGTCTGGCCGGCGACGAGACGGCTGGACTGCCGGGGATCAGGGCGCAGCGCTGGCTCATCGTCGCGGGTGTGGCCGTCTTCGTGCTGGTCGGGCTGGCGACCCTGGCGCTCGGCCAGGGCTTTCTCTCCTATCCGCAAGCCTGGTCGAAGTGGCTCATCCTGGCGATCGAGACGGCGGCCACGGTCGCTATCGGCACGACCCTGGCCGCGGCCTATGTCGGCGGCCGGCCTTGGTCGCATGCCGTTGTTGGAGGGCGGGACTGATGGAGCAGCTGCTCTACGGCGGTGCCGGCGTCATCCTCTTCGCCTTGGGGCTCTGGGCCTTCCTGGTCTACGAGCCGCTGCTGCGTAAGCTGATCGCGCTCAACATCATGGGCAGCGGCGTCTTCCACCTGCTGATCGCCATCGCGGAGCGCGGCGAGCTGCCGCCCGATCCAGTGCCGCACGCCTTGGTGCTGACCGGTATCGTGGTCGCCGTCAGCGCGACGGCCTTGGCGCTGGCGATGGGCCGACGGCTCGAGGACGACTCAGGTGGACGCTAGTCTGGCGCTGGCCGTCTCCGTGCCCCTGATCGGAGGTCTGCTGGCCACGGCCCTGCCCAAGCGCGCCCAGGGGCTGGGGCTGCTCGCATCAGTGGCGACCGTCCTCGTCGTCGGCTGGGTCATGGCCGGGGTCTGGCAGCAGGGGAGCCTGCACGCCGAGCTCGGCGGCTGGGCGGCGCCCCTCGGGATCGCGCTCGCCGCGGACGGGCTCTCGGCCGCGCTCCTGGGGATGGCGGCGCTGGTCGCCCTGGGTGTGGGTATCTACGCCTCGGGCTACTTCCGCAGCGCCGACGCGGACAGGCACTTCTGGCCGCTGTGGCTGCTCCTCTGGGCGGCGCTGAACGGCCTGCTGCTGGCGGCGGATCTCTTCAATATCTATGTGACGCTGGAGCTGCTGGGGCTCACGGCCGCGGCCTTGGGTGCCTTGACCGGAACGGTCGACGCGGTCAGGGCCAATCTGCGCTATCTCCTCGTCGGACTGCTGGGCTCCATGACCTATCTGCTGGGCGTGGCGCTGGTCTACACCAGCTATGGCACCCTGGACCTGGGGCTCCTCTCGAATGCCCTCGAGCCAGGGCCGGTCGCCGCGACGGCCCTGGTGCTCATGACCGCCGGCCTGGCCCTGAAGGCGGCGCTCTTCCCACTGCACTTCTGGCTACCGCCGGCCCATGCGAATGCCCCGGCGCCCGTGAGCGCGGCCCTGTCCGCGCTGGTCGTCAAGGCGGCCTTCTATCTCATCCTGCGGCTGTGGCTGGACGTCTTCGCACCCGTGGTCACGCCCTCGGCCGCTGGGCTGATGGGGATGCTCGGCGCCCTGGCGGTGATCTGGGGCTCTTGGCGGGCGCTGCGGGCCGAGCGTTTGAAGCTGTTGGCCGCCTATTCGACGGTGGCCCAGATCGGCTATCTCTGTCTCTTCTTACCGCTGCTTCAGGCGTTGCCGCCAGGCGCCGAGCGGGACGACCTCTTCGTCGCCCTGGTGCTCATGGCCCTGACCCACGGACTGGCGAAGGCGGGTCTCTTCCTGGCCGCAGGTTTGGTCCAGCGCAGCGCCGGACACGACCGCATCGACGACCTCGGCGGCACGGCCCAGCACATGCCGGCGACCACCTTCACCATCGCGCTCGCGGGCACGGCCCTGATCGGCCTGCCGCCCAGCGGCAGCTTCGTCGGCAAGTGGATCCTGATGACCAGCGCCCTCGAGAGCGGCCAATGGTGGTGGATCCTGGTCATCGCCATCGGCACCCTCCTGGCGGCGGCCTATGTATTCCGGGTGCTCAGCCGCGCCTTCAACCTGGAGCCGACGCCGCGCAGCTTCGTGACCCAGGCGCGTACCGAGGTGCCGGCCTTGCTGCTGGCCTTGACCTCAGTCGCGGTGCTGGGGCTGGCCGCCGATCCGCTGTGGCGTCTGCTGGGCGCGGGAGGGGGCGCATGAGCCTGGAAACCCTGCTGCCTGCAGCCATCGTCGTCAGCTCATTGCTGCCCGGCGTCTTCATCTTCTTGGTGAAGGAGGAAAGCCACATCCTGCGTGGCGTGCTCAACATGGCGGGCGCCCTGATCAAACTGGTGCTGGTCGGCGTCATGATCTGGGGTGTCTACCAAGGCGAGACCTACGAGACGCGCCTGACGCTGGCGCCCGGGCTCGACCTGGTGCTCTCGGCCGATGCCCTCTCGGTCCTTTTCGTCACCCTCTCGACGGTGCTCTGGTTGGTCACGACCGTCTATGCGATCGGCTATCTGGAGCACTCCCCGAACCGCAGCCGCTTCTTCGGATTCTTCAGCCTCTGCGTGTCGGCGACCGTGGGCATCGCCCTCGCGGGCAATCTGCTGAGCTTCGTGATCTTCTACGAGATGCTGACGCTGGCGACCTATCCCCTGGTGGCCCATCGCGGCACGCCGGACGCCACGCGCGGGGCCAAGATCTACCTTGCCTACACCATGAGCGGGGGCGTGCTCCTGCTGGTGGGGGCGATCTGGCTGCAGGCCATCACGGGGCCGGTCGACTTCACCCAGGGCGGCTATCTCGAGGCCTTGTCCGGGGACCTGCAGGGACCCCTGGTCGCGATCTTCGTGCTGTTGCTCGCCGGGCTCGGGATCAAGGCCGCCATCGTGCCGCTGCACGGCTGGCTGCCGCAGTCCATGGTGGCGCCGGCGCCCGTGAGCGCGCTGCTGCACGCCGTCGCCGTGGTCAAGGCGGGCGCCTTCGGCATCGTGCGGGTGGTCTATGACGTCTACGGCATCGGGCTCGCCGACCGGCTCGGGCTGCTGACGCTGCTCGGGGTCCTCGCCTCGACGACCATCATCTATGGCTCGGTCCGCGCGCTCTATCAGGACGGACTCAAGAAGCGGCTGGCCTATTCGACCGTCAGCCAGGTGTCCTACATCGCGCTGGGTGCATCCATCCTCGGCCCCATCGCGACCATCGGGGGCATGGTGCACCTGGTCCATCAGGGGATCATGAAGATCACGCTCTTCTTCTGCGCGGGCAATTACGCCGAGACCCTGGGCGTGCACAAGGTGAGCGAGATGGACGGGGTGGGGCGCCGGATGCCCTTGACCACCCTGGCGTTCACCGTCGGTGCGCTGGGTATGATCGGCATCCCGCCCATCGCCGGATTCGTCAGCAAGTGGTACCTGGGCCTGGGCGCCGTCGAGGCCGACGCCCACTGGGTACTGCTGATCCTGGCGGCGAGCAGTCTGCTCAACGCCGGCTATTTCCTGCCCATCCTCTACCGCGCCTGGTTCCGCCCGGAGCCGGACGCCTGGCCCAAGGAGCGCCCATCGAAGGGGCGCTTCGAGACCATGGGCGCCTTGCTCTGGCCGCCCGTGGTTACGGCTGGCTTGTGTCTCATCGCCGGACTCCTCGCAGCCGCACCCTTCAGCCCATTGGAGTGGGCGGCGCTGATCGCGCGGAGGGAGTACCTATGAGCATCTTGAGAGCCGCCAGCCTCCAGCGGCCAGCTTCCAGCGACTTGCAGCTCGGGAAAGGTTGGGTGGCGCCATGAGTCTCTGGCTGCTGCCAGTCGTGGGCCTCTGGCCGCTGCTGGGCGCGGCGCTGGTGCAGTCGCGGCGGCTGTGGTGGCTTCCGGCCGCGGGGGCCTTGCCGGCCCTGGCCGCGGCACTTCTGGTGCCTGTCGGGAGCCGGCTGGAGCTGCCCTGGCTGCTGCTGGGGACGACGCTCGGCATGGACGAGATCAGCCGGGTCTATCTGCTGTTCACTGGCATCCTTTGGCTGGTGGCGGGCATCCATGCCGCCTTCAGTCTGCGCGGACGCGCGCACGCGCGGCGTTTCGGCGCGCTTTTCCTGCTCGCCATGGCGGGAAACTTCTGGCTGATCCTCGGGCAGGACCTGGCGAGCTTCTATCTCGGGTTCGCGGTGATGGGGCTCTCGTCCTACGGACTGGTGATCCATACCGGCGAGCCGTCCGTGCTGCGAGCGGGCAAGGTCTATCTCGTCATGGCACTGCTCGGGGAGGTGACGCTCTTCGCGGCCCTGGTGCTGATCGCGCAGCAGACCGGGACCACGTTGCCGACCGCCGACCAGCTCGCGGACCTGAGCGATCTCACCATCGCACTCACCATTCTGGGGCTCGCCGTCAAGGCGGGCATGGCGCCGCTGCATCTCTGGCTGCCGCTGGCGCACCCGGCCGCGCCCATTCCGGCCAGTGCGGTGCTGAGCGGGACCATGATCAAGGTCGCCATTCTGGGCTGGCTGCGCTTCCTGCCGATCGGTGCAGCCGCACTGGCCGATTGGGGCGCCGCGCTAACGCTCGCGGGACTCGCGACCATGGGCCTGGCCCTGCCGATCGGGCTCATGCAGTCCGACCCCAAGGTGATCTTGGCCTATTCGAGCATCGCCAAGATGGGGCTGCTCATCCTGCTGCTGGGCAGCATCCTGGCCGATCCCGAGCTGGCTCCCCTGGGCGTCGCGGGCATCACCCTCTATGTCGCGCATCACGCCCTGGTCAAGGGCGGACTCTTCCTGGGACTCGGGCTGCGCAAGTATGCCGCGGCCGGACAGCCCCTGGTCCTCGGCGGCCTGGTCTTCCTGGCGCTCGCCATGGCGGGGGCACCGCTGACCAGCGGGGCCGTCGCCAAGCAGGGGATCGAGCCCTTGCTCGCGAGCGCCCAATGGCCCTGGATCGCGACGGCCGTGGGCGTCTCTGCGGTCGCGACCACCCTGCTGATGGCGCGCTTTCTCTGGGTGACTGCAAGGGTCGAGCGGCATCCCGAGGCCGGCTACGCCTGGCCGGGTGCGGCTTGGATGTCTCTGGTGCTCTTGATCCTGCTCTTTCCCTTCGTCCTCGGCGGCTCGGATGCCTGGTGGGTCAAGCCGATGCCGGTGGTCCTGGGCATCCTGATCGCCGGTGTCGTGCTTGGCGTGACCTGGCGCCGTCCCGCGCTGTCGAAGGCCCTGATCGATCGGGTCCCGCCGGGCGATCTCTTGGTCTTTTTGGGCCCGATCGGCCGCGCTGGCGCGCAGCTCTTGCGTGCCTTGTCCGGGGGCTTGGGAACCGCCTACGGAGCCGTCATGGGCCGGCTGTCCCGCGCCTACTCAGCCGTGCTCGACAAGCCGGATCCCGATACTGAGCGTAGCCTCCGCGAGTGGCCGGTTGCAGGCTCCGCATGGCTGGTGGTCGGGGCCTTGCTGCTGGCGTCGGTCGTGGGCTTTGTGCCAGCGCCGCAGTCTGAGGTGGGGCGGACGGCCAGTCCCGCGGATGCCAAGCCGGTTATGTCTGAGGAATCGGTCTTGGAGTCCGAGCCAGAGCCGATGCTGCCTGCGATGCAGGAGCGGCCACTTGCCGAAAGGCCGGCCGAGGAGCCGTCGGACACGGAGGAAGACTTGGCTCTCGCGGAAGGGATCGAGGCCGTCGAGGTGTCGGAGCCGGAGGATGGTCGCGCGGAGCGAATGGAGGACATGCCAACAGCGACAACTCAGGAGACGGAGCAGCGCGCGGCGGGCGCACAAGGCAGCGAGGAAGCGGCTTGCGCTAAGGGCGAGCCTCTGGTGCTCGTCAGCCCGCGGCGTCAAGACGCGCGCATCATCCTCGACCCCTGCCTAGAGGCCGCGCAAGGTGGCGGGCTAGAGCTGACCAATGACCTGGTCCTGATGGCTCAGGATCACCTGGATGCGCTCGGGATCGACCCTGGGCCGCTTGACGGACTCATCGGCCCGCAGACCCGGGGCGCGATCCGGGCTTTCGAGCGGCTCCAGGAGATGCCTGAGACCGGTGCCCTAGACGTCGATCTACTCCAGCGGCTCCATCGCGCGTGGACCGAGCGCGCCCAAGGCCGCCGTTGACGGCTCTGGCCAAGCGCGCGCTACGTCTCGGCCCGGCTCAAGGACTTGCGCAAGGCGCCGACCTCCCGCCGCACAGGTCTCGGAGAGAGCTAGCGGGCGGCGCATTCTAGATGAGACGGGCGGAGATCGGCTTTATAGACAATGCATTCTGACGATTTCGTAATCCCGAGACTCGGGAGTCGCGATTGAGCGAAGGGGCTTTCGATGCGCGGACATCGGCTCGTTTGGGGACTCGGTCTGGGCCTTTCGCTCATGACCCTGCTGGCCCTGGCAGCGGCCTACCTTGGAGTCCTCTGTCAGTGGTGGGGCCTGGGCTGCCTGGATCCCTGTGGCGCGCTGCGGCAGGTCGAGGGATTTGGGCGCAATCCCGGTCGTCTACAGATGTGCGTCTATGTGCCAGATGGGCTGCCGCGGCAAAGCCCCCTAGTCGTCGTGCTTCATGGGTGCTCGCAAGGCGCGGAGGACACTGCGAAGGGGGCGGGATGGACAGAGATCGCTGACGCGCGCGGGCTCGCATTGCTTCTCCCGCAGCAGATGACGCCGAACAACCTCGGCCGATGCTTCAACTGGTTTCTCCCGAGGGATGCCATGAGCGCCGCGGCCGGCGGCTCGGGGGAGGCGGTCTCGATCCGGGAGATGATTGCCTGGATGCTGGAGGGTCCCTACGCCCCGGATCCGGATCGCATCTATGTCAGTGGCTTTTCCGCTGGCGGGGCCATGACGGCGGCCTTGCTCGCCGACTACCCGAGTCTGTTCGCGGCCGGAGCCATTTTCGCCGGTGTTCCCTACGGCTGCGCGTCCTCAACGGCGGAGGCGATCGCTTGCATGACGCTGGGGCGCGATCTGCCGGGACAGATTTGGGCAGAGCGCATCTCGCGGGCCGGGATGGCAGCGGCAGCCGCGGAAAGCCCCTCGGTCAAGCTCAGCGTCTGGCAGGGAGCGGCCGACAAGACGGTGGCTCCCTTGAATGCGCAGAAGATCGTCGAGGGCTGGTTGAGCCTCCTCGATGTCGATCCTCGTCCTGATCGGGTCCTGAGGGTCGAAGGCGCCCGCTATCTCGGCTATGAGGACGCGTCCGGCACCCTGGTGGTAGAGCGCTACCTGATCCCGGGCCTGGGCCATGCTGTTCCCGTCGATGCGGCTGCGGGCTGCGGCTCGCCAGGTCGCTATTTCCGGGACATTGGGCTCTGCGCGTCTCGGCGCATCGTCGACTTCTGGGGGCTCTGAGTCTAGTAACCGCCACCAGCCGGTCGTTTCCCGAGGTCTTCCCTCGTAAGGACTTTTCTCCGCCGGCCCCGCGCGTGGACTCGCTCCCGAGCCAACCCACCTGATCCCTGCTCGATGCGGCAAGAGCCGTCCTTATCCGGCGGGATCTTGTGAGCCATTTCCGGTCCTTGGCGTGTCCGAGCGGTCTGCGCCCATCCACGTCTCGGCAAATGCGAAACGGCTCGCATTACCTGGGATCGCTCGTCCCTATACTCCGCCATACCAAGAATCCGACAAAGGCAAACTGTCCGAAAGGGCAGGACGCAAAGCCACTGGCCTAAGCCCCGAGCAACCTCGGGAGACGGCAGCAGGGCTACCGAAGATTCGTGCGCCTCTTCGGGGCGCCGATGAATCGGCGTACCCGAAGCGAGGCGTCCAACATGCTTATTCACCGTATCCTCGATCGGCTCGTTGTAGCACAGCAGCTTTCCACCACTCATCTGCGATCCATCTCGACTGCCGTCTTGTCGCTCGGCCTACTGGCGAGCGCTTCCATCGCCTCGTCCGCGGAGATCGCAGTCGAATGGGACCCCGTTCAAGACGACCGCGTGGCCTTCTACGAGGTGCATTGGGGAACCGAGAGCGGTACCTACCAGCAGTCCCTGAGCTCGACATCGACGAGCGCGACGCTGTCCGGTCTCGCGGAGGGCCAAACCCTCTACATCGCTGCAAGAGCCTGCGCCGAGGGCGGCACGACTTGCAGTGATTTTTCCAACGAGCTGAGTGCGACCACGACTGCGACCTTGACTGCGACCTTGACTGAGCCGACGGCTGAATTCACGGTCGCCACCACGAGTGGTGCTGCACCCCTGGCCGTGAGCTTCTCGAATGCCTCGACCGGCACAATCGAGGGCTATTCCTGGGATTTCGGCGACGGAGCGACGAGCCAAGAGGCCTCGCCGACCCACGTCTACGCACAGCCTGGCACCTACAGTCCAACCCTGAGGGTGACCGGACCCGCAGGCAGCGCCTCCGCGACCCTTGCGAATGCGATCAGCGTTGGCTACGCAGCACCAGTCGCCGGCTTCACGGAGTCCGCGACGTCTGGACTCGCCCCGCTGACAGTGACCTTCAGCAACACCTCCGAGGGCGCCGTCGACGCTTGCGAGTGGGATTTCGGTGACGGCAGCACGGCGACTGGCTGCGACGCGGCCAAGACCTTCTCCAGGGTTGGGACCTTCAGCGTGACGCTGACTGTCCAGGGTCCGGGGGGGACGGATATCCTCTCCAAGGCCAACCTCATCACCAGCGCCGCACTCCCGCCCGTCGCCGCCTTCACCAGTGGCGAGCGCACGGGCGAGGCGCCGCTGACCCTGTCCTTCGTCAGCACCTCCGCTGGCGACATCAGCGGCTACCACTGGGACTTCGGCGACGGCAGCACGAGCTCGGAAGTCAATCCGACGCACACCTACACCATGGTCGGGAGCTATGACGTCAGTCTCGCCGTCTCCGGTCCTGGCGGCAGCGACACGGCGCTGCAAGTCGACTATGTCGAAGTCGCTGCGGCCGGACTGCCGATCGAGGTCGGTGAGGTCGCCGTCGACGATCGCTGGCAGCGTGTGGATTTCGAAACGCCCTTCACGGATCCCGTGGTGGTTGCCAAGCCGGCCAGCAGTAACGGCTGGGATCCGACGACCGTGCGCATCGACGGCATCGACGAGAATGGCTTCTGGATCCGCCTGCAGGAGTGGGACTACCTCGACGGCGCGCACACCGAAGAGACGGTCAGCTATATCGCCATGGAGCGTGGCCGCCATCAGCTGCCGAGCGGTGCCTGGATCGAGGCCGACGACGTCAACATCGACGCGGCTCAGAAGGTCTACACCCATCGGCTCAACGCACCCTTCGCGACTGTCCCAGTCATGGTCGCAGGGGTCGCCAGCGACAACGACACCAATGCCGTAACGGCACGGCTTGGCAACATCACCCAGACCTCCTTCGACTTGGGTCTGCAGGAGCAGCAGTCCAGCAAGCATGAGCATGGGCTGGAGCGCGTCGCCTACGTCGCTTGGGAGCCGTCCATGGGCACCATCGATGGGCTCGAGTTCGAGGTCGCCCAGGCGTCCCAGGCCGTGACCGAGGAAGTCGCTTCGATCGCATTCGCCAAGGTCTATGCGAGTGCGCCTCAAGTACTGGCCGATATGCAAACGCTCAATTCGAGCGATCCGGCCAATCTGCGCTGGACCTACAAGGATGCGGCTTCGATCGATCTCGCGGTGGTCGAAGAGCAGTCGCGCAACTCTCAAATGCGTCACGGCGAAGAGCGCGTCGGCTACATCTTGCTCCACGACACAGCTCAGTAGTCGGCGGAGCCTCGCGGCTCGGGATGTCTAAGGAGGGACATCCCGGCCGAGACCAGCACCGGCTTGCGCGAGACCCGCTCTCCACGCCTTCTCCGAAGCGCGATCTCCCGCCCCCTCCGCTCTGCTTGTCTCGCTGGGCACCTATCCCTCAGCCAAGCCATCTCCCTTTCGAGTCCGTGTCCCGCCTCTGAGGTGGTTTCCGGCTTGAGCACGAATCGCTCCCGGTTCCCGAGCTCTTGAGCGCGCCAGAAAAGTGCCGGAAGCTAGACGCTACTCACAGGAAGAATCGGTCTCCACATCATAATGGCTGGTCTGGACTACAAGAATTCGAGACTTCTGGAGTCGTGACTATTTTTCGAGTTACATGTGCTCGAGAGATATCTGCTGAAGATCTCCTGGGGAGGCGGCGGCCGGGGTTTGTGCGTCCTAAGCCGGCCTTAGCGCGGCCCGATCTTGGAATCCGGCTCACGCGGGGAGGGCTTACTGGAGAACCCATGGAAACTGGCGAGTCTGTGGAAGCTGGAAGGTCTGTGAAATGACGGACGCCGAGTCGCAGTTTGTCGAGATCGACGATCTTCGTGTCGGGATGTACATCTATCTGGATCTCGGATGGATCGGTCATCCCTTTGCCTTGAACAGCTTCAAGATCGCGTCACCCAATCAGATCGACATCATTCGCGGTCTTGGGGTCACGCGCCTGCGCTGGTCGCCCGAGCGCAGCGACCTGCCCGAAGAAACCGAGCCCGTCGCGCAGGAGGTGCCCGTCGAGGAAGTATCGGCCCTCGATGCGCGGCGTTTGCAGCTGCTGGAGCAGCAGCGCAGCCTGGATCGCTGCGATCGGGAATTCTCGGATGCGACCAGGGTGTTCCGCGATATCCAGAAACTGCTCCCGGGGGACCCAGCGGGCGCCCGCGAGCAGGCGGTCGAGGTCGTCGAGGGCCTGCTCGGAGAGCTGCTCGATCAGGGCGAGTCCTTCATCCGGCTGCTGTCGGAGAAGGCCGGGGAGCGATCCTCGCTGCACGCCGTCAACGTGACCGTGGTCTCACTGCTGCTGGGCCAGCGTCTCGAGCTCGACAGTGCCGCGCTCAAGCAGCTCGGGATCGGCGCCTTGCTCCACGACATCGGTAAGCTGGAGCTGCCGGATCGCCTGCGCTGGTGCGACAAGGGCTTCACCATCGCCGAGCGCAATCTCTACAAGCGACATGTGGCCGATGGGGTCGAGCTGGCCGCGCGCATGGGCTTGGACGAAGACGTGCGCGCCATCCTCGCTCAGCACCACGAGCATGCCGACGGCAGCGGCTTTCCGCGTCAGCTCCACGGTGAAGCGCTGACCCGGGCGGCCAGCATCGTCGCCCTGGTGAACCACTACGACAATCTCTGCAACCCGGCGAACCCGTTGACGGCGATGACGCCGCATCAGGCGCTCTCTCTGATCTTCGCCCAATCCAGGACCAAGTTCGAAGCCACGACCCTTGGCGCCTTCATTCGCATGATGGGCGTCTATCCGCCGGGCTCCGTCGTGCTGCTGACGAATGATCGCTACGCCCTCGTGGTCTCCGTCAGCTCGTCGCGACCCCTGAGGCCGCGTGTCCTCATCTACGATCCGCGGACCGCGCGCGAAGAGGCGCTGGTGGTCGATCTGGAGGATCATCGCGATCTTGGGGTCAAGCAGAGCCTCAGGCCGGTTCAGCTCCCCAGGGCCGTCTTCGACTATCTCTCGCCGCGGCAGCGCATGTGCTATTTCTTCGAGCGCGCGCGCGATCCTAGCGACTCCGGTGGTGATCAATGAACGGGACGCCCGAGCCGCCTTCGGTCGACTTCTCGGCTCCGGCCGCCTTCTGCCTCGAGACCTGCATCGCCCTCTGGCAGCCTTTGATCGAGGGCCTGATCGAGGCCGTGTGGCTGGTGGACGCGGCCGAGCGGCGCATCCTCGCCGTCAACCAGGCGGCGGAAGTCTTGCTCGCAAGCTCGCGCGAGCGCCTCGTCGGTCGTCCCGTCCTCGATCTGGCCTCGACGCCCGAAGACCTCTTCTTCTGGGAAGACGTTGCCGCCGGCCGCGCCGACCCGCTGCTCTCCGAAACCCTGCTGAGGCGTGACGACGGAGCCCTGGTGAGCGTCATGCGGCGCGTGAGCGCGATTTCCTGCGGCCAGGGGGGGCAGGTCTTCGTGGTGGGCATCGGCGATCAGAGCGCGCACCGCGCGGTCGAGGCCGAGCTCGAGAAGCTCGTCGCGGAGCTGCGCGCGACCCTGGAGTCGACGGCAGATGGCATCTTGGTCACCGACCTCGAAGGCGCGATCCGCGGCTTCAACCGCCGCTTCGCCGAGCTGTGGGGGGTGCCTGAGGCCTTGCTCACCGACCGTGACGACGCTGGCGTCTATACCTGGATGGCGGAATCCGTGGTGGATCTGGTCGACTATCGGGAGCGCATCCGCGCCATCCGCGACAACCCGCTGCTCGAAGCATCGGATGTCTGGGCGCTGCGTGGCGGCAAGATCCTCGAGCGGGTCACCTTGCCGCAATATGCGCGCGGACATCCGATCGGGCGCGTCTATTCGTTTCGTGACATCACCCAGCGGCTCGCCGACGAAAAGCGGCTCAAGCTGGCGGCGGGCGTCTTCGAGGCCAGCCTGGATGCCATCTTCGTCGCCGACGCGGGTTTTCGGATCGTCGCCGTCAATCCGACCTGCGAGCAGCTCGCCGGTCGCTGCGCCGAAGATCTCGTTGGGAAGCCGCTGACCGGTTGCCTGGCGATCTGCTCGGGGGAGCGGCCGATTCAGGGCATCGAGCAGGCGCTGGCGCAAGACGGCGTCTGGCAGGGCGAGATCCTGCAGTCCCGTGACGACGGCTCGAGCTTTCCTTGCCTGGTATCCTTGGTCCGTGTCTTGGACGAGGAGCGGACGCCAATCCACCACATCGCCTTCGTCAAGGACCTATCCGAGTCGGTCGCCGCCCGCGAGCGTATCGAGCAGCTCGCCTACACCGACGCCCTGACCGGACTGCCCAACCGTATCCGGCTGACGGAGCGGATTGCGTTCGCGATCGAGCTGGCGCGCCGCGACGGCATCGGCTTCGCGGTGCTCTTCATCGATCTGGACCGTTTCAAACAGATCAACGACTCGCTGGGGCACGCCTTCGGCGACCTGGTCTTGGTCGAGGTGTCGCGGCGGATCAAGGGCTGTCTGCGTCAAGTGGATTCCACAGCGCGCCTCGGCGGCGACGAGTTCGTGCTGCTGCTTCACGGGGCCGATGGCTCGGGCGCGGAGAAGACCGCGCGGCGTCTGCTCGCGGCGATGGGGCAGCCGTTGGAGATCGACGGGATGAAGTTCTCCTTGAGCGTCAGTGTTGGTATCGCGCTCTATCCGGAGGACGGCGAGACGCTGGACGACCTGATCAAGAACGCGGATACGGCGATGTACCACGCCAAGGAGTGCGGTCGCGGCGACTTCCGCTTCTATCGGCGTCAGATGAACATCGATCTGCTTACCCGTATGAAGGTGGATCACGCCATGCGGGAAGCCCTCAAGGCGGACGGCTTCCGTCTGGTGTATCAGCCTCAGGTCGACCTGAGAACCGACCGTATCGTCGGTGCAGAGGCCTTGCTGCGGTGGACGGACCCGAGCCTGGGCACCATAGCGCCGAGCGATTTCATCCCCATCGCCGAAGAGACAGGTTTCATCGTTCCGCTCGGCGATTGGGTGCTGCAAGAGTCCATCCGTCAGGCCGAGGCCTGGCAGAGCCGGGGGCTTGCGCTCACCATGTCGGTGAACGTCTCGGCGGCGCAGTTCCACCGCAGCGGCTTCGTCGAGTCCTTGGCGCAATGGCTCTCCGGCAGCACCTTGGCGCCCGGCCGGCTAGAGCTGGAGCTGACCGAGTCCATCCTCATCCAGAACGTGGAGGACACGCTCGCCCGCCTCGATGCACTCGTCGATCTCGGGGTTAGACTGGCGATCGACGACTTCGGCACGGGCTACTCGAGCCTGGCCTATCTCAAGCGTTTCCCCATCCACAAGCTCAAGATCGATCGCTCCTTCGTGTGCGACATCCCGGACGATCAAAGCGACTGCGCCATCGCAACGGCCATCATCAACATGGCGTTGGCGCTCAATCTCAGGGTGATTGCCGAGGGCGTCGAGAACACCATCCAACGGCGCTTCCTGATGGATGCCGGCTGTGACGAGATACAGGGCTATCTCATCACGCCAGCCTTGGCGCCGGAGGCCTTGGTTCCATTCGCGGAGCAGATCGGCCTGCTCGGCGCTCCCAGCGCCTTGGACCGTTCGGAGTAGCCGGTCTGAAACCAGCTCCCCATGCATGCTCATCCATCCTTTGCTGCAAGGCGCGGCGGATGAAACTCGCTCGCTCCATCGCGATCTGATTGATGGGTAGGCCAGGCCTGCGTCCAAGCCGTGGCAGCTGACGAGAGAACCGACATCGAGGAGATCCTGGATGAGAACCATCCCCAAGCCGCGCCTTCAGCTCAGCGGGCTGTTGGCGGCCGCAATGTCGCTGGCCGCTCATGTGCCGGCCGCAACGGCCGATGCCGAGCGCTCGACCGCCCTGGACCCTTCCGAGCTTCCTTGGAAGCGGCCAGCCCAGGAGGAGATTCAGCGGCAGCTCGATCCACTCCAATACCGTGTTACACAAGGTAACGGAACCGAGTCGCCCTTCCGAAATACCTATTGGGACAACGAGGAGGAGGGCATCTACGTCGACGTGGTCTCCGGCGAGCCGCTCTTCAGCTCGCGAGAGAAATTCAAGTCGGGGACCGGGTGGCCGAGCTTCTACGCTCCCTTGGAGCCCGCGCTAATCGTCGAGCACAGCGACCGCTCGCTCGGCATGGCTCGGACCGAGGTGCGCTCACGCATCGCGGACTCCCATCTCGGACATGTCTTCAACGATGGTCCACACCCGACGGGACTGCGCTACTGCATCAACTCCGCCTCCCTGCGCTTCATCCCTGTCGCCGACCTTGAGAGGGAGGGCTACGGCGAGTACAAGGCGCTCTTCGAAGACCAGCCTTGAACCTAGATCCGGCAGTCGACCGCTTCGTGCTTCATTCAAGGCCTTGATCACTTTCAAGATCGGGGTTTCCCGCTGGCTCACCCGCCGGGTGAAGGCCGCCCAACCGCCGGATCTAGGTTGAAGAGCCATCCGTTGGAGTCGCTACGACGGCTGCGCTGTCGGTAGGAGCCCGCTTGCCGGCGGCTCAGCCATAGGGACTCGGGCCGCGCCGACCACTCAGCGATGGCTGATTCGGCCTGGAGAGACGTCAGCGCGCCCCGTCGGTCTGTGCCGATCATTGGATCGAGGCCGCGTGATCTGCAGATCGCGCAAGCCCTCGTCCAGATTAGGCCGGCCGGCCCACTGGCAAGGAGGCCATCCTCCATTCCTCCCCCCTAGGGTCGTGGCGCTCTTCACGGGCGGCGCTTGCTTCTCTCGCCTTTGCCTCTTGCAAGAATCCGCGCATCAGTTTCCATCTGGAGCGCCGTCTGCTGAGTGGCATCGACCGCGAGATCACTGCGATGAAGCCGAGCAGCGATGACGGTGCGCGCCGATTGGGCTGGCGCTCTAGACTGGTCTGGGACGCGTGCAGGTTGCACATAGGCTTGGCCACCACAGGGTAGAGGTTGAAATCGACGCGCTTAGCGCAGGCTTCGGTGGATTCCGAGCACTTGAGATGCGCACTTTCCGCTTCGATGGACTCATGGCTTAACTCTTAGAATAAGAACGATTCGTATTAGAGTCAAGGCGCGAAGAGCACAGCGCCGACAATGGCGCTTCGTCTCGCTCGCTCGCCCGCCTAGAGGCCGCTGACGGCTCTAGACCTTGGAGGGAGAGCCGCTGGTGGCTTGAAGCTAGCCGCTCTTTGCCACAACTGCTGGCGATGCGCCCAGGCGGCCGAGTACGACCATCTGGGCGACTTGGGCAAGGTTTCTCTCTCGATGCGTGTACTGACGTGAGGCAAGGACGTGAGCGGTCTTCTACGGCGTGATTGTCGCGTGCTGTTACCATGCTCGCGACGTACGAGCTGCGAGACCAAGGCGTGAATATTCTGGATTTGGATGATGAATGGGGCGGGAGCCCCAAGGGCCGGATCGCGGCGGAGACCCCGGTCGGTGAAGCCCTGCGCCTTGCCTGCGACATGGTCTGGGACTGGGATCTGACTCCAGGCGGGGTGATGCTGTGCCGATGCTTCGGCACCGAGCTGCCCCGCTGTCTGGGGGCGGCCACACGGGAGCTGGGCTCCGATTGGTGCTTGCGGATTCATCCGGACGACCTGGCTGCCCGCGAAGCCCTGATCGCCCGCTGTATCCAAGGCA
Source organism: Thiorhodococcus minor (assembly GCF_010820565.1). Taxonomy (GTDB): domain Bacteria; phylum Pseudomonadota; class Gammaproteobacteria; order Chromatiales; family Chromatiaceae; genus Thiorhodococcus; species Thiorhodococcus minor. The sequence goes on along the minus strand of NZ_JAAIJQ010000086.1, from coordinate 2,349 downwards.
GTATGACCGCGTTCAGCGCCGACTATCGGGCCCGCTGCAACGAGGCTGGCTGGCGATGGCTGCTCGAGCTGGGTATCGTCAGAGCGGGTGAGGCCGGGGCGATCACGCGCCTCTCCGGGCTCGCCGTCGACGTCACCGAGTCGGCTTTCTCGTCGCCGCTTGCCCTGGCGTCCGCGGCGGGCGGCAATCCACAGCGGATTGCTGACGCGTCCCGAGATTCCGCGGCCGGTCTCCACGCCCTCGCGACAGCCCTGCTGCCAGAGCTCCGCAGTCCCTTGTCCCCCATGCGTAACGCGCTGGAGCTTCTGCAGGACATGGGGGCCAACGAGGCCACGCTCGGCGCGGCGCGGGACATTATCGACCGCCGGCTCGCCGAGATCGCACAGCTCTTCCGCCGGTCTCCGCACCCAGCCCCTTACCCAGCCCCTTTGCAGGGGGATGCCTGCGCTCAGTGGGCGGCTGTCGATCTCGAGCAGACCCTGCGGCAAGCCTTGGAGGCCGTTTGCCCCAAGGCGTTGCAAGATGACTGGATCTCGGCTCGGGATCGCGCCTCGGGGCGGCTATCCGTCAAGGGGGATTCCGTCCAGCTCTCACAAGCCTTTGCCAGCTTGATCGGCACGCTGGGCGAGGGGACCCTGGACCAGGTTGGTGTCGACATCGGGATCGAGGGAAGCGAATCCGAGATCCTGGTCAGTCTTAGCCTCTCGGACGGAGACAGGGCTCCAGAGCCGCTACCCGACACAATCGGATTGGGCGCATCGCCGGCCGGACAGAAAAGGTCTGCTGCGGCTTTCGATGCGGAGCTCTTGCTGCCGCGACGTCTGGTCGCGCTCCACGGGGGAAGGGTCGACTCCTCACCCGGCAGCCCTGCCGACCGCCGCGAGGTCCGCGTCTGGCTTCCGCGTCTGCTGCAGAATGTCGATTGCCGCTCGGTCGAGACCATCGCGTCCAGCGCCGAGGCCGAGGGCAGGAGGCGGGTGCTGGTCGCGGACGACAATGACGAGGTAGTGGATTCACTCGCCCTCTTGCTCGACCTTCGCGGCTACGAGGTCAAGGCGGCGCAGAATGGTTTGGAGGCGGTGCGGATCGCGGAGAGCTGGCAGCCGGATGTGATTCTCCTGGACATCGGCATGCCCGGACTGGATGGCTACGAGGCGTGTCAGCGGATCCGTGCGATCCGCCCCGACGGTGACTTGCGCATCTTTGCCCTCACCGGCTGGGCGGGCGGAGACGACGTGGCGGGCTTCGACGGCTATCTGCTCAAGCCGGTGGAGGCCGATGTCTTGGTGCGCCGGATCGAAGAGGCGACGAGGAGCCTGCGTGACGGCTGAGGCGATCTTTGCCCCGCCCGCTCGCGGCGGCTCGCCGCGAGCGCTGGAGATCGCCCAGGATCCGGGCGCGACCGACGAGAGATTCCTATACTTCGACCAATGCGCCCACCACGCATTTCGCGTCTCGCCGATCTGCCCAGGCGGGATACCGATGCCATGGCCGATACGATGAGCGCTGCCGAGCGCATGGATGTACGCGGGCGGTCCATCTAAGAAGCTGTCTGGAAAAACGTGTAGGGGCGAATTCATTCGCCCAACCGCCGGACCAGGGGCGAATGAATTCGCCCCTACAAATGTCTCGACCATGATTTCCAGACAGCCTCTTAAGGAGACAGCCAAGTCTAGGGCCCTGTGCTCCGTGCTCTTGGTCTTTGCGTTGCTCTGCTCCGCCGTCTCGGCCGGCTCCGTCGATGTCGTGCTGGCGCTGGATCACTCGTTGAGCATGCACGCCAATGATCCCGGCCGTATCGGCATCGATGCGGCAGAGCTCTTCGTCGAGCTCTTGGGGGAGGATGACCGTCTGGCGCTCATGACCTTCGGCGTGGATGCGGTAACGCTCATGCCACTTACCCCCTTGTCTTCAACGGGAGCCAAGGCGCAAGCCTCGGTCCTCTTGCGGGACATCGTCATGAATGGCCGCATGACCAATTTCGAGGCGGCACTGAGCGCGGCCTATCGGGGGTCTGCTCGGGATACGTGCAATTCTTTATCACTTCTCCGTCGCAGCGAAGATCGGCAGTGCTCGCGGGTGCAGAGCCGCTGGATGTTCGTCCATGTCAAGCGCGTATTGACCGAAGCGGCGAATATGATCGCGCGTGCATGGGCTAAGACGCGAAACCAGCTCCGGGGTTACCGGCAAGCCCTCATCGATTATCCCCGAGATCACCTCAGTCATGTCGGCAACGTTGTTTAGCATGACAGCGTTGGCCACCAGGTCCATGTACTTAACCTGCTTGAGCTGCTCGATCGGGTCGCCGCTCTTGAGGATCGGGCCGCCAAAGCCGATCCAGTCGAGGAA
>NZ_JAAIJQ010000085.1 GCF_010820565.1 Thiorhodococcus minor | reverse complement strand
TCTGCAGCGCGCAGCCGACTTTGTGCTCGCCTTGGAGGCGCAACGATCCGTGAGTGGGACTTATGGGTAACGATATGGCCAGAGCTGCGTCACCTGCGAAGATCGCCACCCCCTCCTCGGCTCAGTAATAGCTTCGCCGGCGCCTGTCGTCGTAGCGCTGCCTCTCGCGCGCCTTCTGATCCTGATCGTAGATGTAGCCGCCTGCGGCCCCGACGCCCGCGCCGATGAGTGCGCCTTTTCCGGCATCTCCACTGAGAGAGCCGATCGCAGCCCCCGTTGCGCCACCCAGGAGCGCGCCGCTCCCGCTCCTTTGGCCCGTCGTGGTACCACAACCGGCAAGGATCAGGGCACCCGTCAGGACGAGTGCGGTGTTGATTGGCTTCATGGTCGGTCCTCTCTGTTCGGTGAATCGCTTCGTTTGCGCGTTGGGCGCACAGGTGCTTCGACCCCTCCTCCGCGCATCCGTGCCCGGCCGACGGACAGCGATCCGCAACTCCAGCGGCGGAGCGTCCATCGGCTGGGTCAGCTCAGTGCACGACTGGTAGCGCCTCTGCCTCCCAGCCGGTCATGCCGCCGAGCACGTTGAACACCGCCTTGTGGCCCCGGCGCTTGAGGACACTGGCGGCGACCGAAGACCGAAAACCGCTCCCGCAGACGACCGCGACCGGCCGGTCCTTGGGGATCTCGTCGGCCCGGCGGGTGATCTCGGCCCCCGTGATATGCACGGCCTCGGGGATGCGCCCGGCGCTCCATTCCGCCGGTTGACGCACATCCAGCACCATGAGATCGCACGCCTTCTCGACCTGATCGCGCAGCTCCCAGACCGTCCACTGCGGCAGGATGTCGATCGGCATCCCTGCGGTCCGCCAGGCGAGCATGCCACCCGCCAGCCAGCCGACAGGAAGCTCGTAGCCAATGCGCAGCAGCTGCCAGCAGAGACCTCCCAGAGGTCGCTCGGCTGCTCCAGGACCAGCACGATGGGCCGATCGTCGGGCACGACGCTCCCGGCCCAGGTCGCGAAGGAGGTTCCGACACCAACATTGAGCGCACCTGGAATGTGAGCCGTGAAGTCCTCGGGCGAGCGGCAGTCGAGCACCGTGACGCCGTCGCGTCGCAGCCGATCGACCTCATCCACGCCGAGCGGCGGCGGGTCGGCGAGCACCCCGAGGCGGGGCGGCCCCGCGCTGTTGAGCTTGCGCATACGCGGCCAGTAGGGAGGCACCGAGGGCAGATCCGCTAGATCCATGCACTGCCCCACGAAGCCATCGACGTCCGAAAGGCGCGCCAGCAGCTGGCTCATCCGCCGCTCGTAGCCCACAGTCGTCGAGAGGCGGCTGCCGATGCTCCCGCCACAGAGCGAGCCCGCGACATGAGTCGGATAGACCTCGACGAAGTCCGGTAGCGTCAGCACCTTGCTTTGCAGCGTTTGACAGAAAGCCTCGGCGCTATGGCGCGCTTCTTCTTCCCCGCCGAGCAGATCCGGCCTGGCGAGGTCGCTCACTAGGAGCGCCCCGCCTGAGAAAAAGATGGCGGGCCCGTCGCCGCGCGAACGGTCGGTGAGGACGAGGCTGATGTGCTCTGGGGTGTGTCCGGGGGTGTGCAGAAACTCGAGGGACACCTCGCCCCTCTCCAGGCGCTCACCGTCTTCCATCGGGGTCACCCTGTACCCGAGCTCGGCGCGGGCACCGGCGAGCAGCTCGATGTCGCCGCGATCGGGCAGCTCGCAGATCCCGGTCAAATAGTCGTTGTGCTGGTGCGTGTCACAGGCGTAGCGAACCCGCATGCCTTGCTCGCGCGCGGTCTCGAAATAGGTGTCCACGTCGCGGCGGACGTCGAGCACGAAGGCCTCGCCGGTCTCCTCGGAGCCGACGAAATAGGACGCGTGGCCCAGACTCTCCAGATAGAACTGCTTGAAGAACATAGGGTGGTCTCCTGGGCTGAGGCTGCTCCGCGCGCGGGCATCGCCGGCTGCCGATTCGTCTCCCATCGCCATGACGGCGACATCGGAAGGGACCAAGCGAATCCCGCGCGCGAGCCAAGTCACAGCCTGTGAGCAAGTCATGGACCAGGCGCGGTGGCCGCGTCAACGCGGGGACGAGACCGGTCCATCTCCGCAACAAGGCGGGTCGAACGGTCCTTTTGAGCGAATGGCCGGTGCAGAAGCACCGTTGCAGGGCGCTTAGCCGAAGGCGGCGGACCTGGAAAGACCGCCCTTGACGGTCATCAGCTCTTGCTGACCAATAAGACCGAGAAGGACGTGATCTGCCGTGCAGAGCTCGAGCACTATCTTGGCGAGCGCTGCGTGCTCACCTACACCCACGAGCACGACCCGAGCCACGAAGGACGTCACACCGACGCCACCTTCCTGGCCGCGCACATCGACGATCCCGAACAACTCTTCTACGTCTGCGGGCCAGCCGGCTTCGTCGAAGCGATCAACGCGCACCTGCTGAGCTTGGGGGTGCACCCGGATCGGCTCGTCTACGAGCGTTGACCTTGAATCGCGCGCTCAGCTTCCAGCCATCAGCCTCGAGCAATTGAATACCATCAGCTTGCTGGATCTTAGAGCCGACCAATCGCTCCCCCTTGGCTGGGCTTCAGAAGGGCTGAAAGCGGCTCCGCAACCGAGCCCTAAGCTGGCCGCTGGTGGCTGGCAGCTGGAGGCTGGAGGCTGGAGGCTGGCAGCTTCTTCTAGATCGACCGGTCTGACCGGAGAGGGTCTCCACGGCCTCCCTGGCGGAAGAGACATTGGGCATACCTATCCGCCGAAGACGAGGACAGAGAGCCCCATGAGGTAGAACACGAGCACAGCAAGGCTCTCGAAGCCGATGTTGGCGACACCCCGCCGCTCGCGGCGAATCAGCCCCAGCAGCAAGATAGCGGTGAGCAGGATCGAGAGACTGATGAGGAACTGCGGCTGCGCCCCCATGGCGTGATAGATGGAGCCCTCGCGATAGGCCACATCGGCGAAGACCAGGAAGAGCACGTCGAAGGTGTTGCCGCCGATGATGCCACCGACCGCCAGCGTCAAGGCGCCCTGTCGCACCGCCGCGACCGCGGTCACCAGCTCTGGCAGCGAGGTTGCCGTGGCGGTGAAGAGACTCCCGACCAGAGTCTCGGAGAGACCCGTGTGGCGGACCAGTGCAAGCCCCGAGATCCCCACCAGCCAGCCGGCGACGCCGACGACGGCGACGCTGGCAGCGAACGCCAGCCACAGCCGCGTGGCACTGCGCTTTCTCGCGAACGTCCGTTGGGGCCTGTCCTCCAGCGTGTCGCGCGTGCGAACCGGGCGCCAGCCCGGCGCGTCGCGGCTCTGAGAGGCGATGCGCAGCCCGAAGACATAGATCCCGAGCAGCAGGAAGGAGGCCGGGTGTACCCCGAGCAGGGTGAAGCTCGGGCCGTTGGAGGCCATGAGCGGCAGGGCGAGCAAACCGCATAGCAGCGCGGCACTAATGAGATTGGGCACCGAGGCCGCTGCATGCTCCAGATTCGCGCGCCGATGAGCCAGGTCGGCGGCGACGAGAAAGACGGTCTGCACGGCGATGCCGCCCACGGCATTGCTCACGGCCAGCTCCGCGTGACCGGATGCGGCGGCGGTCACGGATGCGACGATCCCGGGAAAAGAGGTGCTGGCGCCGAGCAGAACGGCGCCGAAGACGGCTTCGCCAAGCCCGGTCAGGTCCGCGAGCTCATCGGCGAAGCGTGTCAGCCTGACCCCGACCAGCCCGATCACGGCGGCCCCCAGGGTGAAGACGATCAAGGTTGTCGTGAGTGAAAGCTCGGTCAAACTGCCTCCTCGGGCCCTGAGAGCCGCATCGATCGTGCTCGGTCCAACGCCTTCTGTCGATCGACCAAGCGCGCGTCTTGGGGGGCCATCGCACCTTCCGAAGTCCCGTGACGGGGCATATCCCGGACCGGGCGGATCAAAGGCACCAGCCCACGCCATGATCTCCGAGCCCGACAGGCAGGAATTCAATCCTGCCACGACGCCCGAGGCGCAATGCCCCGCCCTGGCATGCCGGCTGCGTACCCTACAGCCAAGCAGTCGAACGCACAGCCGCTCCGACCATGAGCGGCGGTCGTCCCAACACGTTGGGGCGGTCGTCTCAGCCAAGGGTCGATGCACCTGAGCCAGATCCTCGACTGGGGCTCGGATACCACCCGCACCGCGCGATCGATCGCGTAAACGCACATGTTGGAGGTAACAGACGATGGCTGACAAGAATCCCTTCTACCAGCAATATTCGGTTGCTGTCCCTCTACTCCTGGTCGTTACGCTCGGCCCCTTGGCTGCCCTCTCGATCGGCAGCAAAGTCGCCGACGAAGAGACCCGGGCTCGCGCGGAGGCGGGGCTGGAGAACTACGAGCCGCCGGATATCTTTACGACCTTATGAGCCGCCCGAAGCAGCACCCGGATCGACGGTTATCGACATCACGGGCGACTCGGCGCTGTTCACGCGTTTTCAGCTCGCCATCGAATCCATCGGAATGGACGAGCGGCTGAAAGGCAAGGGTCCTTACACGATCTTCGTCCCACTCGATTCGGCCTTCGATCAGTTGTCTGAGGCGCAACGGCAACGGCTCATGGAGAACGACGAGGCGATGTCGAAGCTTATCAGCCGGCATATCGTCTCAGGCCGCATCGGCATGACGGATTTGATGCAGATGGATGAGGTGGAAACGATCGACGGGAACGCGGTCGCGCTCGCGTCCGGTCCTGGGCCAAACCTGCGCTATGGCGGCTCCGAAGTCGTCAAAGGCAACCTAGCGGCCGGCAACGGCATCGTGCATGTCGTCGATCGGGTGTTGATGTGATGCCGGCGCAAGCCCTCGCCCAAGGTCGCATCCGGGCCTGCGGCCCGGATGCTCGGCCGCGTCGGTCTTGCCCTGTCCGCCCATGCACAGAAACGCCTCAGTCAGTCGCGCACCATGATTGCGAGCGCGAGCATCGCCGCCGAGGAAATGCCCGCCATGATCGGGCTGGGGGCCGCGCTGGGCATTGGCCTGCTCTTCGGAGTCGAGCGCGGCTGGCGTGCGACGCTGAAGCAGGACGCCTCGCGCCATGCCGCGGGGGTGCGAACCTAGGGTCTCATCGGTCTTCTCGGTGGCACGACAGGGATCTTGGCGACGCGACTCGAGCCCGAGATCTTCGGCTGGGTCTTCGCCGCGCTCGCGCCGATCTTCCTTACGGCATAAGCGCTGAGCCTGAGGAGCAGCGACGACACCGGGACCACCAGCCTCGTCGCCGCCCTCCTCGCCTTCTCGCTCGGTGCCTTGGCAACCCTGGACATGATCCCAACGGCGGTCATCTCAGCGGTCGCCGCCAGCCTGCTGCCCGGATTCAAGCCCCAGCTCCATGCTTGGGTCGAAAACCTCGACCGCACCGAGCTGCAGGCCACCCTGCAACTCCTCCTGCTGGCGCTCGTCATCCTGCCGATCCTTCCGAATCGCAACTTGGGTCCGGGTGGGATCGTCAACCCCTACGCGCTCTGGTGGCTGGTAGTCCTGATCGCCGGCATCTCTTATGTCGGCTACTTCGCGGTCAAGATCCTCGGCCCCGACAAAGGCATTCCCATCACCAGCTTCCTCGGTGGACTCGCCTCATCCGCGGCAACGACCGTTCGGCTCGCGAAGCTGGCATCCCGTCAAAGCGCAGATCTGCAACTCGTTACCGCCGGCGTGCTCATCGCCAATGCCACATTGGCACCGCGGGTGCCCGCAATCTGCGCCGCGATCGACACGGAGCTCGCGCTGCGTCTGACAGTGCCGCTGCTGGCGATCTCGGCGCTGATCGGCCTTCCGGCCCTCGGCTTCTGGCTCCGCCGCGAGCGCTTGAAGCACGTCGCTGAGCTTCAGGTCGACAATCCGCTGGCGCTCGGCCTGGCACTGCGTTTTCGCGGTGCTGCTCACCCTGGTCGCGGTCCTGACCGCAAGCGCACGCGAGAGCTTCGGCGATGCAGGTCTCCTCACCGTGGCGAGCATCGCCGGTCTGCTCGACGTCAATGCCATCACGCTGTCCGTCGGGCGCACGGCCGCCGCATCGGGGCCGGATAGGATCGCCGCGTCCGCCCTCGTCCTTGCAATCCTAAGCAATGCCGCCTTCAAGAGCGGCCTATGCGGACTCAGCGGCTCGGTCTGACTCGCGCTGCGGGTCGGCCCACCCTTGACGCTCTCCGCTGGAGCCGCGCTCGCCATGCTTTGGCTACTCCCCGACATGCCTTGGATGTCGGGGTCGGCCAGCCGAGCGGCCGCCTTTACGCCCTACTGGCACGACAGATGCGAGCTTGAGCCATGAAGATCGCTTGGAGCGCAGAACGCGCAGGAGGTCAAGATGCTTCGAAGCCTGGTCGAGCTGGAGGGATACCGCCTGGTCGCAACCGATGGCGAGATCGGTCGCTGCAGCGACTTTCTCTTCGATGACGAGCAGTGGACGCTGCGCTACATGGTCGCCCGCACCGGCCCGCGGCTGCTCGGGCGCAAGGTCCTCGTCTCCCTAGCATACCTCGAGCAGGCAAGCTGGGAGGAAGAGGCGATTCCCGTCCGACTGACCCGCAAGCAGATCGAGGAGTGTCCGCCACTCGACGCCGACGCACCGGTCTCACGTCGCTACGAAAGGGCCTATCACGATTTCTTCGCGACCTCCTACTACTGGGTCGGCAGCGGGCTCTGGGGCAACTATGGCTACCCGGAGCTCATGGTCCCCCACGAACAGCCCGGCGAGCCCCCCGAGGAGACTCCAGAAGCCGAGACCCACGTGAGATCGGTCGACGAGGTTCTCGGCTACAAGGCTCGCACGCCCGAAGGCCAAGGCGCTGGTCATATCGCGGACTTCATCATCGAGGACAAGCGCTGGGGGATTCGCTATCTGGTGCTCGACACCTCCTATCTGCCCTTCTCGAAAAAGCTGCTGCTCGCCAGCGAATGGATCACCGAAGTGAGCTGGATCGACCATGACCTCAGGCTGGACGTCACGGCAGAGCAGCTCGAGAAGGCACCGCCCTATGATCTGGAAGCACCGATCAACGATCAGGCGGAGACGGTGCTCTACAACTACTACGGCAGGCCGCGGGCCAGGCGCGATCGAAACTGAGGCGACCAGCTGTGTGCGCAGGCGCAGCGGCTCGCACGGCTGGAGCCAGCCTTGAGGCCTCAGGCAGCCAGGGCGGAGGCTTCGCGCTCGATAGCCCTGCTCGACAGACGATGACGCTCGAGCAGCTCCTCCGGTGTCGCCGAGTGCGGCGCTCCAGTCACACCAAGGTGGAAGACGCGGCCCAAGCGTCCGACCTGAGCCGCGACCGCCTCGCGAAGGCCGCCGTTGCGGTGATGATCTTCGATCACCAGCACGCCATCGGTCTCCCGCGCCGCACGTTGCAGCGTCTCGACATCCAGAGGCTCGATGGAGTTGGCATCGATCACGCGGGGATGAAGCGCCAGGGGTATTCATCCGCGAAGCGGTCGGTCTTGGTGGAATTCTTGACGTCACGGTCGAGGACGACGCGATCCGGAAAGTGCATGCCGAGCTTGGTCAGGGCACTGCGGAAGGCGGTGCGCATCGCGACCTGATCGTCAACCACGTAGTCCACCCTGGTGGGGAGCGCGAGCGGAGGCGAGCTCCGGGCGGTACTGGGGCTGAGGAAGCGGGTATCGACCTCGACACCCTGGTCCGCGGGCGCGATCTCGCGCAAGGCTTGGACGCACTCCGCCGCGTCGAGCGCCTTGTCGTGCCAGCCCGTCGCGCCTTCGAGGAATGACACGCCCTTGCCCTTGATCGTCGTGGCGACGATCGCCGTTGGCTCGGAATCACGGGTCTGCTCCAGGGCACGGAGGATCTTACCGAAGTCGTGACCATCGATCTCCAGTGCCTTCCATCCGAAGGCCCTGAAGCGCCCGGCGATGACGGAGGTGTCATGCGCGTAGGGAGCAGGTCCGCTCTGCGCCAGGCCATTGGCGTCGACGATCGCAGCCGCGCCGTCGAGCCGCTTGTCGACGGCAAGCTGAGCGGCCTCCCAGACCGCACCTTCCGAGCGCTCGCCGTCGCCCATGAGACCAAAGATGCGCACCGCGATGCCGTTCAGCCGCTTCGCGATGGCCATTCCATTCGCCGCGGCAAGCCCCTGAACCAGAGACCCAGTGGAGATCGGCGTCCAGGGATTCGCCGGTGTCGGATATCCCTCGAGGTCGCTATCGCGCTGGCGCAGTGCCGGCGGTGACCTTTCCCGCGCTGGTCTTGCTGATGCTGCATATGATCGAGGTCGTTCTGTGGGCGCTTGCATACCTGCTGGTGCTACCCGGCGAGCACCTGGCCACCTTCGAGAAGGCGACCTAGTTCTCCGTGGTGACCTTCACTACCCTAGGGTATGGCGACGTTACGCCGGTGGAGCACGATTGGCGCCTGTTGAGCGGGATCGAGGCGCTGATCGGCGTCGTGTTGATTGGTTGGACAACCGCGCTGTTGTTCCTGATCGTGCAACGGAGCTGGAGGGGCATGGCCCAGGGCGATTAGACGCACCACGAGGACCTTCGCATGCGCACCTTTCTGACCGTCGCGGCCATTTTGGGGCTGACGGCGCTGCTCAGCGATATCAACGAACGGTTCTTGCGGCCGCAGCAGACCATCGGCCTGATGGTTCTGGCCTCGAACGGAGCGATTCCCAGATCAACCAGGCCGAGTCAGCGGTGGAGAGTGCCGAGGCTGAGTCGATCGAGACCAAGGCGAATTTCGAGCGCGCGACCAGCTGGTCAAGAAGGGCGACATCTCCGAGCGCCAGTTCGACAGCGCCAAGGCCGCCCAAGACGTGGACCAGGCCAACCTCGTCAAGGCCCAGTCGGCGCTGATTCAAGCCAAGTCCGCGAAGGCACAAGCCCAAGCGGAGCTCGCGAGCGCCGAGGCGAGCCTGGGGGCCGCGGGTGACGAGAACGCCCAGTCGCGGGCCGCCAAAGCCGCGCTGGAGACCGCCCAATTGAACCTGGACTTCACGCAGGTCAAGGCGTCGGTGGACGGCTACATCACCAACCTGAACCTGCGCCTCGGCAGCCAGGCGGTCGCCAACCAACCGGTGGCGGCACTGGTGGACGTCAACAGCTTCTGGGTCCACGGCTACTTCCGCGAGACCCTGGTGGGCCGTATCCAGGCCGCGACCCGGCCATCATCGCCCTGATGAGCTATCCGGACGCCCCGCTGACCGGCGTCGTCGACAGCATCGGCTGGGGCATCGCCCACCAGGACGGCTTGAGCGACGATGGAGCACCCAGTTGTGCTTTGGCCGTCCTGCGATAGGCTCACGTTGGCGGCGAATGCCCCAAGCGCGGACGTGCAGCCATTCCCGCTTCGGCTCCCGTCCTCAACACATCGGGCGCGGGGGACGCCGACGAGCTGGTCGGGCGCCGCTCCCGCAAGGGTCGCTCACTCGGACCGACAGGTGACGTCCGCCAGGAGCGGATCCCGACGTGCCACCAGCAGCAGTCCGATCAACCCGGCCCAGTAGAGCGCCCCGCCGACCGGCACCCAAGACAGGCCCCACAGCCATCCAAGTGCGGCAGCACTCAGCGCGAGACAGGCGATGTACTTCCACGCCAGCCTGGAGCGCAGTGGCCGTCCAAGGCGCCAGTAGACGAGGGCTGCAGCTCCGACGGCAATCAGCCCCTTGATCAGCACCATGCTGTGAAGCAATCGGACCAGCTCTGGGGCCATCCGTGGCGCGGGGACCAGGGCCAGGGTGATCGCCAGGGCCACAGCGCCGGCCAGAGCCGGAGTCAGGATGAGCCTGAGGCGTAGGGTCCAAATCTCAACCACGGCCGGGTTGTCCGAGACGCGCGGAGCATCAGACGGGGGATCGGCATGCGCTGGATCGCCTTCGGCGCGGAACATTTCGACCGGTGGCGGCAATGCGCCCATCTCGCCTCCGTGCCCGCAGCGGGCTGAGGTGGTGTATGGATACGGGGCGGCGCCGAGGTTCGCTCAGTCGTCCTGGCCCCAGGAGACTGCTCAAGAGCGTAGATCGGCCGGACCAGCCGTTTCAACCTGACTTGGGTCATGGGTCTTTGGTCACGACGCACCATCCGCGGGGCGCTCTCTCTGATCGGGGCAGCCTGGTCCCCGCAACGCATCGCTGCCAAGGGATCGCGACGCTGTGCAGGACATCAGGCCGCGCGCTAACTGATGAAGCTCCGGAATCGGCGATCCCCGTCACAGGCAAAGGGAAACGGGTCGGCCGCGCCGGGCGTCTGCCGATGGGCTCAGTCGCGTCTCTGAATCGCGCTCCATCGCGCACGTCTGAGCGCAGCCACTTGCTTCCGCGCGATGGGCGCCCAACTGCCGTGTCATGATCAAAGACATTGTGATGGCCTTGCGCAACGCCCTCCCGGGCGGCTCCGCTGCCTCCCGGCATGCGCCCGAAACCGTGGCAGAGGTCGACCTCGATCGCCTCTTGGGGACCTGGCTCGAAGTCGCGCGACTGCCCAATCTCGAGGCGGACGGATTCGGGCGGTGCAGCGTGAACGTCAGTGCCACCTATGCGAAGCGGCCTGACGGGCGCATCGGCGTTCAAACGATCTCCTACAATGCCAACGCGGGCATGCGGCGTACCGAGGTAAACGGACGGGTCTTGCCCGCGGACGCGGGCGGCTCGAAGCTGGTGCTGACGTTTTTCAACCTGATTCGCGGGGATCTTTGGGTCATCGGCCTCGACCCGAACTACCGCTGGGCGCTGATGGGCACGCCGAGCCGTCGGCGCCTGTGGCTGATCGCCCGCACGCCGCGCCTCGACCCGATCGAATACGATCGAGCCATGGCGATCGCCGCGGCACAGGGCTATGATGCGGCGCGCGTCAAACCCACGCCGCAAGGCGTTGCGGCCTGACACGCCAAGCGCCGATGCTCAGCATCAACCTATGCTAGCCCCCGTCTCTCGCTGCACGCGTGCCCGCAGCCGTCCGTCGACGAGCCCGATCCAGCGCCAAGAAGGCCAAGCCCCTGCGACGACGTCGCCGCGCAGAGCATCTCAACCGACCCGAGTGAATCGAGACGTCACCACCGACTCGACCACGTGCGGGTTTCTTGGTAAACCAGCACTCGAGTACCGCGAAGCGTCACACCGGGTTGGAGACAAACAACTAGGGGCGCTACCCAAACGGTTACGAGGAGCCCCTTGTCTCGATGCTCGCATGATCGGTCGCGGTCTACCCTTGGTCTCTCGCCATCACGTCCGACTTGTCGGGCGAGCCCCCATTGCCAGTCCATGTCAGCAGCTCGTCAAGCGACATGGGACGCGCAATGAGGTAGCCCTGGATCAAATCACACCCAAGGGACTCCAGCCGTGCGCGCTGCGCTAGATCCTCGACGCCTTCGGCGACACTGTCGATCCCTAGCCCCTGTGCCAGGCCAATGACTGCGCCAACGATCTGGGCATCGTCTTCATCAAGCAGCAGGTCAGCGATGAATGAGCGGTCGATCTTGAGCGCATCGACATCGAAACGTTTCAGATAGGTGAGCGATGAGTAGCCAGTGCCGAAATCATCGATGGCAAGTCGGACGCCGTGTGTACTCAGCTGTGCCGCGTTCGTTTGGCATTGCGCGTCGTCCAGCAGCGTACTCTCGGTGATTTCAACCTCAAGCTGCTTCGCGCGGACTTCGTACGTTGTGAGCACGGATTGAATCTGTCCGAGTAGATCTGGCTGTTTAAGCTGTCGGGCAGAGAGGTTAATGGCAACCCGCAGATCCGCCAGCCCGCGAACCTCCAATGCTTTGAGCGCAGTGCACGCCTCGCGCAGCGCCTGTTCCGTCACCCGGGTAATGAGCCCGGTCTCTTCTAGGACAGGAATGAAGCGCGCCGGCGACACACTAGTTTCGTCGCGCCCCCAGCGCAGCAGTGCCTCAATTCCGACAAGACGACTGTCGGCTGCACGGACTTGTGGCTGGAAATGAAAGTACAGCTCCGCGCGCTCGATCGCCTGGCGCAGCTGCTGCTCGAGCGCCAGTCGCTCGCTCGCCACTCGCTGCAGCTCGGACGTGAAGAAGTGAAACGCACCCTTTCCTTGCTCCTTAGCGGCGTACATGGCGATGTCAGCGTGCTTGATGAGCGTCTCCAAATCGTTGGCATCCTGCGGAAACAATGCGATTCCGACGCTGGCCGAGATGAAGAGCTCGCGCTCGGCTAGACTGAAGGGCGCGCCTAAAACGCCGAGCAGCTTGCGCGCAACGGTCGAGGGTGTCGTTGGCTCGGAGAAATCCTCGATCATCAATACAAACTCGTCACCGCCCATCCGCGCCAAGGTATCCGAATCTCGCATACATTCCCGCAGGCGCTGTGCCGCCGCCCGCAGCAGCGCGTCCCCCACGTCGTGCCCCAGCGCGTCGTTGATCTCTTTGAAACGATCCAGATCGAGGAACAACAGCGCGACTTGGCGTTGCTCACGCTGTGCTTTGCGCAGCGCCTGACGCAACCTGTCGTAGAAGAGATTACGATTGGGCAGTCCGGTCAAGACATCGAAGTTTGCAAGGCGCGTAAGCTGCGCTTGCGCCTGCTGCTGCTCGGTAATGTCCTGAATGGTTCCGAAGCTCGCGATCAGCCGCCCGTCTTCGGAACGCTCCGACTCACCCTTGACGAGCACGCTTCGCATTTGCCTATCCTCGCGAAGAATGCGCAGCTCGCAGGAAACCGGTGTTTCAAACCGACCTCGAAGCAGACTCTCAAAGCGGTCGCGGTCCGGGGGCACCGAGCGTTCTAGTACGTCCGCGATTGCACAAGGATGTGACCCGTGCACCAGCCCCAAAATCGCGTAGACGCCGTGCGAGAGATGCAGACTCTCTTGGTCCGGACGCCATTCCCAGCTCCCGAAGGAGGCCATTTCTTGAGCGCGCATGAGCAGACGCCCGGCACGCCGCAGATCCTTCGCCATGCGATTGAGCGAGCTCGCCAAGCGTCCGAGCTCATCGTCAGCCTGCGCCGGCAGCTGATGGGTCAGGTTGCCAGAAGCGAACTGCTCAGCCGCGCGGCTCATCTCGCGCAGGGGTCGCGAAAGCGAGATGGACAAACGCCAGGCGACGCCCAGACTCACTAGGACGACAACGGCAAATCCAACCGCACCGATGGAAAGGAACCATTGCTCGAAGCGTTGCCAGGCAACCTCGACCGTTTTGTGCAGCTCGGTAAGCAAGGCGCGCTGACGATCGTTTGAAAAAGCGATGCGGGCGTAGCCGATCACGCTGCCCTCATGCACGATCCGGAAGTAGATCCGCTTGCCATCCTCCGCCGGCTCGATCACGGACTGTTGCTGCGCCAAGGCTTCGGGAATGCGCTCCTTTCGGCCATGATCGGGGTTGGCCGGGGTTCCATCGGTAACAAGGCGTCCCTGGTCGTCCAGGATGAAAACGGAGCGCGGCTGCAGCCAGTCGCTGATCAGCGCGATCTCCGCGTTTAGTGCGGTCACATCCAGGTTGTAGAGCGGGTCGAACAGGCGCTGCCCCAGATAGGTGCTGCTTGCGCGCAGCGTGCGCAGATCGTTGACGCTTTGGAACGCCGAGAAAGAGTCGGAAAGCTCACCGCGTAGGTCGTTTGTTCCGCGAAACACGAAGTAGCCCGCGAGCATAAGCACGAGCGCCATGCAAAGCAGGAGCACTGCTGCGATGACGAGCGCATACTTGGTGCTCAACCGCCGGAGCGCGCCTTTCATCGCCGCGTCACCCTACGTCCGCCCGCATGCGCCAGACCTGCGGTTGCCGCCACACTGGCAGACAAGTCATCATTCAATCGCCATCGAGCCGAGCCGTCGCAGGGCCTGCTCCCAGTAGGTGAGACTGGCACGATCCGCATCGGTCAAGCGCTCAATCTTTGCGATGCGCGAGGCGGCTTGGAGGACGGCACGCCCCTCTGGATCCTTGTCCATAGAGAGCAGGATTTCGACAGCTGCATCACGGACATCAGGATCGACCACTGCCGTGAATGACAACAGCCAGCGCAGAATCGGCGGTGTCTCGTGGAAGATCCGCAGCTCTGACTGGATCGTCTTTGGCACACGCTCCCAATCACCGTCGTTGAACGCGCCCGCATCCGCGCGGCCCGCATGAACCCAGTACGCTTGATTCAACTCTGACCCAGCGAAGACAAATCGCACATCACGCGGGCTGTGTCCGTCGGAGACGCCATTCCCTACCGCCGATACCAGGTTCAGCCCCGCCTCGATCAGGGCAAGACGCGGAACATCGTAAGCCGATGTCGATCGCGGGCTCTCGAAGACAATGGTCTTGCCGCGAAGCTGGTCGAGGCGCTCAATCATGCTGTCCCGGCGCGCAAAGAACACCGTATGGTATTGCCGTTGCCCCTTTCGCCAGAGCAGCAGACGAACGTCCAGTCGCCCAGTTCGCTGCCGCAGCTTGAGCGTCGGCATCACCCCCTCAAGAACAGCCTGCACGGCGCCCGTTTCGACGCGCGAGGACATCTCGTCCAGATCACGGGTGATCACGACTTCGCCCGTGGTCGCGAAACCGCGTTCGGCGAGACGCGCATGGAGGTAGGCCTCAAGAGGCGCATACTGCTCTAAGGCGAAGCTTGGACGATCCGGGCGTTCGTTGATGACCCCTAGCCGAAAAGGCTCTGCCGCGGCGACTTGAGCAAGAACAGTCATCGTCAATAGCCCCGAAACGCAGGAGCGCCATCCGCGCTTCGTCTGATCGACCAAGCGCGTCGCCACTTTACGCGAGCCACGCTCAGCCATGGCTTGGACCCTTATCCGTTCACGACAGGATCGAGCAAGCCATCGGGGGACTCGCGACCTGACAAGACGGCGAACCGATGCGTCTGATCGGCAGCGCCATCAATACGTCGGCACTGCGAGGCTGGCTCCAGAAGGGCGCAGAAGTGCTCGAACGGCATGGGTCGCGCCATCAGGAAGCCCTGCAGCCTGTCGCAGCCTTCATGCGCAAGGAAGGCACGCTGCTCTTGGGTCTCGACACCCTCAGCAATGACCTGCAAAGACAGCGTTTTTGCCATGGCGATCACCGCCCTCACGATGGCCGAGTCCCGCGCATCTCCCGCAATATCGCGCACCAGAGAGCCGTCCAGCTTAAGGGCATCGAGGGGCAGCGACTTCAGACAGCTGAGGGAGGAATAGCCCGTGCCGAAGTCGTCGAGCTCGATCCCAAGCCCAACAGCACGCAGCTCGCCAAGCACGCGTGTGGCGTGCGCCATGTCTTGGAAGAGACTGCTTTCGGTCAGCTCGAGCTTGAGGCGCTGCGCCGGAGCGCCGTACGTCGCGAGCGCGTCGCGCACCTTGTCGAGGAAGCCTGGATCTGAGAACTGGCGGGGACTGATGTTGACGGAAATCGAGAAACCTTCGGGCAGTGCGAAATCCTCCAGCGCGCATAGATGCCGGCAGGCCATCTCTAGCACCCACTCGCCGATCGGCACAATCAAGCCTGTTTCCTCCGCGAGTGGAATGAACTCGCCGGGTGTCACAAAGCCACCTGACGGATTCTGCCAGCGTAGCAAGGCTTCGGCTGCGCACAGCTCACCGCTGGGAAGAAACTGCGGCTGGTAGTACAGCATGAGCTCGCGCTCCTGAAGTGCCTGGCGCAGGTCCTGCAGCAGCGATGTGCGTGAGTTGATCGCACGCTGGCGTTGCTCGCTGAACAAGCAGATCCGATTGCGTCCGGCCTCCTTCGCTTCGAACATGCCGATGTCTGCCCGACGCAAGAGGTCGTCGACACCGCCGGAGGCATCCTCGAAGAAAGCAACCCCGATGCTGACGCTGGTTTGGTAGGGCTGCTCCTTCTCGCCCAGGTGATAAGGCTGACTCACTGATCGATGGACGGATTCGGCGATGCGCAGCGCTTGAGTGCGGGCTTCAGTTTCTTGGCGGCTGAGTCCCTCGAGCACGATGACGAACTCATCGCCACCGAGTCGGGCCACTGTGTCGCAGGCCCGCACAGTCTTGCTCATTCGGTGAGCCACCTCGCGCAGCAGCGCGTCTCCAATGTCGTGCCCCTGCGTATCATTGAGGGTCTTGAAGTTGTCCAGGTCCAGCATAAGCACAGCCCCGAGCTTGGCGCTGCGTTGCGCCGCCGCCAAAGCGCGCTCCAAGCGATCGCGCAGCAGGCGACGGTTGGCCAGCCCAGTGAGCGGATCGTAGAGCGCCAGCTCGCGAATCTGGTCTTCCGCCCGTTTGCGCTCGGTAATCTCCCAGATATAGCCGTACCAGAGCGTGCCACCATCACCGAGGCGCTCTGGTGTCGCATGACCTTCGACCCAGATCTCACCTCGGGTCGGATGCTGGACGCGATACTGGTCGCTCCAAACCGAAAGCTCGCGCGCAGAGAGGAAGATCGAGCTACTGATGCGCTGGACATCCTTGGGATGGATGCGCTGCGAAACAATGGCCGCGTCCTCTTGCACCTGCTCCGGCCAAACGCCGTAAAGCTCCGTGATGCCCTGGCTGGCGTAAGGAAAGCGCGATGTACCGTTCTTGCGCATCTCGTACTGGTAGATGAAGCCGGGAACATGCTGGGAGAGCTTTTGCAGACGCGTCGCAAGCTCGCGGCGCTCGGTGATGTCCTGGATAGTCCCCACCAGACCGATTGGACGCCCGTTGGCATCTCGCCGCGCCATGATCTGCTGATGGACGACCCGCTCCCCGCCATCCGGTCGCATGATCCGGCAGGAGAATGCGAGGGCTCCCGACTCGGTCTGGACGGCCGCGCGCTCGATATTGAGACGCCAATGCGCACGATCCTCCGGCTGAAGCAAGGTCTCCATTGCCTCCAAGCTCGGCTCGAAGTGATCTGGATCGACACCGAGTATCCGATAGGTCTGCTCCGAGCAGACCAGCCGTCCAGTCTGTGCATTCCACTGCCAGTCACCGACCAGCGCGAGCGCTTGAGCGGCAACCAGGCGGGTACGGGTTTCCTCGCGCTCTGCGACCGTCTCCTCCAGCGAGTCAATAGCTTGACGAACCCGAATCTCCAGGGGACGGAAGATGACCAATAGCTCCAACAGAAGGGTCAATAGCGTCGCCCCCCAGATCCCCTGCTCGAGTCTTTCGATACGCAGAATGGCGTCGCGGCCAATATTCTCGTATTCGTCGACTGCCGCATCGAGCAGCGGCTCCAAGACATGGGGCCCATAGACATTGAGGAAGACGAATGCAGCAGAGCTAGGGCCAAGCTCATCCATCGCAGTGTCGTAGACGATGCGCGCGCGGGCCAGGAATCGCTCCATGGCCAAGTCGAGGCCAACCATGGGATCGTTGTAAATGGCCTCGAGGGTCTCGCTGGAGACCCGGGGAATCCCGGCCTCCACGGATCCCTCGCGCAGCAGCCTGTGGGCATCGTGGATCCTGTTGATGGTTCGTCCGACCTGCGCACGGGCCTTTTCGAACTCGTCAGGGTCTTTCGCCCAG
Organism: Thiorhodococcus minor; assembly: GCF_010820565.1. GTDB lineage: Bacteria > Pseudomonadota > Gammaproteobacteria > Chromatiales > Chromatiaceae > Thiorhodococcus > Thiorhodococcus minor. The sequence continues at coordinate 7,078 of NZ_JAAIJQ010000085.1, read as the reverse complement.
GCCATCTCACTTGCAAAGTAGGCCACGCGGTTGACCAGCCCGCTTTGATGGCCAGAGAGGTTGACCAGCCGCGTGAAATTGCGCTGCTCGGACACCACGCGCTGCATCGTCATGAACGAGGCGGTAACCAGGAGCGCAATGACAGTCAGCCCGATCACATAGCGAGCGCGCAAACTGCGTGCTGTCGTCCTCTTGATGACAGAATCGATCATCCCGGGCTCCGTAGCGCATCAGCGCGGTGGTAACTTGCCACGCGACAACCGGACCCTTGGCAAATTGAGCTTTGCCTTCGGCCCCCGCGCGGGCATTGCCCATACCGGCAATTGCATACGCGCCTTATGCTGCGGCGCGCCACACGCTCAGTCCCACGTCCTCAGCACCAAGCCCACCTGGATCGTGCAAGAGCCGCCGGCCCTCACCAATGAGGCTATCCAATGCAGATGACGAACCGGTTAACCCAAGAGGATCGGGATCACAGAATGCAACAGTCGATCGCTGCTTTAGGCGATTGCCGGAAAGGTTCATACCAGATGGCGCCGGATCGAGATTCGCCTTCAAGGAGTGCCGACAGGAGCATAGCCAAGCGATGTGACTGTCGGCGCGACACGGAAGGCGGGTCTCGAGACAAGTCAGGCGGTATGAACATTGACAGAAATCGCCTTAGGCACGCACTGAAAGCGCGCTGGGCACCAGGCAGATGAGGTCGCCGAGGTATGGCGGTGCCTAGCCGCGCCTCTTCAGGCAGGCTTCTGTGGTGCGCTCGTCTGGGAAACCGCCGTTATTGCACCGAGCTCTCGGGAGCCTCGCTGCCCGGTTTCGTGGACCACGGACTCGCCAAGATCAGAAGCGAACCAAGGATGAAATGGGAATGCCAAGCAGGGGAAGCACGCGGGCAGGCAGCGTCCGGCGATCGCCCTCAAGCGGGACGACGCGCGCTGTGTCCTCCCCGTTCACCCGACTGGATCACCCACATCACCGAGGCGTCAGCCGAGCTTTCTGTCCCAAGCGAAGGGAGCACGCTTGACCGCCAGCCCGCAACAACCGCAGGCACCCGCTGTCTGCCGAGAACTCGCCAGTCGCATCGAGAGACCGAGGGTACTTGGGCGCGATCGGCCATGACGATCGCCCCTGTGGTTCGTCGACCTGTCACGACCGTCGCCCGGGCGACTACTGAATACCAGCGGCCCGCTTGAAATAGCGCTCCAGGTCGACCCCGTAGTCGATGGCCCGGTTCAGCTCGGCGGTGTACTTCTCGACGGCGCCCGCAGAGGTGGCCAAGGCGGCCTGGTGCGCGGTGGCGTCCACCGAGCCAGCGGCTTGCTGGGTGTAGGACTGCACCTGACCGCTGGTGTTGAGCTGGAAGGGGCCGGTGAGCTGGCGTGGGTCGACCTGCTGGAGCACGGCGTAGTGCCGATTCAGCTCGGCGATCTTGGTGATCAGCTCTTGCTTCACCTTGAGGTAGCGCGAAAGGTACTCGGTGAAGGTCGCGTAGGCATTGAGGTTGCCGATATTCGCCGGGTCGGTGAGATACTCCGGTGTCCACTCGATGGACAGGACGTTGTAGTAGTTCTGGAAATCGAAGAGGCTGACGTCCTTGTCCGAGCGTGCCAAGGCTTGGTAGGCCTTGTCCAGCGCCTCCTTGACCCAGCGCTCGCGATCGGCCCAGTCCTTCTGGTTGCCCTCCATGTCGGAGGTGTCGAACTCGGTTCCTCCGAAGGAAAAGGCGCCGAGCTTCTTGAGATAGTCGCCGAAGCTGGTGGCGTGCGCCGCGGGCAGCGTGATACTGAGTGCGAGCAAGCCCGCGACCAGGGATGGCTTGAAAATACGTTGGCTCATGCTGTCCTCCGGGGACTCGTGATTGGCGTCCTGATCTGGTTTAGGGCGTGATCAGGGCACTCATGGGCCCTGCCCGCACCTTGATATGCACTCAGAGGTTGGGGCCGACGGGATCACCAAGCTCCTGATAGCTGCGGATCAGGGCCATGATGACCTCGCCGCTTTGGGCTGGAATGAGAATCTGGGACGCCTTGATCAGATCCGGGATGAGTCCGTTCACGGTCACGAAGTCACCGAGCACCTCGCTCATCTCCTGATTGGAGATGTCGGTGCTGACCGGTCTGAAGCCCTCCTTCTGCAGCGCGAGCAGCTGAATGTCGCGGGTCAGCAGATAGTCCTTGAAGCGGCGCGCGGCCTCGACCTGCTCGCGGGAATTGCCGTGCCGCAAGGTGTAATAGGGGTGATCCGAGACCAGGTTGTACTTGGGATAGCGGATGACCGGCCTGGTGCCGTTCGGGTCGTTGACCTTACGGATGAAGGCGAGCTTCACGGCAAGATTCTCGTAGACGTAGACGGATGATAGCGGCTGGCCACCGTAGCCAGCCTGCATCAGGGGCTCGGCGAGCTTGCCGGTGCTGTCCTTGGTCTGGTCGGACATGTATTTGATGAACGCGAGGTAGGCCTGAAAATCGGGATCCTTGAGGTCCTCCATCCGGATCTTGTAGCGACCGCGATCCTTGGCGAAGAACTCGTAGGCCATGGTGATCAGGGCCACTGCGCCGCTGTTGGAGTCTTGCGGACGCGTGAATCCGAACTGGAAGTTGCGTCCGTTCGGGTCGATGACCTCGCCGCTCAGCTCACGCGAGAAGATTTCGGTGATGGTGTCGAAGCTCATCGACTTCTGGGTCATCTGGTCGATGGCGCTCTGGACAGGCTCCCAGGTCACGAAGACCATGGGGCTGCGGGCGATCGACTCGTCCGTCTCGAAGACCTTACCGCCCGTGAAGGACTCCTCGACCACATTGCGGAAGATGCTCGAGGCCGGCGCCCAGACCTGGTACTCGTTCCGCCCCTTGTGCAGGGTCGTGCCCTCTGCGATGAGGGTGGCGGATTCGGTCGAGCCGATCTTGTCGATGACCAGGCGGATGGGCTTGCCGTTGACGCTGTTGCGCGCGGTATCGGCCATGAATCGGCGTGCTGCCTCCTCCAGCCAGTCCTTCTTCTCGGAGCCGGCGGCGATCTTGACCTCGATCACCGAGCGATCCTCGCGCACCGGGTACACCACCCGCTGCTTCCCAGGCGTGTCGGCGCGGATCGCGACGGGCGCAACCCTGACTGCCTGGCGCTTGACGGTCTCCCCGATCGATTCTTGTCCGTCTCTGGGGAGCACGGCCGGCGCCGGACTCTCGGGCGTGCTCGGCAGCTGCTGGGCGGGCGACTCCTTCGCCGGGGTGGTCTGGGCCGCGCTCCCCGAGGAGCCCGGCTTGGCTTGGACCTTAGAGAGGTCGACGTTGAGGTCACCGAAGTTGAAGAGCTTGTCGGCTGCCTGCGCGCTGCCGAGCAGCCCCCCGAAGACGACGAGACCGCACAGCAGCAGCGCCTGGATCAGCGAGGCCGAGCGGCGCAGCGGCATAAAGGGGCCGTCAGAGGCGAAGATCGGACATTGGGGATTGCTGTCGAGCGCGTGCATGAGCCTTTCTCCAGGGATGCGGTGCTTCAGAGCAGCTCGCTGAACCGCTTGAAGATGTCGCGGATCTCGGCCGAGTCGCCACGGCGCGTCTCACCGCCCGCCGCGGCGCTGACCGCCTTCAGAGCGCTGTCGTCCGCCTTGCCGCCGAAGGCGATACCGAAGACTGGGATCTTGCAGGTCCCGTCGCCAAGGTAGCCGCCCTTGCCATCCGGCTCCGTGTAGCCGATCTTCTCGACCAGCGCGGCCTGAGAGACGGTCGAGGAATTGTCGATCCCATCGGTCAGCACCACCAGCACGCGAATGGAATGATCGGAGGGATCGGCCTTGATGGCCCGACACATATCCTGCCAAGCCGTCTCGATGGCCGAGCGCATCGCGGTCCCTCCAGCGGGGCGGACCTTCGCCAGCGCCTCCGCCAGCTTCTCCTTGCCGGCGGCGTCCATCTGGATCGGCTGGCCCTTCGGGGTCAGGTCCGAATACTGGACCTTGTAGTCGTAGAACAGCAGCGACAGGCGATCCTTGTCTTGCAGTGTCTGCGCGAGCAGATTGGCGCTCTCGACCGCCATCTCCATCCGCGAGCGCTGCTCGCCGCGCTCCTTGTCGAAGAGCCGCGCATCCATGCTGCCGGAGCGGTCGATCACCAGGACGACGTGCGAATTGTTCTTGATGGCTCTGAAGGCATCCCGGATAGCCTTGATGACATTCCCGCCAGGGGTTGCCAGGAAATTGTGGATGGTGTCGAAAGGCGCCACACCGTTCTCGGCATTCCAGACCAAGCTGTAGATGTTGGGGTCGATGTCCAGCGGAACGCTTGGGCGGAAGCCGTATTGCAGCGCCTTCGCCTGGGTCTGGGGCGACATCAGATAGGCGAAATAGCGCTTGGCGCCCTCTTCTTCATCGGCGTCGACCCAGTCGCGCTTGACGATGGTGAAGGGATGATTGGTCGCGAAGGTCCCTTCCTTCGGGTAGATGGCCTCGAGCTTGGGGTAGCCCAGCCCCTTCTCACGAATGCTGTTATTGGCCTGGATGACGTCGCTCTCGTAGATGACGGCTGCATCCGCATACTGAGGTCCGCCCTCGCGCATCTTCTCGGCGTAAAAGCCGGTGGAGCGCCCGTAGTGGATGACGCTCTCATGGACCTTGGCGACGAAATCGCGGACCTTGGGATCTTCGACCTTGGCCATGGACAGCCTGGGCACGCGGCGGCCGGCCTCGGCGGCCGCGCCCGCATAGAACTGAGCGACCAGGGCGGACAAGCCGCTGTTTGAGCTATCGGGACTGGTCTGACCGTAACGGAAGCTGCCTTCGCTGGCCCGCTTGAAGATCTGCGCCCAGCCGATCGCGTCCCTTGGACCCAGCGCATCCAGCACCGGATCCCAGGCGGCGATGACCACGGGGGACGACACCAAGAAGCCCTCGACCTTGAGCAGATCCTTACCCTGCTCTTGCGAAGACTCGTAATTGATGAGATTCACGTAGAGATCGGAGGCCGGGCTGGTGGCGTGGACCTCGTCGGGGCCGGCCGCGCCCTTCTTGATCTCATTCACGCTGTCGCCCGAGCCCTTGGGAATGGACTCGACACAGATGCGCTTGCCGGAGGCGGTCTTCTCGCCTTGCGCGTTGAAGGCTGGCGTCACCTCCTCGATCCAGCTCTTCTTTTCCGATCCGTAGGTGAAGCGGACGACAACCTGATCGGACGCAGGCGGGCAGAGGCTGTCTGGCTCTGCGGCCAGGGCGTCAGCGCCGAGCGGGGTCAATGGAGCCGCGACTGCGGCGGCGAGAAGAAATCGCGTCATGCCTGTGACCATCAAGTCCTCCGGCTGCGGCAAGCGGGATGGGCGGCAGCGCCGCTGCCGTCTGTGGGCCTGGAGTATTGCAAAGGAATAAGACGGTTTTATTACCGCGCGAAGCTGGCTCCGTTACCGTCTGGTGATTTGGGACCAGCGTCACATGCCGCTAAGCTCGGCCGCGAGAGAACATCCTCGGCCACAGAATGAATGCATAGGCCCGACATGACCTTCGAGCACGACTATCCCTTCGACCCGAGCTACGGCTACAACCTCGACCAGCTGCTGTCGGTCGCCCCTCCGGAAGCGCCGGCCGACTTCGAGCGCTTCTGGCAAGCGCGCTATGCGCGGGCACTGACAGTGGCCCCCAATCCGCGACTCGCTGCCTCAGAGCTCACGCACCCGGACTTTTGCGTACAAACGCTCACCTATGACTCGAGCGAGGGCTTTTCGATTCGCGGCTGGCTGCTCACGCCCCGCAGCCAGCCACCGCGCTGCGGCTTCGTCCTAGGTCACGGCTATGGCGGGATCGCAGCCCCGCCGTTCGACCTTCCCTATCCCGACGGCGTCTACCTCGTGCCCTGCTTTCGCGGCATCGGGCTGAGTCGGCGCCCGCCGATCTCGGAGAATCCGATCTGGCACGTGCTGCACGATATCCATCTGCGCGACCGCTACATCCTCGGCGGCTGCGTAGATGATATTTGGACGGGCGTCACCGCCCTGCTCCAGCTCTATCCGGCCCTGGCGGGACACCTGGGCTATCTCGGCATCAGCTTCGGCGGCGGCCTCGGCGCCATGGCCTTGGCCTGGGATCCGCGCCTCGCGCGCGGCCACCTCAATGTCCCCAGCTTCGGGCATCAGCCGTTGCGCTTGCAGTTGCCGACCGTCGGCAGCGGCGCAGCAGTACAGCGCTTTGCTGAAGAGCACGGACAGATGCCGGACGCCCTGCGCTATTTCGATGCGGCCCTGTCGGCATGGCACATTCAGCAGCCCATGCACATCGCGGCCGCACGCTTCGACCCCGCGGTCGCGCCGCCAGGCCAGTTCGCAGTCTACAACGCCATTCCCGGCGAGAAGCACCTCTTCGTGCTGGAGGCCGGACACTTCGACTACCCCTCGCGGGCGCGCCAGGACCGGGAGCTGCTCGAGGCACTGACCGACTTCTCCCGCCCGCTTTGCGCGACGCCCGCCAACCGAGCGGACAGCGATGACTAGCCAGCGCTCCAAGGAGGCACACGCCCTCGCGCGCAGGATAGCCACCCCCATCAAGTGCCGCGCGCCCATCGACCCGACCGACCCGGAGGTGACACCTCCGCCGGATGCGGTGCCAGCCGACAGGGCCGAGCTGGCGCACAACAACAACGATGGTGGCCTCCCGCGTTTCTATCTCGACACGGTCGTCGTCTGTCGCGACTGCGGCAAGGAGGAGATCTGGCCGGCCGAGCGTCAGAAGTGGTGGTACGAGGTCGCCAAGGGGAACATCAACGCGACGGCCGTGCGTTGCCGTGCATGCCGGCACAAGCGCAAGCATTCCAGGCCGAGCGAGTGTTGTCTCTCACATTGTTTCCCCGCCCGTTTCTCGAATTGTTTCGCGATGAGAGTGTGAGTCCTTCCCAGCCTAGGCACTCCGGTGAAGCAATGGTGGGAGGTGGACGAGTGTGAGGTGATGAACGCGCTTTTTCGGGGGCGGGCCGGTGGCCCCGGGGGAAGTGGACGTTGTGGGGGGCGGCAGGGGCCTGCGGCGGGTCTCGGCCCGCCGCGTTGAGGTCTTTCAGAAGGAGATCGGATCGTCGAAATCGTCGTTGAAGAGGTCGCCCTGACGCTC
>NZ_JAAIJQ010000084.1 GCF_010820565.1 Thiorhodococcus minor | reverse complement strand
AAAATAAATACAGCAGGTTAACGAGGCTTACTCAGAGCTAGGTTAAGAGGGCGCAATCTGTGCCTATACGAGGTATAGCGTCGATTGCGGACGACGCAGGCTGAAGACATGTCATTTCCCACAAGCCGGTCGGATCCGCCAAATCAGAGGCTTACCCGGGCTGCTTTCGAGGCACAGGAAGGCGCGAGCCTGGCCGCGCCAGCCGACCAGCCCGTTCGGGACCTGGGCGCGCGGGTCCGGGCGCCGCGCCCGCGAATGCCTGGAAACATGGCGAACCGGCCTCGCACGACGCCCGTTGCAGGCAGAAGCGGCGCGCTGGAGCGGGAGTCGGGGTCATGCCGGACGGAGGCAAGACGAAGGCCCTCGGCACCGTCTCCTGCAAGAGACGGCTACCAGGCGATACGCTGATCGAATTCGAGCTCAGGCTCGGGCTGAGCGACAAGGTCCCAGTCCGTCACCGGCTCGGGCGCCTCGTCCCAAGCGGGCGGGAGAGACTGGGGTGGGCGGGCTGACCGATGTGGATGAGGATCTGCTCGACGGGTGCGGCATGGGCGACGAAGGCAATGATGCGCATGTCCGCGCCGCAGTTTGGGCAGACCAGCGGCAACGACTCGAACAGCCGGACCAGCAGCATCGACAAGGGAAATCACGGCCTGGATGGGCAACAGCACCGTCGCCGAACGACCGTCCGCCGGTGAGATCTAGCCGAGAGATGGCCGGTAGCTGGATCGCCCCCGCGCGTGCCCCCGTACAGACCTGCCCGAACTTGCACCGACAGGCTGATCTTTGCAGGATGTTGCGTCTGACCGGCGAAATGGCGGAACCGTTCTCGCGTTCCGCCCTACGCGGGCTCATCGGGGAGATGGTCACGCACCAGGTGAAGCCGATCGAGGTCGCTGCGCGCCTCGAGGGCATCCCACGAAAACAAGCTCGATTGCACCATGGCCGCCATGGGGTCCTCCTTCAATAGGGATCGTCTCGATGACAACGATGATCCCTTGGCGTGCGCCCGGTTTCCACCCGAGCAGGGCCTACTGGGGTGAATCTCCCGCTCTCCCCGCTCGGTGCACGCGCAAACCATTGATTGTTGGCTCGCCGCTAGGGTAAACGAAAGTCGAGCAGTCTTGTAGATCTCTTCAAATCAATGGGTTAGAGACAGCGCAAATGGCTCAACAATTGATACGAGGGATTCGTCGGCCGCAAGATCAGCGGCGACCTGTCCAGCAGGCATTGAGGGCGGCTGGTCGCCCGAGTCGAGACGTCCGGAGGCTTAACGGTGTCCGGCCGAGCCCTTCTTCCACCAGGGATGCTTGGCGCCGATGAAGTCGTCCCAGTAGTCATCGAAGCGTGGCAGCAATTGGTGGTACTCGCAGGTGCGCCAGCCCAGCACCGCGCCGGCGTAGAGCAGAAGATCGCGATCGCCGTCGCCGTTCCCCGAGAACAAATCCTCCAGCAGACCGTCGGTTACGGCAACGTCGTTCATGACGCCGAGCAGATCCTGTAAGCCCTTCATGTGCTCGATGAATTGATCCATACCGCCGAAGATCGGCCGAAAAACGCGGCGGCGTAGCGAAGCTTCTTGCACTCGATAGGCAGTCGATACATCTGCTCATGGTCATCGCGATCGACATTGGTGCCGACCGACAGGACGCGACGCTCCTGCTTGTCGAGCAGACCGCGAGAGTAACCGACGAGATTCGACGACAGGCGTTTCGCCAACTTCTTCTTGATCCGCCCCTTCCGCCAGGCTTGGTCATCCAGCCAGTTCGGAAAGTCGTCGATGAAGCGCTGGAAGCGCTCGCTATCGAGCATGGGTCGCACCTCGGTCTCGTAGACCTGGGCGCGACGCGCCTCCGCGAGCGCCTTGAGTCGCCAGTCGCCCGGAAGCGTGAGCCCCGCGGACACGGCGACGAGACTTTCGGCGATAAAGACGTCGAGGTCACGCGCCCGGCCGAGATTGCCGGCAATCCAGCGCATCTCATCACCCCAGGCGTCGCTCGCGTCCTTGGGAACGGCGTCGCGAAAGAGACTGAGCGCGGAGCGCATGCGCCGCACCGTCACCCGCATCTGGCGAACACCCTCGATGTCCTCCCAATGATGCGCCGCCTCCCGCCAGGTCAGCATCTGGTCGAAACCGTGCCGCAGGATGGCCGCGAAGGTCTCGCTCACGCTTTGATCGGAGGAGCTGGGGGGCGGATTCTTGCCCTTTGTCGACACGGCCTATGACTCCCGCGAGTCGGCGTGTCAGTCGGGCCCGACTAGTGGTTAGAAGAACCTTGGCGCAGTATACATGAGCCAGCGCGGGGGATTTCGCCTAGGCTGTCACTCCGGTGGCGGACGATCGCCGATGCGCAACCGGCCGGTGGTGCCCCCGACCCCGGCCGTCGTCGGTCGCGCTCAGGCGATCTGCACCACGATGTCATGGAGCACCCCAGCCCCGTGCTCGACCCGGTCCGCCGAATTGGACAGGTGCCGGTAGACCTCTCGCCGCTTGAAGATCTCGATAACGTAGCGCATGGCATTGGCCTGGGCGTCATCCGTCTTGCGATCGAGCGCGTCGACATGGTCTTCGGCGTGAAACAGCTCCGTGAGCGCGGCGCGATAGACCTTCTCGGTGGTGCGCTCGGACTTTCGCGCCGTGGCGGCGTCCGTCTCGGTATCGGTCGGGTTCGTCGAAAGCTTCGCGTAGCCCTTGCGTAGCGCGTTGCTGCCGTCGCGGATCGATCGCGCCATCTCCGCCATGTGCCTGTTCGGCGCAATCTCCAGCGCCTCGACCTCCCGCACCGTGGTCTTGGCGTAATTCAGAACTTCATCGATGGTGACGATGGCGCGATAGATGTGCTCGCGATCCATGGGGGTCGCGAAGGCTCGGCCCAGGATCGCCATATGGCGCGCCTTGAGGTCGTCGCCATCTTTCTCCATGGCTCGCACGCGCTTGCCGGTCGCCGGATCGCCCGTTTCCATGAATTCCACGAAGACATCCATGGCTTCACAGAGTTGATCGCACTGCGCATCGATTAGGCCTTAGAAGTCCGGCATGCGCGGGAAGACACGGTCGACGAGCCGGGTAACGACTGAGCTATTGGTGGCACTCATCTTGATCTCCTAGAGAACGGGGTTCAATCGCGGTTGTGACGGGTTGCCTGTCGCTAGGAGCCTGTCCAACTCCGGATGAATCGGCTGCGAAATCGGGAGAACGGTCCCTTTCGCCCCGGTTTTTCGTTACATAGAACCACTATGCGCCTCAAAACCGGAACGAAATGACCTCGTTCTCCCACTTCCTCGCTTCGATCCCCCAAGTCGGACAGGCTCCTAGAAGGTTTAGTTGAGCCCCAGCACGGCGTTGACGATCAGATAGGTGAGCATGGAGACCGAGCCGGCCCCTGGGATGGTGATGATCCAGGTGCTGACGATCTCCTGAGCCTTGTTCCAGCGCACGGCCTTGGGCCGCTCCGAGGCACCGATGCCCATCAGAGACGAGCTCACCACGTGGGTCGTCGAGACCGGCGCCCCGACCATGGAGGCACTAAAGATGACGGCGGCCGAGGTCAGCTGGGCGCCCAGCGCGTGGATCGGCCGAACCTTGAAGATGCCGAAACCGACGGTGCGCACGATGCGCCTGCCGCCGGACAGGATGCCCAGCGTGATCGCCAAGGCGCAGGAGAGGATCATCCAGAAGGGGACGATAAATTCGGTTAGGAAGCCCCCGCTCAACAGGACCAGCGTAATGATTCCCATGCTCTTCTGGGCGTCGTTGGCGCCATGCGCGAAGGCGAGTCCGGCGCAGGAGAGTACCTGCACCCGCTTGAAATAGCGGTTGACCCCAGGTGTTGCACCGCGTGCCAGGAAGAACACCAGCCGATGGATGAAGAACCCCACCCAGAAGCCGATGATCGGCGACAGGATCAGCGCCAGCAGGACCTTGGAAACGCCGGTCAAATGCCCCTGCAGGAGCTGATCGAAACCCGAAATGACGTGATCGGATCCGACCGCGATCAGCACGGCCCCGGTCAGGCCACCCACGAGCGCGTGAGACGAGGAGGACGGGATACCGAACCACCAGGTGAGGAGATTCCAGAAGATGGCGCCCGACAATCCGCACATGATGACGGTCACCGAAAGGATGGCGGCGATATCGTCGAGGTTCACGAACTAGCCGATCGTGTTGGCGACCGCCGTGCCACCGAGCAGGGGCCCGAGGAGCTCGAAGGTCGCGACGATGACGACCGCCTGGATGGGGGTCAGCGCACGCGAGGCAATCGGCGTGGCGATGACGTTGGAGGCGTCATGGAAGCCGTTGGTGTAATCGAACACCAGGACGATGATGACGGAGACAACGACGAGAACGGAAAGCGCATCCACCGAGAGTCTTCCCCTAAGCGGTGGGTTGGAGGGACGCGACCACGCCGATGCGCGGCGACCAACCGGTCAAAGCGGTGAGGCGGCGCCATCACCGCGAACCGGCGGCTGATCCCCTGCAAGACCCTTGGCGGGCAAGAAACGAAGGCGGTGAGCTTTGGCTCGCGAGGCTCCCCCAACACCTCCGCCTTAAGGGATCCGCTGGGACCCCGCACGACGGTCGGCCCTACTGCTGGCGAGGCCCGACTGCCGATCACCACCCCAACGAAACCGGGTTGCAATTTCCATTTCTCTTGTCATGATTTCGTAATATTTTAGTCATCGTTCCGTCATATTACACTCCTGCTGAGCGTTAGAAATTCGTGTCGGCGGGCGTGTTCGAGGCGCAATCGAGCCCAAGCCTCGAGCGATAACCCCCTAAACGGGCGACAAATCGGAGCGCGAAAACCCACGCCCCGGCCACCACCACCCCTGATTGATTCCCCCCCGCCACCGGAGACAACCCCATGACCATGAGATCCCAAGACATCACCCGAGTCATCGACAAGGATCAGCCGCCGCGGGGCGGGGCCACCGACCAGGTGGCCTTCCTCGCGGAAGCGCGGCCGACCAATGAAGGCGAGGCAAACGGCCGAGGGGAGGCCCGCCAGCCCATCATCTTGCCGAGCGGGCCGGACGCGGAGGCCTACAAGCTCAAGCGGGCAAAGAAGGGATCGACCCGCAAGGGTCCAGCGAACGACCGTGCGGGCCGCCTCGGCAAGCTCAGCGACGCCGACTACCTCGACCTCATCATGCCGTTGCACGCCGAGCTGCTGAAGATGCAGAACTGGGTCAAACAGGAGGGGCTACGAATTCTGGTGATCAACGAGGGCCGAGACGCCGCCGGCAAGGGTGGAACCATCAAGCGGTTCGTGGAGCACATGAATCCGCGCGGGGCACGCGTCGTCGCCCTCGACAAGCCGAGCGACCGTGAGCGGACCCAGTGGTACTTTCAGCGCTACATCGCCCACCTACCCACGGGTGGCGAGATCGTCTTCTTCGATCGCAGCTGGTACAACCGGGCCATGGTGGAGCGGGTGATGAACTTCTGCGGCGGCGCCGAGGTGAAGGAGTTCCTGCGGTCGGTGCCGGAACTGGAGCGGATGCTCATTCGCTCCGGCATCAAAGTCTTCAAGTTCTACTACTCGGTCGGCCAGCAGGCACAGGCCCGGCGCTTCGCCAAGCGGGTCGAGGACTCCCTACGCCAATGGAAGCTGAGCCCCGTCGATCAGGCATCGCAGAACAAGTGGGACGAGTACACGCGTGCCAAAGAGGACATGTTCTTCTTCACCTCCACCGCCGACTGCCCCTGGACTATCATCAAGTCGGACGACAAGAAGCGGGCGCGCCTCAACGCCTTCCGCTTCCTGCTCAGCCAGATCGACTACCCTGACCGGCGCGACGAGCTCTTGGAGGTTGATACGCGTATCGTGCGTAACGTTCAGGACGAGATCGGCGTCGAGGACTGACGACGAGCGGCGCTTTTCTAAGGCTTCGCACTCTACGCCGCCAATAACGAAAGGGCACGAAACCCTTGAATCGCGAGGAGGCGACATGTCGAGAAAGCACCCAATCATCGCGGTCACCGGATCTTCCGGGGCCGGGACGAGCACCGTCAAGAAGGCCCTGGAGCACATCTTTCGCCGGGTCGGCGCGCGCGCCGCCTTCGTCGAGGGCGATAGTTTCCATCGCTTCGACCGCAAGAAGATGAAGGCGGAGCTCAAGAAGGCGAAGGCGGAAGGACGCAACCTCAGCCACTTCGGTCCGGAGGGCAACCTCTTCGAGAAACAGTTGGAGCTCTTCCGGAGCTACGGCACGAACGGCAACGGAATGCGTCGCTTCTACGTTCACAACGAGGAAGAGGCCAACCGCCTGGACTCCCCGCCCGGCACCTTCACCGAATGGGAACCCATTCCGCCCGACACCGACCTGCTCTTTTACGAGGGGTTGCATGGCGGCGTAACGGACGGGGAGATCGACATCGCTAGAGAGGTCGACCTGCTGATCGGCGTCTGTCCCACGATCAACCTTGAATGGGTGCAGAAGATCCATCGCGACACTGGCGAGCGCGGCTACCGCCCGGAGGACGTCAAGGACATCATTTACCGTCGCATGTATGACTACATGCACTACATCCTCCCGCAGTTCTCCCAAACTCACATCAACTTCCAGCGCATCCCCGTAACCGACACATCCAACCCCTTCGCGGTCACCAACATCCCGACCGCGGATCAGAGTCTGGTCATGATCCACTTCCTGAAACCCAGGCCGGACGTGGAGTACAAGCTGAATCTGAAGGGCCTCATTGAGGGATCCTTCATCTCCGGCTTTAATACCCTCGTGATACCGGGTGGCAAGATGATGTACGCCATGGAGCTGATCCTCACCACGCGCATCTTGGAGCTGATGCAGCGCCGAGGCCACCTGAGCGAGGACAATTAGCAAGGCGCCGATCTAAACCCGTCTCATACGAGTTTTCGGTTGAGGCTCCTCGGGGAGCATCCTGAGAACCAGGATACGCTTCAGGGCATGCACGACTGCCGTCTCAGCGATGAGCGACTGACCGAGCTGCGCTCGGCTCACCGCGAAGTGCGCGAGATCCGCGAGGCGTACCGCATCAATGCGGTCATCCTGCTGGGTCAGGGGCGTGGAGTGAAGGACGTTGCCGATGCGCTGCTGATGGACCCTGAGACAGTGCGGACGTATTTCAAGCGTTATCAGAAGGGCGGTGTCGATGAGCTGCTGCGGATGAGCTACGTCGGCAGTGAGACGCTGCTATTAATCGTTGCAAAAGTACTCGCATCTCAGCCGAGAGCGTTCGTGATGTACTTGGTGTCTGGCATCTGGAAGAAGCGCTTGATCAACGCCGTTTGCTTCTGAATCGAGTGCAGGATCGACACCAGGTGGCGTTTCATGTCGTCTTTGCTCAGAACCGGCAGCTTGGCGAGACGGGCTTTGGTGTGGTTCCAAACCTGCTCGTCGGGGTTGAGCTCAGGCGCCTAGGCGGGCAGGAAGGCCAGCTGGATCTGACCGTGCTGCTCGGCACTGAAGCGCTGGGTCTCTTTGCTGTGGTGGTAGCGTGCATTGTCGGCGATGACCAGGATCGGCTTGCCGGCATCCTGACGCAGCTTCTTGAGGAAAGCGATGAAGCGCGCGGAGCTCATCCGCTCGGCGATGAAACTAAAGCGCATGTCACCGCGCGGGGAGACGGCACTGATGAGCTTGAAGCTGAAGCGCCCGCCGCTGTTGCTGACGACCGGCGTCTTGCCGATGGCGCCCCAGGTCGTGCCGCGATGCGCGTCGCTGCGCACCGAGGCCTCATCGACGAAGTAGATCTCGGCCCCCTGTCGACGCGCCTCGGCCACCGCTTCGGGGAAGGTCTGGCTCAGATACTCCTCGAGCTTGCGTGGATCTTGGCGATAGGACTTGTACACCGGCCGCTGCACGCTCAACCCCAGGTGCCCGAGCAACCGGCTGACCGCGCTCTTGCTCAGCGTGACCTTCAGCTCGCGCTGGATCAACGCCCGCAAGGCGTTGAGCGTCCAGAGGCAGAATTCGAACTGAAACTGCTGCGGATTACCCTGCGTCAGCGCCTGATCAACCCACTGCATCTGCTCGGCGGAGAGCTTTCTGGGACGCCCAGAGCGTCGCCCTTCTTGGAGCGCATCCCAACCTCCCGAGCGATACAGCGACAGCCAGTCAAAGACCGTGCGCTGGGGGATGTTGTAGATGCGTGCAACCGCGTGGACCGGCTCTTGGCGAATGACGATCGCCTCGACCACCTCGTTACGTCTCTGATTCCGCAGTTCGATCTTGGTACTCATGCCCCATGATTTTATACTGCAAAGACTTATGCAACAATTAATACCCAAGCGAAGCAGGATGGCACAGCGCCGGGGCAGGCGGGAGAGATCGGGGGTGGGCGGGGTGGCTCACCGATGTGGGTGAGGATCTGCTCGACGGGTGCGGCATCGGTGACGAAGGCGATGATGCGCATGTCCGCGCCGCAATAAGACGTAGATGGATTCGGCGCTTCCGGTTATCCCAACCGATGAGCCCAGTCAACGAAAGGAAGTGAGCGATGAAACCTGTTGCCGCGAAAATCCTGAACCCGCTGGCCAGCATCATCCTGGTCCTGGCCGTGGTCTATGTCCTACTGGTGGTCACCGGGAACCGGGCCGTGAAAAGATCCGAGCAGGCGCTTCGGGACGACGGGCGCCCGGTGACGTTGGAGGCGGTGCTGCCTCCCGAGGTCCCCGACGCCGACAACGCGGCCCTGGATTATCGCCGCGCGGTCCTGATGCTCAAGGCGGAGAAGGTCGGCGAGCAGAGCCTGTGGGAGGCGCTGCAGGAATCAACCACGGACGTCCTCTCGGATGAAGCCACCGAAGCGTCACGGGAAAGGGTTGACGCCCTGCGAAAACGTCCGGACGTCGAGCAAGCGGTGGCCCTGCTCACCTCGGGCAGTCGAAAGCCGGGCTACTCAAACAACCTGGATTTCTCCCAGGGTCTCGCCCTACAGCTACCGCACACCTATGATCACCGCACCATCAATCGCATCCTATCCGCCATGGCAATCGCCGAGCACAAGGCCGGAAATCCGGCGGCGGCCTGGGAAACGGTCATCACCTCGCTCCGAGTTGTCGACGGGCTGAAAACAGAGCCGATTCTGGTCTCCCACTTGGTTCGAGCCTCATGTTTCAAGGATTTCCAACAGATCCTGCGCCGCCTGCCCTATTCCGCCGACGCCCACCGGGAAATCCTGCCCTTGCTGGATGCCTTCGAGGACCGAGCGCCGTTCCTGGCCAGCCTCGACGGGGAACGCATCCTGGCCGGGAAATGGGTGTTTGAGATGGATGCCGCGCAATCAAAAGACCTGTCGGGGGAAGCCGGAACGGCATCCATCGGACTCATGGGATGGAGAGCGATCCGACTTCACGACCAGGCCGCCTACAACACCCTGATGCTTAAACAGACGCGACTGGTGCAGGAAGGCTATCAACCTGACGACGGCAAAAAGTTCAAAGCGCTCTACGAAGACATCCCGTCTTACTGCATCCTCACGCGGCTCATCCGGCCGGCACTGGGCCGCGCGAAAATCGTAATGCTGGAACAAGCCGCCCGGGTCCGGGTCACCCGCGCCGGCCTCAGCGACGCAAGACGACAGCGCTCGCCGGCCTGGCGGGGTTAACCCTCCTCTGCTCGTCCGCCCCGTTCAACGCCTTCGCGGCCGAGGGCGCCTCGATCCATTACCTGCCTGGCGCGCTCGGCGATATCTTCCTCGCGGTAACGCCCGAGCCCGGTCTGCTGGCGGCGAGCATGCTCTGGTACCAGACGGGTAGCACGGCAGTCGCGCTCATCGATGGACAGCTCACCCTGGGCATCGACCTCGACCTCTTCCTCAATCTCACCTCGCTGACCTATACCTTCGAAACGCCGATTCTCGGAGGCCGCTACACCCTGGGTGTGGCGATACCCTTCGGCGATGCCGAACTGAACGGCGCGCTTGTCGGTCCGCGCGGCGGCAGCATCGGTTTCTCCGATGACAGCTTCGATCTGAGCGACATCGCGCTCATCCCGGTTCAGATGAACTGGAGCTCGGGCCTATGGTCGTTCAAGCTCTGGGAGTCGATTGTCGCGCCGACCGGAGGATACGACACCTCGGGCTCCGACCTCGCCAATCTCGGGCGCAATTACTGGAGCTTCGACACCCTTGCGGCCGCGACCTGGTTTAACCCCGACTCCGGAACCGAGGTGTCGATTGCCCCCGGCGTCATGGTCAACACCGAGAACTCGGCCACCAACTACAAGACAGGAACCGAGTTCCATGTGGACTTCGTGGCGAACCAGTTCGTCTCCGAGCGCTTCGCCATTGGCCTGCGCGGTTACTACTACAAGCAGTTGACGGGTGACAGCGGCGCCGGCGCGACCCTCGGCGACTTCAAGTCCGAGTCTTTCGGCATGGGTCCGGGCTTTGTCTGGATTCCCGAGGTCGGCGGTGGGCGGCTCACGGTACTGGGGAAGTGGATGCACGACTTCAGCGCCGAGAACCGGTTCGAATCCGACTACTTCACGCTGACCGGCGCCTGGAACTTCTGAGATTCCAACAGTGATAAGCCTTTGTTGGCCGGTTTCAATGTGGCGCCAAATGACAGGCGGTTGCGGCGCTTTGAGCGTAGATTCACCCGGAGTGAAGGGGGCTATTCGTGTCGCCTTCGGCGAGCCCCCTGGGAGCAGCGGTTCGTCGATCCATGCCTTGCCCAGTGGCGAGCCCGCATGGGGAAGCGTGCGGAAGTGTCTTTGGCGGTCCTGGCTGCCAGGCAAGTGGCGGCGATGGTCCCGGGCAGGCGCCGTGGGCAGGTGGCGGCGCGTTGCGTTTCGAGCAATCCGAACAGGAGGTAGCTGTGATGAGAAGACGCGTGTTAACGGGCTTGGCGCTGGCGACAGGCATTGTTGCGGGAGCGGCGCAGGCGCAGGTCGCCCAACCGGCAGAGGACACGCCGAAGGAGGCGGTCAAGGCCTTATGGCAGGAGCAGCACAAGGCGCTGGATGCACACGATATCGCGGGGGTGATGGACACCTTCGCCGACAGCGACGACATCATGCTCATGGGCACCGGCCCTGGCGAGCACTGGGTCGGCAGGGAGGATGTCGAGGATGCCTATGCCCAGTTCATGAAAAACTTCGCCCCCCATACCAAGGAGGTCAAGTGCGGCGAAGGGGCCGGCACCGCCGAGGATAACGTCGCCTGGCTCACCGCGGTCTGCGACTTCAAGGACAAGAAGGGAAACGAGTCGCGCCATTTCATCCTCAATATCTCCGCGGTGCTGGTCAAACAGGATGATGCCTGGCGGTTCCACACCATGCACTATTCTCAGCTCCTGGGCGGCGATAGCGAGCCCTCCCAAGGCGCTTCGGAATAACGAACCAGGGAGAACCATCTCATGACTGACAAGCACGATCCCTCGAAGACCCAGAGCGGCCCCACGGCGGATGCCGGCAGCGGCGAGGAGCAAGCGCTTCAGAGCCGCCGCGACTTTCTCATCGGCATGGGCAATTGGTCGCGGGCAGTCATCGTCGGTGCCGTCGCCGGCGGCGCGCTGCTGACCAATCGCCCCGCAGAGGCGGCCTGGCTGAACCGCCGCGGTGGCAGGGGAGGCGGCTGGGTCAACGGAAAGGGTGGCGGTGGCGGCAGCTGGGCCAACCGCCGTGGTGGCGGTTGGGGCGGGAGCTGGATCAACAAACGCTGACCGGCGCCACGGGTATAAGAAGTCAACCCGCCGGCAGGAGGACGGATGACTGACACAACGAGCCTGGCGGCGGATTCGATCGTCTACCATGTCCCCCTTGAACGCCTGTCGGCCTACCGCGGGCGCCACCTGATCGTACGCAGCGACAACCCGCACGCGCTCGTCGATCGGATCGGCGCGGTCGATCTCGACGACCTGGCCTATGTGCAGCTGTGCTCGCTACCGAGCGGCAGCGAGGCCCTTATCCACTGGGCCGAGGGTCTGGGCGTCGAGCTGGTACTGGAGAGTCCCGCCGACGACTTTGCACGTCTCTACGAGTACGCCAAGCTACTCGACAACCATCCCGTCCGAGTCTTGCTGCCGGTGGAGCCGGGATTCGAGAAGGCGGCCAAGCTCGCCGCCTCGCTGCAGTTCGCTGTCAGGCTGCAGGTCGGCCAGCCGGCGGTGCCGCTGATCGAATCGCTGGCTCAGGTGCTGGATGACTACCTGCATCGGCCCACCGTGGGTCAGCCCATCGACTATTTCCACAGCGTGCTGCTCGGCCTCTGTCATCGCCAGCCGATCAGCCTGTGGGCGATTCAGGAAGAGGACCCGGCGCTGGTGCGCCATGTCGACGCAGGGGGTAAGGAGCGCCTGCCCGGCAAGCTGGCGGGGGCCGACGTCGGGGTCCGCCCTGGAGCCTTCGTGGAGCAGTGGGCGCGGCGACTGCGGACCGAAGGGGCCGAGTGCGCCGAGTGCCCGTTCTTCGCCCCATGCCGGGGCTATTTCAAATGGCCGCGGCGCGACTACGACTGCGCGGGTGTGAAGACCCTGTTCCGCACGCTGCAGCAGGCCGCCGACGCGCTCAGGGCCGATATCGCGGCCATACCCCCAGCCGGAGATGCCAGCGCCCCATGAACGGCAATCACTTCTCCTTGATCCTGTTGGCGACCAACCAATGCAACGCGGCGTGCGAGTACTGCTTCGAAGACAAGACCCGCGACCACCTGAGCATCGAGCGCCTTGGGCTGATCGTCGACAAGGTGCTGGACCACATGGACGCCCATAGGATCGGTGCACCGACCATCCATTGGCAGGGCGGCGAGGCGATGCTGCTGCCGCCGCAGTGGTACCTGGAGGCGTTTGCCCTGATTGGGGAGGCCGCCGCGAAGCGCGGCATACAGGTCGATCACGGCCTGCAGACCAACCTGCTCCCCTACGGCCCCGAGTGGGATGCAATCATCGCCGAGATGTTCGACAACAGCGTCAGCACCTCGCTGGACTACCCGAACCTCTACCGCAAGCTGCCCGGGCGGAGTCCCGAGCACTATGACGCGCTTTGGGCGAGCAAGGTGCGCATGGCGCGCTCGGCCGGCATCGACGTCAAGGTGATCTCGGTGCTCAACCGGGCGACGCTCGAGATCGGCGCCGAGCGCTTCTATGAGCACTTGGTCGACGCGCTCGGCGTGACCGATTTTCAGATCAACACCCCCTTCCCCGGCGGCGAGGCCAACACCGCCAAACAAGCGCTGGAGCTGGACGTCGCGGCTCTGGCGCGGTTCCACTGCGAGCTGGCCGACATCTGGCTCGAGCGCGGCGCGGGTCGGGACGTGCGCATCGGTCCCTTCGACCAGTTGGTGAACTACTTTACCCATCGAGATGCCACCCTTCCCTGCATTTGGGGACAGAACTGCGCCGACGCGCTCATCGCCGTCGACGCCAGGGGCCATGTGGCCCAGTGCGACTGCTGGGTGACCAGCTATCCGGACTACCGTTTCGGAAATATCCTCGAAAGCAATCGCTTGTCCGAGCTGCTTCGCGACAGCCCCGCCCGTCGGCGCTTCACCGAACGCCCGGTGCACCTGGTGCAGAGAGACTGCATCGACTGCGACTACCTCGCGCTATGCCACGGCGGCTGTCCGGTGCGCACCTACAGCAGGCACCAAAGCTTGTTGGAGAAAGACCCCTACTGCGAGCTCTACAAGCGACTGTTTCGGCACATCGAAGACCAAGCGACCCGGCTCGCTGGCGCCGGCGCAATGAGCCCGCCAACGACCAACCAAGGCGAAGACGCCTTAGGGAGTTGATGAATGACCAATAGAATCTCGATGATCTTGGCGGCTGCCGCGCTGACGGCCGGCACCACCCATCTCCTCGCGGAAGAACCGGCCCTACCCGCGACGCCCTACATGGGAGGAGCGGTGGAGCTGGTGGAGGCGCCCAACGGCGCGATCGCCAACAAGCGCATCCTCGACGGCATCGAGAAGGTGGCCTGGCTGGAGCCCACCATCGAGCAGCCTGCCGAGGGCATCTGGGTGTTCGGCGGCTACGGCCTGGCGCCCATCTCGATCATCGACACAGACGAGGGCCTGATCGCCTTCGATACCGGCGACACCAAGCATGATGGTGAGCTGCTGCTGGAGGCCATTCGCACGGTCAGCGACAAGCCAATCCGGGCCATCATCTACGGTCACTCGCACACCGCATTCGGCGCCGGGGTGCTGGCGGAGGGGCAGGAAGACCTGATGATCATCGGCCACCCCAACCTCAACGCCGTGGTCGAGGCGAATGCCAAGGCGGCGGGGTTTCCCGCCTATTTCCCGGAGATCGGCCCCTACCTGACGGCGCGAGGCTTGATTCAGTTCAACGCCTTCATGCCGAACGAGGGTCCGGATGCCTGGGTGGTACCGACGACCCTTCCTGAGGATTTCACACTGGCGTATCTGCCGGTCAACACGCCGGTCGAAGACGAGCAGGAAATGACCGTGCTGGGTCAGAAGATGCAGTTCTTCACCAAGTACGGCTCCGACGACAAGGTGCACACCACTGTGTGGCTGCCGGACCGCAAGATCCTCTTCACCACCATGCTCTGGAGCAGCCCGCCGCAGTTGTATTCGGTTCGTGGCGACCTGTTCCGCGACCCGCGCGAGTGGATCAAGGGGCTGAAATTGAACCGTAACCTCGAGCCTGAGGTCCTCATCTCCGCCGCGGCCCGCCCGATCGTCGGCAAGGAGGAGGTACGCCAGCGCCTGGAGGGTTATCTGGACGGTGCCAGTTTCGTCCTGGATCAGACCCTGCGCGGCATCCTCGGCGGCAAGGGCCCCGACGATCTCCGGCACCTGGTGCGCCTGCCCGACTATCTCAAAGAGGTACCCAACAACCTGGAGAACTACGGCGAGATTGCATCCTATCCGCCGGCGATCCACTACCAGGCGGTGGGCTGGTACGACAACGACGCCGCGCACCTGTCGCCCGTGGCGCCGCTGGACGAGGCCGAGCGTATCGTGCCGCTGATGGGCGGCCGGGACAGCGTCCTGGCTGCCGCCGCCGAGGCCATGGAGAAGAAGGAATACAGTTGGGCGGCGCAGCTGGTGAACTATCTCTACCGCCTGGACCCGAGCGATGAAGAGGTGCGCCAGCGCAAGGCCGAGGCGCTGCGCCAGATGGCCTACGTCTCCACCGGCGCCAACAACCGGGCGCATCTGATCTCCCAGGCCCTGGCGCTGGAAGGCAAGGTCACGCTGCCCCGAATCGTTCCGCCGGATGTCGAGACGATCGCGGCCTTCCCCGAGACCTTCGTCGACTACTTCCGGGTGCGCATCGATCCCGCTCGAAGTGGCGAGACCGACCGCGTGCTGCGCTTCGACTTCCCCGACGGCGGGAGCGCCGGACTGCACGTGCGCCGCGCGGTCGCCGAGTTCGTCGAGGACCCCGACGCCTACCCGCGCGATGCGGATATCGTCCTCAAGCTGTCGCCCGAGGCCTGGGCCGAGGTCTACCTCAGCGCGGCGCCCCTCGACGAGCTGATCGGCGGCGAGGACATCGACGTGACCCAGGGTGATGCGGCGGAGGCGGCTCGGGTGCTCGGTCTGTTCGACCGCTACGACCCCGAACAGGCCGTGGTCGTGCCGCCGAGGACGCTGGGACAGGATCACATGTAGCCACAGCCTTTGGGCCGCCATCCGAAGAGCATACGACCGATGGCGTCCCCTGAACCTAAAACGAGCAGTTGAACCGCAAAGGGCACGAAGAGCGCGAAGGATTTCAACACCTTGTCTGCGAAGCGATGCTCACTCAGAGGGTGAAGCGACACAGCGATGCAAGCCTCTGTTTTTCTTCGTGTCCTTCGCACCTTTGCGGTTCCAACTGCCGAATCTAGGCTGAATCGTCTAGGTTTAGACAGGGCGCTCGATCTCTCTACTTCGAGCCCAAACTGCCGGCCGACGTGCCCGAGCGAGGGCAGGGGCAGGCGACCTGCAGCGGGTCGACCGACCAACCATCTGGAGGGATCCGGGAAGGGTGAGCTTATCCCACAGACCGAGAAACCGAGGACACCGCGATGATGACCGATCGAAGCTGGCGCCACGCCCGTCTGATCACGACGCTGCTCGCCGCCGCGCCCTTGCTGGCGACAGGCACGGCCCTGGCGCAGTTCATGCCCGCCGAGGAGTCGCTGTCGGATCTCTACCCCGGCAAGGCCTATTCCCCATACGCCCAGCGCAGCTTCCCGAGCCGCGTCTTCTGGGGCGACACCCACCTGCACACCGGGCTATCCATGGATGCGGGGCTCTTCGGCGCCCGTCTCGGCCTGGAGGACGCCTACCGCTTCGCCCGCGGCGAGGAGGTCACGGCCTCCAGCGGTCAGCCGGCGAAGCTTGCAAGGCCGCTGGACTGGCTGGTGATTGCGGATCACTCCGACGGCATGGGCCTATTCAACGACCTCGCCGTGGGCAAGCCCGACATCATCGCCTTCGAGCAGGGCAAGAAGTGGTACGAGGGGCTGCAGCAAGGCGGCGAGGCTTCGGCGGCCGCGGCCCTCGACCTGATCGGCACCTTCTCGCAAGGCCAGATGGACCCGGCGATGATGGCGGAGTACTCGCCCGGCGGTAAGACCTATGAGTCGATCTGGGAGAAGGTCCTCGACGCCGCCGAGCGCTTCGATGACCCCGGCCGCTTCACGACCCTGATCGGCTTCGAGTGGACCTCCCTGGTCAAGGGCAGCAACCTGCACCGCAACGTCATCTTCCGCGACGGGCCCGACAAGGCCGGACGGATCGTCCCCTACACGACCCAGGCGCCGGTCGGCTCCACCGATCCCTTGGATCTCTATGCCTGGCTGGAGAACTACGAGAAGACCACCGGCGGCTCCGCCCTGGCGCTGGCCCACAACGGCAATCTCTCCAACGGGCTCATGTTCCCGGTGGACGCCCAATACACCGGCAAGGCCATCGACGCCGACTACGTCCGACTGCGCGCCAAATGGGAGCCCATGTATGAGATCACCCAGATCAAGGGCGACGGCGAGGCGCACCCCTTTCTCTCGCCGGACGACGCCTTCGCGGACTACGAGACCTGGGACGTGGGCAACCTGGACCTCTCCGAGGCCAAGACCCAGGGCATGCTCCAGTACGAGTACGCCCGAGAGGCCCTCAAGAACGGGCTCCTGCTCGAGCAGCGCCTCGGCGCCAATCCCTACAAGTTCGGACTGGTCGGCTCCACCGACAGCCACACCGCACTCGCCGCCGTCGAGGAGGACAACTTCTTCGGCAAGGCGACCAATGTCGAGCCAAAGCCGGATCGCATGAGTCACGCCTTCGCCGAGAGCGAGAAGGGCGTCTTCCGCGGCGACATGCTGGTGGCCTCGGGCTACGCGGCGGTCTGGGCCGAGGAGAACACCCGCACGGCCATCTTCGACGCCATGGAGCGCAAGGAGGTCTACGCCACCACCGGCCCCCGCATCATCGTTCGCTTCTTCGGTGGCTGGGACTATACGGCGGACGACCTCAACAGCCGCCAGCCCGCCTTCCGCGGCTATGAGAAGGGCGTGCCCATGGGGGGCGATTTGAGACCCGAGAAGGGAAAAGAGGGGCCGACCTTCATGGTCTACGCCCTGCGCGATCCCATCGGTGCCAACCTCGACCGCATCCAGATCGTCAAGGGCTGGCTGGACAAGGACGGCAAGACGCACGAGAAGGTCTATGACGTCGCCTGGTCCCCGGAGCGCGAGCCGGACGCCAAGGGCGTGCTGCCGCCGGTCGGCAATACCGTCGACGTCCAGAGCGCCAACTGGACCAATACCATCGGCGCCTCGGAGCTGAGCACCGTCTGGACCGACCCGGACTTCGACCCGGCGCAGTCCGCCTTCTACTACGCCCGCGTCCTGGAGATCCCCACACCCCGCTGGGTGGTCTACGACGCCTTCCGCTTCGGCGTGGAGATCCCCAAGGAGGCCGAGACCACACACCAGGAGCGCGCCTATACCTCGCCCATCTGGTATGCGCCAGACAAGGGCTGATCCGCCCGCCCCCAATCAGGTGCGGACGCAGGGGCAGATGCGGCGGCTGTTGGCCGAGCCACTGCTCCACTTCCTGATCCTGGGGGCGGCGCTCTTCCTGATCTTCGACCTCCGCCAAGGACCGGACCAGCCGAGCGCGCGGCGTATCGTCGTCGGCACGGGTCAGGTGGAGCAGCTCGCCGCCCAGTTCGCCCGCACCTGGATGCGCCCGCCCACGCCGAGCGAGCTCGAGGGCCTCGTCGAGCGGCATGTCCGCAACGAGATCTATTATCGCGAGGCCCAGGCCATGGGTCTCGGCGAGGACGATCCCTATGTGCGCAACCGTTTGGCCCTCAAGCTCGATCTCCTGCTCGATGACCTCTCGGCGGAGACCGAGCCCAGCGACGGGGAGCTGACGCGCTTCCTCGAGGCGCATCCGGAGCGCTTCGCCGAGCCGGCCCGGCTCTGGTTCCGACAGCTCTACCTGGACCCGGATCGGCACCCTGACCCGGCCGCCGAGGCGCAGCGCCTGCTCGCCGAGCTGCGCGCCGGCGCCGACCCCGACAGCCTCGGCGATCCGTCCCTGCTGCCCCCGAGCTTCGAGGCCGTCACCCGCGAGGAGACCGCCCGGGCCCTCGGGGGGGACTTCGCGGACACCTTGACCGGGCTCGCGCCGGGCGTCTGGAGCGGCCCGGTCCTGTCGTCCTTCGGCAGCCACCTGGTCCTGATCGCCGACAGCCGGCCCGCGCGGCAGCCGGCGCTGGCGGAGATCCGCGGTGCGGTTCTGGCCGAGTGGCGGGACGCGCGCCGCCGGGAGGCCAAGGCGCAGGCCTATCGGCGTCTGAAGGCGCACTACGAGATCGTCATGGAAGTCGGGGGGCAGGGCAGTCAGCAGGGCGACGCTGTCGCGGCGCCGCTGCCCGGGGTGGCCGAGACGCGGCCATGACCCTGGCCGTTCGCCGACTCGCCGCATTGCTCCTGCTGCTGGCGGGGCTCTGGTCCGGCCCCGGTGTCGCCCACGAGTCCCAGCCCGGCCTGCTGGAGGTCAGACAGCTCACCACGGAGCGTTGGGAGATCGCCTGGCGGGCGCCCATCTACTATGGTCAGCCACACCCGGCCCGACTGGCGCTGCCGCCGGACTGGCAGCCCCTCGGTGAGCCCAGGGTCCGGCGGCTGGCGAGCGCGGAGCTCTACCGGCAGATCCTCAGGGTGCCGCCGGGCAGCGTGGACGGCAGCGTCATCGGCTTCCCGGGGCTCGAGCAGACCATCACGGACGTCTTCGTGCGGCTCCACCGGCTCGACGGCAGCGAAATGTCCCAGGTCGTGCGCCCCACAGAGCCCCAAGTCGTGCTGCGCGGCGAGCGGCCCTGGACGGTGAGCGCCCGGGAATACCTGGCGCTCGGCTTCCATCACATCCTGCTCGGCATCGACCACCTCTTGTTCGTGCTCGGGCTGCTCGTCATCGTGCGCGGGCCGCGCATGCTGATCGAGACCATCACCGCCTTCACCCTCGCCCACAGCCTCACCCTGGGGCTCGCCACCCTCGGCCACGCCAGCCTGCCGGCTCCGCCGCTCAATGCCGCCATCGCCCTGTCGATCCTCTTCCTCGGCCCGGAGATGGTGCGGGTCTGGCGCGGCGAGACCAGTTTCACCATCCGCCACCCCTGGGTCGTCGCCTTCTGCTTCGGGCTGCTGCATGGCTTCGGCTTCGCCAGCGGGCTCTCCACGGTGGCCATGCCGCGCGCGGAGATTCCGCTCGCCCTGGCCATGTTCAATGTGGGTGTCGAGCTGGGGCAGCTCGCCTTCGTGGCCCTGATCCTGCTCGCTCACCGTGCATTGCGGACGCTGGAATTCCGCTGGCCCCGCTGCGCCGAGCTCGGGCCCGCCTACGCCGTCGGCACCCTTGGGGCCTATTGGACCCTCCAGCGCACCGCGATGCTCTTTTGATGGGGAACGACATGAGCTTCAGCCAGTCCTTTCGCCCAAGGCACCGCATCTCCGCTCCGATCCTGACGATCGCCCTTTGGCCCCTGGCCGCCTGGGCCCACGTGAGCGCGGGCGAGGCCGGCGGCCTGCTGAGCGGCCTGTCCCATCCGGTCTCCGGGCTCGATCACGTCGTCGCCATGATCGCGGTCGGCCTTTGGGGCGCCCAGCTCGGCATGCCGGCGCTCTGGATTCTGCCGGTCGCCTTCCCGATGATGATGGCCTTCGGCGGTCTGCTGGGGCTGCTGGGCACCCCGCTGCCCGGCGTGGAGGTGGGCATTGCCGCTTCGGCCGTGGTGCTCGGCGCCCTGGTCCTCGGCCGGGTCCGCCTGCCCCTGGCCGCCGCGGTGGCCCTGGTCGGCGTCTTCGCCGTCTTTCACGGCCACGCCCACGGCACCGAGCTTCAAGCCGGGCAGAACGCCATCCTCTACAGCCTGGGCTTCGTGATCGCCACCGGGCTGCTGCATGGCGTCGGCATCGCCGTCGGCCTCATCCAACGCTGGAGCCTGGGCAGGCAGGCGCTGCGCGGAGCCGGGGCCCTGGTCATGGCGGCGGGCGTCTACTTCCTCTGGGGCGCGGTCGCGTGAGACGACCCGGCCATTGGTCCTGGGTGGCCGCCGGATGGCTGCTTCCGGCGGGGGCGGCGCAGGCCCACCTCGTCAGCTCGGGGCTCGGCCCCTTCTATGACGGGGCCCTGCATCTCCTGCTCTCCCCAGGCGCGCTCCTGGGTCTGCTCGCCCTTGCGCTGCTGGCCGGTCTACGCGGACCGCGGGCGGGCAGGCTCGCCGTCATTGCCTTGCCGACCGCCTGGCTGCTGGGGGGACTGGTCGGGCTCGGCCTAGCGCCCGTGCCGGACCTGACCTGGCTCGGCGTCGCCGCCTTCCTCGTCCTCGGGCTGCTGCTCGCGGCCGACGCCAAGCTGCCGCCCATCGCCATCGCGGCCCTGGCGTGCGCCTACGGCGGGCTGCACGGGCTCCTCGACGGCATGGCCCTGACGGCCATCGGCGCCGGCACCTCACCCCTCCTCGGGATCGTGCTCGCCGTCCTGGTCATCGCCCTCCTCGGCGCGGCGGCCGTGGTCCCGCTGCGTGTCCTCTGGGCGCGCATCGCCGTGCGCGTCGCCGGCAGCTGGGTCGCCGCGGTGGGCCTGCTGATGCTCGGCTGGCTCGCGCGGGGGACGGGCTGAACGCCTGTGCTCAAAGAGCCCGGTACGAGGCTGGAGACCAGCCTGCGGCCTGGAGCCACCGGCGAAACCTGAGCCCTGATCACGCATCGTCCCGAAGAGACGTCGCCAGTTTGCCGAAATCCGCAACTTGGCGATCGAGCACACTCAGCCAAGGCTCGACCATTGGGTGAAGCCTGCAGAAAGCGACAACCTCGACAAGACAACGGCTGGAGAGAGGAGAGTGGATACTCTTTCTTGGGAGTCGCCGTCCCTCTTCACTCTGGCACGACTGTCTCCTCGACGCGGATTCCTCTCGCACAAGCTAGAAATTCAACGACTGGATTTCGTCAGTTTGCAGACGTTCAGGAGATTGCGGCCGACCTTGACATGCACTTCTTGCCGTGCTTTTTTCGGTACTTATTTGAGTACTGGTAGCAGGCATGAACAGCATTCCCGCCCAAGAGATCAAGCGCCGCGGAATAGCGGCCGTCGATGAGGCCCTTCAAAAGGGTCCTGTGCATGTCATCAAGAACAATCGGCCAAGCTATGTCGTGCTGACCGAAGCCGCCTATGCCGAACTGCAAGAGGCCCAGCAAGAGGCGGCGAGGGAACGTCTCCGTGCGTCGCTGGCTGACCTCGAGGCTGGCCGAACGAGCCGCTACGCGGATGCGGATTCACTGATGCATGCGCTCGACGCAGACGAAGCATGAGCTTCGCGCTCGTTACCACCCAGCACTTCGAGCGACGGGCTCGCAAGTTTCTTCGTAAGCACCCCGGCCTCCGTCCCGCACTCCGGGACACCTTGGCCGGCCTCAGTCAAGACCCCTTCCACCCCGGGCTGAAGCTGCACCCCCTCACCGGCAAGCTGGAAGGGATGCAGGCGGTCAGCCTGGCCTACAGCTATCGGTTGACGCTGTTGCTCAAGGTCACGGAACAGGAGATCGTCCTTCTCGATATCGGGACCCACGACGAAGTCTACGGATGAGAGGGTGGACAAGCGCAACGCAGTCCACCAACGCCGGCGCGGGATTCGGTGGACTTCGCTCGCGAGACTGTGAAGAAATTCTGCGTAGGTTGGGCTGAGGTACGAAGCCCGACATGGCAGCTAGCCTAACGCTTTGATTGTTGCCCCCCTGCGTCGGCCCAACCTACACCAATCTGCGATCTTCGCGGTGCGCTTGGATTACTCTCACAGTCTCTCGCGCTCGTCCACCCGGCCCGTCTGATGACCAAGGCCCCCGCTTCCAATCTGGCGGGCGCCCTTATCGGGCTCATGATCTGGTGTCTTTGCTATCTTGCAGATCAGATATCTGAACCGCAGATCGATCCGCCTCATGGCAGTCCCCTTGTCTTGCAGCGTCTCGCCGGAAACGCCTGGAGATCCGCCTCATGCCTAGCGCGCACAGCAACGCCTTGCACCGCCTTGCGTTTCCGCTAGGGCTCCTCGCAGGCCTGGTCCTCGGCGGCTGCGCGTCGCTGCCGACAGAGGTGACACGGCCAAGCTCGGCACATAGCGACCTGGATCGAGAGCCGTCGCGGCTCGCCCGGCACGCAGGTCCCTATCTGCGCGCACATCCAGGTGAATCTGGGCTCTGGCTGCTCGGTCTCGGGCTCGACGCCTTCGCGGCCCGTCTGCTGCTCGCCGATGCGGCCGACCGGACCATCGACGTGCAGTACTACCTCTATCACGACGACGTCACCGGGCGGATCCTGACCGAGCGCCTGCTCCGCGCGGCCGACCGCGGGGTGCGGGTGCGTCTGCTGCTCGATGACATGACGACGCAGGGCATCGAGGCGCGGCTGGCGACACTCGACGCCCATCCGAACATCGCGGTGCGCATCGTCAACCCCTTCGCGAGCCGCGACTTCCGCGCTCTCGAGACGCTGACGCGCTTCGACACTGTCACCCGGCGGATGCACAACAAGTCCTTCACCGTGGACGACACCATGACCATCGTCGGTGGCCGCAACATCGGCGACGAGTACTTCGATGCGCACGAGGACGTCAACTTCGGCGACCTGGATGTCCTCGCGGTGGGTCCGGCGGCGATCGAGGTCGGCAAGCAGTTCGATCTGTACTGGAACAGCGACCTGGCCTATCCGATCCAGTCACTCGCCGGTGGCACGGGCGACCTCGAGGCCCTGCGGGCGGACCTCCGGGCGTACATCGAGACGCAGATCGACTCCCCCTATGCGGAACGCGCGCGGAGCTCGGAATTGGTGCGGGACTTCTTGGCCGGGACCCTGCCGTTCCAATGGGGGCAGGCTCTGGTCTACTACGACCTGCCCGAGAAGCTGGTGACGGATCCTGAGGACCGCTCGACGCACATGGCGCCCCAGGTCTTGCCCAAGACGCTCGGTGCACTCGAGCACGACTTGCTGATCTTCACGCCCTACTTCGTGCCCGGCGACCATGGCGTCATGGTGCTCACCGGCCTGGAGAAGCGTGGCGTGCAGGTTCGCGTGCTGACCAACTCCCTCGCCTCGACGGACGTCGGGGCCGTCCACGCCGGTTATGCCAGGTACCGCAAGCCCTTGTTGCAGGGCGGGGTTGAGCTCTATGAGCTGAAGCCTGAGTCGGACACGACGAAACAGGGCAAATTCAACAGGCTCGACGGCTCATCGGGCGCCAGCTTGCATGCCAAGACCACCGTCTTCGACCGCGAGGCGCTCTTCGTCGGCTCGGCCAATCTGGACCCGCGCTCAGGCAAGCTGAACACGGAGCTCGGCATTCTGTTCAAGAGCGATCCGCTCGCTCAGGGCGTGGGGGTGTGGTTCGATGCCAACCGTGCGCGCATCGCCTATCGGGTCAGTCTCGACCAGAGCCATTGCGGGGACCGGCCGCAATGCAAGGGGCGGCTGCAATGGACGGATGAGGAAGGCGGGCGGAGCGTCATTTACCTAAAAGACCCGGAAACCGGCGCGCTGACGCGCTTTTTCGTCACGCTGATCGCCCTGCTGCCGATCGAGGGGCAGCTCTAGCCGGCCGAGACATCGGCCCTTCCCAATTCAGCTGCGAATACAGCCGCCAGCTCGGCGCACAGCCGAGGCGGGACATCGAGCACTTGATGCAGGATTTGTTGGACTAAGGCGGGGTAGGCGATTCCGCCGTCTAGGATCTGCAGACCCGCGCGCAGCCCGAGACACCGAGACCCGGCCGCCGAGGAAAAGCGCTCGATAGCACACAGCTCCGAAATCGCGCCGAGCCGGACCGCTCGACTCACGCGCGCGGTGACGGCTATCCGGCGGGCAGGCGCGATGACGAAAGAAGACGCAGCAGCGACGCACCTCCGCCGGGACAGCCAGTCGGCTCAGTGCATCGGGGTTGAGGACAGGCTAGCGCGGTGACCTCGTGCGACGCAGGGGTCGTCGCCCGCAAGCGGGCTCCTACTCGGCTCGGCCGAGCCGGCTTGGATCCCTATCGAGCCGAATGGCTCCAGTGGCGTTGCCAGTCTCTGGGGGGGGCGACTCCCGCTAGATCAGCTCCGCCGCATAGCCCTCCTCCTTGATCGCAGCGACCAGCGCCTCCGGATCGGCCGTGCCGGTAACGACGGCCTGCTTCTCCTCGAGGCTGACCTCGGCCTGCTCGACCCCGGGCACCTGCTGCAGCGCCTTGGTCACAGCGCCG
>NZ_JAAIJQ010000083.1 GCF_010820565.1 Thiorhodococcus minor | reverse complement strand
CATGCCCTGAAGCGTATCATGGTTCTCAGGATGTTACCCCAGGAACCTCAACCGAAAACTCGTATGAGACGGGTATATACAGGCAGGACAATATCGTTTCCCAACGTCCGCCAGGGAATTTTCCTGTCCAGTTTTGTGGAACCGAGTACAAGCCTCTGACGGGCTACTGGAAGACCGGAACTGAAGGCTTTTCGCGTCTCATCAAGGCATCTCGAGTTGAAAAGCGCGGACGAATGCTCAGCTACGTTCGGTTCATGAACGATTTCCCCGTCAGGCCAATTGCAAATCATTGGACCGACGTGAAGTTTTCGAGCCGGTCTGAGCAGAAGACATATGTTGTGCAGACTTCGGCTAACGTTATCCAACGCTGCCTCCTCATGTCCACCGACCCCGGCGACCTCGTCCTCGACCCCACCTGCGGCTCCGGCACCACCGCCTATGTCGCCGAGCAATGGGGCCGCCGCTGGATCACCATCGACACCTCCCGCGTCGCCCTGGCGCTCGCCCGCGCCCGCATCATGGGCGCCCGCTATCCCTACTACCTGCTCGCCGACAGTGAGGCCGGTCGGCGCAAGGAGGCGGAGGTTAGGGGAGAGCTAAGAAGTGGAGAGTGTCGAGTGGAGAGAGAAGAGGCTGGCGCCAACTCTCCACTCTCCACTCAACACTCTTCACTAAAACAGGGTTTCGTCTACGAGCGCGTCCCGCACATCACCCTCAAGTCCATCGCCAACAACGCCGAGATCGACGTCATCTGGGAGGACTACGAGCAACGCCTGGCTCCGATCCGCGAGCAGCTGTCAGCGGCGGCCGGGCTAGAGAAGACCCTCGAAGAATGGCAAATCCCTCGCGAACCGCCGGATAACTGGCCACTCTCCACTCATCCACTCGTCACTGCCTTCTGGCGCGAGAGAATCGAGCGCCAGAAGGCCATCGACGCCTCCATCGCCGCCAAGGCCGACTTCGAATATCTCTACGACAAGCCCTACGAGGACAAGAAGACGGTCCGCGTCGCTGGCCCCTTCACGGTCGAGAGCCTCTCGCCACACCGGGTGCTGGGTCTGGACGAGGACGACGAGCTGATCGATCCCGTCGCCGAGCCCAAGGACGGTTACGGTGAGGAGCGCGACTTCGTCGGCATGATCCTGGAGAACCTCAGGACCGCCGGCGTCCAGCAGGCCCACAAGGAGGACCGCATCGACTTCACCGCGCTCGCGCCCTGGCCCGGAGACTTCATCTGCGCCGAGGGACGGTTTCGAGTGGAGAGCGGGGAAGTGGATAGCGAAGAAGGGAAGAGTGGAGAGCCAGACGGACACGCCTCTTCTCGATCCACTAACCACTCTCCGCTCTCCACTACCGAAAATCGCGCAGCGATTTTCATCGGCCCCGAGTTCGGGACGGTCTCCCGGCTCGATCTGGTCGAGGCCGCGCGCGAGGCAGGTGATGCAGGGTTCGACCTGCTCATCGCCTGCGCCTTCAACTACGACGCCCACTCCTCGGAGCTCGCCAAGCTCGGCCGCATCCCGGTGCTCAAGGCGCGCATGAACGCCGACCTGCACATGGCCGAGGACCTCAAGAACACCGGCAAGGGCAACCTCTTCGTCGTCTTCGGCGAGCCGGACTTGGAAGTGGCGAGTGAAGAGTGGTTAGTCGATAGTGCAGGAGGCATGGTCGCGCCTTATGAGATCTTTAAGCTCGTATCGGGAGTTGGTCGTTTGGCAGAAGTCCATGGACTTGACGGTGCGGATCTATGCCGTTTCGCGAGGGTTTCCCGCCGACGAGAGATTTGGGATTACCTCACAGATGCGGCGAGCCGCATCCTCGATTCCCGCCAACATCGCAGAGGGACAGGCACGGAACACGACCGGGGAGTTTCTACACTCGCTTGGCATTGCGCGCGGGTCGCTCGCGGAGTTGGAGACCTTTGTGGAGCTCTGCGAGAGGCTGGAGTACATCGATCGCCCGATTTGCGAGCGCTTGTCGAACGATTGCACCGAGATCAGCAAGATGCTGAACGCGCTGATGAAATCGCTATCCACTCGCCACTAGCCACTCTCCACTACGCGCAAGCGCGCGTCCAGGGCGTCGACGTCTTCCATCCCAGCACCGGCGAGGTCCGCAGCGACGGCGCCGAGGGTATCGCCTGCTGGATGATCGACACCGACTACAATCAGGAGGCCTTCTTTGTCCGCCATGCCTACTTCCTTGGCGCGAACGATCCCTACAAGGCACTCAAAACCACCCTCAAGGCAGAGATCGACCCGGAGGCCTGGTCCAGTCTCAACAGCGACACCTCGCGGCCCTTCCCCAAGCCACTCTCCGGGCGCATCGCCGTCAAGGTCATCAACCACCTGGGCGACGAGGTGATGAAGGTGTTTCGGGTGTGAGCCGTCCGCCAGGCTACCTGGTCACGAAGCTCCAGCTTCGTGACCCGAGAGAAGAAGCGCTGCTTCACGGATAATCCTATGCACTGCACCAGGCGATGGACCCGTGCGCTGCGCCGGCGTCACTCGGGAAGCGGAGCTTCCTCGCGCGGGTGACGCAGCAGGGGCTGCGTCACCAGAGAAACCACCTCGGCGACGGGGCGATGCAGATGTTTCAGATGTGAGGCTTTAGGAGGCTCCGATGAATCCGGCGCAGGCTACCTGGTCACGAAGCTCCAGCTTCGTGACCCGAGAGAAGAAGCGCTGCTTCACGGATAATCCTATGCACTGCACCAGGCGATGGACCCGTGCGCTGCGCCGGCGTCACTCGGGAAGCGGAGCTTCCTCGCGTGGGTGACGCAGCAGGGGCTGCGTCACCAGAGAAACCACCTCGGCGACGGGGCGATGCAGATGTTTCAGATGTGAGGCTTTAGGAGGCTCCGATGAATCCGATTGTGGAGCAAGCTGCTCGAGTATTCTTGCAGCGCGTGCGTGGCCGCTATGAGCTGAGCGACGCCTGGCTCTTCGGCAGTCAAGCGAGACAGGCGGCTACCGTCGATAGCGATGCCGACATTGCCGTGCTCTTGCGTGGCGCGCACGGGGCTCGCGGCGCCCGCGCCGATGCCGCCGTGGACATGGCCGGAATCGCCTTCGACGTGATGCTCGAGACTGGTGTGCTCATCGATCCCTTGCCGCTGTGGGAAGACGAGTGGGCGCACCCCGAGCGCTTCGAGAATCCCGCGCTCATCGCCAACATCCATCGCGACGGGCTGCGCCTGTGAGCCCGGATCTCTACCTGGACAAGTCGCGACGCGCGCTCGCCTCGGCGCGCCTGCTGCTGGAGGACGGCGATACCGAAGGGGCCTGTAATCGTGCCTACTACGCCATGTTCGATGCCGCGCACGCGGCCCTGCTCGCTGGGGTCCCTAACTTCAATACCGGCTCGACCAAGACCCATCGTGGTCTGATCGCGGCCTTGGGTCGGTATCTGATCGTCCCTGGCCACCTGCCGGACACCCTGGGTCGCGCGCTCAACCAGGTCGAGCGCATCCGACTGCTCGCCGACTACACCGGTGAGGGCATCGACGCATCCAAGGCACGTTGGGCGATCGAGCAGGCCGCCGAGTTTCTCAGCCAGATCGAGGCATCCATCTCCATCGACCGCTAGGCATTCGCCATGGACCTACTCATCGCCGACACCTTCACGGCCAGTCTGGCACGTCTGACCAACGACGAGCAGAAGGCGGTCAAGACGACGGCCTTCGACCTCCAGCTCAACCCCGCCAACCCCGGCATGAGCCTCCACAAGCTCGACCGAGCGCGCGACAAGCGCTTCTGGTCCGCGCGTGTCAGCGCCGATCTGCGCCTCATCCTGCACCGCACGGACACGACCCTGATGCTCTGCTACGTCGACCACCACGACCGCGCCTATCAGTGGGCCGAGCGCCGCAAGCTGGAGACGCACCCGACCACAGGCGCCGCGCAGCTCGTCGAGATCCGCGAGCGCGTCGAGGAGATCACCATCCCGCACTATGTCGAGGCGCCGGCTCCGTCCAAACCGCCGCTCTTCGCCAGTCTGTCGGACGACATGCTCCTCGGCTACGGCGTCCCGGCCGAGTGGCTGGCCGATGCGCGCGCAGCAAACGAAGACAGCCTCATGGAGCTGGTGGACCACCTTCCCGCGGAGGCAGCCGAGGCGCTGCTGGAGCTGGCCACGGGCGGCAAACCGCAGCCGATCGCCGCCAAAGTGCCGGACCCCTTCGCCCATCCCGACGCGCTGCGCCGCTTCCGCGTCATGAAGAACGTCGAGGAGCTGGCGCGCGCGCTCGAATTTCCCTGGGAGAAGTGGAGCGTCTTCCTGCATCCGTCACAGCGCGACTGGGTCGAGCGCGACTACAACGGACCGGCGCGGGTCTCGGGCTCGGCGGGCACGGGCAAGACGATTGTGGCGCTGCATCGCGCCGTCCATTTGGCGCGCTCGCACCCCGAGGCGCGGGTGCTCTTGACGACCTTCTCCGAGACGCTCGCCCAGTCCCTGAGGGTCAAGCTGCGCCGACTCATCGGGCAGGAGCCGAGCCTCGCCGAGCGTCTGGAGGTCCATGCCCTGGATGCCATCGGCGAGCGGCTCTATCAGGGGCATGTGGGACCGGTCCGTCTCGCGACACAAGATGATATTCAGGCCGCGATGCGCAAAGCGTCCGAGGCTGCCGAGTCGCATCGATTCAGCCTCCATTTCCTCATGACTGAATGGCACGACATCGTCGACGCCTGGCAGCTGGAGGACTGGACGGCCTATCGCGACGTCCGCCGCCTGGGGCGCAAGACGCGGCTCTCCGAGGCGCAGCGTGCGTCCCTCTGGTCGATCTTCGAGCGTGTCCAGGCCGATCTCCAAGAGCAGGGCCTCATCACCCGGACGGGGCTCTTCACCGCACTGGCGAGCCGGATCGCCGAGCGCCCACCCTTCAATTTCGCCGTCGTCGACGAGGCGCAGGATCTCACCATCGCGCAGCTGCGCTTCCTCGCGGCGCTGGGTGCGCACCGTCCCGATGCGCTCTTCTTCGCGGGCGATCTGGGACAGCGGATCTTCCAGCAGCCATTCTCTTGGAAATCGCTCGGTGTCGACATCCGGGGGCGCTCGCGGACGCTACAGATCAACTACCGCACCTCGCACCAGATCCGCACCCAGGCGGATCGCCTGTTGGCGCCGGAGCTGTCGGACGTGGACGGCAATGTCGAGACGCGGGGCGAGACCATCTCGGTCTTCAATGGTCCTGCACCGCTAATCCAATCCTTCGCGGACACCGACGCCGAGATCGCCGGCGTCGCCGCCTGGCTCAAGGACGTTGCCACGGAGATCAATCCGCAGGAGATCGGAGTCTTCATCCGCTCCGACGCCCAGCTCGACCGCGCCCGCGCCGCGCTCGAAGCCGCCGCCCTCGGCTATCAGGTCTTGGATGAAGGGCTGACGACCACGAGCGGCAAGGTCGCGATCAGCACCATGCACCTGGCGAAGGGGCTGGAATTCAAGGCCGTCGTGGTCATGGCCTGCGACGACGAGGTGATCCCGCTGCAGTCGCGCATCGACAGCATCGGCGACGATGCCGACCTGGAAGAGGTCTACAACACCGAGCGGCATCTGCTCTACGTCGCCTGCACCCGGGCGCGGGATCGGCTGCTGGTCTCCGGCGTGGATCCGGTTTCCGAGTTTCTCGAAGACTTGACCATCTAGGCTGATGTCCGAGACCGAATACCAGAGCCTGATCGAGCCTCTGGATCTCTTGTCCGCGCCCGGCTTCAGAGAGTCCTTCGAGCAGGCCCAATCGAGGTCGACAGAAGCGAGACCGAGTCCTTTGAGGACATCTTCAGGGAGCCTCAGTGACCTACCGGGTCCGCTTCGCCCGACAAGCTAAACAAGACATCGAGAAGCCGACTCCGAAACTCCGCAACAAGCTGAAGGACATCGTCCGCAAACGTCTAGCGGTCGATCCCTGCTCGGGAAAGGCGCTGGTCGGTCCGCGCAAATGCTACTATTCGATCCGCTTGAGCTAGCAGGTTCGCACTGTCTATTCCATTCAAGACGATGAGCTGATTGTCGGGGACTGAGCTGAAGACAGACACGAGGAGCGCGCTGCGACCTTGATCCTCCTGCGGCCGCCCGCAGCCCTGCAGCGACAGGCAGGTTCTCTTCTGTCGACAGTGTGGCCAGGGCGATGACGTCACGGGTCCCCAATCACGACCGACCATCGGACAGCCCCGCAATCGCACCGCCAAATCCATGACAGGATCAACCGGCTGGAGGGCGCACAGCTCGCCTGCCACATCAGCTACTCGACCGATCCGACCGGCACAGCCTTCATCCACGTCTAACGCAAAGTCACGTCGCGTGCAGGATCGGCCGGGCAGCCCCTGGCTGATGCCCTCCAGCGGCAAAGGACGCCCAGTTTGACCGCCTCACCCATTGCTTACCCCACATCCGTCGACGGACGCGACCTACGCATCGACCTGCTGCGCGGGCTCATCATGGTCTACCTGATCGTCGTGCACTTCGAGCTCGCGTCGGCCTTGAGCATCTTCGCCTGGGACAGGCTCGCGCTCATCTCGAGCGCGGAAGGCTTCGTCTTCCTGTCCGGTATCGTCGTGGGTTTGGTCTATCGACGACGCATGGAGCGCGACGGACTGCGGGAGGCGACGCGACTGCTGTGGCGACGCGCCTGGCAGCTCTATCAGGTGAATCTCTTCGTGATCGCCAGCATCGCCCTGCTCGGGCTGATACCGGCGGTCGACGTCTTCGAGCTGACGCATTGGACCAACCCCTGGTCCGGGGAGTCCTTTCCGCTCTATCCGGCCGCCGGGACTGCCTGGTGGGACTATCTGGTAAGGATCGCGCTGCTGCGCATCGGCCCGCATCAATTCCAGGTCATCGGTCTCTACGTGCTGCTGATGGCCTGCGCCCCGCTCGCGCTCTACCTGGCCGGGCGGCGTCTGACCTGGGTCGTGCTGCTGCTGAGCTGGGGCGCCTATGCCCTGAATCACTATCTGCAGCTCAGAGTGACCGGCGCCCGCTACGAATACGCCTTTCCGAGCCTGACCTGGCAGCTCTTGTTCTTCCACGGCTTGCTGATCGGCTACTATCGCGACCGGACCCTGGAGTTTCTTGCCAGCACCGCCAGCCGTTGGCTGGTCTACCTCTGCGTCGCGCTGCTGGCCGGCTTCTTCTTCCTCGCGAACAACAACCCGCATCCCTTGTTCTGGCCCTGGGGGCATCTGAGCTTCATCGCCCCGGAGACCTTCGGCGAGATGTACCGGACGTGGTTCATGAAGACGCCACTCGGCCTGGGCCGACTACTGAACAATGTGGCCGCCTTCGTCGTCGCCTATCATCTGCTGAGCCGCTACTGGCGCTATTTCGAGCGCCCCCTGGGCTGGCTGCTGATTCCATTGGGCCAGAATTCGCTGTACGTCTTCATCCTGCATATCTATGTGCTGCTGATCCTCTACAACACGCCGTTGCCGGACATGGATCTGTTTTCCGTCAACACCCTGATCCACCTCGGCGTGATCGTGTCGATCTGGCTGATGGTCAAGCAGCGCTTCCTGTTTTCGGTGGTGCCCAGATGACCGCTGCCTTCGATCCAAGCCCGAGCGGGCCTGGGGGCCTTGACCTCCAAGTCAACACGTGTCGGCCTGGAGGCCGACACGTCCAGCACCGGCGTCTTCGGCATGGATGATGAGATCGCAACTTCGAGCAACAGGCCTTATGAGAGCGGACTAGGAACCATGGAGCAGAAACGCCCGCTGCGGCTTCTCCACACCTCGGACTGGCATCTCGGCCGCAGCCTTTACGGCCGCAAGCGCTACGATGAATTCGAGGCCTTCCTGAGCTGGCTCGTCGAGACCATCACCCAAGAAAGGGTCGAGATCCTTGTGGTGGCTGGGGATGTCTTCGACACCAGCGCCCCCAGCCACCGCGCCCAGGAGCTGTACTACAGATTCCTCTGCCAGGTCGCCGCCTCCGCCTGCCGCCATGTGGTGGTGGTCGCGGGCAACCATGACTCCCCCAGTTTTCTGAACGCACCCAAGGCACTGCTGCGGGCGCTGGATGTGCACGTCATCGGCGCGGCGACCGAGCGGCCGGAGGACGAGGTGCTGGTGCTCGCCGACCAGACTGGAGCGCCGGAGCTGATCGTCTGCGCCGTGCCCTATCTGCGCGACCGCGACATCCGCACCGCGGAGGCGGGCGAGACCATCGATGACAAGGACCGCAAGCTGCTCGAGGGCATCCGCAGCCACTACGCCCAGGTCGCGGAGATCGCGGAGCGCCGGCGCGCCGAGCTGGGCGGTCGGCTGCCCATCGTCGGCATGGGCCACCTCTTCGCGGCGGGCGGCCGGACGGTCGAGGGTGACGGCGTGCGCGAGCTCTATGTCGGCTCGCTCGCCCATGTCCCCGCCGCCATCTTCCCGGCCTGCCTCGACTATCTCGCCCTGGGTCACCTGCACGTCCCCCAGAAGATCGGCGGCGCCGAGACCGCGCGCTACAGCGGCTCGCCAATCCCCATGGGCTTCGGCGAGGCCAGGCAGACCAAGAGCCTCTGTCTGGTCGAGCTGAAGGGACCCGAAGCCCGCGTCCGCCCCATCGAGATCCCGACCTTTCAACGGCTGGAGCGCGTGCATGGCGACTGGGAGACCATCTCCGCGCGCTTGCTCGAGCTCACTGCCACCCAAGCCAGCGCCTGGCTCGAGGTCGTCTACGAGGGCGAGGAGATCCTGAGCGACCTGCGCCAGCGACTGGAGCAGGCCACCGGGGACACCGCGCTGGAGATCCTGCGGGTCAAGAACGACCGCGTGGCCGAGCGCGTGCTGGAGCGCATGGACGCGGAGGAGAGCCTGGCCGACCTCCAGGTCGAGGCGGTCTTCGAGCGCTGCCTCGCGGCGCATGACGTCCCGGACGCGCAACGGCCCGACCTGCTGAGCGCGCACCGCGAGATCCTGCACGCGCTGGATGAAACGGACCCGAACGCCGAATAGGGACAGGCCATGCGCATCGAGCAGCTACGTTTCAAGAATCTCAACTCACTGGTCGGCGAATGGACGCTCGACCTCGGCCACCCCGCCTTCGTCGCGGACGGCATCTTCGCCATCACCGGGCCGACCGGCGCGGGCAAAACGACCATCCTGGATGCCATCTGTCTCGCCCTCTACGGCCGCACGCCACGGCTCAGCCGGGTCACCAAGAGCGGCAACGAGATCATGTCGCGACAGACCGGCGAGTGCTTCGCCGAGGTCACCTTCGCCACCCAGGGCGGGCGCTACCGCTGCCACTGGAGCCAGCACCGCGCGCGCCGCAAGCCGGACGGCGAGCTGCAGGCACCCAAGCACGAGATCGCGGACGCCGACACGGACCGCATCCTGGAATCCAAGATCCGCGACGTCGGCAACCGCATCGAAGCGGCCACCGGCATGGACTTCGACCGTTTCACCCGCTCCATGCTGCTGGCCCAGGGCGACTTCGCCGCCTTCTTGGAGGCCGACCCGGACCTGCGCGCGCCCATCCTGGAGCAGATCACAGGCACCGACATCTACAGCCGCATCTCCATCGGCGTGCACGAGCGTCGCGCCCAGGAGCACAAGCAGCTCGACAGCCTCACCGCCGAGCTGGCCGGGCTCAAGCTCCTCAGCGAAGCGGACGAGGCCAGCCTGACCGCGAGCCTGGCGCAGAAGCGCGGCCAGGATGGCGAGCTGGCTCAGCAGGTAAAGGACCACCAGACGGCGATCGCCTGGCTGGATCGAATCGCCCAGCTGGAGAAGGATCTGGCGCAAATCGCGACCGCACGCGACGACTGGCAGGCGCGTCAGACCGCCTTCCAGCCCGAGCATGAGCGGCTGGAGCGCGCCAACCGCGCCTTGGAGCTGGCGGGCGAGCACAGCCAGCTCGTCGCGCTGCGCCAACAGCAGACCGCCGAGCAGGCGGCACGCCAGGACATCGCCGGCCGTTTGCCGGCTCAGCAGGACCTCGCCGACAAGGCGACCGCCGCGCTCGAGGCCGCCAAGACGGCTCTGGACGCGGCGAAGGCAACGCAGCGCGAGGGCATGCTCCTCGTCGGCCAGGCGCGCGCCCTCGACCTCCGGCTCCAAGAGAAGGACGGCCCGATCGCGACCAAGACGGCCGCACTGGCCGAGCGCAACGCCAACCTGCAGCAGACGCGCCAGCAGCACCAAGACTGCTTGCAGACGCTCGCCAATGATCGGCAGGCCCTCACCGCGCTCAACGCGCAGATCGAGGTGACCCAGAAAGACGCCGGCCTGGTCGAGGCGCTAGCCGCGATCCGCGCGCGTTTTGACACGCTGAAGCAGCTCAGCGCACAAGGGGACGCGAAGACCCAGGCCATCAGCTCGGCCGAGCGCGAGGCAGCAACGACCGCCCAGCGCGCGGCCGAGACGGCGCAGCGACTCGCGGCCGAGCGCGAGACGCACCAGGCCGCCGAGGACCAGCTGCGCCAGACCCAGCTGGCGTTGACGGACCTCCTCCAAGGTCGCGAGCTGGGCGATTGGCGGACCGAAGTGAGCGAACTGGAGGCGCGGCGGGCCGCACTGGACAAGGCCACCGAGGCCGTCGAGGCCATCGCCAAGAGCCAGACGACGCAGGCAGAGCTCGACACCGCGCGGGCGGCGCTCATCGAGCAAGCAGGATCGCTCCGCGAGCAGACCGAGCGGCTGGAGCGCCAGCAAGAGACCCTGGAGCGCGAGCAAACCCTGCTGGACACCCAGCTCGACCTGCTCCGTCGCGTCAAGGACCTAGAAGCGGCGCGACACCAGCTCAGGGATGGCGAGCCCTGCCCCCTGTGCGGCGCCACCGAGCATCCCTTCGCGACAGGTAATGTCACCGAGCCGCATGAAACAGAGATCCAGTTAGCGCGCGTCAAAGACGATCTGAGAGCGACGCGCACGGACCTAGTCGCTCTCGGCATCAAAGCGGCGGAGACCGCCAAGGACCTCGACCAGAACGCTGCGCGGCGTGAGGAGAGTGCGCAAGCAGAAGCCACGGCCGAGCAGATGCTCAAGACCCTCGAGACCGATCTCGCCGTCACCAAGGATGGCGCCGAATGGACTCATCGGATTCCCGACCTGCGCGAGGACACCGAGGCGCGGCTGACCCAAGTGCGAGCCCGCGTGACCGACGCCGAGCGGCTTGACAAGGAGATCGACCAGCTCCGTGACCGACGCGACCAGACGCGCGAGACTGTCGCACAGCTCGAGCGGGATACCCAGCAGGCCCAGCACGCGCAGGCCGTCGCGGGGCAAGGCCTGGAGCGCGTCCGGCAAGAGGCAAGGACACTGACCGAGCAGCTCGACGCGGCACTCGCCGAGGCCGCCAGCCGGGTCGGCCACTATGGCATCACCGCCGTCTCCGTCGACAAGCTCGACGCCATTGCGAATACCCTGAGCGAGCGCCGCAACCAATGGACCAGCCGCCAGGAGAAGCGCGCCCAGCTCGAGCAGCGGATCCTTGGCTTGGAGACGACCGCCAAGCACCAGGCCGAGGTGATCGAGAAAGGCAGCGCGGAGATCTCCCAGGAGCAGGAGACCCTAGAGGCCCTACGCCGGGAGCGTGAGCGCATCGCCACCGAGCGCCGTGCCCTCCTTGGCGATCTGAGCCCGGACGCCGAGGAGGCACGCCTCGCCGCGACGGTCGCGACCGCCGAGGACGGGCTTGAGGCCGCACGCCAGCGACAGGCCGAAGCCACCCAAGAGCTGGAGGGGCTGCGGCACCGACTGGCCGAGCTAGAAGGAGCCATCGCTGAGCGCGAGCAACGCCTGCGTGGGAGCGAGGCGGCGTTTGTCGCCCGCGCACAAGGCGCGGGCTTCGCGGACGAAGCGGACTATCGCGCCGCCTGCCTCGCGGAGGCGGAGCGCAAGCAACTGACGGAGCAGGCCGAGCGCCTCGGCCGAGCGCAGATCGCGCTCGCCACCCGGGAGCGCGAGACGACCGCGACGCTCGAGACCGAGCGAGACAAGGCAGTCACCGACCGCCCCCGGCCCGAGCTGCAGGAGGGACTCGACCGCCTCACGGCCGCCCAGCGCGCCCTGCACCAAGACATCGGCGCCATCAGCCAGCAGCTCGCGGAGAACGCCAAGCGGCGCGAGCAACAGCAGCAGCGCGCCGAGGCCATCGAGCGGCAGCGCCAAGAATGCACCCGCTGGGACGCCCTGCATGCGCTGATCGGCTCGGCCGACGGCAAGAAATACCGCAACTTCGCCCAGGGACTCACCTTCGAGCTGATGGTCGGCCACGCCAACCGTCAGCTCAAAAGGATGACCGACCGCTACCTGCTGATCCGCGACACCGACCAGCCCCTGGAGCTGAACGTCATCGACAACTACCAGGCGGGTGAGGTCCGCTCCACCAAGAACCTCTCCGGCGGCGAGAGCTTCATCGTCAGCCTCGCGCTCGCCCTCGGCCTCTCGCAGATGTCGAGCAAGAACGTCCGCGTCGACTCGCTCTTCCTCGACGAAGGCTTCGGCACACTGGACGAAGAGGCCCTGGACACGGCGCTAGAGACCCTCGCCGGCCTACAGCAAGACGGCAAGCTCATCGGCATCATCTCCCACGTCGGCGCCCTCAAGGAGCGCATCGGGACCCAGGTTCGGGTGATCCCCACGACGGGCGGGCGGAGCAGGCTGCAAGGGCCAGGGTGCGGCGGGTCGGCATAGGAGCAAGAGCAGATTGGTGGACGAGCGAGAGAGACTGTGAGAGTAATCCAAGCGCACCGCGAAGATCGCAGATTGGTGTAGGTTGGGCCGACGCAGGAGGCCCAACAATCAAAGCGTTAGGCTAGCCGCCATGTTGGGCTTCGTACCTCAGCCCAACCTACGCAGAATGTCTTCACAGTCTCGAGAGCGAAGTCCACCAGATCCCGCGCCGATGCTGGTGGACTGCGCTGCGCTCGTCCACCCTACGGCGACGACTGGCTCATCCTGAGAGGCTGACGGCTCTCCCCAGCTTGATCTGCTCGCGCTCGTGGTGAACCTGCGCCTCTCGCATGCGCTCGGCGGCGTTGGCGATCTCGAAGAGGAAATAGGCGCCACCCTCATAAAGCACATCATGCTTCAAGGCGTTGCCGATCTCTTCGTAATTGGGAAAGCCCCGCA
Source organism: Thiorhodococcus minor (assembly GCF_010820565.1). Taxonomy (GTDB): domain Bacteria; phylum Pseudomonadota; class Gammaproteobacteria; order Chromatiales; family Chromatiaceae; genus Thiorhodococcus; species Thiorhodococcus minor. The sequence continues at coordinate 11,645 of NZ_JAAIJQ010000083.1, read as the reverse complement.
TGACCGCACGTTTCTCCGCGCGATGGGCCAGGGACTCGGTGTGATAGTTGCCGATGATCAGGTCGTAGGCGGCGCTTATGTTTTCGGCATCCTCGAGATCCCCGACGATCACCTGGTCCGCCTCGATGTCGCCCAGGATGGGTGAGTCGACCGTGGCGATCGCCAGGGCGACCTTGCCACCCACTTCGCGCAATGAGGCGGCCATGGCCGCCAGGTGATCCGGCTCGGCGACCAGCAGGAAGCGGGTCTGCCCGATGGAGAAGTGGCTGTCGAGCATGGCGTCCTGCAGCCGCTTGCGCCAGCGCTCCACCACAGGCGGAGGCGCCTCCCGGCCGCTCGCCTCGAGCAGCCAGGCGACCAGCGCGTCGGTTCCCTGCAGACCGCTCACATGATCCAAGTGGTGGTGCCGGATGGCCGGATTCTTCTTCTGCAAGGTCGCGCCGACGGGCTTGACCGAAGCCCCGACAGTAACCACGAAGGCCGCATCCGCGAGCTGCTTGAGCGCGTCGACCGTCACCCCGCCACTGCTCAGGGACGCCTGTTTTTCGCCCAGATGATTGTCCAGCGAAGAGGACAGATCCGGGACGGCGACGACCTTGAAACCGAAGGCCTCGATGAAGTCGCGGAGCTTCTCCACCTCGATCGGCTGCAGACTGACATGGGGGACCAAGACGATCTTCTGTGCATCGATCCGGTCGCAGGGCTCGGTGAGCTGGTCGATCAACGCTTGGGTCGTTAGGGTCCAGCCGCTCTCCAGGCCGCCCTTGAAATCCGGGGTGTTGACGTAGACCAGAGGCACGTCGATCTTGCTGGCGACGCCACGGAGATCGTCCCCCTTGGTCTCGGTCAGCCCCGTGGTATGCACCCCGATCAGCTCGGGGGCGACCTTGTCACCGATATTCTTGACCGATTCGCTGATGCTGTAATCACCACCGTCCAGCACGGCGATCACGTCGTTCACCGCGGTCGTCTGCAGGGCGATGGGCTCGCAGAAATGGCGGGTGAACATCACCTTGGCGAAACTGGCGCAGCCCTGAGCACCGTGCATCAAGGGCATGCAGCGGTCGACACCCAGGAACGCCAGGGTCGCCCCCATCGGCTGCGAGAGCTTATGGGGGTTCACCTGCAGCGGCTTGCCGGATTTGCGTCTTACTTCTGCCATGGTGCCTTCCTATCGACCAGCTCGAAGACCGGATTCTGCAGTGAGTTTATAAGGTCTTCGGCGAGGACCAGCAGCCCGTCGTAACCGCCGTAGCTCTTCTTCTTTTCCTGATTGACGTCTGTGAAGGCGATGCGCTTCTTGATCGCGGTATAGAGGGATCGGCCGCCGGCCAGGAGCAGCTGGGCACCTGTGTCGTCGATCACCTTCGCCTGCTCGGTCGCCGGGTTGGTCATCAGGATGGCGTTCTCGCCGAGGTATTCCCGCGCCTTGGCCTTGTCGGCCTCGGTCGACTTGCGCACCGAGGTCGCCACCACCTCGATCCCCAGATCCTGCAGCGCCGAGGCGATGGACCAGGCCTTGTTGCCGCCGGTATTGAGCACCGCCTTCTTGCCGGCGAAGATCTCCCGGTAGGGGATCAGCTTCTCGTCCAGCCGCGCCTCCTCGCGGGCGATCAGGGCGCGGGCGCGGGCGATCAGATCGGCATCGCCCAGGGCCTCGGCGATGGCCAGGATGCCGTTCGAGGTATCCGTCTTGCCGTAGAAGGAGCAGGAGATCCAGGGGATCCCATACTGCTCCTGCATCTTGCGGGTCATGGACACCAGGGACTTGGCGCAGACGATGACGTTGAGCTTGGCCCGGTGGGCGGTGCGGATCTCGGCGATGCGGCCGTCGCCGCTGAAGGTCGAGAGCACGCGGATGCCCAACTCTTCGAGCAGATGCCGGTAGCGCCAGAGCTCGCCAGTATTGTTGTGCTCCCCGATCAGGTTGATGTCGAAGGGGGTCGTTTCCTCCGGCTCCTTGGTCCCGATCAGATGCTGCAGCACGGCCTCCCCGGCGATGCGGCTGCCAAGGTTCTTGGCGCCGACGAAACCCGGCACATGGACAGGCACGCAGGGGATGCCATGCTTTTCGCTCCTGTGCTTGCAGACGGCGTCGATGTCATCCCCGGTCAGGGCGGGGACACAGGTCGAATAGACGAACACGGCCTCGGGCGCATAGCTCGCGGCGATATGGTCGATCGCCGCCGCCAGCTTCTTCTCGCCGCCGAAGACCACATCATTGTTATTGATGTCGGTGGCGAAACCGGTCTGGGTCAGGTCCCGGCCCGACCAGCTGGTCGGTGTCAGGCGCGTTTCCCAGGCCCCGCCGATGCAGGACATGGGGCCATGGACCAGATGGGCGGCATCGGCGAAGGGAAAGAGGGCAATCTGGGCACCGTCGAGGGCGCACCCGCCGGTGGTGGCACCGGGCGTGGGGGCGTTACACGAGCTCTTCTTGCCCTTGTTGTGCTCACAGGCGCTCTCGACGAGCAGGTCTTTGATCTTCGGTTTTGACGACACGAGGCTTTGCCTTCCGTTCTCTGCGTTCCGCTCTACAGAAAAAGTAGAGCCAAACTGGCAAGGTTAGTCTAAGGGCTCAGGCAGTGCCCCAGTCTCCAACCGAGCGAGCCTTAGGCGATTGCCGGAAATTCGTATACCAGGTGGCGCCGGATTGAGGTCCGCCTTCAAGGAGCGCCGGCAGGAGCATAGCCGAGCTATGTGACTGTCGGCGCGACACAGAAGGCGGGCGCCAAGACAAGCCAGATGGTATGAGAATCGACAGAAATCGCCTTGGTCCTCCGCCTGGGGTGGAATGCAGGTCACAGGGCAAAGACACCAGAGCAGTGCCTCGGGCGCCGAGCATCACGATAGTATCCATCGATTCCCGACCCTAATACCCTGATACTTCGCAACACCAGCGCCCACACGTGCGTTTTGGTAGATGCCACTCACACGCCATGCCCCATGAGCGGCGCTGCGTCTCTAAGACTCCTTAGACACGAAGGCCGCACGCACGACATCAACGAAGGTTTCCGCCTGCTCCCCCAGCTCGAGCGCATCGCTCAGCCCCACAGGTCCCAGGTGTATTCAGCAACCAAGCGAACCTCCTCAGCAGGGTTCAGCAAGCGTCCCATCTCCTTCAAAGACAGTGCCCGGTCGTGCCGTCTAGGAAGGTGTAATCCGAGTAACCGTGCGCGTCCCCGCCATAGAAGGTCGCCTCGTCCGGGGTATTGAGCGGGACATCCCGGCGCAGACGCTCGACCAGGTCGGGATTGGCGATGAAGAGTTTGCCGAAGGCGATGAGGTCGGCGGCATTCGCGGCGCGGGTTTCCAGGGCCAGGTCGCGCGTGTAGCCGTTGTTGCCGATGTAGGTACCCTGGAAGAGCTCGCGCAGCTGCGACAGCTTGAAGGGGTGCCCGGTCTCGCGCGGGCCGCCGGTGACGCCCTCGACGACGTGCAGGTAGCCGATGCCGCGTTCCGAGAGCTGCTCGGCGACATAGGAGAAGAGTGACTCGGGATCGCTGTCTTCCATATCGTGGACTGGCGAGAGCGGCGCGATCCGAACGCCGACGCGTCCCTTGTCCCAGACCTCCAGCACCGTATCCACCACCTCCAGCAGTAGACGCGCGCGATTCTCCACGCTGCCGCCATAGGCGTCGTCACGCCGATTCGATCCATCGCGCAGGAACTGGTCGAGCAGGTAGCCGTTGGCCGCATGGATCTCGACCCCATCGAAGCCAGCCGCGCGCGCGTTCTCCGCCGCCCGACGATAGTCGGCGACGATGCCCGGGATCTCGTCCAGCTCCAAGGCGCGGGGCGTGACCATGTCGACCATCCCCTTGCCGGTGAAGACCTGCCCGTTCGCCTTGATGGCGGACGGAGCAACCGGCAGGGCGCCGCCCTCCTGCAGATCCGGGTGCGAGATGCGCCCGACGTGCCAGAGCTGGATGAAGATCCGTCCGTGATGGCCGTGCACGGCCTCCGTCACCTGCCTCCAGGCGGCGACCTGGGCATCGCTATAGATGCCCGGCGTCTGGATATAGCCCTTGCCCTGGGGCGAGACCTGCGACGCCTCGCTGATGATGAGACCCGCGGTCGCGCGCTGGGCGTAGTAGGTCGCCATCAGCGGAGTCGGCACGTCGCCCTCCCCGGCGCGGCTGCGCGTGAGCGGGGCCATGACGATCCGATTCGGTAGGGTCAGATCGCCGAGCGGACAAGGTTGAAAGAGATCGTGGTCGGTTTGGTCGCTCATGGTCTGGGTCCAAGTGGAGACTGGGAAGAAGTATCCGGCAGGTTGCGACTGACCAGGCCGGCATCAAGCCGACGGCTTGAATAGGACCCGCGGCAGCCGCGCCAAGTCCTGGTCGACGCACAATCCAGCCTTACAGAATGCCCGCCGGGTCGCGCCTCATTGACATAGCCCCACCCCAAGCGCTCGGTCAGCTGCGCCGTGAGCCGGAGACCCAGCCCGAATCCCTGCGCCTAGGCATTATCGCTCGCGTCCCGGGCGATGTTGACGATCTCGACGCGGCCACCCTGCTGGCGGATGCCGACCTGGCCGTCCCAGGTGTGCTGGAAGGCGTTGCGGATGAGGTTGCCGAGGACGATGCGGGCCGGCACTTCGGGCAGGATCAGCTCGCAGGGCTCGGTCTCGAGCGCGACCTCGACGCGCTTGTCGCTCAGCAGGTAGCGCATGTCGTCGACGAGCTGAGCGATCAGGGCGTCGATGCGAGCCGGATGGTTTGCCGGGGTCTGGGCGCTGTCTCGGCCGAGCCAGAGCAGGGTCTCGGTCAGGTGCTGCATGTTGAGAGTCTGTCTGGAAAAAGCTCAGACACAATTTGCAAGCGTTTTCTTCAGCATCGCGATGCGAATCATGTCTCTTGCCGACCCACCTCGCACTAGTGATCACAACGTCCGCTTGCCGGAGATGCCTGGGCTCCTCGAAGCATCAGGTTGGCTCGACGAATAAAGCTAAGTATCGGCCGAGCGCGCGCGTTACGCATCCGTGCGCGCAGCCCGTCGACAAGGATTCAGTCGAGAAGCGGCACTCGCGTATGGCGAGCGCTGCGCGATGTGTGGCCTTGGATCAGGGCTGATCGAAGGCGCACACATCTACCCCGTCGAGGCATCCGACAGCAAGGACGAGCTCTGGAACGGTATCGCGCTCTGCCGCAATCACCACAGGGCCTTCGACCTGCACCGGATCGCCGTGCACACGGACACCTGGCAGCTTGAAATTCATCCAGATCTGCACTCCGCGAGCCAGACGGTAGGGAGTGCGATTTGGGCTTTTTCACGCACTTTTCGGTCCCGCATCCAGGTATTCAACGAGCCCCTGAAGTTGATATGTAAGTCATTGATTTTTTAACATGTACTGGACTTTTCTGGCAGGACGAAAAGTGCGTGAGCCGAACACCCGAAAATCCACTCAGATCGAACATCCTAGCCAGACGGACTCCGCGCTGCATCGTTTTCTAGCAATGACATCTCCCGCACTTGCGCTTCCCAGCGAGGCAGCAATGCATCCGAGTCCGGCGATGTTCGAGCGGCGCCACCAATTCTATGAAGGCCGTTATGATTGGCTGAAATAGCCCTCACTCCCTGCACCACGCCCTCAGGTCCTCAAGCTGCGTCAGCGCGGCGGCGAGCCCCGGGGCCAAGGCCTGTTCCAGGATGGTCTTCGTACTCTCCGATCAATCGCCGATATCGCTCAGGTAGCGGTGCTAATGGCTCAGGGGGTGGAATCTGCCCCCTTCGTGGCGGCATCAGCATTGGCTCTCGCGGCAGCCCTTCCATGCCATCGAGTAGCTGCACTCGGATCTCGCGAGCAAGCACTTCGGCCAATAGCGACGGCACGGCATTGCCAAGCATGCGCTGCACATCGCGATGTCCTGCTTGGAACCTCAAGCCATCGGGAAAGGTTTGGATTCGGCAAAGCTCCTGTGGCGACAGATGGCGACTGCGCCAATGGAAGGGACCGACCGCGGGACCAGGCTGGGCCTGAATTGTCCAGGCAGGGCGGTTCTTGGCCAGTTTCAGAAGAAACGACCAGAAACGTGTGCGCCATCCGAAGATGCTCTCTCCGCCCCCACGACCTGTGTGCCAGAGATAATTCTCTCCCTCTGGAATCGTCGGCAGCAGGTCTGCCCACTTACCCCGCATCCTTAAGGCAGGATCGTCTAGCTCTTGCGGCAAGTCGCCGATCGCATCCCATGCTGTGCGGAGCGGCTCAAGGCCCTGACTCAGAAGGTCCGCGTCGTCCATGTCCGCATGAGAGGGCGCGGGGAACCGAAAAGGCATGCCATCGCGCGCGCCAACCAAGAAGACGCGCTCGCGCTGCTGAGGCACGCCGTAGTGGGATGCATTGAGCTTTGCAACAGAGGGAGAGTAAGCAGTTCCCGCACTGCGGTTGATCGCCTCAATGCCATCCAGCAAGAGCCTGAGACCCTCGCTCTTTGCGTTGAATGCCATCCCAGGCACATTCTCCAGCAAGAAGGCTCGCGGACGCGCGTCATGGAGCACACGCAGATACTGCTCGAGCGTGCTGGAGCGAGGATCTTCCAAACGCTTGGTCTCACCACTGGCCCAAAAACCAGCCTTCGAGAAGGGTTGGCACGGCGGACCGCCGATCAGGACATCGGCTTCCCCGGATGCCAGGCCCGCCGTATCCAGTATTTGCTCAGAGGTGAAGTCGTGGATGTCGCCCCGCAGCACCGGCCAGTTTGGGCGGTTCTCCGCGAGCGCATCGCAGCACACCCTATCCAACTCGATGGCAACGCGGGTCTCGAGCCGTGCCGCCTCGAAACCGAAGTCGAGGCCGCCTACACCCGAGTAAAGACTGATCGCGGTGGGCATCTGACACACGCTCTCCTGTGACAATAAGGGCTCGAGACAGCAGCCGAGACAGCTCTGACCGACTCTGAATGCTGTCGCCCCATGATAAGCGACCAAATGCGGGTCTCGAAGGGTTCGAAGAGAAGCGGGCAGGCTCGTACGAGACTGAACGGGGGCCCGGAACAAACGCGATTCTTGACCTGAGGCCTCACTCCCGCCCCCTCGTGGCGCGCCACCGCCCCAACCCCCTGTCGTCCTTGCAGTTGTCGGAGACTGTCCGGACGTCAACGCAGAGAGGTCCGCGCATGCCTCACAGCCGCTTTATCCATCGCTTCGAGCGCCTCCTCAGCGCTCGCTCTTCGACACACCCCGAAACGCAACGGCCCCGCCGCCGTCACGCGACAGCATGAGGCATGACCAAGGGAGCAAGGGAGCAAGGGAGCAAGGGAGCAAGGGAACGGATACGCAAGAATGCCCGAAACCGCCGACCTGAATCATGGCGCGCGAGGCGGCGGCTCGGCTAGGATCGACCTCGGGATCTGGAGCGGCCAGCGCCTTACACGCGGGGTCGCCGCCCCGGCGTGGTGGGTGGCATACGGCTGCGGGAGCCTGTCGAGGCCAGCATCGAAAATCCGATGATGGCCGATCGGCGATCTCGAGATGCATCGCAGTGGTGCACTTGCGGGATGCCCCGAATGCAGACCAAGACAAGGCGGAGAATCCATGCGTCGCTTTCGGCTGAGACCCGAGCAGCTGTCTTTGCGTGCCCTGTTGCGTAGGGCCTTGGCGCCGGCCGTCGTGGCCCTTGCGTGCCAAGGGCCGACCCCGGCCATTCTGGCCGCTGACGACTTGGAGACTCTAAAGGGCCTGGACCTCGACGAGCTGGCGGATCTGCAGGTCTCGATCCTGTCCGGCCGTCCCCAGCGCCTGTCCGACAGTGCCGCGGCGGTCTACGTGCTGACGGCCGAGGACATCCGCCGCAGTGGCTATACCACCGTCCCGGAGCTGCTGCGACTGGTGCCGGGCTTCGATGTCGCGCGTATCGATACGGCCGAGTGGGCGATCGGCGCGCGCGGCTTCGGCGGGCGCTTCGCGAACAAGCTCTTGGTAATGATCGATGGCCGAAGCGTCTACACGCCGCTGTTCTCGGGCGTGTTCTGGGAGGTCGTGGACGCCATGCTCGAGGATATCGAGCGCATCGAGGTCGTTCGCGGCCCCGGCGCCTCCTACTGGGGCGCCAATGCGGTGAGCGGAGTCGTCAACATCATCACTAAGCATGCCGCCCAGACCGAAGGCGGCCTGATCTCCAGCTACGCTGGCAATCTCCAGCAAGGGATCGCCGCGCGCTACGGTGCCCCGGTCGGCGACACCGGCTATCTGCGTCTGTTCGTCAAGCGCGACGAGCGCGACCCTGAGCTGACGCTCGTCGGCGAGCGCGCCGACGACGGCTTCTCGGGCAGCCACGCCGGGCTGCGCGGCGATTGGGACCTGACACCCGCCGATACGCTGATGGTGCAGGGTGAACTGCTGAGCGGCGACTCCAATGACCCCTGGATCAACGGCGGAGACCTGATGCTGCAGTGGGAGCACGCGTACCCCTCGGGCGCGTGGGATACCCTGAAGCTCTATTACGACCGCTTCGAGCTCGAGACCGGAACCGGCTTGCAGCTGATGCACGAGGAGCTCGACACCTTCGAGCTGGAGGCCAAGCACAGGTTCGCGCCCCTGGGACGCCACGCGCTCTTCGGCGGGCTGGACTACCGCTGGTACCGCAGCGCCATCGAGACCGGCACGCCCGATGGCATCGACCCCGAGGTGCGCGCCTTCACCCTCGTTAGCGCCTTCATCGAGGACGAGATCGAGCTCGCGCCGGGGAGCCACTATCTCATCCTCGGCACCAAGATCGAGCACAATGATTTCACCGGCCTAGAGATCCAGCCCAACATCCGCGCGCGCTGGCACCCGCGCCCCGACTCGACCCTCTGGGCCGCGATCGCACGCGCGGTGCGCACACCGTCGCGCAGCGAGCTGGACCTGCAAATCGAGACCGAGCTGCTGCCGGCCAGCGAGGCCACGGGAGGTCTCCCCATCGTGGTGCGCTCGCCCCGGGATCGGCAGCTCGACAGCGAAATCCTGATTGCCTATGAGCTCGGCTACCGCTGGAGACCGGCCGAGGTGATAGGGCTCGACGTCTCCCTCTTCTACAACGACTACGACGAGCTGCGCACCCTCGAGACCGAGACCCTGCAGCTCGAGCTGGATCCCTATCCACGTTGGGTCCAGTCGATCACGACCGCCAACCTGCTGCGCGGACAGAGCTATGGTATAGAGCTGGTTGGCGACTGGCGCCCCAGCCGACGGTCACGCGTGCAGGCGTGGTACTCCGCGATGCGCATGAGCCTGCAGCAGGACGCGCACAGCAACGACCCGACCGCGCTCACACCCGAGGAGCAGTTTCCGCAGCAGCAGGCGGGGCTGCGTGTCGGCGTCGATCTGCGGCACGATCTGGAGCTGGATCTCTTCGGCCGCTTCGTCGATCAGCTCCCGGCCTACGGGGTGGATGCCTATACCGAGCTGGATGTACGCCTGGGCTGGCATGTGAATCCGCGCGTGACCTTGGCGCTCGTCGGACGCAACCTGCTCAACCCCTCGCACCGCGAGTATGGCAGCGAGTTCCTCGCCGAGAGTGGGCGGCTGATCGAGCGTGAGGCGTTCCTGCGGATCGAGATCAACCTTTGACATGGCTCGCCTGGCCCTCGACAGCTAGCGCCGCGGCAGGGCAAGGGCTCGATCACTCGGCGCGAGGCGCCCGAAGCCGGCTTGCGGCGCTTGGCGCGGCCGCGCTCCTGTTTGGCGCCGCGCTGGCTGGAGCACGCGCGGAGAGCTTCGCGGAGGTCGACGTACGCGCGGTCTTTCTGCGCAATTTCGCGCTCTTCATCAAGTGGCCACCCCCGGCGTTCGACTCCCCGTCCGCGCCGCTGCGCTATTGCGTGCTCGGCAATCAAGCCTTGCACGCCAGCCTGGAGCGGGCGCTGTCGGGCGAGCAGGTCGCGGGCCGACCGCTGCAGCTGACCGACGCCAAGGATCCAGCGCAGTGGCGCCACTGTCACGTGCTCTATGTCGACCATCGGGCGGCCGAGCCCTCGCAGCGGGTGCTTGCGGTGGTGAACGAGGCTCCCGTGCTCACGGTTGGCGATACGGAGGCATGGGCTCGCGACGGCGGGATCGTGGCGCTGGTCCGCAAGCGCGGGCGGCTGCGCCCCCTGATCAACCGCACGGCGGCGTCACGCGCCCGCATCCGGATCAGCTCCAAGCTGCTGCGACTGGCGACCCTGGTGTCGGAAGCGGCGGATTGAGACGCGCCCCTGCCCCGATCGTGATCGAGCTTCAGGCAGGATGGGTGGAAAAGCGGAAGACGGGACAGGTCTATTTTGCGCGCTGGATGGCACTGGAGACGTTCGCGAGACAGACAGACCAAGCCGGCAAGGATTGCGCCTATCTCTTCACAGCGGAGCCCAGAGGCCAGATCCAGCCGCCCGCCCGCGCAACGGACCCGCCGCGCGAGCGATCGCCGTCGTCCTCGGCTCAGCGGTCGGATCAAGCTACCCCGCCAGTCTCGCGTCGAACTTGAAGGCTTCAAATGCCGCGTGACGCGCAACCTCGGCGAAGGCCGGATGCGCGGGATTGAGCAGGACGTTGCGCTGCTGCGGCACGAGCACGCTCGGAACCGCCAGTGCGAGCGAGCTTTGCTCTTGCAACCAAACCATGCCGATGGCCGCGGTTGAGGCGGGCGCCGGATCCTCGCGCCAGTCGGCCGGGAGCTGGGTATCGTCGAGGACGAGCAGCGCCTCGTCCGGAACATCCAGCGTGACGAGCAGGTAATGGTTGAGGACGTCGCTGCGGTGGAGGTGGACGAGCAGCTCGAGCGCGGCGAGCGAGATGCTGTCCGAGGCATAGACCGCCGCGAGCCCTCTCGGATTCCAGCGGCCGCCGTAGGTCTTGGCGCCGGACCCGTCCAACGCGGATGACCGGTAGCGCGCCTTGACCAGCCGGTAGATACGCATCAGGCGTAGACGCCGTGCTCCAGTCGGCCAATGAGATCCGACACCTCGGCGGCACCCGCCCCCGTATCCAGCAGCTCGATGGGCGCGACCCCGCCAAGCGCCTTCGCCGGCTCCTTGAGCCAGCCGGCGGCGGCCGCGGCGTCGCCCTCGAACAAGGCCACGGCGTTGCGGAAGGTCGAGGCGATCTGGTAGAGACGGTCGCTCTCGTCGGGCGAGAGGCGGGCATCCGGGGTACGACGACGCCGGGCCAGGGTTGCAGGTGCGATCCTGGCGATCCGCAACAACAGGTGCTGCGGGAGCTGCAGCGCGTTGACCAGACGCTCGACGACGACGACCGGGAAGCCTAGGCGGATCTCTGCAACGAGCTCCGCGCGCTCGGCTGGCAGGCCGAGCTGCTCGAGCACGCCGTCGCCCTGCGAGCCTGGGGGCTGAGCGCCCGGAGCCATCGGGAGGACCTTCGGGCTGAAGAGCCTGGGCTGAGCGGTCATGGCAACATCCCTCCATTTCATATGACACAATTCTAGTTCCATATGAGAAGATAACAAGGAGGATGTCGCGGGGGTCTCGCTTGAGCGTACAGGCCTGCAGATCGCTCGAGCGCGATCCCCCTGGTCCGGGGAGAGGAGCTCTCCATCAGGGAGAAGGGGCCTAGGAGCCTGTCGGACTTGGGATGGTCGAGTCGCCCCGGGGAACCGCCCCCCGAGGCGCTCACAGAACCGGACGTGAACGTCTCCGCTCATCCGGCTCCTCCTATCCAGCCGCCCG
>NZ_JAAIJQ010000082.1 GCF_010820565.1 Thiorhodococcus minor | reverse complement strand
CGATACTGGGCTCGCGGCGCACGATTACCCAGGCGGGAGTCACACCCGCTAGAACACGCGGCCTTGCCAGGCCGCACTGCCCCGATATCTGTCCCACCACGCTCGCCGTCGTTGCGGCGGCAATGCGCGCGCTCGCCGATCAGGCCGAGCAGGTGCAGCCGATCTTCGTCTCGCTCGACCCCGATCGCGACACACCGGAAAGGCTCGGAGACTATGTTCGTTACTTCCACCCGGAGATGATCGGCCTGACGGGCTCGGCCGAGGCGCTCGCCGAGACCGCGGACCGCTACAAGGTTCGCTACGCCTTCGTCGGCAAGGGCGAGCGGGAGCACTACAGCCTCGACCACACGGCGTCCGTCTACGTCATCGACCGCCAGGGCCAGCTCGCCCGCATCATCCCCTACGGACTGCCTCCGGAGGTGATCGTCGACGCCGTGCGCGCCCAGCTGAGCGCGGACGAGGGAGCGCAGACGGCACCCGGGGCAGGATCCTAGTCTTCCGCACCGCCATCTGCTGCCGAAACGAGTGACGCCGGGAGGGTTGACCTCCAGATCAACCCTCCCGGCGCCGATGCCGCTCATGTCCAATGACGGAATTGCGACTTGGAGTGAGACGCGAGACTAGGGACAAGCCCCGCAGTCGCCGCTATCCGCGCAGTCCGGTCCCGCAGTGACGAACTTGAACGCGAAGGTGAAGAGCGGATTGGAGAGCTTGTCCTCGTTCTCCTGACTGTTGACCTTCGGGTTGTCGTTCATCCAGCCGCTCGGGCACATGAGGGTCCCGGTACTGCCAGGCTCGGCGCTCGCGGTGGCCGGGCTCCAGGGATGACGCAGCCCCATGGAGTGTCCCAGCTCGTGCGCCAGGTGGGTCTCGTCGATGCCGCCCCGGGCATTGCCGTCGCTGGTGATGATCTTGGTGCCAGCCGTGCCTGAGCCCCAGGTCGCGCCGCCGCCATGGGCGCTTTCGGGGACGAAGTCATCGATGAAGAAGACCTCGACGCAGTCGTCGTTGTCGACTTCATTCATGAGGTTGGCCTCCTCGGTACTGGTCCAGGAGCCGTTCGTGTCCATCTCCCAGTAGCCAGATTGCCAGACGGTCACCCAATCGTTGACGGTGAAGACGACATCGGCCTTGCTCCACTGGTTTCTGACCTCGGGCATGCCGAAGCTCAGCCCTTCGCCCGTGTAGTCGACGGAGAGGCCATATGGCCAGCCGCCACTCCAGCTCAGCCGGCCGATCCGCACCGGCTGCACACAGAGCCGCTTGGCGACCTCGATCCAATAGATGGCGGGAGCATACTCGAGCTCCAGCTCGAAAGGCTTGGCTTCGATGCGATAGGCGGGGAGATCGAAGTCCGATTCTGCGTCGATGTCGGCTTCGAAGCGCAGGCCCGCTTTGGTGCGCATCACATCCTCGGCCGCGCCCTTGCGCATCTCGTCCTCGCCCACCTTGGCGCGCTCGCTGAGCGCGGATAGCGCCTCATCGAGCGCGATCTCGACATAGAGCGATGCCGACTGAGCCGGGGTTTCGTAGAGGTCGTCGTCCTTTGCGCTGTCCCCAGCCAGGCGCCCGAGCGCGGCCATGTAGCTCGCGTCGACATAGCCGTAGAGCTTCCCGGCCAGACGGCCGCTGGCAGGATCGTATTCGAGATACTGAGACCCGCCCTCGTGCTTGACCGCGAAGCCCAGAACGCCCGTGTCGTCCTGCGACGTCCTGCCCCGAGAGATCTGCGCCTGCGGCACCTTGAAGTACGCCAGGTTGAAGCCCTTGACCTCGACCATCCCGTCCTTCAGGCCCTGCTCGGTCGCCAAGAGATGGAGACTGAGTCGTCCCGAGATCTCCAGCCGCTCGCCATCGACCTCCAGCCAAGAGCGCAGGTCTCTATTCGCGATCAGACGCACGCCCGCCTCGTCGGTCGGCGTCTTCGCGGCGACGTCGATCGGCGAAGGCTCGGCCAGCTTGGATGCCAGACCCGAGCTTGCGTCCAAATTCGCCGCCAGCGCGCCAGAAAGCGACGCGCAGGGCAGTGAGAGCGCCATGGCGCCAGCCCACCAGATCTTCTTCATTGCTTGCTCCTCCGAGAAAGTTCTAAGGCACTCACGCGGCTTGCGTGATGCGGCTCGCCGCTATCCGCATGAGGCGACGAGCACACTTTCATTACAGGAGGTCTGGGGAGCCGAAGGGCGTTAAGAGTGAGCGCCGAATGTGTGATCTATTCACGCTCGGCGAGCTAAGGAAGTGTCCGTCAACTGCCTCCCGCTGTTCTGGTCACGAAGCTCCTGCTTCATGACCTCGGCGACGAAGCTCTGCTTCACGACGCCGAGCACTTCCGGCCCCTGCACCAGGCCGAAAGCAGGGCTTACCCTCAGACTCGCGAAGCTGAGCTTCGTCTCGCGGGTGGCGCAGCTGGAGCTGCGTCACCAGAGACCCAAATCGGGAAACAAGACATGGACAGCTCCTAAGAACACGACCGATCGGGGGCCGAGCTACCCTGGCAGAGGGGCGCGCGAAGCCAGCTTGTGGCCGTCGCGATCGATCCCTCGGGCTGCAACGGACTTCACGGCGCCCAGGGACCGAATTGAGATAGAACGGCCTTCAGCGTCACAGGCACGCGCACAGCGGCAGCATGCCCTCGCAACAGGATCTTCCGGCCGGCCTGCCGCTCACCCGCCGGGTGACTCGGAGAAGACCTGAAAGCAGAACCAAAACAAGGCTTTAAGCCGGCTTCTTGTGGCTGGTAGCTGGTGGCTGGTAGCTGGTGGCTCTTTCTAGAATGAACAGACCTGTCCCATGAAGAGATCAATCCGCAAGAAGCCAGCGCAGTCCCATAGAGGGGGCGCGCGGGGCGTCGCCGAGCGCGTCTTCAAGGTCTTTGTGCTGATCCTCCTATCGACCATCCTCGCCTGGCTGATCTCGACGAACGACCAACGCCTTGGCTACCTGGCCGCACTGGGCCGCACGGATCTCACAGAGCGTCTCGCCGGCCAGGAGCTGATCCTTTCGGGGCCTGGATTCGAGTACAGCCTGATCCGCTTCCCGCCGAAGCCTGTGCCAATGCCACAGGCGCCGCGCCGCGTGCTCGCCGCGGAGCCGGGCAGTCCGCCGGAGCCCGAGCGCATGGACCGGACGACGCCGACAAGCGCGCCGCGCGACCACGCGGACATCGGTCGCCCCTGTCTCGCCCTGCCTGTCCTCCACCCGTCGCGCAAGCAGGCGCATAAGATCTATCGCTGGACGGACGCGAGCGGCAAGGTGATCTTCTCGGACCGCAGACCGGCGGCCGATTCGGCCGACGTCGTCGGCCAGACAGCGGACGGCGGCGTGGGGATGTTCTCGGCGGAGTACAGCTTCGTCGGCCACACCCCAGACCCTGCGTTCAGGCTGGCGCTGGCGGCCAATGTCAACGGGGTCTTTCAGTTTCTGGCCGAGAGCATCGGGGAGCCAGAGCTGGAGCCCCTGCATGTGCGCTTGACCATCATCGAGGGCGCGCAGCGCTTCATCGCCTATCGCGAGACTCAGGCACACAACCTCGCCACCGTCACCGGCTTCTATTCCTTCCTCAGCAATGAGGCGGTCGTCCGCTGGATGGGCGCGGAGACGAGCATGGCGGTCGCGCGCCATGAGATCACCCACCTCGCCCTGGGCAACTGGCTCGGCAATGTGCCCCTCTGGCTCAACGAGGGACTGGCGGAATTCGTCGAGCGGCTGAGCTTTCGGCAGAGCTACGCGACGGCCTCGGCGCCGCTGCTGCAAATGGCCGAGGTGGCAGGACGACTGGAGGCGGGGCGGCTGCCGTCGCTGGGTGATTTCCTGGCGATGAATCGGGACGACTGGAATCGCATCGGAGACGACATCGCCTATGGCTATGCCTGGTCCCTGGCGCATTTCCTCATGGAGCGTCCCGAGCGGCGGCGCCTGATCGGCAGCTACCTCGGCGCCATTGCTGAGCATCGCTGCCGGGGCTTCGACGCCGTCGCAACGCTCGAGGCGACCTACCCGGGTGGGCTGGCCGCGCTCGAGGCGGATTGGTCGAGCTGGCTGCGCAGCGGCGACGCGCGTCCCTTCACCTTCTGAGGCGTCTCGGCACCTGGGTGACAGGAGGCGCCAAAACCTCCCGCCTGAATCAGACGGGGGCCGCCTTGGGCTTCGGCTGCAGAATGCCGGTCTCGCCCTCGCTGCGCCCGATGATCACGGCACCGCAGGAGTCGCTGAAGACGTTCACCGAGGTCCGCATCATGTCGAGGATGCGGTCGACCGCCAGAATGAGTCCGATGCCCTCCAGCGGCAGCCCGATGGCCCCGAGGATGATGGAGATGGCGACCAGACTCGCGGCCGGGATCCCCGCAACGCCAATGGAGGTGAGCAGCGCGAGCATCACGACCAGGAACTGAGTCGCGAAGGTCAGCTCCAGCCCATAGGCCTGGGCGATGAAGAGCGCCGCGACGCACTCGTAGAGGGCCGTTCCGTCCATGTTGACGGTGGCGCCCAAGGGCAGGACGAAGCTGGTCGTGCGATTGGAGACGCCGGCATTCTTCTCCACGCACTCCATGGTGATGGGCAGGGTCGCGGACGAGGAGGCCGTCGAAAAGGCGGTCAGCAAGGCCGAGCCCATGGCCGCATAGTGTCGGCGCGGGCTGACGCCGCCGACGAAGTAGAGCAGCAGCGGCAGCACCACCAGGAAGTGGATCCCCAGGGCCAGCACGACCGTGAAGAAGAAGAGCGCCAAGGGCCCGAAGGCCTCGAGCCCGGTATCCGCGACCGTCTTGGCGACCAGGGCGAAGACGCCGATGGGCGCGAAGAGCATGATGAGATCGGTAATCCGCATCATGATCTCGAACATCCCCTCGAAAAAGCTGCGCTGCGTGCGCCCGTAGGCCTCGGAGATGCGGGTGATGAAGAAGCCGTAGAGCAGGCTGAAGAAGATGAGCCCGAGCATCTGGCCCTGCGCCGCGGCCTCCACCACGTTGACCGGGATCATGCGCAGGAAGACCTCCACCACGTCGCCGCTGTCCTTGCCGCCGACCGTCTCCTCCAGGGCGGCGACGTCCGCATGGAAGCCGAAGACCTCCTTGGGATCCCCATCGACCACGCCTGGCTGGATGAGATTCACCATCAAGAGACCGACCAGGATGGCGAAGAGGCTGGTGGTGGCGTAATAGCCGAGCGTCTTGCCGCCGAGCCGCCCGAGGTTGTCCGACCCGCCGAGCCCGGCCACGCCGACGATGATCGAGGACACGATCAGCGGCACGATGAGCATCTTCAAGGCGTTGAGGAAGAGCTTGCCGACGAACTCAAAGATGGCGTAGAAGCTCACGCCGAAGATGCCGGCCTCGCGACCCACGGCCAGCCCGACCAGGACGGCCAGCACGAGCGCGATGAGGATCTGCCAATGGAGCTTGAGCTTGAAAGGAAACATGGGCGTCTACCAGGGTTTGTCCGCGGATCCGGGTGGTCGCCGGCGCGGCGCACAAATCCACCCAACGTGAGCACCAAGGGTCCGGATGATCTCAGATCGGGCCAGGGCGGGCAAACCAGCGGCTGCGGCACCCTCCCCGCCCGGACGCTCCGCGCTTGGGCCAAAGTGTTCCCCTGGTGACACAGCCGCCGCGCTAGAGACGCCTTCCAGAGCCGCCTCGAAAACACCCTTGCCCGTCCGCGCCGAGGCCGCACGACCTCGAACGGACGCGACGCGGTCCGGCCAAGCAAGCCCAGGTCAGCGCGGCCGCCCCGACTGGCATGATGTCTGCGTTGTCTTTGACCGCCAACAAAGGGCGCCGACTCGGTTCCGAGGCGACTGCGGCTGCCGCGCGACTTGCATGACGCAGACTCCGAAGACGCGCCGAATCACCATTGAAGAGACGGAGGCATCGACCACATGGCCTGGACGAAACCTGCATACGAAGATCTGCGGCTTGGCTTCGAGATCAATCTCTACATCAACAACCGCTGATCGCCCCCAAGCCGACGACCCGGCGACGCCCCTGCTGGACTTCCCGGGTCGTTTTCATCTTCGCCAGCAGCCTTCCCGCCAGCACCACCAATAGAATCAGCCAGTATGCGAATTCATGTTCTGGGCTCCGGGGCCGGCGGCGGCTTCCCGCAGTGGAACTGCAACTGCCCGAACTGCCGAGGACTGCGCGAGGGGCAGATCCAAGCGCGCGCCCGGACACAGTCCTCGATCGCGGTGAGCGCCAACGCCGAGGATTGGGTACTCTTCAACGCCTCTCCGGACATCCGCGCACAGCTGGAATCTTTCCCGGAGCTGCAGCCGGCCCGCCAGGTGCGCGACACCGCCATCCGCGCCATTCTGCTCGTCGACGCCCAGATCGACCACACCACTGGGCTGCTGATGCTGCGCGAGCACACGGCTCCTTGGGATGTCTACTGCACCCAGGCGGTCCATGACGATCTGACCACCAGCTTTCCCATCTTCAATATCCTGTCGCACTTCCGGGGCGTGCACTGGCATGAGGTGCCGACCGATCGGACGCCGTTCGAGATCCTCGGCGCCAGCGGGCTCAGCTTCACCGCCGTGCCGCTCAAGAGCGAGGCGCCGCCCTACTCCCCCCATCGCCACAACAGGGTGCCGGGCGACAACATCGGGGTGCGCGTGTATGACTCGCGCACCGGCGGAACCCTCTTCTACGCACCCGGGCTCGGCCAGATCGACGACGAGGTCTTAGGCTTCATGCGCCAGGCCGACTGCATCCTGGTCGACGGCACGCTCTGGACGGACGACGAGATGATTCGCGGCGGCATCGGGGATAAGCGCGGCCATGAGATGGGGCACCTCGACCAGTCCGGCCAAGGCGGCATCATGGAGACGCTGAGCGCGCTCGAGGGTCCGCGCAAGATCCTCATCCACATCAACAACACCAACCCGATCCTGAACGAGACCTCTCCCGAGCGCCGCACCCTGGAGCAGGCCGGCATCGAGGTCGCCTACGACGGCATGGAGATCGCGCTCTAGCGACCTCGGGTGGACAAGCGCGAGCGGAGTCCGCCAAGCCCCGCTCCGGCGCTGGTGGACTGTGCTGTGCTTGTCCACCCGAGGATCTGCGGCTCCGGAGGATCGCATGAAACGCATCGCACCGAGGAGCAGGCATGGAGAACGACAGACAGCCCTGGACGCGCGCCGAGTTCGAGCAAAAACTGCGCGAGAAAGAGCGCTACTACCACATCCACCACGAGCTGCATCAGCTGATGCACAGCGGGCAGGTGGACAAGCCGGTGATCCAGGGCTGGGTCGCCAACCGCTTCTACTACCAGACCTCCATCCCGCTCAAGGACGCGGCCATCATGGCCAACTGCCCGGATCGCGAGGTACGCCGGCACTGGATCCAGCGCATCATCGACCATGACGGCACCCAAGGGGAGGAAGGCGGCATCGAGGCCTGGCTGCAGCTCGGCGAGGCCGTCGGCCTGACGCGCGAGGCGCTCTGGTCCGACCAGCACCTGCTGCCGGGAGTGAAGTTCGCCGTCGACGCCTATGTCGACTTCGCCCGCCGCCAGCCCTGGGAGGTCGCGGCCAGCTCCTCGCTGACCGAGCTGTTCGCGCCGACCATCCACCAATCCCGGCTGGACGCCTGGCCCGACCACTACCCCTGGATCGAGCCCCAGGGCTATGCCTACTTCCGCAAGCGCCTGAGCGAGGCCCGCCGCGACGTCGAGCACGGGCTGGAGATCGCCCTGGACTTCTACCGCACCCGCGCGCAGCAGGAGCGCATGCTGGAGGTGCTGCAGTTCAAGCTCGACGTCCTCTGGACCATGCTCGACTGCATGTGGATGGCCTACATCGCCAAGCGCCCGCCCTACCACAACGTCGGAGGACGGCCATGAGCGGCCCGATCAGCCCCAGCAGCGTCCCGGCCGTCAGCAAGGGCTTCCGCCTCCAGTGGGAAGAGGCCCAGGGCTGCCATGTCCTGCTCTATCCCGAGGGCATGGTGAAGCTGAACGGCCCCGCCGGCGAGATCCTCAAGCGCTGCGACGGCGCGCGCTCCGCGGCCGAGATCATCCAGGACCTAGAGCGGCAGTTCCCCGGCGCCGAGGATCTCTCGGACGATGTGTACCAATTCCTGAGCACAGCCCATGACAACCAGTGGATCCGATTCGCCGCCTAAGCCGCTCTGGCTGCTCGCCGAGCTGACCTATCGCTGCCCGCTGCAGTGCCCCTACTGCTCCAATCCGCTCGACATGGCCAAGTATTCGGACGAGCTCTCGACCGAGGAGTGGATCCGCGTCTTCCGCGAGGCGCGCGCCATGGGGGCCGTGCAGCTCGGACTCTCCGGCGGCGAGGCCCTGGTGCGCAAGGACCTGGAGGAGCTGATCGCCGAGGCCCACAAGCTCGGCTTCTACATCAACCTGCTCACTTCGGGCGTCGGCATGGACGAGCACCGCATCCGCGCCTTCAAGGAGGCAGGGCTCGACCACATCCAGATCAGCTTCCAGGCCAGCAGCGAGGAGCTGAACAACTTCATCGCCGGCAATGATTCCTTCCGGCACAAGCTGGAGATGGCCCGCCTGGTGAAGCAGTACGACTACCCCATGGTGCTCTGCTTCGTCCTGCACAGGCACAACACGGACGACGTCGCCCAGATCCTCGACATGGCCCATGCGCTCCAGGCCGACTATGTCGAGCTGGCGACCACCCAGTACTACGGCTGGGCCATGCTCAACCGCGACCAGCTGCTGCCGACGCGCGAGCAAGTGCAGCGGGCGGAAGCGCTCGCCCATGACTATCAGGAGAAGCTCAAGGGTCAGATGAAGATCTTCTACGTGGTGCCTGACTATCACGAGGAGCGCCCCAAGGCCTGCATGAGCGGCTGGGGCTCGATCTTCCTCACCGTCGCCCCGGACGGCACCGCCCTGCCCTGTCACGCCGCCGGCTCGCTGCCGGGCTTGAGCTTCCCGAACGTGCGCGACCATGACCTGGCGTGGATCTGGAGCGCGTCGCCGGATTTCAACCGGTTTCGCGGCTACGGCTGGATGAAGGAGCCCTGCCGCTCCTGCGAGGAAAAGACCAAGGACTTCGGCGGCTGCCGCTGCCAGGCCTATCTGCTCACCGGAGACCCGGCCAACGCGGACCCTGTGTGCGCCAAGTCGCCCCACCATGCGGAGCTGCAGCGGCGCGTGGCCCTCGCGAGCGAGCAGACGCCGCCAAGGGAGAGCCCCATCGTCTTCCGCAACATGCGCAACTCCAAGCGGCAGATGGGGGTGCTCGATTCAGGCCCGCCAGCCAACGCGCGAAGGCTATCGGAGGCCTCGACAGACTGAGCCGATCCCAATGCTCAAGCCTCGGGCCTCCAATCCGGGTCGAGGATTTGGTCGATGGTCCAGGGACATTGCTCCGGAAAATCGCTCAGTCCCGCCTCATCAATGGCGTTGGTCTGAGCGTCGCCCCAGGTGTCGCACCACCAATCCGGGGCGTCGAGGCTTTGCTTGAGGCTCGGAGTCCGACGAAGACGGCGTTCGATGCTGTCGCGTCGAGCTCGAATCCTTGCCTCCCAGCTTCGGCTGCGGCGGGCCGGCTGAAACTGCCATTTCAAGAGATGCGCAAGCAGGACGGCCATGCGGCTCGCCAGCTCAGGTTGCTCGCTCTTGCCCACGTCCTCGACCTCCTCGGCCAAATGCTCGATATCGAGCCGGTCGAACTGGCCAGTGCGTAGCAGACGCGCCTGCTCGTTGGCCCAAGCGATGACATCCCGATCGTATCCGGTCTCACGGGTCATGGCTCTGGCTCGTCTCAGTCGATCCTGAACATGGGGCAGAGTGTCAGCATCGTTCGAGGTGGCGGCGAGAACCTACCCCGAGCACCCCGCTCCATCCTATGCTGCAGGAACGGCTCAGGCTGGGAGTGTCGACTTCCAGGTCAACAGGTGTCGGCCTGGCGGCCGACACTCCCAGCCTCACGGGGGTCAATAGGTCAGCAGCTTCGGCAGCTCTTTCGCCTGCGCCACCCAATCCTCGACCTGCGCCTGGGTCGGCGCGCGCGCGGCGAGCTTGAGCGACGCATTGGTCTCGGCCATCTTGGCCTGAAGATTATCCGGCCGGCGTGTCGCCAGCTCTTTCACGGTGTCGACGCCTGCGCGCTCGAGCAGGTCCGAGTAGACGCCGGAGACGCCCTTGATACGTGCCAAGTCGGCGCGGTTGGCAAGCTCCAGGATGTCCCTGGCCGTGCAGCCGCAGGCGCTCGCCAGGGCCTTGCGCTGATTCGGAGCTGCGGCGCCCTCGACCAGCTGATCGTTGTTCTTGATGTCCTTGGCATGGAGTGCCGCAACGATGGTCTCGGTCGCGCCCTTCAGGTCTATGACTGGCGTGGTCATTCGGTTTCTCCTGGCTGTGCTGTCGTTGTCGATCGGGAGATCGGACGCGGCGGCGCAGGGGCCAAGCAAGCCGAGGCCCGCGGCAGGGGCGCCGATCACCGACGGCCAGGATAAACCGAATTGGAGCAGTCAGCAGTCAGCAGTCAGCAGTCAGCAGTCAGCTACCAGCTTCCAGCTACCAGCGGCCAGCGGCCAGCGGCCAGCGGCCAGCGGAGGAAGATCGCACAGTTGCCGGACTTTCTGGGCGGCCAGCCGCTCACCCGCTGGGTGACTCGGAGAAGACCTGTAAGCGGCCCCAAAACAAAGCTTTAAGCTGGCCGCTGGTGGCTAGCACCTCTTTCTAGAATAGGCGAATCAGCCGTCGGCGGTGATGCGGTCGACCAGCTGATCCAGGACCTGCGGAGCGCGATCGTTCTCGACCTGGCAGGTGCCGGCCGCATGATGCCCGCCGCCGCCATAGGCCAGCATCAGCTCGCCGATATTGGTCCTGGAGCTGCGGTCGAAGATGGACTTCCCGGTGGCGAAGACAGTGTTCTGCTGCTTCAGCCCCCAGAGCACATGGATGGAGCTGTTGCACTCAGGGAAGAGGGCGTAGATGACGAAGCGGTTGCCCGCCCAGATGGTCTCCTCACCGCGCAGGTCGAGCACGACGAGATTGCCGTAGACGGTGGCGCAGCGCTGAATCTGCTCCTTGAACTTGGGCTCCTGCTCGAAATAGAGGTCGACGCGCTCCCGGACGTCCGGCAGCGCCAGGATCTCCTCGATACTGTGGTCCTTGCAGTAGTGGATGAGATCCATCATCAGGTTGTAGTTGGAGATGCGGAAGTCGCGGAAGCGCCCGAGCCCAGTGCGCGCGTCCATGAGGAAGTTGAGCAGCACCCAGCCTTCGGGATGCAGCACTTCCTCTTGGGTGAACTGCGCGGAATCGCCCTTGTCGACCGCCGCCATCATCTCGTCCCAGGCCGCCGGGAAGGCATCGTGCCCGCCGTAGTGACGCCAGACGACACGCGCGGCCGAAGGGGCGTCCGGATCGATGATGTGATTGTCCTGCCGCCCAACCCGCAGGGTCTCGGAGGAGTGGTGATCGAAGGCCAGGTGGACGCCATCCACATAAGGGAGGTTGGTGGTGATGTCCTTGTCGGAAATCTCGATCAGACCGTCTTGCATGTCCTTGGGGTGGACGAACTTGATGTCCTCGATGAGATCGAGGTGCTTGAGCAGGACGGCGCACACCAGGCCGTCGAAATCGCTGCGCGTGACGAGACGAAACTTCTGCTCTGGCATCATTGGCCTCCGGCCGGGCTGGCGCTGTTTAGCATCCGGTGATCATACTGAGCCGCTTTTCGTGAAACTACCGAGGCCGTGCGAGTCTGTGACCCGGTGCTCAGGCTTGCTTGCGATGGCAAGCAAGGCCGCTCCGGCCCGAGGTTTGCGGAAACCCGTGAAACACAACCACCAAAGGCCCATCATGTCCGTCGATCCCGCCGTCAGACAGCGCTTCCAACGTCTGCGCTGGACCATCTACGCCATCCTCGTGCTGGCCTACATGATGGTCTTCTTCCACCGCATGGCACCCGGCGTGGTGTCCGCGGAGCTCATGGCCAGCTTCCAGACCAGCGGCGCCGCGCTCGGCTCCCTGGCGGCCATGTACTACTACATCTACACCGCGATGCAGATCCCCTCGGGCGTCCTCGCGGACACCCTAGGGTCGAGGATCAGCGTCACCGTCGGCTGCCTGGTCGCCGGTCTCGGCTCCATCCTCTTCGGGATGGCCGAGACCTTCGAGACGGCCTCGATCGGGCGCTTCCTGGTCGGCCTGGGCGTCTCCGTGGTCTTCGTCGGCCTCATGCGCTCCAACACCCAGTGGTTCAGCGAGCGCTACTACGGCGCCATCAGCGGGCTGACGCTCCTGCTCGGCAACGTCGGCTCCATCCTCGCCGCCGGCCCGCTGGCGCTGGTCCTGAAGACGACCTCCTGGCGCAGCGTCTTCGTCGGCATCGGACTGCTGTCGCTGGCCGTCGCTGTGATCACCGCCATCGTCGTGCGCAGCAAGCCGCAGGATGCCGGCCTGCCATCGGTCCAGGAGCTCGACGGGCTGCCCCCGCACCCGCCGCGCGAGCATCACTGGCTGCGCGAGCTGCGCGGCGTCATGACCACGCCGACGGTCTGGCCGAGCTTTTTCGTCATGTTCGGCGTCACCGGCAGCCTCTTCGCCTTCGCCGGGCTCTGGGGCGTCCCCCTGATGCGCGACGGCTTCGGGCTGGACCGCACCCAGGCCTCGCTCTACACCACGGCCGCGCTCGCCGGATTCGCCGTCGGCTGCCTCGCGCTGGGCTATCTGTCCGACCACATCGGACGGCGCAAGGCGGTCATGGTCGGCGCCAGCGCCGTCTCCGTCGCCGTGTGGCTCGGGCTCATCCTCCTGCCCTGGGGGCCAGGCTGGACCGGGCTGATGCTCTATGCCTTGCTCGGGCTGGCGGCCGGAGGCTTCGTCGTCGGCTACGCCGCCGCCAAAGAGGTGGTCCGGCCAGGGGTTGCCGGCATGGCGATCGCCTTGGTCAACACCGGACTCTTCCTCGGCGCCGCCATCATGCAGCCGGCCTTCGGCTGGAGCATGGATCTGACCTGGGATGGGACCATGACTGGGGACGTCCGCCTCTACGCCTTGAGCGACTTCCGCAATGGGCTCTGGCTCTCCGCCGGCTTCGCGCTCATCGGCCTGATCGGGGCACTCTTCGTGCGGGAGACAGGCTGCCGAAACCTGACCCTGGGGGCACCGACAGAAGCATGATCTTCGGGGAAGCCGCCAACCACCAGCGGCCAGCTTTCCGCCTTTCGCGCTCACGTAGCATGCAACACGTAGGGTGGACAAGCGCAGCGCAGTCCACCAGCGCCGGCGCGGGATTCGGTGGACTTCGCTTAGGAGACTGTGAAGAAATTCTGCGTAGGTTGGGCTGAGGTACGAAGCCCAACATGGCGGCTAGCCTAACGCTTTGATTGTTGGGCCTTCTGCGTCGGCCCAACCTACACCAATCTGCGATCTTCGCGGTGCGCTTGGATGACTCTCACAGTCTCTTAGGCTCGTCCACCCTACGACACTCGTCCGCCCTCGGCCACACTGGACGCCCGCTTTGGGAGCCGGACAGCACGACCATGGCAATAGAGGAGAGATCGACATGCCGCGTTTGACTCAGGATGCCTTTTTGCCAAGGCAACAGCATTCGCCTCGCAAGGGCGCGACGGGACTGAGCGCCCTCCTGGTGCTGACAGCAGTCGTGGCACTACCGAGCGCCGCCGAGGACTCCTTTCTCGGCGGCTTGAAGGAGCGTGCCGCCAAGGCGGCCGAAAAGGCCGGAGAAACGGCCGGCCAAGCCGCCCACACCATGGGCGATGTCACGAGCAAGGCCATTGATTCCGCCCAGACCTCGCTGGAAGAGGCCGAGCAGGATCTGCGTGACGAGAGCACGCCCGAAGCAACACGCGCGAAGCTGGACGCGATGGCCGAGACTGCCATTCAGGAGCTGCAGGAGCAGAAGCCCCAGGTCGCACCTCTGATCGAGTCCAGCGTCGGCTATGCCGTCTTCGACACCCGACAGGTCAGCTACGGCGTCTCCGGCGGCTATGGCCGCGGCGTCGCCATCGACTTGAGCACGGGCGCGCGCACCTATATGAAGATGGGCAGCGTCGGCGTCGGGATGAGCTTCGGCATCGGTGGCTTCGACACCCGTATCGTCATCCTCTTCAAGGATGCATTTACCTTCAACAAGCTCATCACCCAGGGCATCGACGCCTCCGCCGAGGCCGGCACCATGGTCAAGGATGACCGGCAGGAGCTCGCGCTGCGCTTCGACGAGGGTCGCGCGGTCTTCGTCCTCACCAAGCAAGGCTGGAAGGTCTCGGCCAAGCTCTCGGGCGCCAAGTACTGGCCGGACGACGCCTTGAACTGACCAAACGTAAGAAGCCCAGCCTGACAAGGCGCCAGGCTGGGCTTCCGAAGGCGTGGCATCCGCCTGCCAGGGCGATGCCTTAGCGGTTTGCGCTACTCCTTCGCCTCGGACTCGCCTTCCGCTGCTTCGGATTCCCCGGCGTCTTCCGCGTCCTCGTCGGCGTCGTCGGCGTCGGCGTCGTCGGCGTCGTCATCCTTCATGCCCATGGCGCCCTTGACCTGATCCGTCGCCATCTCCGAGCCCTTGTCGACCGCCTTCTCTTTCATGGAATCCATCATTGCCCCCTCGGCCATGCCGCTGAGCCCTTCGGCGAAGGCCGTGCCGGCAAGCAGGAAGAAGGCGGCGAAAAAGGTGAGGGTCTTGCAGCTGGTCAGGATACGCATAAATCTTTCCTCGTCCGAGTGATGGAGACTGGATCGAATGGGAGCTGCAGGCTCGAGCATCAACAGATCGTCACCGCTCGCGACCGCCCCCCTTCCCGATACCCGCATTTTCCATGAGGCCAATCAATGCACCCACTGCACGGGCCGTCGCAATACGAGCACATTTCGACGCGGATGCCAACCCGCGCCGCTTGCGCCGCTCAGTAGCGGTAGGCCGACTCGATGCGCCCGCGCGTGAGCACGCCATAGATGTGGTTGATGCCGGGCGCGATGGGACGCTGGACGTAGAGCGCGTCCGCGCCCTTCGATTTGAGGATGTCGAGGGCCTCCTGCAGCGTCGCCTGCAGATGCACGGAGGCCAGCTCGAGGCGGTCCGCGGGGATGTCGAGCAAGTCGATCTCCTCGGCCTCCTTGGCCTGCGACAGATAGGTCGCGATGGCGATGCCCGGGATGAGATAGGCCGGAGCATCGTTCTTGTCGACGATGACCCAGTCGGGAGAGGCATTGATGATCTGCTCGGCCTTCTCACGGGTGAGCACCGGCTGCTGGCGCACGAAATTGGTGTTCATGGCGCTGCCGACGCCGCTGCGGCGGAGCGCCTCGATGATGGGGTTGGCGCGGTAGTCCAGTCCGTTGGCGCGCAGCATGGTGAGAAAGAGGGAGTCCTTGCCGAAGCCCTGACGGCAGGTCATGGCGGCTAGGATGATGGTGAGCATGCCCGGCATGATGACCCCCGGGCTGTGCGACAGCTCGACGACGGCGGTCAAGGCCGCGAGTGGGGCCTGCAGACTGGCCCCCATCATGGCGCCCATGCCCAGCAAGGCGTAGAAGCGCGCATGGGTCGCGTCGATCTCGATGAAGTGGCCGGCGATGGTGCTGGTGAGGCTGCCGACGATGGCCCCCATGAAGAGCGCCGGCCCAATGGTGCCGCCCGGGATCCCCAGGCCCACGCTGGTGGAGGTCGCGAACAGCTTGGCCCCGAGCAGAATGAGCAGGAAGGTCCAGGGCAATTGCTCGAGCAGCAGACTGCGCTGGGTGTCATAGCCGAGCCCCATCACCTCGGGAGCCAGCACGCCGGCGATGCCCGCCGCAACACCCGCGATGCAGACGCGCCAGAAGAAGCTGATGCCCTTGCTGAGGCTGGCGATGGTCTGGAGCGACTGCACGTAGGCGGCCGACACCGCCCCGGCGAGCAAGCCGAGCAGCAGCACAGGCAGCAGGTCCGCCAGCGAGGTCATCACGAAGGGTGGGACTTGAAATGCCGGAGAACTGCCGAAGACGGCGACCGACACGGCATTGGCGCTGACGGCGGCCAGGATGATGGGGACGAAGGCCGAGATGCTGTACTGCAGCGCCAGCACCTCCAGCGCGAAGATCACGCCCGCCAGCGGCGTGTTGAAGGAGGCCGCGATGCCGGCCGCCGTCCCACAGGCGGCCATGGTGCGGATGCTGTTGTTGGGTAGCGTCAGGACTTGCCCCAGCAGACTGCCGCTGGCCGCGCCCAGATAGACATGCGGCCCCTCGCGCCCCACCGAGTGTCCGCTGATGATGGCGATCGCCGCCCCGAGGAACTGCAGCATGAAGCCGCGCCAGGTCATATGGCCCTGGTGGTACTCCATCCGCTCCATGACGCGGGCGACGCCGAGCACGAAGATCCCCTTGGCGAACCGTAGGAAAAGCAGCCCGATGATGAGTGCGCCCAGGATGGGAAGCAGCAGTCGTCCCAGGACCGGCAGCGCCTCGTAGTTCTCGCCGTGCTCCGGCAGCATGGCTGCTTGCGAGCCCTCAACCACCAGCCGAAAGGCGACGATCACGGAGCCGGCGATCAGCCCGGTGATCAGCCCGATGGCCGCGTGCCACAGCAGCGCGTCCGGGCGGGAGAGTCGGAGCCGCAGGGGCTCCAGGGACAATCTCAGACGCGGCAGACGGGGCTTCGTGGTCGGCATGTCCCCATTCTTGCGTCAGAGTCGGCGGGCTGACAACTCGCCGGCAAGCCCGCTCGGCTCACCCGAGGCGCCGACGCAGCGCATCCGTCTCCTGCATCAGGGCTTCCATCATCGCCGGCTCCCAGATCAGATGACCGGCGTCCGCGAGGACCCGCAGCTTGGAGCTGGGAAGGGCCTGATGCAGGCGCCAGGCGCCCTCCAGGGGACAGACGAGATCGCGCTGCCCCTGGACCAAGGTCACGGGCAGCGACGGCAGCTCGGACAGATCTCCCAGGACGCCGTCCCCGTCGAGGAAATAGCGGTGCCGCGCGTAGTGGGTCTCGATGCGCGCCTTGGCCAGAAGGCCCGCCCGCCGCCCTTCGACCTGGCCGCGCGGCCCCAGCCGAGCCGGCCCGAGCGGCTGCGGCCCTGTCCAGGTGACGACGCGCTCACCCCAAGCCGACCACCTGTAGGCCGCAAGCACAGCCGCCGCGGAGTCCTGACCGTGCATGCGCGCGTCGTAGGTCTCGATGAGCGCCGCCCAATCCGCGCTTTCCCCGTGAGCGCTGAAGGCGGCCCAGTCCTCCGGGAAGAGTCGCGCAGCACCCTCGGCGCCAAAGAACCAGGCAAGGTCGGTCGCGCGCGCGAGAAAGACGCCCCGCAGCACCATGCCCAAGACGCGATCGACGTGTGATCGGGCATAAGCCAAGGCCAGGGTCGCCCCCCAAGAGCCGCCGAACAGCAGCCAGCGCTCGATCCCCAGCATCTCCCGCACGGCCTCCAGGTCCGCGACGAGGTCCGGCGTTCGGTTCGCCGCTGTCTCGCCGAGCGGCGTCGACCGCCCGGAGCCGCGCTGATCGACCAGCACCACGCGGTAGCTCGCGGGGTCGAACAAGCGGCGATGCGCCGGGCTGCAGCCTGATCCTGGGCCGCCGTGGAGAAAGACGACCGGCAGGCCGCTGGGATGCCCGCACTCCTCGACGTAGACACGGTGGCCATGATCGCGCGCGACCTGGTGCACGCGGAACGGCGCGATGGGTGGGTGGAGTCCTGTCATCAGGGCATCGAGACCTTCGGTTCAGGGAAAGCCGCCAAGGACGGGATCAAGCAGGTCTGGTCTGATGCGAGGGCGGCTCGACCGCCAGGTCCAGGCGCGCGCGCTTGGCACCCATTGGCCTGTCTCCCAGCGAGTGTCCCGCCTCTGACACATCACTGACAGCCCAGGTACAGCGGGTGTGTGGCTGGTGCCGATCACGCAAGGCGAGCGCTAGAGGCGCGTCTCGGCCGACAGCAATCAAGGGCACGTCGGGGCCCCCGCAGCCCCCCTGGAGGCGATGGCAGCGCGACCGTCGCGAGCACCGGACCCCGCCCGAAATCCCGAGTGGCATAGCCATTGCTGCGACCCATGCCGCTGACCCTGGTGATGTGGTGAGCAGGTGTCAAGCAAACACTATCGCCGAGGGTGCGGGTGCGCTCGGCCGGGCTCCGACCCACGGCTGTCGACCTTCGCCACGATGGACGACGGCGGTGCCGAGCGCCAGCACCTCGCCCCTCAGACGAAATCGTCCACCGAGGAGGCTCTTACAACAATGCCACAGCCCAAGCACCAGCTCATAGCCCTATGCGCCTCGGCCGCGCTCGCGGCCAGCACCACTGGCTTCGCCAACAGCGAGCTCATCGAGATGCAAGGCGACCCAAGCTCCTGGGTCATGCCGAATGGCGACTATGCGAGCACCCGCTTCAGCGCGCTCGACCAAATCGATACAAGCAACGTCAAGGATCTGCAAGTCGCCTGGACCTTCTCCACCGGCGTGCTGCGCGGACACGAAGGCGGACCGCTGGTCATCGGCGACGTCATGTACATCCACACGCCCTTCCCCAATAAGGTCTTCGCCCTCGACCTAAACAACGACGGCAAGATCCTCTGGAAGTACGAGCCGCGCCAGGACACCAGCGTCATCCCGGTGATGTGCTGCGACACCGTCAACCGCGGCGTGGCCTACGGGAACGGCAAGATCTTCCTCTACCAGGCCGACACGACGCTGGTGGCGCTCGACGCCAAGACCGGCGAAAAGCTCTGGTCCGCCGTCAACGGGGATCCCTCCAAGGGCGGGACCGGCACCTCGGCGCCCATGGTCGTGAAGGACAAGGTCTATGTCGGCATCAGCGGCGGCGAGTTCGGTGTCCGCGGCTACTTGACCGCCTATGACACAGACTCTGGCAAACAGGTCTGGCGCGCCTATTCGATGGGTCCGGACGCCGATACCCTGCTCGACCCCGAGAACACCACCCATCTCGGCAAGCCGGTTGGTAAGGACTCGGGCACCGCGACCTGGGAAGGCGATCAGTGGAAGATCGGCGGCGGCACCACCTGGGGCTGGTACTCCTACGATCCGGACCTGAACCTCGTCTACTACGGCTCCGGCAACCCTAGCACCTGGAATCCGGCGCAGCGCCCGGGCGACAACCGCTGGTCCATGACCATCTTCGCGCGCGACGCCGATACCGGCGTCGCCAAGTGGATCTATCAGATGACGCCTCACGACGAGTGGGACTACGACGGCGTCAACGAGATGATCCTGGTCGATGCGCCCTTCCCGCCAAAGGACGAGCCGGAGGCGAGCAGTGTCGCCGCCGTCACCACCGCCGAGACCGGCTTCAAGATGCGCTCGCTGCTGCCGGGCCGCAAGGACGCCGAGGAAGCGGCGGCTCCCGAGCCGGCCCCTGCCGCCGAGCCGGCCAACGTCCGCAAACTGCTCGTCCACATGGACCGCAACGGCTTTGCCTACACCCTCGACCGCGTGACCGGTGAGCTGCTGCTGGCCGAGAAGTACGACCCAGCCGTCAACTGGGCGACCCATGTCGACATGGAGACCGGCCGTCCGCAGGTCGTCTCCGAGTACTCCACCGACCAGAACGGCGAGGACGTGAACACCACCGGCGTCTGCCCCGCGGCACTGGGCACCAAGGACCAGCAGCCGGCCGCCTACTCGCCGCGCACCGGCCTCTTCTACGTGCCGACCAACCACGTCTGCATGGACTATGAGCCCTTCCAAGTCTCCTACACCGCCGGCCAGCCCTATGTCGGCGCAACCCTGACCATGTACCCCGCGCCCGGCGGCGACCACCTCGGCAACTTCATCGCCTGGGACGCCGGCAAGGGCGAGATCGTCTGGTCGAACCCCGAGCCCTTCTCGGTCTGGAGCGGCGCCCTGGCGACCGCAGGCGACGTGGTCTTCTACGGCACCCTGGAAGGCTACCTCAAGGCCGTCGACGCCAAGTCGGGCGAGGAGCTGTACAGGTTCAAGACCCCGTCCGGGATCATCGGCAACGTCAACACCTACACCCACAAGGGCAAGCAGTACGTCGCCGTGCTCTCGGGTCTGGGCGGCTGGGCCGGCATCGGCATGGCCGCCGGCCTGACCGATCCCACGGCGGGTCTGGGCGCGGTCGGCGCCTACTCCTCACTGAGCGACTACACCCAGCTCGGCGGACAGCTCACGGTCTTCACCCTCCCCGAGAGCTGATCTCCGTGCCCCGGCGCAATGCCGGGGCCTCTCCAGCGCCGCCGCTCCGTCCGCGGGCCGGCGCGGCGCGTCGCGCCAGCCCCAGTCAGTACGACGCTTACAAGCCGGCATAACCATAGGCACCAGACGCAGAGAACCACCATGAGAAGCGCACGACTCTCCCCGCTCAAGGCAGCCGGCCTCGTCGCCCTGGCGAGCCTGACCGGCGCCGTCTCGGCCACCGAATCCAAGGGCTACCTGAGTTTTCAGTTCTCGCCCGAAACGCCCTATTACGTCGAGGACGGCAAGGTCGACTTCGGCACCTACAACGGCTTCCGCCGCTACCACTCGGAGTGTCACGTCTGCCACGGCCCAGCCGGCATGGGCAGCTCCTATGCGCCAGCCCTGATGAAATCCATGCAGGTGCTGGACTTCGACCAGTTCGTGGAAGTGGTGGTGCGCGGACGCAAGGGGCTCAACCAGCAGGTCATGCCCTCCTTCGCATCCAACATGAACGTCTTGCCCCACATGAACGACATCTACGCCTATCTCAAGGCGCGCTCGGACGGCGTCGTCGGCGTCGCCAGACCGGACAAATTCCCCAAGGTCCGCAAAGATGCCCAAGCCTCGGCCAATTAGGCGAGCCCTCGGTGGATCCCTCGGCCTGGCGGCCCTGCTGCTCGTGGCCAGCCAGGCTCAGGCGGCCACGCAAGACCACGAGGCACGCAGCAGCGACTACCTCACTGTCTGCGCTGACCCCAACAACCTGCCCTTGTCGAACGACCAGGAGGCGGGGTACGAGAACCGGATCGCCCAGCTCATCGGGGCCGAGCTGGGCCGCCCCTTGCATTACCGATGGTGGCCCCAGACCATCGGCTTCGTCCGCAACACGCTGCGCGTGCGCCTGTGCGATCTGATCACGGGCATCACCTCGGTCAGCGAGCTGGTTCAGAACACCAACCCCTACTACCGCTCCGTCTACACCCTGGCCTATCGCGCCGACTCAGGCCTGAAGCTCGACACCCTGCGCGCTGACGATCCGGCGCTTCAGGGGCTGCGCATCGGCGTCGTCGCCGGCACCCCGCCCGTGAGCCTCCTGACCCGCTTCGGTCTGCTCGGTCAGATCCGCTCCTACGAGCGCAGCGTCGACACCAGGCGCTACTCGCCGGCACGGGATGCCATCGCCGACGTCGCCGCCGGGGAGACAGACCTCGCCATCGTCTGGGGACCCATCGCCGGCTACTACGGGCCACGCCAAGCCGTGCCGCTCGAGGTCGTCCCCCTGCCCGCCGAGATCGACGGCGTCCCCTTGGCCTTCAACGTCTCCATGGGCCTTAGGCACCGCGAATCCGCATGGAAGCACCAGCTCAACGCCATCCTCGAGCGGCTGGCGCCCGAGATCGAGCGGACTCTGCTGAGCTACGGCGTCCCGCTCCTCGATCAGCGCGACCAGCTCATCCAGCCCTGACCTTGGGCAAGGCCCTTCGATGAGACCGCGCCCCTGGCAGTTTGCCTTCGCGCTGATCTGCATCCAGCTGGCACTCGTCGAAGCCGATCCAGCCCGCGCAGCCGACCGGCAGACGACCGCGCTCTTCGACGACCAAGGCTATCGGCTCGACGACTTCCTCGCGCCCGTACCTGCCACCGCACCTGGTGCCATCACCCTGACCACACCAGAGGCGCGGGCCATGCACCAGGCAGGCGATGCAATCTTCATCGACGTCCGCCCCGCCCCCGCGCGCCCCAGCGGCCTGCCGGCCGGAACACTCTGGCTGCCGCCAGCCCGCCAAAGTATCCCAGGCGCCGTCTGGCTGCCCAATATCGGCTTCGGACGCCTCTCCGACCAGCTCGACGCCTATCTTCGCAGCGCCCTCGAACGACTGACGACCAGCGACCCGAGCCACCCCATGGTCCTCTACTGCCGCGCCGACTGCTGGATGTCCTGGAACGCCGCCAAGCGGATCGCGGCCCTCGGCTACACGGCCGTCTACTGGTACCCGAACGGCACCACGGGCTGGAGCCGGGCCGGACTCCGGCTCGAGCCGATCCAGCCCGAGCCGCTAGATTCCTCGCGAGCAAGATAGCCTTACGCATGAGCCACGCCTTGCGCGGGGGCTTCTGGGACAAGAAGCCGCTACCTCAGCGCCCCGCGCGGCGCCACGACTAGCGCCTCTACCAGGTCCAAGGGCTGACGCCGCTCTTGGGACGCGCCCGAGCCACGGCGATCTAGATCGCCCTACCGCAAGCCGCACAACCTACCCACAGCTTCCAGGAACGCGTCCTTCTCGCCCTGTCCGGCATTCGAGGACTCAGGCAAACCGGACGGATAGAGGATGCTGGGACGCTAGCCTTGCCCCCTATTCACCGACCCTTTACGCCACGAATTAGGCCTGCCATGCATGTCATCCTTGCTAAACTCAAGTCCCGGTCCTGATTACCGAGGAATCAGTCATGGCCCTGGCCGAGGAAGACATCGCCTTCATCAAACAGCATCTCGGAGAATGGCTGGCCGAGCAGAGCCTCGGCAAACCACCCGCGGTCTACGAGATCGAGCTGCGCGAGCGGATGGTCCGCGTCGAAGAGGAATTGAAGCACCAGCGCGAGCTGATGCGACAGGGCTTCGAGGCGATGGCGAAGCGCTTCGAGCAAGTCGACAAACGTTTCGAGCAGGTCGATAAGCGGTTCGAGCAGGTCGACAAGCGGTTCGATGAAATGCTCAAGCGACACGACCATCAATTTCTCTGGCTCGTCGGCTTCATCGCCACCAGCGCCGGCCTGCTCGTCGCGGCCATGCGCTTCCTGTTGTAGCGCACCGCCTCCGCGCCTCTCCGAGCGACGGCCCCTATTGCGATGCGCTGTCCGTCGCTCGCCAGCAAGCCAGGGCACTTTGTGCGGCCGACCAGATCGCCCCATGGTCCTTGATCGGTCTTGCTATACTCGAGGCACCTCGCTACACCTGACATCCATACTCTGGATTTTGATATGTCCTCCGTCGTCGAGCTCTACGAAGCCCTGGCAAGCGCCCCCGACGACCGCGCCCGCGCGCGCGTCATCGCGGAGGCGTTCGAGCGGCTCGAGGAGCGCTATCCGCACCTTCATGATCTTGCGACCCAGCGACATGTGCGTGAGAGCGAGCTTAGGCTGCAGCACGAGATCGAGCAGGTTCGCGCGAACCTGGCCCTGCAGATCGAGCAGCTGCGTGGCGAAGTACAGCAGCAGATCGAGCAGCTACGCGGCGAAGTACATCAGGAGATCGAGCAGCTGCGTGGCGAAGTACAACAGCAGATCGAGCAACTGCGTGGCGAAGTACATCAGGAGATCGAGCAGCTGCGTGGCGAAGTACATCAGGAGATCGAGCAGCTGCGTGGCGAAGTACAACAGCAGATCGAGCTGCTACGCGGCGAAGTACATCAGGAGATCGAGCAACTGCGCGGCGAGGTGCGGCAGCAGGTCGAGCGACTGCGCGGCGAGGTCAAGACCGAAATCGAGCGCAGCCGCAACAGCCTTCTAGCCTGGCTCGTCCCGCTGATGTTTGCCCAGGTCGGCGCCATCGCCGCGCTGGTGAAACTGCTAGCATGAGGCCGCGCCCGTGGGCACCGGCCGCCGATGAACGCAACCCTGCGTGGCTCGGCCTTTGGGCGGAAGAGTCAAAGCGCGGAGAATGGACGATTGAGCGCCTCCCTCAAAGAGCGGCTGCGAGCATCTAAACCGATTTCCCCGCCTGTCACCTCCTGGACATCCATCCGAGCTCCCGACGCGCTCCCTTACCGGTTCGCCTCAAGAGAAATTCACCACCCTCGTTGGCGATTAACCGCGTCATTCACCGAATAGACCCGGATTTCTAACGCCATCGACAATCGCGATGACGCGATTGCAGCGCCCCAACAACGGCGAATGCCAACTCGACTTTGGCCGTTTTAAGCCTCATCGGAAGGGCCAAGAGGAGCCCTGAGCGATGGAGACAGACTCAGTGGATTTGGCGGCAGAGGACTGCGGGCGGTATCGTCTCGGTCTGATGTCGACCAAGACCCCAAACTTACCCACGGACGTTCCCTTTGCCTGCCTGTTCACTCGCCCGACTTGGGCGCAGGCTCAATTGCTGCTGAAGGGAGCCCGGAGGCCGTGCATCTCAGGCTCTACTCGACCCGCTGCCAGTCGGCCTGCAACAGATTGCGCGCTTGGCTGTCGAAGACGAGGCCCAGCTCGAAGAGCCCGCGCTGGGGCTAGTCGCGGTACTTTGCGCTGTAGCCGCGCGCCTGGATCTGGGCGAGCGCGGGGTTGGGACCGGCCACCGCCGCGCCGTCAGCGTCCGGCGCGACGGTGCCCCGGCGCAGCTTGATCTCGATGACGTAGACGAAGCCTTCGAGCTTGATGGTGAGGTCGACCTGGCCGTGGTTGGAGATGTCCTCGGGGACCATCTCGGCGTTGAGGCAGCTAGCGAAGAAGGCGCAGTAGAGTCCGCGAAACAGCGCTTCACTTCCCTCGAACAACTCTTTGAGGGTGTCGAGAAAGAGGCTCTTGCCGAAGCGGAGCGGACGCGAGAGGAAATAGTATTTGCCGCTGCTCGCCAGCGCCCAGGCGAGCTCGGTCTTATCGATGTAGACATAGCCCTCCTCGATGATCTGGCGGAAGGTCTGCAGGCAATGCCATGGACTTAGCGCCTAAAGCTATGATTATGTTACAATAATGCGTCTTCACAGGAACCTTGTAGGAGCATGCCGATGAAGCGTTGCAACGCTATCAGTCTCAACACCGAAGA
>NZ_JAAIJQ010000081.1 GCF_010820565.1 Thiorhodococcus minor | reverse complement strand
CTCAAGAAGACCTGCCGAAAACTCGGGATTTCCTTCTGGGACGACCTCAACGACCGCATCGGACAGGTCGGAGACATCCCGCCCTTGCCGGACATCGTGCGCGAACGGATCTTGGCCGCTGAGGCTGTGCCGTGAATTATTGAGAAGTTACGTTACATCGTCCTCAACCCGGTGCGGGCACGGATGTTCGAGCGACCTCAGGATTGGCCATGGAGCAGCTACTCGGCGACGGCGGGTGATGCGGCCTGCCCGAATTGGCTGCGCCGGGATTGGTTGCTATCGGCCTTCGGCTCGACTGAAGCGGCAGCTGTGGCCCACTATCGGCGCTTCGTCGCCGAGGGCATCGGCCAGCCCGGCCCTTGGGGGGCAGTTGAAGCAGCAGGTCTTTCTTGGATCGGACGCCTTCGTTGGCGAACTTAGCCGGCGCGTGCCGAAGGACCGGGACTTAAGCGAAGTCCCCCTCGCGCAGCGTCGGCCTGCCGCCAAGCCGCTGGCTGAGTATGTCAACCTGTACTCCGATCGAGACCAGGCCATTGCAGCGGCTTACGCGAGCGGCGGGTACACCCTGAAGCAAATCGGCGACCATTTTGGTCTGCACTACGCGCGGATCAGCCGTATCGTTCGCGCAGCCGAAGAGGCAAAAGGCAAGACCTGACACTGTCGCCCGTGACACTGTCGCCCGATGCCAAAATGAGACTCGCTTTCTCAAAGATCGACGAAGACGACTTGCTCGCGTGCTCAGAGCTCTATGTTGCCTGCTTTCGTGAGGCGCCTTGGGAGGAGGACTGGAGTATCGATGACGTCTTCGAGCGGCTGGGCGATTTTCTGTCTTGTCCCAAGTCGTTCGCGATCAAGGCGACTGAGCGCGGGCAACTGTGTGGGCTCCTGATTGGTGCGATCGAGCAGTGGAATGGGGCGCGCGTTTTCTGGCTGAAAGAGATCTGCGTCGCCAAAGAGGCTCAAAGACAGGGGATCGGGAGGCGACTGATGCGCGAGCTGGAGGACGCGCTCAGCGGTGAAGGCGTGTCTCGGATCTACCTCTTGACGCAACGAGACAGCGTGCCCTCGGGCTTCTATGGCTCGTTGGGGTTTTCGGAGAGCACGGGGATGATCCTGATGCGAAAGGCGCTGTAAGGGGGCCGATATGCGCGGCGGACTCGACCGACTCTTGGCGGGCGGAGCGTTGGCTGGTGTGAAGGTGGGCGCGCCCCTGCGTGTCGGGCGCTGGCGCGAGTCGGTTTGCTGGCGTTGCGTGCTTGGGTTGCGCCGTCTGTCACTGGCTCGAGGCAGGCGCCTGTTTCGCGGTCTCCCTGGCCGGATGTGTCGGAGCCAACGCCAGGGAGTGGCAGCCAAAGCTGCGTCGATGGTCTCGATCCTGTCTATCCTTCACTGAACCAGATCACTCGGCCCCTAGATCGCGGAGGACTGCCCGCTTGACCCAGTGGATACCCCTGCTCGGCGACCTTCGCCATTACCAGCCCGCTTGGCTCTCGCACGATCTGGTCGCCGGGCTGTCCGTCGCGGCGGTTCAGATCCCGACCGCGATCGCCTATGCGAATCTCGCGGGCTTTCCGCCCGAGGCCGGGCTCTACGCGAGCATGCTGCCGGTCTTCGTCTACGCGCTCTTCGGCTCGTCCCGGCAGCTCGTGGTTGGGCCGGACGCGGCGACCTGCGCCATGATCGCCGCGCTGCTGCTGCCCTTGGCCGGCGGCGACCTGGATCACTACCTGAGACTCTCGGCGGGGCTCGCGATCACGGCGGGGCTCATCATGGTCGTGGGTGGAACGACCCGGATGGGCTTCATCGTCAATTTTTTCGCCAGACCCATCCTGGTCGGTTTTCTGAACGGGATCGCCATCAGCATCATCGTGGGGCAGCTCGGCAAGCTGCTTGGGATCGCGATCGAGAATCGCGATGTCGGGCCGGCCATCGTCGAGCTGGTGCATCGGCTCGGCGAGGTCAATGTCTGGAGTCTTGCGCTGGGGCTCGGGACGCTGGCCCTCCTGATCGGCGCCAAGCGGTTCGCGCCTCGGGCGCCCGGTGCTCTGATTGCACTCGTCGCGGCGGGCGTGGCGGTCTATGGACTGGCGATGACCCGTCACGGGGTCCAGCTGATCGGCGAGGTGCCGTCCGGCCTGCCGGGGTTCGATCTGCCGCGGATCGGCTACGAGGGCTTTCAGGGCATTTTCATGGGGGCCATCGGTTTGGTGATCGTGAGCTTCACCAGCGGCATGCTGACCGCGCGCAGCTTCGCCGCCCGGCGCGGCGAGACCATCAATCCGGACCAGGAGATGCGCGCGATCGGCTTCGCCAATGTGGCCTCCGGCTTCTTCGGCGGTTTCGCCATCACGGGTGCCGACTCGCGCACGGCGGTCAACGACGCCAGTGGCGGGAAGACCCAGCTCGTCTCCGTCTTCGCCGCGCTGGCGACGGCGGTGGTGGCGCTCTTCCTCGCCGCGCCACTGAGCGCTTTGCCCGTTGCCGGGCTGGCCGCCGTGCTCATCTTCTCGGCTTGGGGCCTCTTGGATCTGGCCGCCTATCGGCAGCTGTGGCGGATCGATAGGTTCGAGCTCTGGCTGGCGGGCCTGACGACGCTCGGGGTGCTGACCATCGGCGTGCTGCCTGGAGTCGTCATCGCGATTCTGCTGGCCCTGATCAACGTGCTCATGCGCATCTATCGCCCGCAGGACACCTTGCTCGGCGTGGTTCCGGGTCTGGACGGCTACAACGACCTGGCGTTCTCTCCGGAGGCCAAGCCGGTTCCCGGCATCATCATCTACAGATTCGACGCCCCCTTGCTCTTCTTCAACGCGGAGCATTTCAAATCCCGCTTGCTGTCGCTGGTGGAGCAGACGACACTTCGGCCGACCTGGGTGGTGCTGAGCACGGAGAGCATCACGCAGCTGGATTCGACGGGGGCGCAGGCGCTCAAGGACATCCATGGACAGCTCAAGGCGCGTGGCGTCGGCTTGGTGGTCGCGCGGCCCAAGCTCTACATGCGCAAGTACGGCCAAGCCATGCGGCTGGGTGAGACGATCGGACAGGAAAATATCTTCTTCTCCATCCGCGCGGCCGTGGAAGCGGTCATGCGGCGGCAAGGGCGGGGCAGAGATGCGGGGGCGGATGCATGAAGCTCTTCCAATCGATTTTCGGTAAGCAGGATCTGGTAGGGACCAGCTACCCGGATTGGCTCGTCGAGGCGGCCATCGAGCGGGCGGTCGAGGCCACCGACCCCCGGATCAAATTCGTCTCCAGGTTTCAGAAGCGGCTGCGCGCCCCGGTCATTCGCGCGATCGACCATGTCGTGGCTCTGGTGGACGCCATCCCCGAGCCGGTCGCGGCGGGGCCGACCGACTATTCTCAGACGCCCTGCTTGGGGGCGGTTTTCGCGTCGTCGAAGGGGATGCTGGAAGCCTTGGGCCGTGATGCGGAGCTGCATGACTACCTCGGGGGACCCGGTGCCGGAGCAGGGCGCATCACGGCACTCTTGCTGGCCGAGCTGCAGGAGCGGAAGGGGCTGGGTGTGGAGCTGGTAAACGACAGCATCCAGCGCGAGGTCGCCCAGGTCAGGGTGACCTTCTCGGCGCACCGCCTGCTCGACCCCGCCGACGATGAGATGGAGACGCGTCGTCTCCTCAAGCGGCGGGCCTTCGACCATCTGCTGACCCTCGCCTTGAAGCGCATTGCCAGCGCCAAGGTGGAGCGCGCCGATCTCAAGCGGCAGCGCGATCTGCTGCGCCGCAAGCTGGATACTCTGGAAAGCGGCGGCTGGAGCTTCGACGCGCCCGAGGCCGAGCATCCGACACGCGCTGCGCTCGAGGCCGAGCTGGATGGCATCAGTGCCCAGCTCGGCGCACTGGGCGCGGAGTCGAGCCTGCTCGAGTCGCACCTCGCGATTTTGATCGAGACACTGGAGCAGGCTAGCAGCCAGCTCTGGAGCTCCGAGATCGAGCTCTTCCTGGACCCGATGAATATTCAGCGGGCGCCGGATCACCCCAGCGCCCGGCGCATCCTTCTTCGGCAGCTGCACAATGTCTTGGGCCGTCGTGTCGTCATGCTGCCGCTGAGCTTCTCACCGCGCGATCTGCCGCCGCGGGAGGACTTCGCGCGGGCGGCGGAGCGGTATCTGTACTGAGGTTGTCTTGAGCCGCCAAGGCGCGAAGATGCTTGAGGGCGAGTCGACTAATTCCCCGCCGGGCCGGCCTGTGTCGTCGCTGCCTGTGCCCAGGGCCGGATGGCGACGGCGGAGACGCTGTTCTTGGGCGAGCCCTCGATGACGCGGTCGCTGTAGCTCAGATAGACCAGCGCATTGCGCGGGGCGTCGTAGAAGCGCACGACCTGAAGGCTCTTGAAGACGAGCGAGGTGCGTTTCTTGAAGACCTCGTCGCCGTTGCGCTTGCCCGAGCGAACGTCGTCCGGGAGCTGGATGGGGCCGATCTGGGTGCACTCGATGGAGGCGTCCGAGGTGTCTTCGGCAACGCCGATGGCGCCCGAGACGCCACCCGTCTTGGCGCGGCTGAGATAGCAGACCACGCCCGGCACGTCCTCATCGTGAAAGGCCTCGATGACGATCTTGTCGTTCGGGCCCATCCATTTGAACTTGGTGGAGACGCTGCCGATCTCCTCGGCGAGCGTGGCGATCGAGAACGCGGCGAGTGCCGATGCAAGTAGAAGGTGGCGCATCATCTGATCTCTCCTCATCGTCCAATGAGCGGTGTTGCTCCAGGGTTTGGCTAGCCCTGCCCGAAGAGTCGGTCGGATTCCGCACGGCTGCGGGTCAGGGCGTCCTCCATGGAGACACCGATGAACCAATTTCCCGTCACGCCAAGCCGTGATCCCGCGAGTGCGGCGTCCAGCTTGGCGACGCGCTCGCCATGGCCGCTGCGCAGGGCCGGCAAGCGGTTGGAGACGCGCGCCTGCGCAGTGATGCGGTCCGGGCGGATGCCGAGGGTGGTGCAAGCCCGCTCGATCTGAGCTTCAGGGCTAAGCGTCCCGGGCTTGAAGTGGAAGGCGAAGCCGCGATAGCGGGCGTCCGGCAGGAAGTCGCGGGACACGGCGGAGTAGAAGGCGTCTTCCACGGCGATCAGGCCGGCCATGGGGGGGACGTCCAGATCGGACTTGTCGAAGGCCAGCACGAAGGTTTCGATCTCCGACATCCCGATGCCCGAGATGGCGTCGCGCGCCGCTTCGAGGTCTGCCGGCATGAGCTGGGTCGCGACATCTGGGGGCACCGCGAGCGTGACGGCATCCGCAGACAGCTCCGAGCCGTCCTGGAGCCGCACACTGAAGCCTGTGTCCTGAGGCTGGATCTCGGCGATCTGCTGTCCCGTGCGGACCTCCAGCCCGTCTTGCGCGGCGATGGCCCTCGGGATGGTGGAGATGCCCTCGGCGAAGGTGAATGCCTTGATGACGTCTTTGCGGCGCGGCTTGCGCCGGAACAGCGCCTCGGCCGGATAGTCGTCCGCCGGCTGGCAGATCACGGCCTGGAAGGCGTGTCGCAGCAGGTCTTGGTAGTTGCGTCGCCCCAGCACTTCACCATAGTAGTCGCGCACGCTGCGGCCTTCCTTGGGCGCCTTGAAGATGCGCGGGATGGCGCCGGCTGCCTCGAAGAAGTGCAGCTGCGAGGTGATCTTGCGGCGCTTGCCGTCTTTCCAGAGCGAGTAGCCGACCTTCAATTTCGGCTGGACCTGGCGGGTGAGTCCCAGGTCGTCGAGGATGGTCAGCATGTTGCCGTAGCTGTTGAAGCAGGTGTGTCCGCCTGCTTCGGTCCAGAAACCGCCGAGGTCCGCGAAGGCTTGGCTGTTGATGCAGCCGCCGATGCGGTCGCTGGACTCCAGGACCAGCGTCTTGCGGCCGCGACGGTTGGAGAAATGGGCGGCGCCGAGTCCGCTGATACCGGCGCCGATGACGATGTGGTCGAAGTCTTTGGGCATGGGGCGGCGTTGCTAGCGCGATTCGTCGTCCGGTGGAGCTTCCATTTTCTCCAGTGTCAGGTGACTGGTGTCGGGCGGATCGATGTTGGGGGGAGCCGGCTCGCAATCCTCCAGGGTCCATCCCGGACCGGGAACCAGGCTCAGATGGCTGATATCCAGCTCCAGCATCTTAACCTCCGGGGGCTCCTCGAGGAAGTCGCCCATTGGGGCCAGGCTGAGGTCGGATGTGGCTTTGGCCCCCTCGGTGGTCGGCTGCGCGCTGGGGTGATCCGCGCCGCCGGATTCCGGGCTGGAGCGCTTGGCCTCTCCAGCGGGGAGCACGTCGACGATCGCCCCGGTCTCGTCGAAGACACGTCGATAGCGGTCGGCGGTGTCGGCATCGACGTTACGCTTGATCAGGGCTGGCTTGCCCGAGAAGAGGCGATCCAGCCCTTTGTCATCGAGCTTGAAGAGGACGCGCAATTGCTCGCGCGTCCAGGCCGGATCGGCGCCCGGCTTCAAGGTGCCGCTGAAGCTGATGTCGAATCTGGCGTCTGACATAGGTGTCCGTCTCCAGACCCTGACCGGGGCGTCGGCTCAATCAGGGATTACAGGGGCTTGGATAGGCTGAAGGCGCCACGAATGTCTCCGACGCTGAATCCGCGTGCCTGATCCTCAGGGTAGAGCGCGTCGAGCTTCGCTGCGACCTCTTCGGTGATCTCCGAGCCATGACAGGCCAGACAAACTTCCTGAGTTGGGATGGCCTTCATGAATCGGAATTGTTCCCCGTCAGGACCCTCGACCACCTCGGCAAAGGCCATGGTCTTGACGTCCTCGCCGGCGGCCTTGCGCGACTCGAACGCTTCGAGCACGGCCGTCTCCCAGGCATCCGGGGTGCCCATCTCCGTGTTGCGAGTCTTGAGACTGACGCGGCTCACATCCCAGCCGGACGACTTCGAGAGCCCATTGGCGATGGCCGGTGCGCGCTTGTGGCAGACGCCGATCGCATGCTCCGGGCCGCCCGTCTTGATGGCGGACTTCAGCTCGGAGACGAGCTGGCCGCCGAACTGCTTGATGATGCCCTTGGCCTCTCCGACGTTGGGATTGACTGGCGCCTCATCCGCAGCCTTGAGGCTGCCGAAGGCGAACATCAGGCTGGCGGCGCTTGCGGTGATCAAGATGGCTGTCTTCACGGTCTGTTCTCCTGGTTTGTCGAAAATACGGAAAGGCGTTCTGGGTGAGCGTCTAAAACCGAGTATTCTGCCTGGATACTTGCTCGCGGCCTTTGATGAATCGCATGCCGTGGACATTTTTTGCGCGTCCCTCGAGCATGGGCCGCGCGCCCCTTTAGGACCGGGTCGCCAGCATCGCTAGAGGCGATAGGCCGACACCAGCTGCGCCAAGGACTCGGACACGCTCTTCAGGGTCGCGGCGGAGCTGAGGTTCTGCTTGGCCTTGTCGACCACATTGTTGCTGTGGGTCGAGATGGTCACGATGTTGCTGGTAATGCCCTCGGCCACGTCGGACTGCTGCTCGATCGCCAAGGCGATTTGCGCGTTCATGTCGCTGATCTGGGAGACGGATTCAAGGATCTCGTTCAGCGCCAGGCCGGCGCGGAGGATCTCGCTCGACGTCTCAGT
Source organism: Thiorhodococcus minor (assembly GCF_010820565.1). Taxonomy (GTDB): domain Bacteria; phylum Pseudomonadota; class Gammaproteobacteria; order Chromatiales; family Chromatiaceae; genus Thiorhodococcus; species Thiorhodococcus minor. The sequence goes on along the minus strand of NZ_JAAIJQ010000081.1, from coordinate 17,854 downwards.
CGTCTTCTGCTGACCATAGTCGGTTTTGGAGACCGAGCCCTCGATATCCTTCTGGATCTTCTGAATGATGTCCTGGATCTCGGTCGTGGAGTCCTGGGTGCGCTGCGCCAGGGTGCGCACCTCGTCGGCCACCACGGCGAAGCCGCGGCCGTGCTCGCCGGCGCGCGCCGCCTCGATCGCCGCGTTGAGGGCCAGCAGATTGGTTTGCTCCGAGATGCTGCTGATGACATCCACCACGGAGCCGATGCTGACCGCATTGCTCTCGAGCAGGCGGATGGATTCGGATGCTTCCACCATGACCCGCTGGAGCTCGGTCGTGGAGCGGACGGCTTCGTTGAAGCGCTCATGCCCGTCCAAGGCCTTGTCATTGGCGCTGGCGGCGACCGACGCGGCGTTTCGGGTATTCTCGGACACATCCATGATGGTCTGGGACATCTCGGTGATCGCGGTCGCGGCCTGCCCTGTCTGGCTGTGCTGAGAGGAGATCTCGCTCTCGGCGGCGCGGGCGATCTCGTCGAGCTGGCCCGAGACGGTCTTGATCTCTTGGGCGGCTCTGGAAACGTCGGCGGTCAGGGTCCCGAACTTGCGGATCATGTCGTTGAAGGCGGCGATGACCGGCGAGCTGCCGGTGTCTGGGATCTGGACGGTGAGGTCGTTGCTCTCGTCGATGCTGGAGACGGCGTCGACGAGCATCTCTGCGACGCGCTCGTCCCGCTTCATCAAGATGGCGTAGTAGATCAGGACGATGGCCTCGAAGACCACGAAGGCGGCGTGGAGGAAGGCGATGCTCCACGAGCAGCCGTAGTTGAAGAGCATGATCGGCATGCCGCCGACGCTGACGGCATTGAGCTGAAGGGCCGTGAGCGCGAGATGATGCACGGCGATCAGGGCCGCGGCGACGATAACAAGGACCCAGTTCTTGTAGATAAGCAGCAAGGCCAGGGCGACGAAGATGTGGAAGTGCATCTCGATCCGCCCGAGCTGGGTCTGGATCATGATGGCGGAGAGCGTCATGAGCAGGATGCCGGAGACCAGGCCGAAGGCGGCTGTGCCGCGCAGCAGAAGATAGGCCGCGACAGCGACGACGCCGACCAGGACGGAGGCGAAGATTGCGAAGCTCTGAGTGCCATAGCCCATGGGCAGCAGGAGCATGGTGACCGGCAGATGCCCGAGTAGGATCACCAGCAAAATCCTGTCGTAACGAAGGAGGCGCTCCCGGGCGCCATTGGATTGCGCCTTCCGAATCGCTGTTTTCATCAGGGTCGTGCTCTCAGTGGCCGTGATCATCCGAGGAGAGAATTTCTAGGTCGCCGAGCATTTGTTCCACATCGAGATTGACTCCGTTGTAGAGGGCTCTGATCTCGCCGTCGGGGTCGATTAGGCAGATCCAGCCGGGGGGGCGATGCGATATCCGGCTGCGTCCATCGCGGGCTCGGTGCTGAAGTAGGCGTGGTACCTGGCCGCGATGGCCTGAGCCTCTGCCACGTCCCGGGCGACGAGTCCCCTAAAGCTGGCTGCCCACGCCTCGAAATATTGCCTGATCTTTTCCGGCGTGTCCCTCGCCGGGTCCATGTCGAGGAAGAGAAAGCTGACCCACTCGTCCGAAATCCTTCGGCTCAGCATGTAAACCTAGATTCGGCAATTGGAACCGCAAAGGCGCGAAGGACACGAAGAAAAACAGAGGCTTGCATTGCTACGTCGCTTTAACCTCTGGGTGAGCGTCGCTTCGCAGACAAGGTGTTGAAATCCTTTGCGCTCTTTGTGCCCTTTGCGGTTCAACTGCCCTTTCTAAGGTAAAAGGTCAGGGATTGGGCGTGGCAGACCTGATCGCAGCTCAGATATCCGAACATGAGGTAGACGAGCTTGTCGCGGAAGTCCGCGATCGAGACACCTTGCCCCTTGGTGTCGCGCAGGCTGAAATCCGGCGCCGCGAGGTCCATGGGGCGCCCCTAGCGGTCGCGCTCCGCGAAGGGCGACTTGAGGACGGCCGTGAGTGCGAAGAGGCGGAGCGCGCTCGCGATCACCACGGCACGAGCGACAGCCTTGGCGAGCTGGTGCCTCGGCAAGGCGGCGGTCTTGGACTCCCTGGATGCTGTATCTCGCTGGGGATGAGCTGGACGCGCTGAGAGGAGGGCGGCGATGCCCGATCGGAGCCTCTATGCGGACGCATCAGCCGTTTCGAAATCCATGAGTATCCTTAGGGATTTGCGGTGATTCCTCGTACCCTGCTGCAAATCTGGAATATCCTTAGCCGAGCCATGGAGCGGTTGGCGAGGCGCGGAGGCGATGATGATGGAAGACCTATCTAGGAGCAGGGGCTGGTGGCTGACCTTCAGATGTCGCCCGGGGCCTCGACCCTGGTTTCGCTCAACCCGATGCTTAATTGCGTGCAAGCGTGGCGCACTCCATCAACGCTGGCACGGGATTCGGTGGACTTCGCACTCACTCGTCTACTTAGGTTTGGACCACTCTTAATAATGGCGTTGTCGAGCATTCTGTGCTCGGGAGCGCGCTACTCGGCGGTGTCCTCGCGTCTTCCCACGATGCTTCGATCAACGACACAATCGTGAGCCATACCAAGCTGCCCCTGCTCAAGACCGCGTCGCATGCCCTGGAGCGCGCCACGGATTCGCGGCTCGGTTTCTGGAAGCTCTTCACGCCGCTTGCGGCCGTCCCCCTCGTCGTTCTCCTGCTGTTCTACCACTGGATCGCCGGAGACGCCTTTCTACGCCTCGAAAGCCTGGAGTCGGCCTCGGTCGAGGCGCAGTCCGCCTCGGTGCGGCGGTTGTTGAGGGACGTGGTGGCCGACGTGCTCATCCTCGCCGAGGAGAACGAGCTGCTGGAATTCCTCGAGACGGGCGACCAGGCACGCCTGGAGGAGATCGCCAGCGAGCTGCTCGCGGTGAGCGGCCACACCCAAATCTACGACCAGGTCCGCTTCATCGACGCGAGCGGCCGTGAGGTCGTCCGCGTCAACTACAACGCTGGCCGGCCGGCCATCGTCCCGAAGGCCCAGCTCCAGGATAAGCGCGGCCGCTATTATTTCGAGGAGGCCATCGGCCTGGAGCGCGGCGAGGTCTATATCTCGGTGCTCGATCTCAACATCGAGCACGGCGCGATCGAGCAGCCGCTCAAGCCGATGATCCGAGTCGGTACGCCCGTCGTGGATCTCAATGGCCGCAAGCGCGGGATCGTCTTGGTGAACTATCTCGCCGAGGAGCTTCTGGACCTGCTGCGCAGCGTCGGAAGGATGTCGTCGGGTGAGGCCATGCTGCTCAATCGCGACGGCTATTGGCTGCTCGGCCCCGACCCGGACATGAGCTGGGGCTTCATGCTGCCCGACGGGCAGGACAAACGACTGGGTATCCAGGACCCGGCCGCCTGGTCACGGATGGTCCTGGCACCTGGGGGGCATTTCTATACGGATCTTGGCCTCTACACCTACCGCGCCTTCGATCTCGTCGCGGAGACCAGCCGCTTCATCGCTGCCAAGGTGAGCCCTGGTGAGGGCGTGGATGGGCGCGTCTGGTACCTCACGACACGGGTTCCGCAGCAGCTGATCGCCCGGCGGCATGCGGAGATCTTCGTGCCACTGGCGATCGTCGGCCTCGTGATCCTGGTGCTCCTTGCCGTGGGTGTGCGCTCGATGCTCTCCATCGTGCGCGAGCGGCGCAAATCCAACGAGCGTCTCGAGCGGCTAGCGCACCTGGATGCGCTGACCGGGATTGCGAATCGACGCGCCTTCGAGGAGGGCGTCGCCCGCGAGATGGCTCGGGCGGATCGTCACGGCCGCCGTTGCGCCTTGCTCATGATCGATCTCGATGGCTTCAAGGCCATCAATGATACCCAAGGCCATCAGGTCGGCGATCAGGTGCTGAAGGACGTGGCGAAGGCCCTGCGGGTGACCGTGCGGATGCGCTCGGAGGACTCGGTCGCCCGCTTCGGTGGCGATGAGTTCGCGGTTCTGCTCTGCGAGCTCCCGGATTCGGATACCGCGCGCGCTGTGGCCGAGAAGATCCGTGCCTGTCTCAGCCGGCTGCGCTGGCAGGGTCAATCGGTCAGCGCCAGTATCGGCGTCGCGCTCTACCCGGAGCATGGCGCTGCCATGTCGGTGCTCTTGCGTGCCGCCGACCTGGCGATGTATGCCGCAAAGCACGCCGGCAAGGATCGCGTTGCGCTCGCCGGGGAGCTTCAGCCGCCATCGGAATCAATGCCCGAAGTGACCCTGGAGGGCACGTCCAGTCGGTAGCTCGCTGCCCCGGGCGACCGCTTCGGGCGTGCCCTCGGCGACCACTTGCCCCCCAGCCTCGCCACCCTCAGGCCCCATGTCGATCAGCCAATCGGCCTCCGCGATGAGGTCGAGGTTGTGCTCGATCACCAGCACCGAGTGCCCGGCGTCGACCAGACGGTGCAGCACGGCGATGAGGCGCTCGACGTCGGCCATGTGGAGTCCGACCGTGGGCTCGTCCAGCACATAGAGCGTCGGCCGGCTGGTTGGTCCCTCGACGTTGGGCTTGGCCTTGGACAGCTCGGTGACCAGCTTGATGCGCTGGGCCTCGCCGCCGGAGAGGGTGGGGCTCGGTTGGCCGAGCGTCAGGTAGCCGAGGCCGACGTCCTGCAGCAGGCTCAGCGGGTGGTGGATGGCGCGGTGGGCGTTGAAGACCTCGACCGCCTCGTCGATGCCGAGCGCCAGTACCTGGCCGATATCCAGCCCCTTGTAGCGCACCTCGCGCGTCTCGCGGTCGAAACGGCTACCGCCGCAGACCTCGCAGGTCATGCGCACGTCCGGCAGGAAGCTCATCTCCAGCTTCTGGACACCCTGGCCCTCGCAGGCCGGGCAGCGGCCCTCCGCCGTGTTGAAGGAGAAGCGCGCCGGCGTCCAGCCGAGGATGCGCGCCTCCTGGGTGGCGGCGAAGCGCTTGCGGATGGCGTCCCAGAAGCCGACATAGGTCGCCGGGCAGGAGCGGGGCGTCTTGCCGATGGGGGTCTGGTCGACCTCCAGCACGCGGGTCAGGCCCTGCCAGCCGGCGAGCCCGGCGCAGCCCACCAGGTCCGCCTTGCGGGCGCGACTCCTGTTTGAGCCTTGGCCTGGCCGCTTGGCGGCCAGGAGATTGGCGAGCGTCTTGACCAGGACCTCGCGCACCAGGGTCGACTTGCCGGAGCCGGAGACGCCGGTGACGCAGACCAGCCGGCCGAGCGGCAGGCGCAGGTCCAGGCCCTTCAAGTTGTTGACCTCCGCGCCCCGAACGGCGAGCCAGTCGGCCTGGTCGTCGACCGGGCGGGGAGGGCGTGAGCGCGCGTGCGGCCGTCCGAGGAAGTGCCCCGTCAGCGAGGCCGGGTTGGCGACCAGCTCCTCCGCCGTGCCCTGGGCGATGATCGCGCCGCCGCGCACGCCGGCCCCGGGGCCCAGGTCGATGACGTGCTCGGCGCGGCGGATGGTCTCCTCGTCGTGCTCGACGACGACCACCGTGTTGCCCTTGCCCTCCAGCCGGCTCAGCGTCTGGAGCAGCAGGCGGTTGTCGCGCGGGTGCAGGCCGATGGTCGGCTCGTCGAGGATGTAGCAAACCCCCTGCAGATTGGAGCCGAGCTGGGCGGCAAGGCGGATGCGCTGGGCCTCGCCGCCGGAGAGGGTCGGCGCGCCCCGGTCGAGCGTGAGATAGCCGAGGCCGACCTCGGCGAGGAAGCGCAGGCGCTCGCGCACCTCGGCGAGCAGGTCCTGGGCGATGGCCTGCTCACGGGTCTCCAGCGCGAGCCGGTCGAGGAAGGCGGCGGCGCGCTCGACGGTCAGGGCCGAGAGATCGGCGATGGATGCGTCACGGAAGTGGACCGAGAGCGCCTCGGGATTGAGGCGCGCGCCCTGGCAGCTCGGGCAGGTCTGGGCGCCCTCGGCGTCCGCCTCCAGCCATTGCCCTTCCTCGCCCGTCTGCTCGGCGTCGAAGCCGCTCATGACCTGTCCGGCGCCGAAGCAGGTCGGGCACCAGCCGTGCTTGGAGTTGTAGCTGAAGAGGCGCGGGTCGGGCTCCGGAAATGCGCGGCCGCAGCCGTGGCAGGCGCGCTCGGTGGAGTAGTTGGTCTCGGCGCCCCAGAGGCCGTCGATCAGGCGTACCAAGCGGACCTGACCCTTGCCGAGCTCCAAGGCCTGGGCGAGCAGGTCGCGTAGCGCGGGCTCCTCAGCGGGCTCGACCCGGACGTCGCCCACCGGCAGGTCGATGGCGTGCTCGCGGAAGCGGTCGAGCTTGGGCCAGCGCGCGGTCTCGATCGGCTCGCCATCGACGCGCAGCAGGGGCCACCCCTTGCCGGCGGCCCAGGCGGCCAGCTCTTTGTAGAGCCCCTTGCGGGCCACGACCATGGGGGCCATGAGCGTGATCTGGGCGCCGGCATGGTCGCGCTGGATGCGGGCCAGGATGGCGTCTCGGGTCATGGGCTCGATGGGCACACCGCAGTCCGGGCAGTGCTGGATGCCGAGCTTGACGTAGAGCAGGCGCAGATAGTGATGGATCTCGGTCAGGGTGCCGACCGTGCTCTTGGCGCCGCCGCGGCTGGTGCGCTGCTCGATGGCGATGGTCGGCGGGATGCCGAAGATGGCGTCGACGTCCGCGCGCGCCGCCGGCTGGACGAACTGGCGCGCATAGGCGTTGAGGGATTCCAGATAGCGCCGCTGGCCCTCGTTGAAGAGGATGTCGAAGGCCAGGGTGCTCTTGCCGCTGCCGGAGACGCCGGTGATGACGGTCAGCTTGTCGCGCGGGATGCGGAGCGTCAGGTCCTTGAGGTTGTGCTCGCGGGCGTGGCGGATCTCGATGGCCTGGGTCGCGGCATAGGCCCCGGCGCTATCGGCGACGGCATTCAGCTCGGGTGCCTTCGTCGCCCGGTGCGTAGCATCCGCCTGCTCCGCGCGATAGCGCTTGAGCGCCTGGCCGGTGTGGCTGTCCGGGTGCGCGGCGACCTCATCCGGCGTCCCGCAGCAGACCAGCGCGCCGCCGGCGTCTCCCCCCTCTGGGCCGAGGTCGATCAGCCAGTCGGCGGCGGCGATCACGTCCAGGTTGTGCTCGATGACCAGCAGCGAGTGCCCGCGGTCGATCAGGTGCCGGAAGGCGGTCAGCAGCACGGCGATGTCGGCGAAGTGCAGCCCGGTGGTCGGCTCGTCGAGGAGGAAGAGCAGCCCGCCGCCCCGTGCCTTGTGGCGGGCGGACTTGGCGAGCTGTCCGGCGAGCTTGAGGCGCTGGGCCTCGCCGCCCGAGAGGGTCGGCACCGGCTGGCCAAGCCGCAGATAGCCCAGCCCGACCGCCTGCAGCGGCTCCAAGACCCGGCGCAGGTCCTTGTCATTGGCGAAGAAGGCCAGCGCCTCGGTCGCCGTCATCTCCAGCACATCGGCGATGGAGCAGGCGCGCGCGGCCTCGCTGCCGTCGGGGTGTCCGGCGATTTTCACCTCCAGCAGGCTGTCGCGGTAGCGCCGACCGTTGCAGTCCGGGCAGCGCAGATAGACGTCGGCGAGGAACTGCATCTCCAGGTGCTCGAAGCCGTTGCCGCCGCAGGTCGGGCAGCGCCCGTCGCCGCTGTTGAAGCTGAAGGTCCCGGCGGTGTAGCCGCGCTCCTTAGCGAGCGGCGTCTGGGCGAAGCGCTTGCGGATGACGTCGAAGGCGCCGACATAGCTCGCCGGGTTGGAGCGCGAGGTACGGCCGATGCTGGATTGGTCGAGCAGCATGACGTCCGCGATCTGCTCATGCCCTTCGATCGCCCCGTGGTCGCCAGACTGGCCCTCCGGATGCCCCTTGAGCTGACAGAGGGCGTTGTAGAGGACTTCCTGCACCAGGGTGGACTTGCCCGACCCGGAGACGCCCGTGACCACGACGAGCCGGTCGAGCGGGATGGCGACGTCCAGCGCCTTGAGGTTGTGCGCGCTGGCGGCTTGGATGTGCAGCCAGCGGCTGTCCTCATCCGGTGCCTGGGGCGGACGCGGCGGCGCGACCTGCTTGCGGCCGGCGAGATAGTCGCCGGTGAGCGAGGCCGTCGACCGGAGCAGGTCGTCTGGCGGCCCCTGGAAGACGACACGCCCGCCATGCTCGCCAGGTCCCGGGCCGATGTCGATGATGCGGTCGGCGGCGAGCATGACCTCAGGGTCGTGCTCCACCACCAGCAGCGAGTTGCCGCGATCGCGCAGCCGCTGCAGCACCTGGACGACCCGGCCCATGTCGCGCGGGTGCAGCCCGATGCTCGGCTCGTCCAGGACGAAGAGGGTATTGACCAGCGAGGTGCCGAGCGCGGTCGTCAGATTGATCCGCTGGACCTCGCCGCCCGAGAGGGTGCGGGACTGACGGTCGAGGGTGAGATAGCCGAGCCCGACCTGGCAGAGATAGCCGAGCCGGGCGCGGATCTCGGCGAGCAGCAGGTCCATCGCCTGATCCATGGCGCCGTCGAGCCGGAGCGCGTCGAAGAAGTCCCGACAGCGCGCGATCGGCAGGCAGAGCAGGTCGTGGATGTTGAGGCCGGGGAGGGCTTGCCAGGTCGCCTGGGGCATCTCGATCCGGGCATGGCGGAAGCGCAGTTCCGGCTCCAGCGCCGCGTCGGCGAGCGGCTTGGAGCCGACGCGCCAGTTCAGGCTCGTATCCTTCAGCCGCGCCCCATCGCAGGCCGGGCAGCCGTCATAGCTGCGGTAGCGCGAGAGCAGCACCCGCACATGCATCTTGTAGCTGCGTCCCTCCAGCCAGGCGAAGAAGCGGCGCATCCCATACCAGACGCCGTCGTCCCAGTCGCCGTCGCCTTCGATGACCCAGGCGCGGTCGGCATCCGTGAGGTCGCGCCAAGGAACGTCGGTCGGGATGCCGCGCCTGTGGGCGAAACGCATCAGGTCCTCCTGGACCTCGGCATAGGTGTCGGTCTGGAGCGGCTTGATGGCGCCTTCGATCAGCGACTTGGAGACGTCCGGCACCACCAGCGACCAGTCGATGCCGATGGTGCGGCCGAAACCGCGGCAGCTGTCGCAGGCGCCAGAGGGCGAGTTGAAGGAGAAGAGATTGGGCGTCGGCTCCGCGTAGGAAATGTCGCACTCGGCGCAGTGCAGGTCCGAGGAGAAGCGCCAGGGCGCGCCCGGCTGCTTGTCCGCATCCAGCGGGTAGACCAGGGCGCGGCCGTGGCCTTTGCTCAAGGCGGTCTCCAGCGCCTCGACGGTGCGGCCGCGGTTCTCCGCTGTCAGGCGAATGCGGTCCTGAATCACCTCGATCCGCTCGGCGGTTTCGCTCAGGAGGCGGATATAGCCCTGCTGGGCCAGCATCTCCTTGACGGACACCAGCCCAAGGGACTCGGGCACCGCGACCGGGAAGACGATCAGCAGGCGCGGGGCCTCAGTGCCCGCCTCGGCCAGCAGCGTCTCCCAGATCCCCTCCGGCGTGTCCCGCCGCACGGGTCGGCCGCAGCCTTGGCAGAAGAGCTGCGCCGCCCGCGCGAACAGCAGCTTCAGGTGGTCGTTCAGCTCCGTCATGGTCCCGACCGTCGAGCGCGAGGTGCGCACCGGATTGGTCTGGTCGATGGCGATGGCCGGCGGAATGCCCTCGATGCGGTCGGCAGCGGGGCGATCCATGCGGTCGAGGAACTGGCGCGCATAGGGCGAGAAGGTCTCGACATAGCGCCGTTGCCCCTCGGCGTAGAGGGTGTCGAAGGCCAGCGAGGACTTACCCGAGCCAGAGACGCCCGTCACCACGATCAGCTCGCCGAGGGGGAGGTCCAGATCCAGGTTCTTGAGGTTGTTCTGACGGACGCCGCGGAGGCGGATGTGGTCATTCAAGTGGGCGGGGCTCGTGCGGCTGCATTGGGTCGGAGCTCGATTGTAGACCAGGTGTCACACTCTCGACGGCGAGGTGCGCATCGGCGCACAGTATCGCGGCTGTCTGGAGCAGCTGCCGAGCGAGGCGACCGACGCGTCAAGCATAACGGTTGAGGTCGGCACCCTGTAGGGCAGGCTCTCAACCACATCGGTGAGCCGCGCCCCGGCCGCCCCTGATCGCGTCCGCCCGGTAAGCGTCCGGCGAACGACCGGATTGATCCATCCCGTTTTGCACCACCGCGCCCTGACGCAGCGCGGCCTTGAGGGCCGCCGCGATCGGTGCGAGCGGGCTCTGCAGCTGCATTAGCAGCCCGGCCATGGTTTGGCGGCTTAGCGTGATGCCCTCGCGGGCGAAGATCTTCTCCTGGCGATACAGCGGCAGGGCGTCGACGAACTTGGCGCTGACGAGGGAGGCCAGCAGTGAGCTGTGGCCGAGCGACTTGGGGATGATCTGCGCTGGGCGCGGGGCGATCTTCACCCCAGCCCCCGCCCCTGCGACCGTCTCATCGCGGGGCAAGTACTTGGCGCGCTTGTAGGTGATGACGTAGAGCTGGCGCGGCAGCACCGCGAGCTGCTCGGAGCTGTCATAGCCGAGAAGCCCCAATCCTCGCCCATCGCCCCCTTCTCCGCCTCGGGCAGATCAAGGATGCGCTCGACGTTGGGCAAGGACTGGGCAGTGGGTGGCGCACCGACTTGCGCTTGGGCGGCCTGGGCGTCGGCTCAGACGCCTTCGGCTGCCTCTCGAGGGCTTGCGGTAGCTGCGCCTCAAGCTCCCCGATGAGTGCTTCGAGCTCGCTCTCGTCGAACAGGCTCAGCTGGGTGTCGGGCACGCGATCGGCACTGCGCCCGAAGCGCTTGCGCCGTAACAGCTCGATATACTCGAGCAACTGGTCGATGCGCTGCCCTTGGGTGTCACCCTCCCGGGTCGCTTTGGCCAGCTCCTCGCTCAAGGCGGCGACTTTTGCGCTCAGCGCCTTTGTCGTCCGCATTGATCGGACGCTCCATGACTACGTCCAGCTCGGCTTTACACGCGAGCGAGCCGAAGCACGTCGCGCCCAGGCGAAAGCGCTGAGCGGTGAAATGAGCCAGGCCGATCACCTCTTAAGACCTCGGGCATGAGCAGGCGCAGACCCCAGAGGAGCTTGCGCGACGGTTCGGGCGCTCTTCGACCCTCAGGAGAGGATCGCCGAGGAGGCGGCCTTGTCCGAGTGCCTGTGCGCGCATCTGGCCAAGGCGAAGCGACTCACCGACGCACTGTTCGCCCCGTTGGTGTTCTTCTTCATGACGGTGACGTGCGGGGGGCGGGTAACCGTCGTCCCTACCGCGCCCTGCCATGTGATCGCTGGCGAGTGTGACCAGGCCGATCGTCTGTTCTCCGAACGCTTTACGCCGCTCTCCAATGCGACCGTGACAGCGATCCACCGGATCGAGACGGATCTCAAGTCTTAAGCTACGTCCGGTAGGCAGCGGCTTGTTTGGAGAACAGGGTCAAAACTCGTTCGTATGACAGGGGGGCACGCCAGCGGTCGGTAACGACGCCTGGCGTGCCGGGTGCCTCTATGGTCGCTCCAGTCTGCAGCGCATCAATGTTGTTTCGTCGGTGCGACGAACACCGGATTTGGTGCTTTGTAGCGTGTCTCCTCCAACTCCAAACCGAGTTCCGTGGAGATCCACCAAAGCTCACGCCCGCCGCCACGAAATTCGAGGCGCATGTCGTCTGTATCGTTCGTGATCGCCTCCGGCCAGTCGATGAGGGCATCTGTTTCCGTGACCGTGTCGCGCACCCTTAGACTGACCGCGCCATCGATATCTGTTTCACGCCAAGCCAGATAACGTCCATCGTCGCTGATCCGTGCGCAACAGGCCGAAACCGTGAGTGCGTCGAGCGGAGTTTCTTGTCTTTCGGTTCCGGTCGCCAACTCGAGCAGATGAATCTGGCGCTTGCCATCTAGATCGGGACGGTCGAACCCGATGAGGTTTGCGCGCGCGTCGATCGCTGGCCGTTCGGCCTCGGAGGGTATCTGCGCAAAACCAGAGGTTACCAGTGACTCACGAAGCCCGGTATCGATGTCCTGCAGGTAAAGTCCGGGTCCGTCTTCGAGATTGCGGGCCTCGGAGCGAAATACGACCTTAGCCGCTTCTGATGCCAATTCGAGCTGACTAACATCGCCGTCAGCAGGTTCACCTCCCGCGACTTCCGACAATCGACTGATCATCCCCGTATCCAAATCCAGCGAATAGAGATGCTGGGCGCCGTTCTGCTCGCCGGCCACCAGGTCGGTTGCACGAGACAAGAACAGAAGTCGATGGCCATGCGTGTCGAGGCGGGGGCTATGGCTATCGCCGTTAGCCGCTGTTCCTCTGAACGAACGGGTCAGAAGGAAAAAGTGCTCCGTCGAGGCGTCGTAATAGTAGATATCACGTCCAACATTCGTGTCTTCAGGTAGAAGACTTGTACTCGTGACAAAGATGGGCGCCGTTGTCGCCTGTTCATCCATGGCGCGCTCTGCTCGTATCGCAGCGACTGATCGCGTCGGTAGGCGTTGTTGGATCGAGTCGCTTCCCACTCCCTCCAAGACGACATTCGAGTGGTCGGGCACCAAGTCGAGCGCATCGCTCGACGGTTTGGGTGGTAACCAGGGATCAGCCTCGCCGGGTGGAAGATTGTCTATCGACAGGTTGGCGCTCATCGACGCGAGGGTTGGCCAGCCATCGGAGATGCAATTCTGCTGACATGGCTCAATGACACCGTTGTTGATATCGAACACATGCCAGTATAGGCCCATCTCGCCTGGTGGATAGTACTCGTGTGTCGTATCGCCAATCGTCAGCGATACGACCGCACCGGATGTCGCGATCGACTCCGAACCGGCATAGTGATGAACGACGTAACGATAGACTCGTGCGCTGCCTAGTGGGTCGATCGTAATGGTTTCTGGGCCATAGCCACTCGTGACATCGATATCGAGCAAGGCATCCTCACTCGCTGGACTCGAATAGTAGACCTCGTAATCCTGAGTGCCGCTGGTGTAGCGGCGGAGATGGGAGTCGAGATCGCTTGGGTTCTCTCCCCAGCGCAAGGTGATGCGAGCTTCCGAGGCGCCCAATAGGGGGCTGACGAAGCGTCTGAATGTCTCGTTTCCGAGAACCTGAATCTCTGCATTCGCCTTGCCGTAGCCGGTGGCCTGAATCTCTGCAGTATACAATCCATTAGGAAGCGAATCGAAACGAGCCAATCCATCGGTCTCAGTTTGCGCTATCTCCACAACCGTGGGGTCATCGTCAGTCGTGAATCCGACGATCAGTCCCACTGTGGCGCCTGAGATGACCTGATTGTTGGTGGCATCATGGACCTCTACCGCAACATCGCTAACGGACCTCTCTCCAAGCGTGATGTTCTGCAAGCGAGTCGACTCGGGGTCATTCTCTTCGACTTTGAAGTCGTAACGCACCGGTTGCAGGGACCCATCGGGAACGGAATAGGTCACCCTGTAATCGCCGATAGCTAGATCGTCGATCTCGATCTCGAAAGAGGGATTGTCCGATGCGCTTGAAGTTGTTTGTGCCGTGACAGAAACATTTGATTCGCAGGGATTCTGTGAAGAGTAACGCGATTGCTTTAGTGGGTACCAAGATTGGGTTGTGGGTTCATATGCTTCTAGGCCCATATTGAGCCAGGCGAGGCAGCGCGTAACTTGTGAGCCGATATTGACTCTTTGCTCCACTCTTTTCGCATCGAATAACAGCGTATCCCTTGATACCGCCCGTATAGCGTCGAGAGCGACATGTTCGCTATTCGAATAGACCACTACTTTTGATGGTCCTTGCAATTCCACACGCCGGTCTTCTTCGTTGCTTGGCTCTAAAAGGTACCAGCCGCTGTATCCGTCGATTATATCTAGGCGTCTTGTATTGATCTTCAAGGGAACGTCTGGCAGTCGAGTTCCAGTCTGATCGAGTCGCTGTAGCTCGATCTCAAGGTCGCCGGTAGCCTGGCTCACTTGCGCTCCTTCGGCAAGCCGAAGCATTAAGAAATACTGGCCCGAAAGTGTTAGAGAAAACTGTGCCGTTTCACTAGGAGACAAAATCACCTGTGTCCCGCCTAGCGGTGCAAGGAATCCAGGAATCGTTCCTGTCTGGCAGGGAGATGTGGCGCAGGGCTCTGCAGCTCCCTCGCCGAAATACCTCGCTCCGTAGTAGGGGAAAGAAAAGATGGAGAGAAAGGACTCTTCCGCCGGTTCTGATGATTCGAAAGTAGAGAAGACGGGTGAAACAAACGTCTGTCCATTGAGGATGTCGCAACCCGCCGATGGGGCCAAATAGAAATTATCCCGGATACTGAAGTTTGTCATTCGATGGTCTTCGTGTCCTAGGTGATCGATCCAGATCTTTGAGAACCTTGTGTCGACATTATCGACCTGAAGTCTCAACGTCGATTGAGCTTCGATTCGGTAGACGCCTTCTTGCCGTGGGTTTCCGGTGATTTGAGAGCCATCTTTCAAGTAGCACTCGGGGTCATCTGGATTCATGACTCCAGAAACATAGATCTCATGGCGACCGCCGGAGTGCGCGCCAAGGATCTGTTGGCCTAGATAACTGGAAATCGGGGAAGAGGCAAAGTGGCTATGAATTGTTGCCCATAAATCTGTAGGATCAATGAATCCCAATTGCTTCATGGCTTCAGGTTTAATATAGCGAGAGCTTCCGTTTAGTTTCGCGATAACTCTTCCCCAGCCGAAACTGGTGAATGCGATTGGGCTGCAATTTTCATCTGATTGATCGAGAGTGAATCCTGATATATCGTTTCCAGTCAAACAGGCGCGCAAATTAGGGTATCCGAATTGCCTTTCAAGTACAGATGGCTGAAGGGTTCCTGGTTTGTCTGAGGATAGGTACTGATACTTAGGGCTCGTCAGTCCATATCCGCTCAATATTGTCAGGTGAAGGTGAGAGTTTACGCCGACGGTCTCTCTCCAATCCATGCTATAGATCTCCCCGATTTTTTCGCCTTGATCTACTTTGCTGCCAAAAGCGAGGTCTTCGACGGGGCTGGTGTGGCCATAATATGCGTAATAAGTAGAGCCAGCGCAGTTGTGCTTTATTCCAATGACGCTGTCCCATTTTGAATTGGTGGGGTTTAGTAATCGTGCGCCGTTAAAATGGTTATCGCTCGTGGTATCTGCGGTTCTATTGAAGATCACGATGCCGTCACAGATGGCTAGGACGTCTTCGCCGGCTGTATCGGTGCTGGAAGTGGAGTTTTCCACCATGGAAAAGTCGCCGCCAGTGTGATTTTTAGAGAATCTTTGATAGTATTCTTTATTTGCAAACTCTGGCTCGATCGTTTTGTATTTGAAGGGTTTTTTGGCAACGGTTGAAAGTGGTCTCAAGAACAGGCTGAGATCCCGAGCCCATGCCGAATATGTTTGCGCTATGGCAAGGTGTGACGCTTCTCTATCATTGGTTGTCGATAGGGAGACTTCTTCGTTGCTTATTCGTGTGTTTGTCAGTTGGAAATAAACTAGTCCATTGATAACTTCGGCGGGTGTTAGCGCATGACCCTCCGCACTGTCGTTGATCCACCAGCGATAGCTCCAAGGGTCGTCAATGCCGAGTTGCGCATAGCGGATACCAATGCGGATCGGTAGATTGAAGTCGATTCCGCCGCTAATACTCAGTACCGGTCGGCCTAAGCTGGTGACTGCGTCGCCGTTCAATTCGGTGACCGTTAACTCGGTGTCTTGGTTTAGTGCAAAGGCGGGAATGTCGATGATCGTGCGCCCTTGACTCATAGTGAGCCCGGTGCGCGCATCGATACGTTCGGAGAAAACCGTGCTCTGCTCGAGTGTAACCAAGGGGATGGCGACGACGGAGTACGTGTCGTCGTTGAGGAAGCGAAGATAGCAAGTCTGGTTACTGGCCGGAGATCCGGACTGAAAGCGTATTTCGTTGAGTTGAAGTACATCGCATGACGAACTCTGCTCTCCTTCGAAAGTTCCAAGGGGTAAGGTATTAAGCGTGAATGGCATTCCTGCCGCGACGGATTGATTATCAGGCCACTCGCCGGGGGAGTCTGCTGCAATCCGATCAGGCGTAAGGTGGGTTGTGATCAGGTTATATAGTTCTGTGTTTTCCGGTCGCTGGACGCCTTCATAGAAGTAGTCGGCGGTGTCCTGTGCGAGATCGCGTAATAAACCGGCATATGAGCTGTCCTCGCGGACGCGTCCTGCCGTAAAATTGTCCTGGACGAAGAAGAAAAAATTGTCTTCGGAGACGCCGCCGAGCACCTCGCGATACCAGCGGTAGGCTTCGATTTCTGGGGAGAAATGAATGTTGCTCCAGGTGTTGGGATCATCCGGTCGAACGGACTGCATCATTGTTCGATCATCATGCTCAGCGACCAGACGCAGGTCATCAATTTCGCCATGAGGCCCATAGCCGACTGTGATGGCTATTGGTAGGCGAAAGCTACCGTCGGCAGCGGCCGTTGTCGAACCAAGCGTGGTCTCTCCATAATACGCAGTTACCGTAATGGCTCCGAAGCTGGCCTCACCGAACAGGATCTGGCCTTGCAATGTGCCCTCAGTCTCTGCACCCAGCAGGGGGGCGAGCAATCCGGGGATACGATCGATACCAACTTGGTCGTCGTTCTCGCCGCCATCAACATCGACCAGAACATCCCGCCCGGCTTGACGGAGATAGAGCTGATCGTCGGGCGGGAGCAACGTGTAGACGATGCCATTCATGGTCTGATAGTCGGCGAATGCCAGAGCTACTCGGACCCGATTGGCAAAGCGGGCCATGTCTGCCGTTGCATCGGGGTTGGCCCAGCCGCCGTTGATCAGTGCGATGATCATTTGATTGCGCTGCACGCGGCCCGCGGCGAGCTCCTCGCGCCAATAGGCGAGGCCATCGGCATCCGGCACGCGATTGAAGATATTCTGGTAGAGCGCTTGGATCAGTGTGTCGTTGTCCTGGCCGGGTGGGTATTGCTCCTGGACCAGCGGTTGATCGAAGAAGCTCTGGGCGACCGTGGTCGGGGTCCATTCGGCACGGGTCTCGATGTTGCCGACCCAATAATTCAGTCCCTCTGCATCCGGCGCATAACCCATGGTAGCGAGGTAGATTTCGGTGATCTGCCAGCGGTTGTCCCGCTCTTGCCCATATGCAGGACGAATTGGCAAGACACACAGGAGGCACAGGAGGCACAGGAGGCACAGGGCCCAGATGAGTCTGTCAGGTGTGGCAGCGAGACCGATGACGGCCGGAGGGGCGTGAAATCCGTGAGACATGTCGGATAATCCTTAAGAGATGGTAGGGGTTTATGGAATGCTATCGCTCTGCTTTAAGCGATGGCCGACGATGCGTAAACGAAGTGGCGCCGGATTGAGGTCCGTCTTCCAGGAGTGTGCTCGCTTTCAGTGTGCGCGCGGTGGCGCTCGACGGCCTCAGCATGCACGGAGCGCTCGATCTCGCGTCGCGTGCCTTTGGCACTCAGGCATTGCTCTCGCAGGGCGCAGTCGGCACAGGCCTTCGCCTTGCTTCGGTAGCGCTGACGCACGGTGCCGTTGCGCGTGGCGGGCTTGCCGACGGGGTTGAGGCGCTGCCCGCCGGGGCAGTGATAGCCGTCGTGCTCGGCATCGTAGTGGAAGGCGCTGATCGCGCGCACCGGATTGTCCGCGCTGACGTAATCCTCCACGCTAGGCGGCAACAGCGTCAGCTGCGCGCGTGCCGGCCCGCACTTGTAGCGCCGTCCCCGCCCGTTGGCCGGCTTCGCCCTGCGCGGGCCTGCACTCGCTTCGGGTGGGCACAGCGCGAACGCCTCCGGCGTCTCGATCTGCTCAGCGCTCTGCGACATCGACACCCCTCATCGACTCGGTTTATCTCTCAGCCGGTAGTTTACCAATCATGCCCTATTGATCTCGTGCGGCGCGGGATACTTTCACAGTCTCGTTGGCAGTGAGTGCGGTCAGCGAATTTGATGGTTACACGATCGGGCTAGCTGATGGAAGTCAGCGCTGAGCGGCGTGTTGGTCG